>JAJDUM010000004.1 GCA_022826645.1 Candidatus Poribacteria bacterium
ACAAATGGTCTAATCACCCAACGTTTACCACGCGCTATTCATGCCGTTACTGCCGCTGGGTTTGAGATTAAGGTTGTTTTGTTTCTCATTGCTACCATGATTACACTCATCATTAAATAAAACACTAGCAACTTGCGTTAATAATAATTAAAAGAAGGAGGTTTTTCCGATGTTAAAGGGTCGTTTTTTGCCATACATTGTTGGTAGTTGTGTTGTGGTGCTGCTTGGCGTGGCGTATCTGTCTTATGTCAATTACAAAGCGGACCAAAACCATCAGGAATGGATTGCCGAGATGACGGCGTTTCAACGTTCAATTGAAGGTCGGCATGACCATTCTTCGCCCCCACACAGCCATCATGGCGAAGAAGAATCAATTGCAGCAAGAAACGAAACGACTAAGCACGAAGGGGATAATCCCGCCTTCGTGGGAATGACACCAGATGGCGAATATTCTTATGATATAGCCGGTCGTCTCTACATTTCTGAAGAGCCGATGAGCCAGAAGGAGATAGACGTAAACAAGTATTTGCTAACCGGGGAAATGACGCCCTTGGTATCCCTTGCGATACGGGAGACTCAAGAGAGCCACGAGATGTTGTTTGAGGGTAAAGTAATCCAGACGGTTCTCGGTCCTGATGGGCAACGGCATCAAGTGCTTGTCCCTAGTTGGGAACAGTATGAGGAGGGGGACACTATTTTAGAATCAGAGATAAACAATCCCTTTCTTGAAATGCTTGAAAGTGCTGCGAATTCAGAAACCAGAACACCACGGCGCAAAATCATAACAGAGGCGGGCGAAGTTCATCCTCTTCCTGCGGAATATTATGCGATAGAGGACCCGTATGAACAGGAGGAGTATTTTAAGAAGTTTGACCAGTCAATCCAATTAGGCACCTCCATCGCTGGAATTGAGAAAATGATTGCTGCGGACAATTTAGATCTGTCATTAACTGAAACAGAGAAAGAAATGGTAGATCAGGAGCTAGCCATACTTGAACGACGCCGCCCATTTTCAAGGGGTGTCGTTCCTCTTTCGGATAAGCCGCCGGTGAAAGTAAGGGTTATATCGGAGGAAGATGTTCAACAGGGGGATGTCCGTAGTTCCCATTCATCAGATAATCCGCAAGCACTCAGTAGGGCGTATTCAGAGACAGATACCGTTTCTGGTGAAACCTTGCCTGTTGATACAGAAGGGATACTTTCTCCATCAGATCTCCCCGATACAGTCAAGCCCATATCCCCTCCAAGTGCGGCGGACATCGAAAAGCAGTTGACATCACAGGGGATTGAATCGGAACTGAGCGAAGGGCTATCACCAGAGCGTTTCAATAACGCACAACAGTTGATAGACCAGTACGGTACAGAGGAAGGGCTTCGTCGGCTGAGGGAGATGGATCCTGAAGCAGCTCGACAATTTGAGCAGGAGCGTCGTCCGGTGCCAGACCGTGATGTGCCGGATGGGGGGCAATCGGAATCAGGATCAAAGGATTAACAGGATTTTCAGGATAAAGCGGTTGTTATCCGGGCTATCCTGATACAGACTGGGGGTGTATCTTCAGATTTGAGGATACACCCCCTTTTTTTGTGCCCCGTTTGCTCTAAACTCAATGAAACGCCGATCTTATCGGGGTAGTCAATTTCGGATTGCGCGCAGTGTATCTGTTTGGGTACGTATCGGCGTTGAGCGATGTTGTGCCTTGAATTACGGAGGTAACTCACATAAATGTCAACACGCCTTAGCAAACAGTTTCGTCCGCTGTATGACTGCCATCAGTGCGGTCATCTTTGTTGTCTCCGGTCGGTGGAATCTGATCACCGTGGCGATTTTGGGCTTTGTTGAGAACAGCGACTTCTCGCAGGCGGCTGCGCTCTCGATGATCCTCATCGCCTTTGTAATGGCTGCGTTGGGACTGATTCAACTTGTGCTGACGTCGGTTTTTAAGCGACGTATCACGGAATTTTTTCGGGATGCAGAAACATCTGGCAACTAATTTTAAGGCGTACTGACATATTATGTCAGTACGCCCCCAAAAGTGGCTGGCATTTTACAGTTGCGACGTTGACAAATTTTGGAAAATGGTGTAGGATAAACAGTGGTGGGGGATCCGAGTGGCAGCTCGAACCCCCCTGAAGCAAAACGAGACACGACCTCGAATCGCTTCGCCATTGTTAGGGTGAACGCCTAACAATTGTTTGATAGTATACCCTTTGATGCCATTCGTTTCAAGCGGAAACAAAAGGGGCTGCGCGATTTGAGGACGCAGCCCTCTTTCTGTTTTCGGTCGGAACGGTGGTATGAAGGAGATTCACTATGTTTGCAACAAAAGGACAGTTGAAAGTTTCGTTGTTGGTTGTTGGGATATTGGTCGTTGGACTGGGGATGTATGCAGCTCTTCAGCATGAAGAGGCTGAGGCGATTCATTCCTCTATATCGTGTTTGGCAAAGGAGCATGACATACTTCCTTCGAGCTCGACAACAGTAACTGGTAGTTCCTATACAGGTCAGACACGAAGGACAAGCACATATTGCTTTTCTTGTTATGCCTGTCCCAAACCCAGGAGCCACAAGCAAAAACGGAAGATTATCTACTTCGATTACAGAATTGATTACGACCATAGATATCCGTTCGGGTCTTGGTCATTTTGTCATACTCACTTTGGGTCAAGTTCTAGGGAGCAATGGGTAACAGAGACGTGTGGTTTAAAATGTACATAACAGAGTGTTGTAGTGCACTCTGAACGAAGGAGGTTCATCTAATGTTAAAGCATCGTTTCATACCCTATATTGTTGGAGTTGGTATTGTTGTGTTAACTGCTGTCTCTTATTTTGGCTATAGGGAATATCAAGATTATGTTGAGCTTCAGGCGAATTTGTCAGATGCTCAAGCACTTAATCATTTAGGTTGGGGACAACATGACTATTCTTCCCACGACCACATGCATCACGGCGAAGGGGCACCCATTGATTCAGACTCCGAAAAGCCTGGGGCGGAGAGACAGACTGATTCTGGACATGAGCATCCCTACTTCGTGGGTCGAACGCCAGATGGTAATTATGCTTACAATATAGCCGGTTATCTCTACACTTCCAAAGCACCGATGAGTCAAAGGTCAATAGAGATACAAGAGTGGATTCGCACAGGTAAAATGACTTCAGGTGTGCAGGAGGCAATAGAGACAGCTGAAGAACTTCGTGAAGAGGCTACGCTGAATGTCATACAAACTGTTGTCACCCCTAATGGACAGTTGCATCACGTGATTGTCCCTAGGTGGGAACAGTATGAGGAGGGTGATGCGATTTTAGAATCAGAATTGGCCCCACCCGAGATTGAGGGGGCAGCCTTAGCGGAAAAGCCCTGGTTAAATAATAAAACAGAGATTGATGGCGTGTGGCACTCTTATCCCGAGGCGTATTATTCAATAGAGGATCCCTATGAGCGCCGAGAATATGGGGATAAGTTCAGGTGGTCTATAAGGCACGGTATTTCAATGGCTGAGGTTGAAAAAAAGGCCGCTCAGGGTGAGCTGGATTTTTCACTAACTGAGGACGAAAAAAGAATGATTGAGCAACGTGAAGAACAAATTGAAAGGTCTAAGCTATTGGCTTTTGCTGCCCCTTCATTTTCGGATAAGCCGCCGGTGAAAGTGAGTTTTCTACCTGATGATGCTCCAGATGCACTGCCGGGGTGGGTCCGAAAGGGGGAAGTCTACGGACCGTCAGGAGCGGTCATCCACAGTCCGTTAGGAAGGGGCGAGGCCGTATCCGATGGGGACTATTCAGAGGCAGCCCCCTTTTCTGACGGAGATATAACGGAAGATACAAGTGGTGCCCCGGTTCGTCCTGATGTTCCTGTCTCTCCATCGGATTTACCTGGTGGTATGGTCAAGCCTCAGTCCCCTCAAAGTGTAAAGGGCATCGAAGCGGAGTTGAGCAAAAGGGTATCAACTGGTCCTGTTGATAAAGCCCAACGGTTGATAGACCAATACGGCACAGAGGAAGGGCTGCGCCGGTTGAGGGAGTCTGACCCGGAAGCGGCTCGTCAATTTGAGTCCGATCCCGATTCCATCGAGGATGCCGAGAATCGGCATAAATCGAGATCCCGACGAGTCGGGACAGGGCGGGAGCGTCGTCCGGTGCCTTCCCGTGATGTGTCTGATGGGGGGCAACCGGAATCGGGATCAACGGATTAACAGGATTAAGCGGTTATTACCCAAGCTATCCTGATACAGACTGGGGGTGTATCTTCAGATTTGAGGATACACTCCCTTTTTTTGTGACCCGTTTGCTCTAAACTCAGTGAAACGCCGATCTTATCGGGGTAGTCGATTTCGGATTGCGCACAGTGAACCTGTTTGGATACACATCGGCATTGAGCGATGTTGTGCCTTGAATTACGGATATGACTTACATAAATGTCAACACGCCCCAACAACTTGTGCTAAAATATCATCCCTAACTCAATTAGGAGTTGCGTACTTCAGTTTGTAGTAGCGCAATTCATTGCGCGTTTGGGCACCCCGATTTATCGGGGCTACTACAAACCTATGACCTTACTGTAGTTGCCCGCCTGTCCCGATTTATCGGGGATTCATCGGGCGTATCGGGGCAAGGATGCCCCTCCTACGTACAGGTCGAAGACTCTCAGAGTAAGATAGCAACTCATTTCAGGAGGAGTACATTTATGGCAGCATCACAACTGGCGGCACAACTGTATACGGTCCGCGATTTCACCAACACCCCAGCCGAGATTGCCGCGACGATGAAGAAGGTCAAGCAACTCGGCTACGACGCTGTACAATGTTCGGCACTCGGTGCTATTGACGCCCACGAATTGAAAAGGATTGTTGATGGCGAAGGCTTAACAATCTGTGCCACACATACAGACTACGATCGTATGCGTGACGAACCCCAAGCGGTCATCGACGAACATAACCTCTGGAGCTGCAAACATGCGGCTATCGGCGGTTTACCGCAAGCGTATCGCAGCGCTGAAGGCTACGCGAGGTTCGCCAAAGAGGCCTCCGAAGTTGCGAAGCGGCTTGCGGAAGGTGGACTGACCTTTTCCTACCACAACCACAGTTTTGAGTTGGAGAGATTCAACGGGCGCACCGGATTGGAAATCTTGTATGAGGATAGCGATCCACAATATTTCAAGAGCGAACTCGATACATACTGGATCCAGCACGGCGGCGGCGATCCGGCGGCGTGGATCCGAAAGCTGAAAGGGCGTGCCGATATCGTTCACCTAAAAGACATGGCGATGGACGATCGCACACAGCTATTTGCAGAGGTCGGCGAGGGAAATCTGAATTGGCACGCAATTCTCGACGCCTGTAAAGAAGCCGGTACGGAATGGTATATCGTTGAACAGGATACGTGCCAACGCGATCCATTCGAGAGCTTGGGGATTAGTCTGAGAAATCTCAAGGAGATGGGCATTCATTGATAATAGTTAGATTCTGTTGACAGTTCTTCGCAACCAGATAACCAAGGGGCGTGTACAGACGCATGATCTTTCGTAGGGGTTGGGTCTCCCAACCCGTTGGGCGAGGGAACCTCGCCCCTACGATTACGGACACATCTCACATAAATGTCAACATGTCCTAAAAATCGTTGAACACCTTTACCGGCTGTCCTGTCTGAATCGATTCCCATGCGGCGACGCCGACAGCGACCGATTTCGCCCCATCAACCGCATTCGGTGATGGCTCCAGATCTTCTTCGAGACAGGTCTGGAAATGTTGCATGTAACGGATAACAGTTTGGCCATGACCGTAGACGCTGGTATCGATCTCAGGTGGGCATGTCATCTCCAACGGTTCTTTTGATGCCAGCTTATCCAAAATTAGTTTGACCTGTCCGCCTTTATTGTCGGTGAAGTCCCCGATCATCGTGCCGCCCGTGCCGTACATCGAAACCTGCATCATCGGCATAGGGGGATGGACGATGTCATACAACCCCATCGCTCGCGCAATCTGCCCATCCTTAAACTTTAGGTTGAGGAAGAAGTTGTTCATTATCGGGTATTCGGGGGTGAGTTTTCCCTTTGCACCGTAGGCGTGTACCTCTTCGACATCGCCCAAGAAACTGCGTAAGATATCGACCGGATGCACCACGCCGCCGAACATCAGATCCTGCGGATCGTGCAACCGCCAAGGGGTGAAACCGTAGACGGGACGCATATCGTGGACATAGTAAGCGTCTGCCGCCATAATCTCCCCAAGCTCGCCGTCGTCGAAGAAGCGGCGCATCGTCTGGAATTGGAGGTCGAACCGCATGGTTTGACCGACCAGAAACTTAACCTCTTTTTCCCGGACCAGTCCAACCAGTCGTTTGGCGTCCTCAAGATTGGTCACCATCGGTTTCGTGCAGACCACATGCTTCCCGGCTTCAATCGCAGCAGCACAGTGCTCGGCATGAAGATGATCGGGCGAATAGACCGCCACCACATCTATGTCGTCGCGGGAAACCAACTCTTGATAGTCTGTGGTCCAAAAACTCACCCCAATCTCCGCTGCATAACCCTCTAAGACATCCGCCCTTTTAGCGCACATCCCCCGGAGTTCGTATTTGAGACCAGGTACATCCTTGAGCAACGTCGCAGTTGACCCCATGTTGGTGGGGTTCATCCCAATAACGCCTAATCCAATTGCCATTTTATCCCTCCTTCTAATTATCATTTTTCACAAGTATTTGAAATAATTCTAGTGAATTCTAAAAATAAGTAGACATTAAAAGTAGATAGTTTTTTGTACCATCCCGATAAATCGGGATGATCCCAAGCGGCAAACTAACAGTTTGCGCTACATTTGGCAGATTGCCCGTTACATCGGAGGCGTGCACCATGTACTGTAACCCTGCTAACAAGTTCGTTCATAGTGTCCAATTAATTCTAAAATCTACTATATTTTAGGATTTACGCAGCTGGGAGTTAGGCAGGCACAAGATCCCGATGAATCGGGATTAGGAAACCTGCCCCTACATTTGTTCGGATGTAGGGAACGCAGATCTGCGTTCCCTACGAATACGTTACAAACCGAGTTCATCCCCTGTAGAGGAAACCCTTGTGGTTGCCCATGCTACTTGGACGAAAAACCGCTTCTCATGTTGAAAGTCACTCCGTACATGGGGAGTAGAGTCATTTAGTGAGGTGTCGGGATTCGGAGATCCCTCCTACAGTAGAACTAAGTGCTCCTAAAGCGCACGGTTTTTTGAGTTTACCCAAAGGCGAAAGTTTGGTATATTGTAACCCATAACCGAACCAAAATGAATCTTTTTCTGGGAGCAACACATTATGGATTTCACATTGACCGCAGACCACGACGCCATCTGTGAAACCACACGAGCGTTCTGTCGGCGTGAGCTTGTGCCACACCTTCGTGACTGGGACCGCGCAGCGCAGTTGCCGCGCGACGTTATACAGAAGATGGGGGCAGCGGGTCTGTTAGGAGTTTGCATCCCGCAGCGTTACGGTGGACTCGGCCTTGATTACTTGAGCCTCGGCATTGTCTCCGAAGAACTGGAGCGTGCCGACAGCGCGTTCCGGGTGCTGATTGCCGTCCACCTTGGGCTTAACTCGCTGGCGCTGTTTCAGTGGGGAAATGAAGCGCAGAAACAGGGTTATCTTGTCCCGCAGGCACGTGGTGAGAAATTGGGAGCGTTTGGGTTGACCGAGTCGGGTGCCGGCAGCGATGTCGCAGGCATCAATACGACCGCACGACGCGATGGGAACACCTACATTCTCAACGGCGAAAAGATGTGGATTGGCTGCGCCGATATCGCGGACCATCTCCTCATCTTCGCTTACACAGATCGTGCAGCTAAACACCGCGGTATCTCTGCGTTCATTGTTGAACGCGGCTACGATGGGGTATCCACTTCCAGTATCCAGCACAAATTAGGGGGTCGCATCGGCAACGTAGGCAGCATCAGCTTGAAGGATGTGCGTGTGCCTATTGAAAATCGCGTCGGCGAGGAAGGCGATGGTTTTAAGATCGCAATGAGTGCGTTGGACAACGGACGCTACACCGTGGCGTCGGGCGCGGTCGGTCTGATAGAGGCGTGTCTTGAGGCAAGCGTGGCTTATGCAACGAAACGTGAGACCTTCGGGCAACCTATTGGCAAACACCAGCTTGTGCAGCAGAAAATTGCTAACATGGTCGCCGGGCGTGACATCGGAAGGCTGCTCTACTATCAGGTCGGCTGGCTGAAGAATCAGGGAATGCGCTGTACACGCGAGGTGAGTCTCGCCAAATGGACGAACTGCCAGAACGCCTTCCAGGCTGCGGACGACGCGATACAGATTCACGGCGCACACGGCTATAGCGACGAATACCCTGTGGAACGCTATTTTCGCAACGCGCGTGGGGCACTGATCTACGAGGGGACGCAGGAAATCCACCAGTTGATTCAAGCGGGATATGCGCTCGGAGATCGGGTTGATAAACCGGTGACGCAACCGCTGCCATCCTACCCGTTTGAGTAATCCCCCGATAGCACAAGGAGGAAAGCGCATAAATGATAGTGAGTCCATTGGAGGGTATCCACGTTCTTGACCTATCACGGCACTTGGCAGGACCCTACTGTGCCATGATGTTAGGCGATATGGGTGCGGAAGTCATCAAAGTTGAGCGTCCCGGCATCGGTGACGAAACTCGTCAGTGGGGACCACCATTCCTCGGTGACGAATCGGCATATTACCTCTCCTGCAACCGCAACAAAAAAAGCCTCACACTCAATCTCAAGGATGAACAGGGTGTCGCTATTGCGCGGCAGCTTGCAGCGCAGAGCGATATTTTCATTGAGAATTTCCGCATCGGTGGTTTGGATGCAATGGGTCTCGATTACGCAGCGCTCAAGGAGATTAACCCGCGCCTGATCTACTGTTCCATCAGCGGCTTTGGACACACGGGACCGGACCACGAGTTGCCGGGTTACGACTTTATGATTCAGGGACGTGGCGGTTTCATGTCCATTACAGGCGAACGCAACGGCACTCCTCTGAAAGTTGGCGTGGCGATTGTAGATCTCGCGTCGGCGCTATTCTCATGCAACGCTATCTTAGCTGCCTTACTTGCCCGTGGGCGTACCGGTGAGGGACAGCACATTGACATCGCGCTGCTCGACTCACAGATCGCACTCTTAGCAAACGTTGGTAGCAACTATCTCTGTTCAGGGGAAGTACCAGAACGTTGGGGTAACGCGGTATCCAGCATTGTACCGTATCAGGCATTTCAAGCAAAGGACGATTACCTTATCCTCGCTATCGGCAATGATGGACAGTGGGAACGTTTCTGTGCGGCGGCGGGGGTAAGCGCGTGGTCGGCGGATGAACGGTTTGCCACGAACCCACAGCGCGTCGCCCACCGAGCGGTGTTGCTCCCGATGCTGGAAAATCTATTCCGCCAAAAGACTGTTGCTGAGTGGCTGCAGCGCTGCGCTGATGCAGATGTTCCTGCGGGACCGGTCAACTCTCTTGACAAGGTATTCGCCGACCCACAGACGCTGGCAAGAGGGATGCGGGTGGAGATGCCACATCCAACGGCGGAGACCGTGCAAATGGCTGGCACACCACTTAATTTATCAGGGACGCCGACACAGATGCGCCTGCCCCCGCCGCTGCTTGGAGAGCACACCGACGAAATTCTCACTAACCTACTTGGGTTGAATGACAAAACGATTGCAGATCTGCGTCAAAATGGAGTTGTTTGAAAATGTGGAAAATATCACATATCTATCTCTGGTTCTGTACACTGCTCTGTTGTACCGCATTATATAGTTGTGGAACGCCTTCAACGGTCGAAGTTTCACCACCCCCGCTGGCACAACCCTCGAAACCGATCCAGCGATTGCAGACAGAAATTGAAGCCATATTGAGCGATCCGCTCCTCGCCTCGTCAAATATTGGGATAAAAGTTGTCTCACTTGGGACGAGAGAAGTGTTTTATGAGAAAGATGCCAAGAAATTGTATCATCCAGCCTCAACGATGAAATTGATTACGGCAGCGACAGCACTGGTTAAACTTGGCCCAAACCACCGTTTCCATACCTCGCTTTACGTGGATTACCTTGAAGACGGTCAGATCGTGGGGAATATCTATCTCAAAGGTGGCGGAGATCCTGTGTTCAACAGCAACGATCTGGAGAAGATGGTTGAAAAATTGGCAGAAATGAACCTGAAGGATCTTCAAGGCGATATTGTGGTAGATGAAACCTACTTTGACGCTGTTCGGTGGGGCAAAGGTTGGATGTGGGACGATGGTCCCATTGGCGGCTATTTTTCGCACCTGAGCGCGCTGACGATTAACCGTAACGGTGTACGCGTTCGCATCTCGCCCGGAACTGAAGTCAGCGATCCGGTTTCCGTCCATCTCGATCCTCCCACACAGTATATGCAAATCATCAATGAAGCGATCACAGTGGAAACGTCGGAAAAAGTACGCGCGAAGATGAAACGGAAAAGTGAGCCTGTCGATGAAAATGTCCTGATGATTGATGGAGCGATGACAACCGGACAAACAGAGATGAACAGACGCGTCGATGTACTTGACCCGGCACTCTACTGTGGCACCCTATTGCGGGAAATGCTTGCAAGACGGGGAGTTGCGCTCCAAGGAAAAGTACGTTATGGCGAAGTGCCTGAAGAGGCAACGGAAATCGTCACGCATGTATCCCCACCGCTATCCCGCATCCTCTGGGAGATGAACAAACCGAGCGATAACCTGATTGCCGAACTCCTGTTGAAAACGCTCGGTGCAGAACTCAAAGGAAGTCCGGGGACGGGCCAGAAAGGGCTCCAGGTAATCAACGAATTTCTGATCGAAATTGGGATGGACAGCGAGGATTATGCGATTGCGGATGGTTCAGGGGCTTCGCGCTATAACTTAGTCACAGCTTCTCTCCTAACGGACCTATTAATCTATATGTTCCGTGACTTTACTGTGATGCCTGAATATCTGGCATCTCTTCCGGTTGGAGGGGTGGATGGGACACTTGCATGGCGGATGCGGGGTATGTCGGCAGAAGGGGTTTTACGCGCCAAAACAGGAACGCTGCGGGGAGTTACAACACTTGCTGGCTACACCACAACAGCAGACGGGGAGATAGTAGTATTTTCGATATTGGTGAGCAATTATATCGGTTCTGCTAACCCGCGTCGGTTCCTACAAGACAGGATTGGGGATATACTCACACGGTTCAGCAGACACGATTCTTATGGTGAATTGGAAGATGGAGAAAAGGAAGATTAAGGATCCCGCCGACCGCGCACAATTGAGGAGAGAACAATGCCTACGACTATAGCAAATAAAGAGACGGAATTCGGGAATGTTACGATTGAGCGATCTGAAGCAGGCCAACCTCATAAGGGCAAGGTTCTCGCTGCAGTTCAACCACATGCGGACGATATCCCGCTCTTCTGTGGCGGCACAATCGCGAAATTCAGCGCAGAAGGCTACACAGGCTACATCATCCAAACGACCAACGATGAGAAGTGTGGACCGACAGCAAGCATCGGTGAAACCATCCTGAGCAACGAGCGTGAGGTTGACGAGTTGGCAAAAGCGTTGGGACTCAAGGGCGTCTTCAATCTGGGATACCGAAACCACCGCCTTGATGAAGCATCACCGTTAGAACTGCGGGCTCGGCTGGTTTTTCTCTTTCGTACCCTAAAGGTTGATACTGTATTCACCTTTAACCCTTGGGGACACAGCGAAGAGAACCCTGACCACTATGTCACCGCACAGGCGGTCGAAGCCGCACGTTGGATGGCTGGAATGGGCAAGGATTATCCAGAGCAGGTAGCACTCGGCATCACACCGCACACAGTGAAAGAGCAGTATTACTGGGTTGCGCGCCGGGGGCAGCCCTATAATCGGGTGGTAGATATCAGCGATTATATGGAGGGAAAGGTGGCTTCGATGAGCGTCAATAAGTCGCAGGGACCGGCAGGCTCAAGCGGATCGAGGCTCAAGGCACGACTCTCAAAACAGGGACTACACCTGCCCGCGCTCGACGGCGATGACGAGGCAGCAGACCGCGCATACATCAGGCTGTTCGGTCTAAAGGCGTACCAAGAAATCGGTCAAGAGTACGGGCTTGAGTACGCCGAGAATTTTTACTATGTTGGTCCCGGAGGGACCTTTGTGGGTTGCGTGGAGCAAGAAGAGGTTGAACGGCATATCGCTGAAAACGCAGCCCCCATCAAATAGGGCAAACTTGTGGTATTGAAGAGAGGTAGATTCAGATGGGAACCAACACAGAAGTAAAGACAGAACTGACCCCGGCGCAACGCTACTTCTACGACGTGAACGGTTACGTCCTACTCAGGGGTATTTTCAGTCCAGCGGAATGTCAACGTCTCGTCGATCTAGCGGATCAGATGGACGCCGATGACGGGTGTGTCTATAAGCACGATGGCTATCCGAAAACGCCGATACTTACTGTTCTCTCACGGTGTGCTTGGTATCATCCACATCTGCTAGAGACAGCGATGCACCCGATTTTACTCCCTATTATTGAGGAGGTGGTCGGCGGTGACGTGCGCCTTGAGGAACATCAATATCTGATTAACTATCCCAATGTAACGGAAAATGGAAACGGCAATCAAGCGTCCCATGTCAAGGACGAAGGTTGGCATCGGGGTACCGCTCCGAATTTCGGCAGTTTTGAGGCAGACGGGCACTATCACTGTATGTTCAGCAAAGCCTTTATCTACCTGACCGACAACGGTCCGGGTGAGGGCACTTGGGTGGTACCGGGCAGTCATCGGATGGATATGCCCACGAAAACCCTACGCGAGTTCATGGACGAAACCTTGGCGATACAACTACAATCCCAAGCTGGGGATGTCCTCATCTTGAGCGAAACACTGATCCATGCGGGTCCCCAACTCAAAGCCGGTTCATCTCCGCGCTATTCACTGGTCTACGGCTACACTCCGCCGTTCATGCAAACATGGCGACGCTATGATCCGCCAGTAGATCTGGTTGAACAGGTGACACCGGAGCAACAACAGTTTTTGACAGGTGAGATTCGGTACGGATTCCGGCGAGGAGGATTTTGAAAGACAGATTTCACAGTGTCAGGACTTACGCAAATTTGGCACGCGGCGTGAGATTGTTCTATTTTTAACCCCCTAAGTCTCCCAACCCCTCTGATAAGAGGGGAAAGACAAGAGGAGAAGATCCCCTCTTATCTTCTCCCCTTGTCAGGGGAGTTACAGGGGGACTGATGAATCAATTGCGTAAGCCCTAAGTGTATTAGACGTCGGTCGAAAAGACGAAAATCGCTTCACGGAACTGTCCGAGCGCTTGTCCGTCGTAGGTTACCTCTAAGGGAATAATGGTACGTTGCGCGCCGTTTGCGTGTGTCGGGATTGGGATTGAAAAAGTGATATGCCCCTCCTGCTTGGGTGGAATAGTCGCCGCGTGTTCGGGAACGTCCACACCCCACGCTTCAGGAAGGATTGGACGGCAACTCGCAATTCGGGGTTGTGAGGAGTGATTGGTAACAGTCAGATGCAAGGTTGCTGTCTCGCCGGGGCTAACGTCTTGCTCGTAAGGAGAGGGACGTACCCAGTGCTCGTCCATCCCGTAGTTGGGATGGTCCCACGGAAAGAGCTCGGCGTAGAGACGCTCCCTTTCAGCGAGGTTCGCGCGCATCTGTTTAATCTCTTCGTCCGTAAAAGCAAAGGCACACTGCACGTGGCAGTTGAAGATATGGGTCGGTCGCAGTTCAGCAATCCAAGCAAGGCAGCGATCATAACCCACCCCTTCACCGAGCAGGTTGCGATTCCCGGAGCAATAATCATCAATACCCGACATTGTGAAAGAATCACCAGCGAAGAACAGGCGCACACCTCGTCCCTCGACGAGCAATCCGCCGTGATAATAGGTTTGACCGGGAAAGTGGTACGCGGTCATCTTAAATTCGTTCCACGTCCACGAATCGCCGTCTTGGGTACGATGATCAATCCGTGCGACAGCGGGCGAAATGCAGGGGATACGGAAGCCGCGTGGATTCTCCACAACCTCAGCCACAACTGAATCGGTTCGGGTTGTGCACGGAAATCTTTCTTGAAATTCGGGGACGGCATCCACATGATCGTCGTGGTAATGCGTAATCCAGAACTCTGTCACGTCGGAGATTTCCCCTTCGGCTTTGAGGCGTTGAATCTGTTTCAGGATACCGGGGCTGCCGCAGTCCATGACAAACGCCTCTCCGTTTTCGGAGATAATTATCCACGTTGTTCCGTAGTGGCGCAGGAATTCCGGCACCTCTTTGCCTTCACGAATGGGCATGTGCCCTGTGCTGCCTTCAAACGCGGTGAATAGCTTCGGAAAGTAGTATCGAAGTGCGGATATGGCGACGTATTTATCGTAGCAGTCACCAAGTCGTGACAGGAGCGCATCAATAGCACCTACCGTATCGCGCATAATTTTTCCGTGTGAGGGGATGAGAACTTCGGGCGACTGTCCCTGTACCTTTTTGAGGCTATGAGTCAGTCGTTCTCTACCACCGAGGAACCCGTGATAATCCGTTGTCTCTCCCCCTTTTTGAAGGCTATACAGTTCCCATATCTGTCCGGTGTCGTAAATCAGATCGCCACAAAAAGCGTAGCAGATTCCATCAACTTCGACCACATAAGACACACTTCCGTCTGTATGACCGGGTGTATCGATTACACAAAGTTTTGCATTTCCCCATTGGAGGCTTTCTCCCCCGGCATAGCCATCGGTGACGGGCACAGACTCGGCCAGCATCAGGTTGTGTGGGTGATAGTTGTAGAGATGCCAGCGCATCTGTGGATCGTTCCAAAACGTTTCGACCGACTCAAACCAAGCGCGTTCCTCCGCTGGAACACCAACGCGGGTGTCATCTGACGCTACGAGTCCAATCCCTGACGCCTGATCACGATGGTGATGTGTGAATAGCACCGCATCAACTATCATAATACCGAGAGCGTCAAGGGTTGAGCGCACACTGCCATCACCACAATCAATCAACAAGGCACGATCACCGTCGCGCAAAATGCCGACATTGATAGAGCCGTGATGGATAAAAATTTGGTCGCTTAGTTGAGAAAATTGGGTTGACATCTGAAGACTTGATTAGGAAGTTTGGACGCTGCCATGAAAAAAATTGTCATCAGCGCGTGTCTTATCGGTGAAAAGTGCCGCTATAACGGTCGCGACAGCAAGAGCGATGCGGTCACGAACAAATTTGAAGCAGATTCACTGATCCAGATCTGTCCGGAGCAGATGGGTGGGCTTTCGACCCCTCGACCAGCCGCTGAAATTGTCGGCGGAGATGGAGAGGCTGTCCTCGACGGAAAGGCGCAAGTTGTCACAGTCGATGGTGAGGACAAAACCGAGGCTTTTCTGGCAGGCGCGTATCGTGCATTAGAAATTGCTCAAGCGTATGGTGCAACCCACGCGATCCTCAAGTCGAAAAGTCCATCCTGCGGTTGTGGAAAGATATACGATGGCTCTTTCACCGGCAAGCTCACCGATAGTGATGGCGTTACTGCGGCACTTTTTCGTCGGCACGGTATAGAAATTATGACGGAAGGGGATCTGGAGAACGAGGCGTAAAAAAGACGGACCTTCCTGCGAAAGCAGAAATAGAGCGATGAACGCTCAAGCCGCCACCGCCTCCTCACCCAAATGCTCTGCCAACCAGAGCTTCAACGGGACATCTTCATCGGTCGGGGATGTATAGCCGTGCCCGCCTGTGCTAGCACCGAGTAACTGCCGCCGGATCGGATCACAGCGATCCATAAAGTGATCCACGGTCATGTCATCGCGAGGCCGTAGCCACCGGTAGCTGTAACCGTAGAAGAGCACCTTTCGCGGGATGTCCGAATAATTTGGACTGGCAGAATGCCAGAGCCGCCGGTCGAAAAATACCGCTGAGCCGGGTGGCACCTTCACAGCCAACGCCTCTTCAGGATCAGAAGCGTCATCTGCGGGGAAGTCGGGTGTCTTCCGTAATTGGCTGCCGGGGAGGACATAGAAATTACCCCTGCCCTCTTCTGTGGTATCGGTCAAGAAGAAAGCCACTTTGAGGGAGATGCGCGGCTGAGGAGTAGTCTCCAACTCGTGATTTAGGCGCGCACTATCCTGATGCCATCCCAAACGTTTTTTCACCCCTGCTTCATCAGGTGGACCTGGAGGTGTGACTGTCATGTGGGAGTGGTAGAGCTGGATATTCCATCCCAAGAGACCCCACACCTTGGGGAACGTCTTATGCCAATCGAGCAGTTCCAGAAAGATCTCGTCCTTCCCCACAAAGTCCATCAAGTTCAGGCGGTCATAAGGACTGATTAACTCCGCCGGAGGCCGATTGGGGTCTATCGTACCGGGCACTTTCTGATCTGGCGACACCCCCGCGCCCCGGTATTGGGCATCAAGCCGATCTACCACAACCGTTAGGTCCTTGACCAGCTGCGACGGTATAGCGTTCTCGACAACAAAAAAACCGTTCTTCTCAAATTCAAGGCGTTCATCTTGAGTCAAGCAATAATCAAAACACGCAGCGTCCATACATGCCTCCTTGATCTATCACTTATTCCCATCACACATTCATCTGTGCAAACCTAAACTGCAACAAGGCAGCAGAAAATTCGTTATCCTACGGCGCACTCCATATACACGGCGTATTATATCAAATTTGAGTAAACCTGTAAACCAGAAAGCCGGCATGAAGTCCGCTCCCAAAACAACGGTTTCAGAACGGAACGGATTATTTTTAGTGTTGGCGCCAAAGCACTATGTTAGACTATCACGCAACACATAAGCAGCAAGTGTGAGTAGGACTTGGCCACTTCACCGATGAGAACCTATCAAGGGACAAATCTGCACAACACGAACAACCCACCGTATCACTGACTTCAGCGCAGCAGCGCAAGGTCTAAAAAGCAGCATCGGCAGTTGAACGACTATTCCAAACCGAACGAGTGTAAGGGGAGGTGCCAATGGAAGCCCGAAAGGCGGAGAAACTCTCTGACTCTCGACTGCAAATCGGAGAAAGCGCAGACAAATCGAACGCTTTTGGTCCCAATCAAACCCAAAGGATTTCATGGAAAGCGGTCGTCTTTGCTGCTGTGCTTATCCCGCTTAATATCTACTGGATCGCTGTGGCAGAAATGGTGTGGACCGGACTGCATTTCACCGCCGTATCACTCCCGCTGAATGTAATCTTCATTCTTTTCTGGCTCATCGGCTACAACGCAGTTGCCCGTCGAATCGCCCCTCAATTGGCGTTCTCACAGACGGATCTATTGGTGATCTACATCATCTTGGCTACATCGAGCGCAGTTGCCGGCTACGATAGCCTCGTTGGACTGATAGGCGTTTTGCCACACATAACATGGTATGCCACTCCCGAAAACGATTGGGGCAATCTGTTTGCAGGACATCTGCCACCATGGCTAATCATCACCAACAGAGAAGCCGTGCACGATTTTTACGTTGGAGAGGTCGATTTTTACGGGGCGAACTATTGGCGATACTGGTTAATTCCGGCGATCAGTTGGACATTTCTTGTGTTAATTATAAATATTTTGCTGCTCTGTATCACCGTCGTTCTACGCCGTCCTTGGACGGAACATGAGAAATTAGCTTATCCGATCATACAACTACCGCTTTCGATGAGTAACCCCAAGACCCGACTATTTCACAGCCGGTTGTTCTGGATTGGCTTTGCGGTAGCGGCAGTTGTCGACATCATCAACGGGCTAAACTACCTCTATCCGAGCGTCCCCTACATTCCTGTGCGGGGTATCCGACTCGATCATTATTTCACGGAAAAACCGTGGAACGCTATCGGCTGGACACCCATCCGTTTCCGCTTCTTCATGATCGGCATGACTTATCTGCTGCCGCTCGATCTGTCCATCTCTTGCTGGTTCTTCTACATACTTCGCAAAATCGAACGGATTACCGGTGCTGTCACTGGGTGGTCAAATATTCCGGGATACCCTTTTTTGGGACAACAATCAATGGGGGCTGTGATCGGAATCTGTATAATTGCTCTGGTCTCTATCAACCGTCATCTGCGGGACGTAATCAAAACAGTCTGTTTGGGTAGAGGAATAGACGACTCTACCGAACCGTTACGTTATCGTGGCGCGGTTTTTGGCATTGTAATTTGTAGTGTACTGATTGGCGTTTTCGCTCAACAGATGGGATTGTCACTTTGGGTAGTGGCGGCTTTCGTTCTCATTTTTCTGATGATGTGCATCGCTATGGCACGTATCCGCGCTGAATCTGGCGTCCCGGAGCATATCATGCACGTGGTTTCCCCGCAAGATTCGCTCGTGAGCTTGTTGGGAACTCGCAGCTTCGGTCCGCGTAACCTTTCGGGCTTATCCCTTTTTGTGTGGTTTAGCTATCGCAAGCGAAACTACCTGATGCCGCATCAGCTCGAGGGCTTCAAAATTGCCGAACAGGCGCGCTTTCCCAGCCGCCCTGTTTTTTGGTTTCTGATCCTTGCAACTGGAATGGGACTCCTTTCGGCGTTCATCATTTTTCCGCAGGTTCTCTATCGCTATGGTGCCGAAGCGCGTGCCGGTGGGATGAGAGCGGTTGGGTGGGATGCCTTCAATCGATTGTCCGACTGGTTGCAGCACCCTCGCTCACCAGATTGGATTGGCAACGGCTTTTTGATTTTGGGCTTATCACTGACATTTGTCTTGACCTTCTTACGTCGCACGCTACTCTGGTGGCCATTTCACCCAGCAGGCTATGCGTTAGCCACAAGTCGTTGTATCGATGATTACTGGTTTACGATAGTTTTTGCCTCGACCCTGAAATGGGTGATTCTGCGGAGTGGCGGCGCCCGGGCGTATCGTCGATCGCTGCCCTTTTTTCTCGGACTGATTGTGGGAGATTACCTCTTCGCGTGCGGGTGGTCGTTGCTTGGGATCATCTTAGATCGCCCCATGTATACGGTGTGGGTATGAAACGTAATGCGTAAAACGTGCAGAAGTTCATTGACATCCGGCGGGGGGGCATAGAAAAAGAGGGCGTAAAGAAAAACCAAGTTTTTGGCAGTAAGAAACGCAGATCTGCGTTCCCTACGAAAACGTTACAAACCGAGAGGGTATGGTATGAGCGGTTGAAATGCGTAAGGCCTGTTTTCCCGGTCTAATCTTCACGATTTGGAATGAGTTTGCTGATAAGCATGCGGAGGTCTTCACGGATCTCTTTAATATCACCGCGAAGCGTGTCAATATGAGTATTAACAGTATCAAATCGCTGATTCATCTCATCTCGAAGGCTATCAATGCGTTTATCCGTCTGCTGATGAAGATCATCAATGCGTTTATCCATCTGCTGATGAAGATCATCAATGCGTTTATCCGTCTGCCGATATAATGCTATCATAACCCCGATGATAGGCACTATAATTGATGCTATTAGCGTAGCAATTAATTTCCAATTTCCTTCCATGGTACACCTCATAAATCATCGAAATTGATTGTTTATACAGTATATCATATAGATCATCAATCGTCAATTAGGCATTGGGGTGTCATCAGGGGAATTGCATCTGTTATAGAAATTAGGCAATTAACCAATGTGAACCACGGATTAACCGATGTCGTAGCGTAGATTGCCTAATCTGCGCGCAGGCGCGCAATCACAGGTTGGAAACCTATGGCTACGATAGGAAATTGAAGGCGATTTTTCACAATTCATAGCGGAACGCCACAGCGTAAATCTTACACAACATTTACAGGTGATAGCCCTAGGGGTGTCATAGGGTTATTCAGTTTTCCGTTTTTTGACCGATTTCGGAATGCCCCGCCTACGGTTTTTGAGGCGAGTCGGTGTTGCTGCACGATTTCTTAACATGAACCAAACAGAAAAGCTAAAGTATTAACCGGGCAGCGCACCGCGGTAGTCCACCCCTGTGAACATGCCGACGACCATCCACAACCCAACGATACCGTATTCACCGAGAATCAATCCCATAAACAGCGGTCTGAGTTTACGGTAACTCCCAACCCCTCCGGTCTTCATAATTACATACTTCAGAAACCAACCGATAAACATCGACGCCCAAAGAAAATAGGATGAATAGACCGCACCCATAACATAGCCGATCGGGTGCAATTTCCACCAAATAAATTGATGGCGCATAACGAGGAGAAAAGAGATAATTCCGGTGCCGACAAGCATGCTGTAAACTTCAGCCCATTTTGGACCCTTTGGAAACTGTATAACCGAAGTTATGTGGTTAAAATATCTGGGTGACCTGATGAACGGTCCCTGTTGCAAGTTTAGCGCACCTTTGTCATAAATCAGCGGTAACGACGCAATATAGGAAACCCCTATCGAAAAGAGGATGGCGAGCGTCATCGCCCAAAATAGACTTCTTCGACTGAGTCTCACAGGGTCGGCGGCTTTGAATCCGTGTAGAATACTCGGCATCAAAATCCCGCCCCAATCACGCATCATGACACGTTGGAACCCCAAGAAACTCCAACTATTCGCTCCGATGATTCTCGTGCCGACAGTCGTCTCGAAATATTCCGAGGGGTACATTGGGGCTTGGATAAGCAACAGTCCGCCGTTGACGACCATCCATGTCAAGGCGGTAGAAACAATCAGAAAAAGGGCGATAATGCTCAGAGCAATCCAGAACGACATCCCGGCGTAGGCGCAGAGGATGCCCAGTAGCAGAAATCCAAAAATCAACCCCAGCAGCGCCCATCTATAAGGGAGCGGTTCGTTGGAATCGTCAATTGCTCTGGTTGTAGACCTTTCGGCAAACGTCTTTTTCAGTATATCGCTGAGATGATGACGACTGTTGTATATGAAAGCTAACGCAAGCACCACGTAGACCGCCATCGTTTGCCCCCGCGCACAGATCCACGGATTGATTGGGATGGAAAGCGCATTGATTATCAGATACTGAACTTTGAAAAAGAGAAAGAAGAACCAGCAACTGAAGGAAACCTCCATGCTGAGAAGATATGTGATACCGATAACTGAGAAATAGAGGAACAAGCGGAGTTGGGGCCACCAGCGCATCACAATCCACGGCCTTTCGGTGAATGGTCCGTAGAGGTCGTAGCGGTTCGGAATACGGGGAAGTGCGGGGAAGTATTCGTGGAAACCGTTGAGCAGATGAAATATGGCGGCAATCGCAAAGCCTATCCACATCGCTCTGCTCTTGAAAAAGCCGCTGAGCAGCGAATTAGGCTGTGTGCACTGCACCATCTCGGCGGGCACGGCAACAAGCGGGAATATGAATCGTTCGTGCTCAACCCACTGCTTCCGCAGAACGACCGATAGACAAATTATGACGAAATACAGAATGATGATAAATATCGTCCAAGCGAAAAGTGGCTTTGCCCACAGCACCCATGGAACGAACGTTTCGCCACTGTAGAAATCTGAAGCCGCCTGTTTATCCCATACCACGAGCCACTCTGGAAGGTGCGGGTAGAGCGTATCAACCCATTCGTTTTCCGGCGTAGCGAAATAGCGTGGCGCGACTATATAGGGAAGCAGATACCCCATCATGCCTTTGGAAGGGATAGCCGAAGTCACAATCAGCATCACCCATACGGTCATCAACTCGCCGGGATTCAACTCTGCTTTCGGTGTTATCCTTTTGAGCGCAGGGTTGATGCCGAGGGCAAGGACAACCAGCGCAAAGAGTGCGCCCAAAGGGAAATGACTGCCGGAAATATCTGTCCCTTGAAGGTAGTAGTCATTATACGGTGTAATCGCTGTCTGTGTGATGACCAAGGCGAGGCCGATGATAATCGATCTTAAAGACATACCATTCTCGCTGACCAGCGTTCCTGTGGGACGATGCGATGACGAAGCGCGTTTGACCAGCCACGCCCGGTCAACCGATTACCCAACGAATGAAGGAAGCACAGGGACCATCCCCTTTCTTCCAATCTTCCTATCTTCGAGTTGATACCATCTAAAGTGATGCAACATCACAATTATAGCACTTTCCCCGCTGAACACGGCGATAAAAAACACCTAAGCGATTTTGGCGGGTAGACGGAAGATTAACCTCTATACTGTAGGCGGGGCATCCCCGATAAATCGGGATCCAAAGCGACTTGCCCCGCCCGAAGAATTAAATGACCCTATGTTTTGAATTAAGAGATCGTTACAAAGCGTATAGAATGCTACAATGATTAAGCCGATGGATATTCAACTAGCAACTTGCGTTATTTTAATGACAACATGCGGAATGGAGAAGTCACCACCTTTATGCAGTGAAAACGCTAACCCATAGAAGGATACAACGAATGAGACATCATTTAACTTCCACGGCTTTTGCCGTAAAATTGTTGTGTATCGGTTTCGTATATCTCGTATCAACCTCCCTTTGCGCTGCACAGGAGACAGAACAAGAAAGCGTTGCCGAACTTATTGACAAACTTTTCTCTGATGAAGGGGAAATCTGGCGGTCCGCTGTACAGCCTCTCGCCCAGCTAGAGGAGAAGATAGTACAACCTTTGGCTGAAGAGGCGAAAAAGAGGAGGAAAGATTTCTACAGAGTGCAGAAGGTTTATGAGCATCTGACAACAGCAGCGGCAAAAAAAGAACTGATTGCCCTGCTCGACGATAAAGATGAGCGAATCTGCCGGATAGCGGCTGAGGCCTTGATGAAGCACGGTGATAGTTCTGCCTCTCCAGCATTGATCAAAGCGATGAGGTGGGTTCAGGATGATCACATACGGTGGAACATCGCCTGTGCATTATGGAAGGTCGGGCCGAATGACCAATCTGCTGAAGCAATTTTAAACATCGCCAGAAAATACAAAGGACAATCCAAGGAAGAGTTGTTTGCTATTGTAGATGATCCGATTGGCCACAGACACATGACTGAAGCAGAAAGGTTAAATTTTCTGCTTAATTACAAATTGGGAATGATCGTTGGGGTTCCTGAAGCCCTAGATATCAGTCTGGATCCCCCGAAAGAATATGAACGGGAATTATTGTCCGATAATGATCGGTTTTTCTTGGAGAAACATCGGTCTCAGGTGGTTGATATTATGCTTGTCCGCCTACGCGATAGCGGTTCAACAGTGGCGGCCTTGCTACTCGGCTACTTTAAGGAATCAAAGGCACTTTCAGACCTCCAAAAGTGGTTTATTGAATCCGACCACTTCTATGGGTGGGAAGGCAATTGGAATGAACTGAGCTACTATCAATTCCCCGACCGTCATTGCTATGAGGAAGCGATCAAGCACATCACGGGAAAACCGATCAACGAGGTTATCAAGTTAACAGATGAACAGGTGAAGCAACTGGTCCAAGGATACCGTCAACCAAAGTCTTACGATGATGCCTCTAAACTCTATGTGTTGTTTCGGTTAAAACCGCATATTGCTCGCGAGGAAGCTGCTCGGAAATTTAGGAATTTAACGAAGGAAGAGCGTTTTAGATTTTGTCACTTGATGAAAGATCTCTTGCCAAAGGGACTTTTGCTAACCGAAGTCCGTAGGCTATTGGGAGAACCGGACAGAGTTCAGGAATCATCATGGTTTTACGACTGCGGAAACAGCCCAATTGACCGTCCCCATGTGTTGACGATTACTTTTGACAATGATAGGATTATAAAAATAGACGCTGATTGGGCCCCACAAAGATGAGCAGAAATAACGGCGCATTTGAATAATCTTTCAAAGGCTAAGGCAGCCCCATCGCTAAAAAAAAAGCCCTCAGTCGCATCTAAGACCGAGGGCTAGACTATAATCTATAAACTCAAACTATTCTTGATGAAGCGTCGGCGACCGCCTCGGGGGACCGAACTCTTGTTCCGTTAACGGAATGGCGTGTTTCTTGTAGACCTGCACTCGATAGGAGCAATTGTCCGATACGAACAGCAATCCGTCCCCGTTGATCGTCACGGATATCGGACGCCTGAACAATTTCTGTGGCTCAAGATTCGCCATATCTCTCATACGATTGGGACCGGCGTTTGTCATCATATAATCAATCGCGGTTTCTGAGAGTGTCGCATCTCCCAAAAATTTTTCCACGTACCTCGGTTCGGAATTGAACAGTTGTACGCGGTTATTCCCACAGTCAGCCACGTAGATATCGCCGTGCTCGTCCACCGCAATGTCAGTGGGTCTATTAAATTCGCCCTCCTCGCAACCGGACTTGCCGAATGCAAAGATAAACTCACCCTCAGAATTGAACTTCTGCACCCTATCGTTGCGCCAGTCTACGACGTACACATCTCCCAGCTCATCCACAGTTATGCCCCAAGGCATATTGAATTCGCCCTCTCCATCGCCATGGCTGCCCCATTTCGAGATAAACGTGCCATCCTTGGTGAATTTCTGGACTCTGTGATTCAGGGCATCGGCAACGTAGATATTCTCTTCGGCGTCGAAGGCGATCCCTGCGGGAGCATTGAGTTGTCCGTCTCCATCACCATGTTCGCCCCACGTACCGAGGGACTCACCATCTGCATTGAATGATGCGATACAGTGCTTCGCTTCATCGGAGATGTAAAGATTCTCCTCATTGTCGGTAATAATCGCAACGCCCCACGTAGCCACGCCACCAATCTCGCCTAAGTTATCCTCATCCACGGTGTACTTTCTAACCATCGATGCGTCACCGTTTCGACATAATATGTACAGGCGGTTTTCCTTTCCAAGTGCAACATCAACAGGAAAGTTGGTGTGTCGCCGCATACCTACAGTCTTGAAAAATGGGAAACCTGCGCGTAGCAGTCCGTATGGTCTACCCATGATTCACCTCCTGAAATCTGTGACGAGTGATGAAAGGGAGTGGGGGAACAAGGGAAAACCCAACACCTCGGAATAACAACGGCACCCTATTTCCCACCGCTCCACTGTTCCTTGCCTTACCTGTCAGCAAAAGGATGGATCTGTTCAAACGTTCCATCCACAACTGGGGTGGGATCCAGACCCATCCACTGTTCAAGGACTGTCCCGTATATGCCGCGGAAGTCTATCGTATGCTCAAGATCTTCGCCGTTTGCCCATCGAGCAGGGTCGAGGGACGGATACTCAGCATACAACCCTCCTTGGACATGGTCGCCTATGATGAATGCACCACCGCCTGTACCGTGGTCGGTGCCGCTGGCGTTGTCCCTGATACGTCGTCCGAACTCTGAGAAGACCAGCATAACCACCTCATCGGAGGCGTCATGATCGCGCAAGTCCTTGAAGAAATCGCGAATCGCTCCCGACAGTTCTGCGAGCAGCTTCGGATGCGACGGAACCTCATTTGCATGGTGATCGTAACCGCCGTGCTGCGTGTAAAAGACTCGCGTTCCAAGGTCGGCAAGATGTACTCGCGCAACATCTCGCAAACTCTTGGCGATTGGATTGCTCTCGTATTCGACCTCAGACGTGTACATCGCAGGTGCTTTCTTCAGAGCGTCAGAGCCCTTAATCACATCAAGGCCTGTCTGGGATAGATAATCCATTACAACACCCGTGCCGATAGCGGGACTGTACATCTCCTTGAATATTTCAAGAGCTTGAAGGCGCTGTGGGTCAGCCTCGATATCAGTCATCAACCCGTAGGTGTCGAGGTTATCAATAGAGGTAGCTGGTACACCGGAAAGGGCGAGCGCCCTCGGCAGTCCTTTGCCAAAGGAGACGCCCGTTAAGACATTCTCCCCGTTGGGATCGAGTTCCCGAATCACTCTGCCGACCCAACCCTCCGTGCCGATCTCTATCGGTTCGCAGGTGTGCCATACATCCATCGCACGGAAATGGGAACGACTGGAATCGGGATAGCCGATGCCCTGCACAATGGCGACCTCGCCTTGGTCGTACATATCCTTGAGGGGTTCGAAGTTTGGATTCCAAGCTAACGTATCGTTGAGAGGGAGGACTTCTTCCTCCTTGAGCCCTACCACTGGACGGGAGTCGTAGTACACGCCCTCGGTATAGGGAATAATTGTGTTCATGAAGTCGTTGCCACCCTTCAGTTCAACAACGACAAGGACAGGATCTTTCTTACTGACTGCCATGTGACTCACTCCTTCCCCGCAGAGCGTCTCGCCCTGCGGCGTATAACATCCGATCGTCGATTTCACGGATTAAAATTCGCCAATCCCACTTCATCCGTGATTAGGCAAACTGATACTCTCTCGAAGATACAATTAACTGTAGCATACGCACCACGCGAGCGTTGTTCTCCTCCTCAGCGTCGTCAGCTCCCATGTTGAGATCGCCCTGAGATGCTGCAAACCGGCTTAAAGACTCGCGCGTTGTCTCGCCGACATCTAACGGACCTACCAACTCGAGACATCTGTCCACAAACTCATCGGGAGATAGAGCGCTCCCATTCGATTTAAGCCGACTGATGATCTGCTCAATACCCGGCTTACTGGCGTCGCTGAGTTCACCGACAGAGAAATTAATGCGCTCGGTAAGTGTGCCGCCATCAATCCACTCTCTACCGGTGTGCCAACCTTCCACAGTCGGAGGGTTCAATAGCTCCTGCCCCATCAGCGTGGTGGCTCCCGGATATTTCGCCATGCCCAGTTCGGGCTTCTGATAAGTCCCTACCAACTTCACGATACCTGTAACAAGCTCGGTGGGACTCTTAACCTTTTTGAATTGCGCTTCTTTGAAGAAATCGGAGTTAAAGAGCGTTCTGAGTATATGACGTATATCTCCATCCGAGTCCAAGAAAGCGTTTGATAGCGTATCAACGGCGTCTGGGTCTTGCGGCGGGGTCACGTTCCAAGATGGGACCTGCGGTTCATCGGCAACGAAGAAGTTGTAAAGGTGCCTGGATATAAACGTCGCGCAGGCTGGCTGTTTCACAATGATGTCGATGATATCATCACCGTTAAGATTACCTGTATGCCCCAAGAATGTCTTTTCACCATTGTCGTGCTCCTCTTCAATGAACACGAAGTGTGAAGGATAGTAACCTTGTGGGTACAAGGGCGGAGGCTGGGTGAATGTCCACCCCGTAAAGGCGCGGGAACAATCTTTAATATCGTCCTCTGAATAGTTTCCGACACCCATTGAGAACAGCTCTAATAACTCCCTGCCGTAGTTCTCATTCGGTTCACCTTTGCGATTCTCGTTATTGTCAAGCCAGAAAATCATTGCAGGATCTTTCGACAGCGCGAGCAGAATCTCCCGCATGTTTGAAAGCCCTACACGCCGCAACATATCAATCTGCATCGAAGAAGCAAGGATATGCTGATTTTTCCCAACACCGGTAGCGAACACATGGTGCCAGAAAAGTGCCATTTTTTCTTCGAGAGGGCGCGGACTATTAAGCATACGATATATCCACGTCGTCCGATACCCACCCTCAGAAGCACCAAAGTAACGATCCACAACATCCTCGTCAATCGGCGGACAACGCTCTATATCTACCAAGTCTTCCACAACGTTTTCGTAGCCCTTCTTGACGTATTCTTCTAACTCTGTTAGCGTTGTGCCAAACCCTGCACGACGCATCAGGTGAGCAGTTAAAGCGACATCGGCATTCGACATTTTCTCCTCCTTAGATTGACGAAAAACTGTCGCCCCCAAATATTAGGGATCTGAATAAAAGACACTCCCTTTGACACTATAGCGCGGCAGATTATACTATCAGCCAGCGTTGATCCGCGCATCGGGCTAAAGATATCTGTTCTTGGATCCCAACCTCGGCGACTTTGGATGATGATGTCCAATCATATTTGAATTAGATAAGGTTGTTTCATTTTATCGCAGTTGCCAAAAACTGTCAATCTTTTTCTCAGGTCTATTTTGGTTGTGTTAAGTCCGGAACTGGGAAATGGAACAGTACAATCTCTGACATACCTATTGGATCGAAGGGACTCCCAATTTCTGTAGATCTGCGGATGCCATTATGCTATAATGATTTAAGTTGCCATCTGTAGCAAGAATGGATCAATCGCCGCAAACTATCATATAAGGAGACGCTGTCTATGTGGAAGTGTTATTTCATCGCCCGCCTAATTGGGATTTGTAAGCAACAGCAGTATCTTATTACGCTCATCGCTCTATTGATATTCATTATCGGCACTCAAACCGTATCCGCCCAACAACAGATAGCACTCGATACCTACGCTATCTTCCAACAGAGTTGCAACATCTGCCACGGTCCCGATGGCGCTTACAAAGAAACCCTCCTCATCGAATACACCGCACTGATACAAAACGGCACCGTCGTCCCCGGCAATCCCGACGCCTCCGAACTCTATACACGCCTCATTACCACCGAAACCGCCAAACGGATGCCACTCGGACAACCACAACTATCCACCCAAGCAATTAACACCATCCGCAACTGGATACTGTCAGGCGCACCCGATTGGACACCCCCTCCCATCACCGATAGAGACTTCATCGCACCCAACCAAGTCCTCAACACCATCGAAACACACCTGACCTCGCTTGCCCCCTTTGACCGCGCATTCGCCCGATATTTCACCATGACACACCTCTATAACGCAGGGGAGTCAGGGGAGGTGATCCAAGCATACCAAAAAGGACTCAACAAACTGATCAATAGTCTCTCATGGGGCAGCACCGTCATCAACCCGAAACCGATAGATGAACAAGGCACTATCCTCTACATCGACCTCAGACACTATGAATGGGACGTCAACGACGCGTGGGGACAGATAGAAACAGCATATCCCTACCACATCGGATTTGATGCACCGACACAGACCGCACTCAAGGCACAACTTGGACGGTTACAAACGGAGATGCAGTGCGATATCCCATCGGTGTATGTCGATTGGTTTCTTGCAAACGCATCGTTACCGCCACTGTATCACGACCTGCTCTCTCTACCCTTGACCGATAGGGGGTTAGAGACACGGCTTGAGGTGGATGTTACCCGTAACCTACTGAATGCTCCCGGTGTCCGTGTGTGGCGTGCCGGGACAAACAACTCAGGTGTGTCCAACCATAACCGTGTGATAGAGCGGCACACCTCACGGTATGGTGCGTATTGGAAGAGTTACGACTTTGCTGGCAGTGTTGGTAGCCAGAACATCTTCACGCACCCGTTGTCGTTCACACATGATGGTGGTGAGGTGGTTTTCAATCTCCCCAACGGATTACAGGGATACTACATCACGACCGGTTCGGGTACCCGTTTAGACGCTGCGCCGATACAGATAGTGTCGAACCCCGCAGCGAGTGATCCGACGGTTCGTAACGGTTTATCCTGTTTCGGTTGTCATACGGAGGGGATGAAGACCTTTTCGGACGAGGTTCGTGCGGTGATAGAGAGCAATACCACCCCTGCGTTTGACAAGGCGCAAGCGTTACGTTTGTATGTCGAACAATCAGAGATGGACGCACTGATACAAACGGATATGGATAGATACAGAGCGGCGCTTGAGGCGACGGGTGGTATGGTAGACGATATAGAGCCAATCTCCCGTTTCCATGAGGTGTATCAAAGTCCAATTGACGCCTCGTATGCTGCGTCGGTCGTTGGCTTAGAGACGGAAGCGTTCTTAGCAAAGGTACGTGAGAATGTCGGGCTACAGAACATAGGGCTGCTGGCATTGGACAGCACAAATGGAACTATAAAACGGGACGCGTGGACTGAAGGATTTGATGCCATCATCTTCGCGTTAGATTTCCCGGAACGTGTGACACCTCCGCCGGATGTGACACCGTCACAGCCGTTGCCGGGTGGTGTTGTCCATATCCCTGACACCAATCTCCATGCGGCAATAGCAGAGGCACTTGGCAAGAGTCCCACCGCCCCGATTACTGTGGAAGATATGGAAAGGCTGGAGCGCCTTTACGCACAAGACGAGGGCATCCAAGATTTGACAGGGCTCCAATTCGCAACAAATCTAAGTCGTTTGTATCTTGGTGGCCATAGGACGAGTAATCAGATCTCTGACCTCTCACCCATAGCAGGGTTAATCAACTTGGAATATCTCACTGTTGATTTCAATGAAATCTCTGATCTCTCGCCCCTTGCAGGATTAATCAACTTGAAAGCTCTTGAGGTTGACGGGAATCCATTTACTGACATCTCACCGATAGCAGGGCTAATCAACTTGGAAGCTATAGACTTTTCAGATACGATTATCAGCGATCTCTCCTTTATGACAGGGTTAAAAAAGCTAAAATCCTTTACCACGTGGGACAACCCTATTTCCGACATCTCCGTGCTGGCGGAATTACCCCAACTGGAAAAAGTAGATATTTGTCACAGTGCAGGGATACCGGATATATCGCCGCTTGCAGGTTTAACAAATTTGAAAGAGCTGTATTTTGTTTGCAACGAAGTCTCGGACATCTCGCCACTTGCAGGATTAACTAAACTAACTCGTCTTAGTTTGAGGTGTAACGAAAACATATCGGACATCTCGCCGCTTGCGGGGCTAGTTAACTTGAAATGGATAGATATTCCTCAGAACAACATATCGGATATATCGCCGCTTGCAGGTTTAACCAACTTAACATGGTTAGATCTTTCACGCAATAACATCTCCGATCTTTCGCCCTTGGCTGGGATACGCGAGAATATAAAGACGCTCCATTGGTACGGCAACCCAGTGTATCCTACAGATGCCCCGAAGATAGAGGGTCCATGGCTATGGGTTGTGTTACCGGGTACAGTAAGTTCAGAACTGAATAGTAGTACTGATTTACTAGCAGAGGTAAGTGGGGGCACGGTGACGGAGACAGAGATCGCTACCCACGGGGCAACGGTGGGAAAATCGGTCGGGGATGCCGTGTGGACCTCTCACAGGCTCCCGCCTGCCGGGAGAAACAACATTGCAGATATGTTGAAAACCGTCATCCATGACGGAGCTATTTACGGTTCTGTGTCCTTCTATTCACCACGGCAACAGGACACAACAATGTATGTCGGTGGTGAGCGTGGGGTAAGGGTCTGGCTCAACGGGACCTTGATTTACGAACGTTTTAATCGCCAGTGGTATGCAGATAATTACACTGATTTTTTTCCTGTCACGCTGAAGCATGGGAGAAATGTCCTGTTGGTCGCAGTTCATACCGAGGGCAATGGCTTCTTTGGCTTTGAACCCAGCACCGACTATACGGTGTCAATGGGGGTCGCCTACACCTTTTCCAAGACACCCATTCATATAGGCGATACCTTTACCCTCGACATCAGCGCAGAAAATGTCTTTGACTTGGCAGCTTGGCAGTTTAATATTGCGTTTGACCCCACCGCACTTGAAACCATTGACGTGAGCGAGGGCAATTTTCTCAAGACAGGAGCCAACACCTTCTTTCAAGGTGGAAGTATTGATAACGTGACGGGGAAAATCACAGGACTCAACTCCGTACGGTTGTCCACCCAAGGCGTGACCGGCACCGGCTCCCTGC
>JAJDUM010000057.1 GCA_022826645.1 Candidatus Poribacteria bacterium
GAATCGGGCATTTTATTGAACAGGTCTATAACCAGAAACGACCCCATTCGGCGTTAGGATATTTGACGCCGGTGGAATTTGAACAACAATACTTGTCTTAACTTTACTGATTTGTGGCCCAAATTAACGTTGGCACTTCAAGCCTCCTCTTTAAGAACATCTGGATCTAAAATTTGTTCTATTGTAACTGCACCATATCCATTACGTGCGTCAACATCCCAATACGCCTTGAAATGCAATATTATCATCTCCTTACACAAAACACTTTGAAAACTTAAAAAAGAGGGGCTACAAAAATGGGTAACAGGACTAAGAAGAGAGACAAAACGATTGAACTGAGAGACGATCAACTAATTTTTCGGTTCCCCAATGTACACGAAGGTGCTGAGTTCAGGATTGAGTTTCAACGAACGTTACGGATTCCGGACGATAACCGGGCATATCGTCTGCCTCCGGGGCTTGGGGAATTTCCCCTATATCGTGTGGACGACTACCCGGATAACCTGCCAGATACTTGGGAGGCACATGGCGGGGTGTTCTTGCCGATGTATCAGACGGAAGCGATGTGGATCAATTTCCACGCTGACTATCCGATGGCTGTCAAGATAGCAGCTGGCAAAATCAACGCGGTGACCGGGGAGGCATGGAAGGACGAACTTACCGAAACACCTCAGGACTATTTGGTGGTTCCAGAGCAGCCGTGGCTTGACGGTTTCTGTGTCGAAAAAGGTCTAATTCGTCAGTTCGTCGCGATGCCGTTGGGCGAAGGCTACACGGCGGAGGAACAGTTGACGGGAGAGGCGGAGCATGGCGGACTTCAGATTGCGGTCTACCCGATGCAGGCGTCGATATACGAGGCGCGACAAAATGAGCGAATGCAGTATCTAAATGATATTGTCTGCATGACGCCTCCACCCCGCGAGATGGGGTTGGCACCGGGCGGTCTGATGCGTCAGGAGATATACGAGGACGAATGCGGCTTTGATGCGTGGGATAGGTCAATTCACTCGCGTTGCTTTGTGCATATCCTCAACAGTGTTCAGCTTGTCCACCTGACGGGTTGCGAGCCGCCGGGCAAACCGCTAACTGCACAGGATTACACAGCCAGAGGGCTACCATGGTTCGATTATTACGCGGGGGACTTGGCAGCTTTAGAAGGTGCGAAAAAGTTGGCTGGACTGGACAGTGTCGCCGTCACTCAGTTGAAGACAGGGAAAGGATTTCTCAAGGACAACGATCCAGTCACGCCGGCAGTGGTGAAGAAGTTGAGCAAGTTGATGATACGGGAGGGCGTCTTCTAAGAAATACGGGGACCGCCACTTGGACTGCGGAGAGTATCATGAAGCAAGGGAAAGAATCAGGGACAGGTTTGAGAATCGCCTCGGGTACGGGGGAGGAGATTCGGGCTAACGTATCGGACAACACGCTCAAAGCGTATGAGCACGCGACACGCAAGCTACAGGACTGGCTGGACGACCGTACGCTAAACGATGCAGTCTTGGCTGAATATATCCGTTTTCTGCATACGGAAGGTAAATCGCCGGCGACGATCAATCTGTTACTGTCCGCGGTCAAGTGGATGGCTGAGTACCACGGAATTGAGGAGGTCGCTGGGGCTATCACTGCACGCACCTGGTCCGATATCCGCGGAGCGAAAAAACCGCAGGATCGTAAGCAAGCCGATGGGCTTACATGGGCCGAGGTAGAGCGGGTGTGCAGAGTTGCCGAGTCCTCAGAAACTGTGGCAGGTCTACGCGATGCGGCAATGATCAGTCTGATGAGCGATTGCCTACTCCGAATTTCCGAGGCTGTCGCAGTCAATGTGGAGGATATTGGCGAGGAGGGGCTTCAAATACACAGGACGGGGCGGGACGATATTTTGTATATCTGCGAATGGACGCGGGGGTTGATAATACACTATCGTCGGAAGGCCGGGATTGCGTCAGGTGCGTTGTTTAGGAGAATACGCTTCCAGAACCGTGTGACGGAAGACCGCCTCGGTGTGAAGGGCGCGCGTGAAGCGATACGTCGGCGTGCGGCGGAAGCGGGAGTGAAGGGGAACATCAGTGGGCACTCGCTTCGGATTGGATCTGCGGTTTCGCTGGCTGAGGCTGGTGCAACGGTGAGCGAGGTGCAACAGGCGGGGCGATGGCAAGGACCTACAATGCCGGTGCGCTACGTGAGAGAGGCACCCGCGGAGCAGAGTCCAGTGGAGAGGTATAAAGATGGACGCAATAAGTAGTTTTGGGTTGGCGTTCCTTTAATCAGGATGCATTATTTGAGGTATTACAAACCCATCTTATGGGGAAGCCCCGGAAATATAATGGCTTAATATCTGACTCCTTAGACAGGAGGGATAACCATGCTTAGCCTTGAGCAAACACTGAGGCTTATCAAAGCAGCGTTTGAGTATGAGATGGCTTTAGCCCGGTACGAAAACGCTTTGCTAAGATATGAAATAGCATTGAAGAATAGGCTGCATCAATAACCCATCCATATTAAACCATTCTGGGGTTTTCCCGCCCTAACGGAGGTTGTCATGGCTCGTGCTGTTTTTTGGATACCATTTACACTTTGCGTGTGCATTAGTATTCTTACCACGTCAACACCTAGCGGACTGTCTCGGACGCCGTCAAATTATTTTTATATTGAATTGGTTAAATCCGTCGCTGAAGGCGTCATTTGGGGCTTAGTGCTTGGTAGTTTATCTGTATTGGGACTGAAGATTTATCATAAACTGAAGAAGTAGGTCTCCGGCACCACCCGGACATCCACTAAACATCTTGTAGTAGACTACACATCTACTACTTACAAATCTCTGCCAGAATAGAGGTAAAATGCCATGCAGGGTTTTACAAGGCCACCTAGGCACAGGAGTGACGCTGAGATTAGAAAACGCTTATCCAAGGCGTTACCTAAACCTCAAGTGACACCTGCCGAGGAAACCCTTGCAAAAATGGTTGCACAACGTATGTCCATAACATACCAATTTGCTTGCTTTCAATTTCGGAAAGTAGTTGTGCAATATCAGAGATAGTTTTCCCCGGCAATTTATCAGGGAGTGCCACACGAAACACTCCCTGATAAACTTCTTGAATGGTGATTTCTAACTAAGTTACTGGCTGTTCTGTTAACCCCTTTTATACGGAGATTGTCATGTTCATGAAACGGTTGTTAGTTGTTCTGTCTTGTGTCTTAGGTGTCTACTTGTTTGGTTCGCTGATGCCAATAAATAGCCAAACTTATTCCAATCTAACGTTGGAGAGCGAATTGAGAGGCATTCGACAAAGTACCTCTCGAATCCAAAAAATGGACGCAGCCTTTCAGCTTTATAGCACTCAAAACCATTCAACTCTTTTGATGCTTGATACGCGCGATGGACGCATTTGGCAGGTCCATTGGTCTATAAAAGAAGATTCGTATACAGGAACTATACCGATCAATTCAAAGTCCCTTGCTGGTCAGAATAAACCGGGGCGTTTCACGCTCTATCCAACGACTAATGTATGGAACTTTATTCTGCTTGACCAAGACAACGGACGGACTTGGCAATGTCAATTTGCAGTCAACGATCCGAAAGCCCGATTTATACAACCTATCAATACTTCACGAAAGTATTAAAAGTGAGTGTCCGGCACCACCAGATAGCCACCCGATAAATTGCAGTGGACTCGGCACACCTACTGCTTGCAAATCTGTGCTAGAAGGAGGTTGAACACCATGCAAGATTTCACGAAACCTATGTTATTCCCAATGAGTGAGAAACAACGTGAATATCGCAAAGCGCAAATTGAAGCAGAAGCAGCATATCCTAAACGTTTCAATAGTCGTAACGACTTCAAACGTTTCAAAATCGCTTTACTCAAACTCAAGGCTGCTGATATTGCGCTAACGCTTCCTTCATAAACAGAGTTGCAGTTCATAGGAGAGTGCTAAACAAAGCACTCTCCTATGAACTTCTCGAAGATGCTTTGATTCTTGCGGTGATTATACTTGAACACCGCTTCTGCTACATAGATTGCTCGGAATTCTACTCGCGAGCCAAAACGGCGCGAGCACCATCAGCCGATCTAACCTTCCTTACAGCCCCCGCTTTGAGCATTGCCAAATCTTCGCCCGACAACTCAAACTCCGCTCCATCAACGGTCAGATTGATCGTTCCATCGACAACCAGCCAATGCTCGTTGCAGGTCAAAGGCACTTCGTCAATACTCTCATGCCGTTCTGGGCATTCCGATAAATCGGAACCCGGCTGGAATGTGACTGCTCGCCATTCACTTAACGGACAACGCGCCCCACGGTGCGGAATGGGACCGGTATTGCGTTCGCCGGGAACAATAAACCCCGGAACGGTCGGGACCGGTGGTCCTGATTCCTCGACCAAGATATGTGTCGGGCGCTTCTGTCGCTCAAGTTGTGTTACGATCGCGTTATTCTCGTAGCCGGTGAACATCTGAAACCGATGCACGACGCCCATGGGTGTGTAGACTAACGTATTAGGAGTAATCTCGAAGCGTTGGTCGTTTAACCATACCTCGCCGCGCCCAGCGGTGAACAACCACATTTCATCGTTGTCGTGATAGTGTGGCTCAACGCCTGTACCTATCCGTTGATCAGGAAAATGGCGGAACGCGCTGACGGCTGTCCAGTCTGGATAAATCCCCTGTTCCCAATAGATGTTGTTTGAATTGCCCGAGCGGATCATGTAGTGTTGGTTTTCGATTATCATTTGTTCGTTAGTCCATTAGTTCAAAGGTTCATTGGTTCATTGTTGTAACACAGAACTGAGTCATTCGTAGGGAACGGAGATCTCCGTTCCGTAGGTTCTCAACCACCGGGGTAATTGCCGGTCTGCTGCGCTTGTGTAGATCGAGATTCATATCTCGACATCTTCCTGCCATGATCACAGTTTGGGAAAACTATGCCTACGAAAGAGTGTCGATTTTGGAAAATCGACCTACAATAGGGCAACTGGTTTTGTCAGGATTAATCAAGGCACTAGTGATATTCGATGTGTACCTCAAGCTTCTCAATCAGGATTTGACCTTGGCTATCAACAGGGCGTTCAGTCACTTGGACACCCACAAGATTATCACCGACCGCTAAAACCTTGGGCTGTACCGCAAACACCAGCCACCCCTCCTTGACCGTCGGTGCGCCAAGCAGGATATTGTTGACTCGTACCTCGATCTGATCTTCAATCCCCGCGGCTGCTGGGATGTTCTGAAGGGTGTCGGGATGACCGATGGTGGCCACAGTGACGGGCTGAAGTCGCTGATCGTCCGGTAGGTTTTCCGCCCCTGGATCGGACAGCAGCAGCCGAAGTGTAATTTGATCAACCTGATCTGCCGCTGCAGTAACATCATCCGCGACGGCGATTGTTAAGAGCGTATCCACTTTACCATCGTTATCTAAAGCTGCAGGCAGCTGCCCGAACATATTCGTGTTGAAGTACATGAAGCGTGGCGTACTCCAATCCTCCGGGTTAGGTATGACGGTTGTGCCGTGCCCGCCACCGCGACGCTGTACAACGAAGGTTTTGTTCTGATGTTTGAGACCATCCGGTTCGCCGATTTCTTGATAAGCCTGACGATGTGTTGCCCAACCCTTCTCCAAATACATCTGGCCCACAACCCGATCCGTTCCCTCCGGGGTTGCGTGCGCGAAATTAAAGGTCTGGACCCCGTCTGCGCCCTGATGATACCAATTCGCCGCCACACCCCGCATCACTTCAATCGGGGGCCACTGATAGCCGTCTGAGGCGTGATGGTCGTCGATGCACGGATAGAGTTTGATGTTCGTTCCCTCTGTGATTCTGCGGAACGCCGGGATATCCACATCGAACGATCTGCACCCCATAACGAAAATATCCAGCAATTCCTCCCGTGCCCAAGTTTCGGCGTCGATACCATCGAAATGACATCCTTCCAGGTTTTCGGGTATACGAGCCGCAAGTAGGAGCGGACGCCCACGTTTGTGCGCAACCTCCTGCAACATCGCTCGTGTCGCACGTATGAAATCGGTGAGCCTATCGCGGTACTCCCACTGATGTCCCGGCGGCAGGACGGGACAGACCCGCGCGAAGTCCAGTTCGATACCGTCAAAGTCGTAATCCTCCGCGGCCTCGCGGAGGATACCCAACTTGTATTCATGGACATCGTCGATAGCGAAGTTCCAGTAGCCGTTGGCGTTCCATAGATGGATAAGCCAGTCGGGGTGTGCCTCCTTCATCGGAATCTTTGCGACGGGTCCCAAATCGTTGTCCGAACCGTTGATCCGGTAGGAAAAGAACGCTTCAATCCCTCGCTGTTTCGATGCTTCAAGGAATTCTTGGACGATGTCAACCCCGTTGTCCGCCCACTCTTTAAATCCGGGCGAATCGTAGAGCGGTAAGACTTCGCTCGGATAGGGTGCCTGATGCCCCTCGCCCCAGCTCCAACAGATAGTGTCGATATGCGTTCCCGGTTCGTCGGCAAACATGAACTTCCACTCGACCAACCGTTCGAGCTCTTTTGTCGCGAACCTCGCGCCGTCCGCTGAAATAACGTCAAAATTGACAATCACCCGCCGACGCCTATTTATCGCGTCAATGTGTTCTGAGGGAAGTTGTCCCTTCATGAGGACTTAGCTCCTTCTGTTATTGGAGTTGGAACGCATACAACTTCACCGACTGACCTACGAACCGCAAGCGCACCGTTTTTCCTTGGAGAGCTGAGAGATCTTGTTTGCCATTCCATGTCACGGTCTGGGCTGTGCTATTTCCACCAAGGCGGTCTGCTTCTGCTTCTGCGAAACCTGTCAACGGCTGCATCGCCTCGTCCAAGATTTCGACCTTGATCCATCCTCTGGCACTGCCGTCCATGTTCACTTCCAAGTGATTCCCTTCAACGGTAAATGGCAGCGTTGTGAGCGAACCGCCCTGTCCACCGGCATCTTGGGAGACAAAGCCATCGAGCCTTAGACGGGCGCATCCGATAGCTGGACAGTAATCTTCGCCGGTGACCTTGTCGTGAGGTTGGTCAAAACCGCCGTAATACATCCAGAGTTCGTCACCGATAGGCAACATGCCGACCCCCATATAGATCATCATCGAGTCGAAAGCGCCATCGGGACCAAGGCGCACGAAAGGTTCGCGCCATCGTGTAAAATTGATTCCGTCACGACTGGCCGCAAGCTGTATGTCTAACGCGTCAGTAGTGTGGTAGTAAGCGGCGGTGAAGATGAAGTAAGCGTTGTCCGCAAAGGGATACTTTACCGCTGCCGTGTCGTATAACCCACCGCCCCACATATCCGCATCTTCGGGGTCATCGAAATCAGGTTCTAAGATCTTTTCGGGCACAGGAAAGTTCTCGTAATCTGCGCTTTCTGCACGGCCGATAGCGCGGTAATCAAAAGACCCTCGCTGTGCTCCCTCCTCTACTTGCAGGTATTCGTTCCAGCGGACATACGCCACATATTTCTGAATGCGATCATCCCAGAAAGCCACATTTCTGGTATCCGTATACCACGGCATAAGCAGTTTGTCGCAAGCCGTCCAATGGATTCCGTCAGGCGAATACGCGCCAGCGACACTGCCGTAATGCCAAGTCTCTGGCGGATTTTCGTCGTACCGGAACCGGGCGCCGCCCCCATATACCGATACATAATCGTACTTCCCACCGCCAGAAATGGATTTGAAGCGCCGTTCGGGTTCGGCGGATGGATCTTTGAAGATGGTTTCATGCCTGAGCGGGATAATGTTGTTGTTACGGGAGCCTTGGTAGTCGATCAGTCCGAGGTTAGGTCGTTCCCAGTGGATTCCGTCTGTAGAAGTGGCGTAGCACTCCCGCATGGCGCCATCCTCGCCGTTGGCGGTGTACCACATCTTGTAGACGCCTTCGTCGAGCATCACCGTGGGACAACTGCATCCGTGTCGTTCCCACGATTTTTCCGATGTCAGCGCCGGTGCATCGGACCGCATGGCCGGGTTCATGGTGGTGGTAAATCCCTCCTTAGCTTCGACAAGGGTGTCGTCGAAGAGGAGTTGTTTTGCTGTCCCCAAGGTTAAAGGGTTAGATTGAGACATATAGTTTCTCCTCATTCCAAACTAACAGGACTGACGCAAAACCACCCGTAGGCGGGGTATCCCCGATAAATCCCCGACACATCGTCCGTTCCGAGACCAGGGGGACAGTCGGGATTCAAAGGAACTTGCCCCGCAGCTGCGTAAGTCCTACTTTTTAGCCAAATTGTGTAAGAAAGTCTGCTGCTGTGACAATAAGGATGCCTTGATAGCTGCCAAGTGGCAACAGATGACGGCGATCGCCGGTCACAATGTAGGTCGCCTCCCCTACAACGGCACATTCAATTACTTTATCGTCCTCCGAATCGGCGGGGATGGCTTTAAGCGTGTTGGTGATCTTGACTACCCCCAAGAAACCAAGGAGATCCGCAATGATATCGGTAGTTTCGGACGGTGAAAAGTTGAGTTTAGTCGTTAATTTCTCCCCTAATTCGTCCAGTATTTCAGAACAGGTCAATCCTTCAATGCTGCTGTGCCGTGCGAGTTCAAGACAGTGATAAGGACTGCCCCTCCAACCGATGCCCGACAACAGAATGTTTGTATCGTAAACGGCTATTGGCTGCATTCACGATCCTCGTGGATGAGGTCATCAACAAAATTTTCGCGCTCCGCTTCGGTCATCGTATCCCAATCTAACCCCCGGTCCACACATAACTGCCGAAATTGTGTTTCAGCACGATCTATACGTGCCTCTCGATTGGCTGCTGCCTGCTCTGCAATGGCGAGTAATAATGCTCGTCTTTCTTCTGCTGGCATCTGTTGAACAAAACCAACGACCTGATCAGTTGTTAATTCAACGGTTAAATTCATTTCAATCCTCTCCTTTGATTTTCTTTAGGAGTTGTGCAGTTGACATAACGTGGCACAGATTTCCCAATCTGCATTCATTACAACCTGCAGTGCGTCAGTCCTGGCTAAGACAGGACTGATGCAAAACCACCCGTAGGCGGGGTATCCCCGATGAATCCCCGACACATCGTCCGTTCCGAGACCAGGGGGACAGTCGGGATTCAAAGGAACTTACCCCGCAAGTCCATCAGTCCTATAAGAACTAAATTCCAGAGTATTCGTGGGGGCCCAGATCCGCATCCTGTCCCCGATGAAAATGCTTGCCCATCAGGTAATTGATTTCCAGCTCGACATCGCGGATATAGCATTCTGGGATTATGTCCGCATCGCGCTCCAGCAGCGTGACTTCGAGCGTATTGTCGCCGTTTTGGGGCCAATGCGCTTCGTCCAGTCGGTAAATGAACCAGTAACCCGACCCGGTGCGGTAGCGCGGCGCACTCATCCGGTACATCTCGTTCAGTTTTCGGAGCAGTTCATCTGGCAGATCTACTCCATTCAGTCGAAAGCAGAGACTATCCAGTTCTGTGGTATTCATGATCCGCACACGGAGGAGGACTTCGTGGATGCGTCCAACCTGATTCCAACGAGGCAGATCGTCGCTGATCTTAAATTTCACCTCTGTGGGACGGTTGACCGCCAGTCCCGCCGGCAGTGACATAACGATGCCGGGTTCCGTGGGCGGCTTGGGATAGCGCCCCGTTTCCGTCGGAACATAGTAGTACTTGTCCTTGGGTGCCATCACCTCCGGATACGGCAACTCCCGCAGCTTTTCGTAGAAGTCCGCTTGGTAGGGCCAATTGCCGAACCAATGTGCAAGATAGAGCCCGTCAACGCCTTGCGCCCAGTAGTTACAAGCGGTGGCACGAACCATTTCAATGGTGGCTTCTCCTAAGCGGTCAGAGTCTACATGGCTCTGAATGGCGGCGTGAACGCGACAATTCGTCCCTTCAGCGGCTTCGACCAGCGGACGAAAATCGACTGTTGAGTCCACCAGTTCCGGTCCCGAAAACGTCTGCCCAATAACGACATCTACGATGCCCTGCTCCATCCAATCGCGCACGTCCATACCGACCTCTAAGCACCCTTCGAGGCTTGCGGGGATACGGATCGCTAATTCGCGGTCTGCGCCGCTCCCCTTGAGGGCTTCATATACCCGTCGAACCCACGCAGTCATAATCTCACGCCCCGCTTCGACCTCGTCCGGATGAAAGTAATACGGGGTGTAATTCAGTTGCAGTTCAAAACCGTCGATTGAATAGTTGTTCACGGTCTCCTCAATGAGCGCAAACCGTTCCTCGCGCACCTCCTCGTGCTTGAAGTCGAGGCAGGTCAGTCCGGGAAAGTCGGCATCCAGATCGCCGTGTGCACCAATCTCCAGGTGTGGGTTGTCGAAACGGAAGTTAGAGCAGCGCACATCTTGGTCGCGGGGAGCTCGTCCTTGTTGTACCAGAAGGGTGGGGTAGATCCGCATTCCCTTTGCGTGGGCGCGGTCACAGACGACCCGTAACGGATCATTGCCCGATTCGATCAGGTCCTTGGCGTTCTGATGGGCACGTCGAAAGATGATGTGGGGCCATTTATCGACGTTATGCCCCCACAACTCGCCAACCTTTGTATCGTGCAGGACTGTGCGTCCATCCCCCAAGCAGAACATAAGTGTATCCACGGGAGTACCGACCAACTCGTCGACCGCTGCCTCATACTCCTCTTTCTGCATCGGTGGCTCGTACATATAGATGAGCGGATGGCGTCCGTCGTGATAGAACATGATACGTGATTGTGGCATGGTAGTTTCCTTTCGGGTACACGGTGTCAATTGAGAGTTAGCGGGGATTGAGTTGGTTCAGTAACAGAGTCAGTCTGGAAACTGTGTCCCCTTGCGTGCTTCGGACATTACGCGAATTGTCTCACGGGTTGTCGCCGGATCGACCGGCGGCGGTCCGTCGTTGCGAATGGCGTCGTAAAGCTGATCATAGAACGATGAACCTGACGGTGCTTTGGGTTCAAATTCCATTGTCTCGAATTCGATCTCATCGCCGCCCTCGACGCCATAACTGCGACCAGTTGCCAGGGGTCTGTCAACTGATTTGAGCGGTGCTAGCTCGTCCTTCACATACTGTAGCACTGCCGGTCCCCCACCTGTAACGGTCAACGTGCCGCGTGTGCCCATGAGCGTCCACGAAGGCAGGGAGGCTGCACATGCGCTTGTGAGTTCCAGATCTATCACCCGACCATTTTCGCCGCGCATTACCACTTTGAGGTGATCTTCTGTATCGCCCGGTTGGAGGATCTGCTGAAGGTCTCCGAAAATGTCCACGATGGGCGATTCCATGAGGAGGACACACTGATCGACGACGTGTACGCCGTTGTTGTTGAGCAGTCCGCCCCCGTATTTCTGCAATGTCTGCCAATCGTTACGACGACGATAACCGTAACCACCTGAACGGATAAAGAAGACATGCCCTAAGCGTTCATCCTTCAGCATCTGCTGGATAAAAAGAAAGTCTTCGCCCCACCGACGACTCTGATGGACAGTCAGGATCTTGCCCGCATTCTCGGCGGCGACAAGCATACGGTCTGCGTCTTCCAGAGCGGTCGCCATCGGCTTTTCGGTCAGGACGTGTCGCCCGGTTTCGAGTGCAGCGATCGAGTGGTTCGCGTGATCTGCCGATGCGGTCGCAACGACGATAAGTTCAGCATCGCAGCCCTTTAGCAGAGAATCGAGATTATCGAACGGTTGCGCTCCGGCTTCTTCCTTTGCCTGTTGTTGGCGGTCGGGGTCGGGGTCAGCGACAGCAACCACATCAAAATCCTCGCGCCCCTGCATTGTACGGACGTGGATATTCCAGCCAGCACGACCCAGACCAATTACGGCAGCGCGAATGGGTGTAGACGGGGTCATCCGGTGAGACCTCCTCTGTTCGGGTTATACGGATTGGGGTATTAGTTTCTATTCTGCCGGGAGCCGTTCAGCGATTTCTTAAATCGTGATTCTATGAACGGAGTGTGTACTGTTGTACCGCATCCTCATCAAGTTCTACCCCCAACCCCGGCTTGTCCGGGACTATTGCATATCCATCTTGGACCAAAGGGTCGGCAAGCAAACTATGCTCATGGACAAAATTACCGCATAGATCGCTGCCCAAGGTGCAGTTGGGCGTCGCGGCTGAGGCGTGGAGACGGAAAACATCGAAGATTCCAAGGTCAACGTTAGACGCTTGCCATACAGGAATATCGGCGGCACCCGCAATCCGTGCCATATCCAGAAAGCCCCAGTCCGAAGGTGCGACATTAATCCCGTCTACAGCCTCCAGATACACCATTTCAATGACTTGACGTGGATTCTGGAGATGGGGTGCAATCAGAATCGAGGTCTCTTCCTTGAGTCGTCGGTAATCTTCTATATTGTCTTTAGGGATAGGGTCTTCAAAGACAATATCGTACGCTTCAATTTCATGTGCCAACGTCAATGCTTGCTCGACAGTGTGAAAGCGGTGACCGGGATCCAGAACGATGCGTAGTGGGGGCGCTGCTTCGTGCATGGCGTGTACCCGATCTGCCACATTTCCGTCGTCGATAGTGCATTTGATCTTGATGCCGTGGAATCCCAATTCGGATGCCCGTTTGGCAGCAGCGGCTGATGCCTCCGGACCCATCCGCGCGATCCAGTAATCGACGAGTACACGATCCTGAAATTTGCCACCGAAGATACGATACAAGGGTGAACCAGTTGCTTTACCGATTAGGTCCAGCAAGGCGATATCGTATCCACCGCCCCCCAAATTACGCGGCTCAAAATCGAGTGGGTCCTTACCGATTAAATCTGGAGGCTGCTCATCACGGTCGCCGAAATAGGGTCCGCTCATGCCGAGCCCGGTAATCCCCTCGTCGGTATGGATACGCAGCACATCCTGTCTTCTCTCCCCAAGTGGCGCGGGATAAGATTCGGTCAACTCCTCGTATTCGGGCGGTGGCAGAATTCCGGGCAGAAACGGTACACAGACTACAGTGCGTTCCAGCTGCGTGATTTTCATCTGCTTTTTTCCTTGATCGTCGGGCAAAACTGAAAGTGGGAAGATGTGACGGTGAGAAAGCCAGCAGAGATTTTTTTCTCGCTTGCTCGCTTTCTCACCCACCCACCTGCTCGGTTTTCCGTTCAGTTGTCCCAACGGCTCGGATTAATTCCGGGCGCGTCGGTCGTCATCCCATCCGGCTTGTGTTCAAGTTTCCAAGTGTCTCCGGTGGTATTGAGGCTCTGCAAGAAAGGCTTAGCTTGTTCCGGTGCAGCAGCGACCAATTCCGGGTCCCACTCCTTCATCGGTTGAATTGGTCCCGCCCAAGCCGGTCGATAACCGAATTGAATCAACTCTCTTGGTGAAGTGTCCGTATTCGGGTGCGTGGCATGGAACATAGTGCTTGGAATGATGACCGCCGATCCGGCTTTCAGGCAGAGGGTGAGCTCTTCCGGATGGGACTTGTAGCGCACGTAAGGGCTTGCTTGGGCGTGGAAGGAGAGATGGCTCCGCGGGATCAACCGAAACGGTGCGCGTTTTGGGACAAGGTCGTCAAGGTAGTAGAGAATCCGCAGCAACCGTGGGGAACTACCTTCGTAGTCGAAGATCGATGAGCCGTGGGGTTGACCGTCGGTGTGCACCGAGATCCCAGGTGAACCGGGATGCGTGCGCTGAAAGAAACCACGCGTGAATACGATGTCGGGCCCCATCAGCTCTGTGAGAAACTCAATCGTCGGTGGATGTCCAATCAGCTCCGCTGTTGTACGACTGTACCATTGCGGTTGTATGGCTCCCGTGGTTTGGTACTCGCTATACGGTTTTGGCCTCATAGGAACGTCCGCGAGCTCTGCTTTGAGTTTTGCGATAAGTTCCGCGTCTAACACGTCGGGCAACACAACATAGCCTTCCACCTCGAAATGGCGGATTCGCTGTGCCATAGTGAACGAACTGAAATCTGTCTCATCAATGTTCATGAAGTCAATGACTTCGTCGGGGTGGATTTCAGGGATAATAGTAGTTTGCTGTTCAGGAGTAGTGGTCTCTTGCATGGGTTCCTCCTTATAAATTTGAAGCGTTCTGGTAAGGTCCGATAGTTACTTGATTGAACGTTGATTATGACCAGACAAAAATCTCATCATCGTCCGGGGACATGGCAAAGAAGATTGCGAGTACAGCCCGCGGTCGATCGCCTACAACAAAAGGCACTTCGTGAATGTTTTCGGAATAGAAAAAGTAGAGGTCGCCCGGTTCTAATTGGACCTGCGTGCGGGCGATATCGTGATCGACGACGTATTCTCGGAAGGCATCGTTTGCACGTGCCTCCTGCACGGCATCCGACCAGGTGCAGTTGTATAGAAAGGGTTCGCCGCTCTCTCCCGCGTCATTAGAGTTTTGGAAGCAGAGCACACCGGCGAATTGATGTTGAAATCGAGAAACAGAGTAAGTGAACAGTTTTGATCGCTTCGCTACGGAATCGTAATGGGGACCGTGTCCCAGCCCGTCGTGGTAGATGCGGAAGATGGCGGGACCGTAAAGGCTGCCATCCGGCTCCCGCGCTGTCATCACATTCTTGCCCGGTGCGAGCTTGGACAGGTTATCGTACATGGTCTTCACCGGATCGTCGTACCCATCGAACAGGACGTTGAACAGTTCATGCGTTCCAGCGGAGTGGGCAAAAAACTCCTCACGGTTGGAATTGTACCGTCCCAAACTGGTGCCGATGTCCACGCGGTGGGGTTTTCCTTCTCCGACTTTGTGCGGGTCGTACATCAGCTCGCGCTCATAGAATCGTTGTATAAGTTCCGCACAATGGTTGGGATTGTAGGCTTGCCGCAGTAGGACGGCTGGCATCTCGCCAGCTGCAAGCGCCATAAGCGGTTGCGGATGCTGTTCCAGTATGTCTGTTAGATCGCCTTCAACGGGTGTCCATGGCTGGGGTTCTGTCATGATTGGGTTATCCTTCCGAAGGATGGTAAATAAGGTTGTCGCTGAGAAAGTCAATTTGGAAGCACACGGTTAAAATACACCATCAATGCTCAAAAGCACGACGGTACCGACTATTTGTAAAAAGCCCGTGGCATACAGAACGCTTGTCTCATCGATATAGGTGTATTCGTTATAGCCGTAAGAGTGGGCGACCATAAACTGAAGCTGAAATGCCCTGCCGAGGTCGTAGCGCATCCCCGCACCCCAACTGGAAATCCGGACCTTGAAGTCTAAATCTCGGTCATTGTCCGGATGGAGTGCCCTGTTCCTGAAGTAATCCCGGACCACGTTGAGGTACGCGAACGCTCCCGCTTCCCGATAGCGGTAGGGATTATGGTTCTGAATTAGTGTAAAGTCGATCTGAATCCGGTCTTCCCATGATGTTTCGGTGGTTTCATCGTCTTGATTAAAGCTGCCCCGGAAATCCTCAAAATCCGGTGTTCGGAAAAAACTGGTATCAGTCAATCTCAGGTAGGTTAAGTCGTTGGAAATGGCGAATCGCAGATCCTCGTTTATGTCGTAGGTCAAAGCGACTTCCGCCCCGATCTGATTCCATCTAATGCGTTCATCAAAATCCGCTTTCGTACCAAGGTTAGGGTCGAGGTCATCCTGATTATCTATCTCGACATCCTCAAAATCATAGATGTAGCGCAGCTTTGTCTCTGTCTGAAACGCAGACGCTATCAGCGGGGACGTGGGACCGAATACCCTAAACTTCAGGGTTTCACTATCAACGAAATAGAGATTACCGGTGTAATCAATCGCTTTCAGACTGAGATATGCGTGCTCCTCATTCTCACGCTGGAAACGGATTAGGATTTTCTCGGCATATTCCCCGTCCGCGTAAAATCGCTGAACCCGGCGCAAACGACTGCGAAAGATGCGATAGGGAACGTGTCCAAACTGAAACGGATGGTATCGCTGTCTGGGTAAACCGGATGCGTAATCCTTTTTATATTTGGCTGTGTCTGCGACGAGGACGGTGCCGTCTTCTAACGCGATGAGATGGAAAGGCGATATAAACTGTCCTGCACGATCGCCGTACTCGCCGAATGAGAACAAAAATTGTCCAGCCCTATCATATTTCAGGACGCGATGTGCATCCTCATCTACGATGTAGAGATTTCCCTCACGATCAACAGTCATATCCGCGGGTTTGCTCAACTGCCCAGCGCTGGGGTGGGTGGTCGTGAAGGTGGCGACAGCGTTGCCATCTGCGTCTAATTTATAAATATAGCCATCATCGAAGACGTAGATACCTCCCTCATCATCAACCGTCAACAGGAGCGATCTCTGTGTGTTCCCCTGCGGAATGATGAGTGCGTAATTTCCTTCGGCGTCGAGTGCCGGTGCCGCAGCTTCAAGCGTTCCGATCCGTTTGCTTAAATCTTGAAGCGGATAGCTTGCAACGAATTTTCCTTCCGAATCGAATCGGTGGACACAAGGGGCGTAATTGAAGATGCGCGGGGATTCCGTGTTTTCTACGTGCACGGTGATCCAATCTACGACATAAATTGTTCCGTCCAGCCCAACAGCGATGTCCATCGGATTGCCGAAAAGAAACTTGTCGGGGTCAGTTCCCCGAATTTCAAATAGGAAGCGTCCGTCGGGGTCAAGCTTTTGGATGCGAAGATTTTCTGTGTCCGCGATATAAATCCCGCCGTCCCGATCGAATGCGAAGGACGTTTTCTCCGCGAATTCGCCTTCACCCTCGCCTTTTCCACCGAACTCTCTCACAAATTCGACTTCCTTATGTGCATCAGCAAGTGGATATATTAGTAGACTTAAAATCAGCGTCCAAAACACCTTGCGAAATATTACCAACTATTCACTCCTACTCGTCCGTAGATCCGCTAAGTCAACCATTTCGGTTCCCATGTCCTTGATTTTATCCAAAATCGCATTGATAAACTGCGGTGAATCTTCGGTGCTGTATTTTTTTGCGAGTTCAATGGCTTCATTGATTGAAACAGCGGGCGGAATGTCTATGAGATAGAGCAGTTCATACGTGGTGCTTCGCAGCAGACATCGGTCAACAACCGGCATACGGTCGATCTTCCAATGGGTCGCTGCCGAGCGAATCGCCGGATCAATCGTGCCGAGATGTTCCATTGTGCCCTCCGCCAACAGATCGGCGAATTCTTTAACGGTCTTGGGCGCATCGTTGACCTGCCAGAAACATTCCTGGACAGAGCGAATTGGAACTTTCGTGACTTCTATCTGATACAGCATCTGAAGGGCAAGAACCCGGGATTGTGTGCGCGTGTTTCTCATGATTGTCCACCCGTCCAGTTGAACGCAACGTCGCAATGGCGCAGAGTGCTTTTATTTCTTTGTGTCTTAGCATCATTGCATTTGGTTTGGCTCGCAGGTCACTTTTTCCCGCAAAACCTAATTTTAGCAGAGCCATAGGTCGTTGTCAATAGTATACCGACATCCGAGACTATTTTGGGAACGCAAGCAAATTTTATGCTCGACAAAGGGTTGAATATCTACTACCATAACCAAAATTTGGTACGACAAACCACGATAGGAGTTAGCGCGAAATGTCCGACAGACCCAATGTTTTGGTGATTATGACAGATCAGCAAAAAGCCACCGCCAGCCACCTCTACGGAAATACCTTTTGCGAGACACCATCCATGGAACGCTTGGCGAACGAAGGGGTGCTTTTTGAAAATGCCTTTACGCCGCACCCCCTGTGCGTTCCAGCGCGAATTTCGCTCTGGACCTCGCAGTTCCCACACTCGCACGGCGGCAGACGCAATCAGACCCTGATGCCAGATGACGCGACCCATGCGTTCCAACTCTGGAAGGATGCGGGATACCACACCGGTTTGATTGGCAAAAACCACTGTTTTGAGAGTGCGGCGGACTTGGCACTTTTCGATACGTGGTGCGAGGTTGGGCACGGTTGGATGTCGGGACACGCGGAGACGCGCGGCATGGAATGGTTTCGCCCGATCGAGGGGATTCAAGCTGCCCATGAACTGCGGCGGACAATGACCCCCCAAAGCCCGCGCTTCGGTTACGCCACCTCCGATTTTCCGTTGGAGGACTATTCCACAGGGTTAGTTGCGGGCCAAACGACCCGTTTCCTAGAAGCCCACCGAGATGAACCGTTCGCGCTATGGGTCTCGTTCCCAGATCCGCACGAGCCGTGGGTTGTGCCGGAACGATACGCTGCGATGTTCCCACCGGAGAAGATTGATCTACCCCCTTGGCGGGAGGATGAATTTGATGAACGCGCGCCTGAACGAAATCGCGTGCTGCACAAGATACTCGGGGCGGAGGAGGATGCCCTCGAAGATGTATACGGTGTGATGGGGGTCTATTACGGAATGGTCCGCTTCATTGATGACGCTTTAGGCCAGATTATAGACGCACTGGAAAATCTTGGGTTGCGCGAAAACACGATTGTGGTGTTCTGCTCTGACCACGGAGACTTCATGGGTGAGCACCGGATGCAATGTAAGGGCGGTGTCTTCTACGATTGCCTGACACATGTGCCGCTGATCGTCTCTTGGCCCGGAGAGGTTGCCTCCAATGTGCGTGACGACAGCATGGCGAACCTGATTGACATCGTGCCGACGCTGTTGGAACTTCAGGGACTAGACACACCCCGATCAATGCACGGCGAGGGGTTGCCAACTGTTACTGCTGCCGAACCACGAGATGTGACCTTTTCTGAATATGGTAGTGGGGGACCGCCCTTCCGTCTTGCAGATTTAGAGAAACTGCCTCAGCCCTACGGCAGACGTGCGTTGATACAGTCCTTGCAATGGCGTGAAGCGGAGGGCAGACGCAAGATGACGCGTACCCGTTCATGGAAGTATGTACACGACCCGATGGGTGATCGGGACGAACTGTATGATCTGGAAAACGATCCGTGGGAATTGGAGAATGTGGTAGACAATCCCGCCCACCGGGACGTGCTGGCAGACCTGCGGTTACGCTTGGCGGACTGGAGCATTGGGACAGAGGATGCGAAACCTGTGCCGTTACCAGAAGAAGAACACATGAATCTTTAATCGTTCTGATTTCATTGGGATGGAGGAGAATTATGGATTTTACGAGGATCAGCGTACCTCTACCGGAGGAACTTATTCCAGAGTTGACCGCGTTCTGGGAGGAAATTTTCGAGACCTCTTATGAAAACTTCAAACCCATCTTCGCCGGGGATGAAACCGAAGATAACGAGGATATCCTTTACTTGATGCGGGAGGAGGAAGATCTGGCGGGCACCTCCCATCTCACAGTTGGCAAAGCAGAACCGCGATTGGGCGGGTTGGGAGAGGTCGCAACGCCCCCCGCGTTTCGCCGTCAGGGAATTGCTGCCCAGCTCTGTGAATGTGCCCTTAACGATTTTCGGGCGCAGGGCGGTGAAGCATTTTTTCTCGGCACAGGCAACCCAGCAGCAGCACGGATATATTATCGACTCGGTTGGCGGAAACTCGCCGGTGCCAATGTGATGGCGCTGATCGTATCTGGCAAGTCACCGGAAGCGTTTCTGATAGATTACTTCAGGGAAGCGGCGGGACAAACTACCATCATACCGGGCACAGCGGCACACCGAGTCCCCATGATTCCACTGATCGTTTGCCCACACGATTGGCAGGTGTTGGACGCGAATGCGGGCATATTTTCTACCCGCTATGCGTTACAATCCTCGTGTATGGGGTTGTATCCGAAATACGATGCGCTTCTCCAACAACAGAACGGCGCATGGTTTGGTGCGGCGGCAGACAGTGGTCATCTGATTGGATTGGGGACTGCCCGGCTTGACGAATCAGGGGTGTGTCATGTAGACGGCTTTACGCATCAATCCCGAGCGGACGCTTGGGGGTATCTAATCCAAGCGGCAATGGACTGGGGTGGTGACCGTGGGGCAACGGAATGGCAGGCAACACTTTCCGTCGAAGATGAAGATAAACGTGCACTGTTTGAATCGTTGAGGTTTGATGCGGCTGGCGAGGGTGAGGCATTCACATTGGGAGAACGGCAGGTGCCATCAGTGCTGCTGAAGCGATTTTCCTAAAGACTCGTTTGATAAATTGGGATCTGTCTTCACTGCGTTGAGTCTATGGACGGTTAAAAATGGCGCGCAGCTTGGGTCGATAAGAATAAAAATGAGAAAATCACCGCCCCGATAAAATCGGGATTCAAAGCAACTCGCAGCGGATTGACAAATCCGCTGCATCCCACCCAAGATGGCTTGGATATGTCTATCCAAGCCGAGCGGGGTTGAGAAACGCAATACGGTACGCTTTAAGCAGCAACTTAAATTACTCCTAAGTCCACGCAGTCTTTCTCGATATATGCTCCTCATGCTGGTCACGGCGGGGTGGAATTTCCGTTCCTCTCAACTCACGGATCAACTCAACAAGCCCCTCCGTCGCTGCCTCCAAGAACTTTTCCCCTTTTTCCACGGTGGCTTTAGTCGCATCGCCTAACACACCGCTTACGGTCTGCGAACTCCAATACGGTATCAACCGTGCAGCCGATCCTTGGGGATGGGTTCCTGCGAGCAGATCTGTTTTGAAACTCGGTGGTAACGGCGACCTTTCATCAACCGCCCGGCTCATATCGACCAAATCCGGTTTTAAGGCAAGATAGAGGGCGGTTTCGTATTCCCCGCCGTGCGATGTTCCACCATATTCGGAATCCCTGACCTCGGCACCGACCTCCTTAATTTTGCGGGTGTCCCAATGGTTCACTGAGGCGCAGAGGATTTTCCCCTCATATTCAATATTGGTCAGCCGTGCTGCGAGGTCGAGGGGAGATGCGTTGCTTCCGTGACCGTTGACAATGAGGATTCGCTTGAACCCGTGGTGAGCAAGGCTGCAACAGACATCCCTGACATACTTGATGAAGGTGTCCCAACCGATGGTGAGTGTGCCGTGGAAATCCATGTGGTGTGGGCTATAGCCGTGCGGGACCGGTGGCGCAAGTACTGCCTCCGATGGGATACGCGCTACGGCGCGTTCACAGATGCCTGTGCAGAGGACGACATCTGTATCGACGGGCAGGTGGGGACCGTGGTCTTCATAGGTTGCGACGGGGAGGACAGCGACACGGTCCTGTTCGGCTGCTTCTTTGGTTTCGTACCAGATCATTTCAGCGAAGCGATATTTCATTGTTTTCTCCTCAGTTTCGGGTGGTCTCTTTATCAGGTGCAAATCTCAGCTTTCGGCGGATTCGCGTAACACTGATAGTGGGATTCGACCGATGCATCCGGCGTGATGCCTTCGTGAACGTAAGCACGGAATTGGAGGCGGACGTTGTCGTGTGGCGGATGGTGGAGGATACTCATCTGTTGCTGAACAGCGATCTCCCCGAAGAAGCCAGGGTGTTCGATGTTTTCCGGGTGGTCAAATAGCGCGAGTCCGTTCACACCATCTCCCACCGCCCCGCCGAGATCGCACCACCGCGCTCGCTGATGATGGACCTCCTGCCGACCGGTCAGTCCCTCCGAATTTTCGACATGCCCTTCGTCCGGCAGGTTCATAGATGGATTCAGTCGTGCAACGAGGAGAAATTGTCTGTCCCCAATATCTATCGGCGGCGTGGTTTCGTGGGTAATATCCAGAAAACGCCTTCCATTATCAGCGTACCAAGCACGCGCCGTTCGGGTCTCCGTTAGGATCTGATCGCCATTTCCTTTGACATAGATCAGATCTTCCACGAATTCCGCGTGCACAGGTCCAGCGGTGAGTCGGATAAACCGTTGGTGCAGCATTTTCCCACAGGGACCGTAGGGCGGTTCATCCCAATCCGACCAGATATTCGCCGATCCACCCTCGCCATGCCCACCGTAAGCGAGATAGAGCCCTGTGTGGTGTGGATGATCGCCGCCGCCTGCTCCGCGCACAACCGTGCCGTGGGTTCCATTCACGGGCCAAAAGTACGGCTTCCAGACGCCCAAGTAGTTGTATCGTGCGAATACCTGATTATCGACGGTGATTAGAAGATGTGCCGGCTTCTGCTCGATGGTGTATCGGTTGTTGGGTGGAAGGTCAACGACCCGGATAGCGTACCGTGCCGATTCTCCCGCACTCAAGGAACCGGTTTGCCACGCTAACTCGCGGGTTGTTGGTTCAAACTGAGCAGGAATTTCCGTACCAAGCGGAGATCCGTCTGCATCCGTTTGAGAAATGGCGAGTGTTGCGGTTCCTTCCTGCCAATCGGGAAAGTGATCTTTCGGATTGAAAAGGAGGCGGATGAGGTCGTTATTTCGATCTATGGAACCGGCATCGACTTTGACGGTGACAGTGTTGGGATTCTGTTTCAACGGTTTGCTCCTTGTATGGAAAATTGTAGTGGGAGATATAATGAGACCGTGTGAGGATAGATGGTATCATAGGGGCTGATAACGGTCAAGTTCAAACCAAGAAATCAAAAATATCGATTCGGGTTGAGGATAGATTTGTGGTATAATCCTCTAAGCGAAAAAAACAAAGGGCTTTATGATTTTTACTAAAGACTCTCGGAAGGTTTACGGGGAGGGTGAATACTGATGGAAATGTTATTGGAGGCTTGGAATACCGTTAAAGATCTTTTTGTTACGCTGAGTCAATCCCAATACCGTGGGGTAATGCTAAGTGTTACAACCATTGCCACGCTGCTGCTGATTAAAGCAATTTTGACACGGCCTATAAAAGCGTATGTCTATAAACGGGCACTGAAAGAAGCGAATGCCGATAACTTCATGCTGACGTGGACGTTTGTTTGGATTATCATCATTGTGATTTTCGGTGTTATCAGCTTGAGCGGTTCAATCCAAACACTTGGTATCTCTGCTGGTTTTTTGGGCATGGTTATTGGTTGGTCATTGCAAGCCCCTGTAACCGGGGTTGCTGCATGGTTGATGCTGATTCTGAAGCGGCCTTTTAGGATTGGTCAACGGGTCATCATTGCTGGTATCAAGGGGGATGTGGAGGACATCACGCTCACCCATGTGATCCTGAATCAGGTTGGTGGCACTGTGGCGGGTGAGGAGCGTTCCGGTCGTGGGATACTCATCCCGAATGCGATTCTTTTCAGTCAGACGATTACAAATTATACCTTCGATGTGGAGTATATCCTGAGCGAGGTGCCGGTACGCATAACGTTCCAATCCGATTGGGATGAGGCGGAAAAGATTTTAGTTGATGCTGCGAAACAGGTTACAGCGGACACTATCAAGATAACTGGGGAAGAACCGTTCATCAGGGCAGAGCTATTTGATGCGGGGGTGCTGATGCGCTTACGGTATAAGACAACCCCTGAAGATTATGCAGAGAATGTCAGTGATATTGTAAAAATCATCCATAGGGCGTTCGGCGAAAATGACAATGTGGAATTCTGCTATCCACACTCCGAGGTGCTTTACTCGTTGAAAAATCCTCCGCCCGGTGCAACTTCAGACGAAGTGCCCACAGATCTGTCTACACCTTCACAAGGAGGAGAGATTCGATGAATTTGAACCTACCGAAGGTCGCTGTGTCGGACCGGATCAGTGTAGTCCAACGGGTGAAAACGAATGAGCGGACAACTCTCGCGAACTTGGAGGGACCGGGCTGCATACGCCATATCTGGGGAACAGCTGGCCGCGAGGGGAACGGTCGGAACGCTATCATTCGTATCTATTTCGATGATGAATCCGTGCCCTACGTCGAGGCACCGTTCGGCGACTTTTTTGGAGTGATGCACGGACTCCCTTGGTATCCGGTAAACACGCGCTACCTGTCCGTGCAAGGTTTCAGCGGTTACAACTGTTATTTCGACATGCCTTTCGCACGGTCTGCCCGAATCGAGGTGGAGTCTGGCGCCGGGGATGGCTCGGTTTATATGTTTGTGAACTGGCATCGCTTCCCGGATCAGGAACTGGAGGAACCCCGCCGTTTCTGTGCCCGTTGGCGACGCGAGGCACCGACGGAACGATACGGGGAGGATTTCTTGCTCTTGGACGCGGACGGTCCGGGCAAACTGATTGGGTTTGCCTACGGCGTACGGCTTTACGACGATACAGACCGCTGGAGTCACGGTGGGGGAGACAACATCTACATAGACGGCGATGACGATCACCCCGCGTACCTTCGAGGGATTGGAGGCGAGGATACGTTTGGCTCATCGTTCGGTGGTGCGTTACACGATCCAGAGACACATCTTTACGTAGGTATGCCCTACTACACCCACGCCGATGTCGGTCAAGCCCGACCTGCACAGCGATTGGTGGGTTACCGGTTCTTTGAGCGGGATACGATTGAATTCAGGAAGTCAATTCACGTGCGGTTCGGCTCGATGCGAAACGACATCTGTGCGACATCTTACTGGTATCAGGAAGGACCGGTCAGACCCTTCTTCGAGATGCCGGACTGGCCCCTGCTCCAGCCCGCCGAACGATTTGAATCGCCGTGGGGCGAGCTGCCGAAAGGAACCCATGACCTTCCATTCCCGGACACCGGCAGCTGGTGGGTATGCGGACCGTTCTGGAATCGCGATGAACGTGCTATGGAGGCGGATCTGGCTGCGGAGACCGACTTTGATCCTGAGGCGACTTTCGACGGTATGCACGCCGAGGATTCCCCTTGGTTGAGGGAGGAATCTCGCGAGGTCGGCAGAGATATCGCCCGTTGGCAGAAGCGGCTCGCACTTCGCGGGTTCGTAGATTTCAACCACATCTTTCGTCCCCACATACGGGGCACGCCCAGTAACAGTCGGGATGCGGCGGCTATTGCGAGATGTGTTTTAGAGGTGGTGGAAGACACAGCAGCGAGGATTCGTTTGGCGTGGGATGACCGGTTGATTCTGCGAATAAATGGGGATGATCCAATCGATCTGGGACATCACGATGCTTTCCGATCCCAGACGGTCGAGGTCACCTTGAAGAAGGGGCAGAACGTAATCGTTCTCAAATTGAGCAATACACTGGGATCAAATTACTGCGGTTGGACGTTTGCGTTTCGCGCCACGTTGCCCGATGGCAGCGTCCTGATCCCCTGTGTGGAATAACGGAAAGTGAGGTTGACGCATGAACAATGGCGAAGGGTTGCATTGGTCGTTTGATTACAATTATGGAGCACAAAATCCCCAATTCGCGGAACAATTAATCGAAACATTCCTCAAATTTTATGGGGGACCCAAAACAGACCGAGTAGGCCCCGAAGCGGCCGAGCATATTTACGATATATTTCCAAACTACTGGCGTGGCTACGCGATAAGAGAGTATCTACAAGACAACCTAAGTCTCGGTACGGCAGTTATCAAACGGCAGCGAGCGGATGAGGCACGCTGGCACTACACAATTCAATACACCAACGGGACAAGCGGTGAGGACCTCCAACTCCATTTTCATACCGCTAACGATCTGTATCGATCGCTCAGGGGTAAGTGGCATATCCAAGCGCAGAACGACTGTCAGGACAGCTATTCTACACTCGCCTGTGAGGGGCAACGGGTTGCGGACGAAATCCGGCTGACCATCAACCATACTGAGATCAGCGTTGGTAGATTACAGAAAGAGACCCCGTTCACCTGTAATTGGGCACTGTTCGACGTGATTCCTGCGCTCAGTGGAACAATTCAAGGGTCAGGCAAAGTCGTGGAAATGGCTGTCTTAGAAGACTTGGAGAAGTTAAGACCTGTGAACCGCATCGGTTTCCTCGAATCAATCCGGATGCACGAAACGCAACTCGATGGCTATTACCTATATGGAGAAGGGCTGCTGCCGTCCTACTGGTGGCTTGATAGGAACGGCAACGTGGCAATTTCTGCCAACTTCTTCCAAACCCTCGTACTCAGAGAGATAGTGGAGGTAAGTGCATGAACAAACGACCGAATATCCTCTTTATCAATACAGATCAGCAATCGTGGAACGCTGTTTCCGCTTATGGCAATCCACATCTGCACACGCCGAACATTGACCGCCTCCACCGAAACGGTACATCTTTCATGCGTTCTTACTGCAGCGACCCGGTATGCGCTGCTACACGATCCACTTGGGCAACAGGGCTTTACACTTCAGAGACGGGGGTGCCGTTTAACGGTGGATATATGCACGAGGGAATTCCGGATGTTGGACAAGTGCTGAATACCAACGGATACGCCGCTTTCCACTGTGGTAAGTGGCACGTGCCGGGCAGAAATGTGCGTGAAAGTTTCAAGACCCTGTACTATGGAAAGCGTGACATCGGTGCGGGCGGTGGCGAATATTACGATTCCGCCTCTACGCACGCGGTGACAGATTTTCTGACAACCTACGACGGTAGCGCGCCCTTCTATCTACAAATAGGCTACCTCAATCCGCACGATGTGTGTGAATATCTGCATAACCACGAAGAAAAGCGCGTCCCAAATCCGTTGCAGCAGGGGATTGTCCCTGAAGAAGAATTACCGCCGCTGCCCGAAAACTTCCATTACGATGAAAGCGAAACTGTGTTGCAGCAGGTCTGCCGCAGAACTGACGACGCGCTCATCCACGCGCCGATTCTGAACGGCATACAGGATTGGGACGAGTTCCATTGGCGGTATCTTATCTGGAATTATTACCGATTCATCGAAAAGGTTGATGCGGAGATCGGTATCGTGCTCAACGTGCTTGAACAGACACCCTTCTGCGACAATACGGTTATCGTCTTCAGTGCAGATCACGGCGAAGCGTGTGGGAGTCATCAGATGTTCCAGAAGTTCACACTATACGAGGAAAGCATCCGTGTCCCGTTTATCGTTGCTTGCTTGGGCGACGGTGTGCCTGTGCAGAAAAATCGTTTCGATAGAGAACATTTTATCTCTGGCGTGGATGTGGTTCCTACAGTCTATGACTATGCTGGCATAGATGCAGCAGAAGCCGTGCAGGTCGAGCGAAACGATGTCCCAAGACTCGGAGGGGTGAGCGTGCGTCCGCTTGCAGAAGGTAGCGAAATACCTTGGCGGGAATATGCCTATGTGGAAAGCAATTACTGGGGACGGGCGGTTGTCGGGGACAGGTATAAATATGTCACGGAGTATAAACCTGCTGACCCAGAAGATTTCCGTCCGCCGGGACCGGACGCATCGCGTCTCGGACGTGCACAGCTTTTTGATCTACAAACGGATCCGTGGGAAACGCGGAATCTGGCGAGTCAGTCAGGATATGAAGATGTAATCGATTCATGTCGCGCAAACCTGCTTGCCCAAGAAGGTAGACTAAACCGATGGCAGATCGAGCATCCGAATCCGCGCAACGTCATATCGAATTGGGGGACATCTCTGCGAGCCTACTGGAACGGCTTATCCGCGTCCTAAAATTCCTTGCGGAGGCCTCGGATGCGCTGACATCAGACTTGAAATCGTGGGTCATTCGGCCGAAACAACGAAACCGCTTCCCCCATCAACCACACGCATTTCCAGCGCATTCCCATAGCGCAGCAGACCGTAACTCAATCGCGTCAGAAAAAAAATTCGCGTTGCGGCTCTTGCAAGCGAGAACGGTTTCTGAAGCGTCTCCTTCCATCTTTTCTTGCCAAAGGTGAGGAGTACGATTGAAGCCACATGAATAGAAACGCAGACAAACATATCCAGGACGAACGCAAGGAGAAAGAGAAGCGGAAGAGGAATCCAGATATTCCGTTCCGGCTTGGCTGCGTCTCCGTTAAGGATGCGAACTCTTAGAACGAGTGCGACACGCCGACGACTTAACATCCTCATCTTTCCTCCACAGTTGTGACATTATTCGATGCGAATCGCCACGCCATCATTTCCATCAAGTACCGACACAAAGTCAAACGTCCCGATATCTTCGAGTTCGTCAATCCCTTCTTCAATCACTTCACAGATGGCGGTAAAAGTCCCAACGAAGTCAAAATCGGCGTATTTCTCACGAATCAGTTGGGCAGAGCCCTCAAACTCTTTATTTTTACTTATTGCGAGATCGATCATGAGTGGTATCAGCTTGGCGGACGGCGGCAGGAGCCGTCCTGCCAACTTGACAAGGGATAGTGGCAGTGCGACACACACGGCTGGTGCCTCTAAATCACCGTCGAATACGAGAATCTTGAGTAATTTCCCTTTGTAACTGCCAGATTCTGGCTGCATTGATGTGGTTTGTGTATCCATTGTTGTTCCTCCTACTGCTTCTAAGGTTTAGTTAATTGAATAACGTGTAACGCTTCAGACTGTTAATCATCGGTTGATATGTCAATTTCGTCAGTGGGTTCAAGTGATACAGCAGATGTGGATAGATCCGTCTCAGCAGATTTCGATGAGATTTTGCGAGTGAACGGCGTGATGATTCAATCGAATGCAGTGTTTGGGTTTTCGGGAGATGACTCCATTTTACTAGCACAGTGTGGATTCGCTGAAATACAATTGCAAAAACGCGAAGATAGATTCTGGGCGGTAATAAAATTAAACCAACAATCATTGTGGCGAACGCTTCGGGAAACCTCGTCAATTGTCCGCTGGCGAGTTGCCTTGATACACTTGTGATGTATACTAGTTCTTGAGAGAAGTCCCACGACGATGCCGCCCCCTCTATTCGCGCCATCACGTTATCTGCCAAATCTGAAGGGGGTTCAAGTTGTGGGTAGCTTTCGATGCCGCGGAGAGTCGCTTGTAGGTATTCCATCTTCAGCTTGCAACCATTACAGGTGAGCAGATGGGCTTCAAACTGAGAGATACGTTCGTCATCGAGCTCCCGATCTATGTATAATTGCGACAACTCTTCAAAATTTCTACAATCCATGGTTCATATTTTTCCTTCTACAAAGGCTTGCAACTTCGATTTTAGAAGTTCTCTTGCGCGAAAGATATGGGTTTTCACTGTTCCCATCGGAATGTCCATCACCTGCGAAATCTCTTCGTAGGAAAGTCCGTTGAGGTGGAAGAGCGTGATAGCTAACCGATACCGGTGTGGGAGTTTGTTAATTGCCTCGTGAACGATGGATTGGGTTTCCTGCTGCTCAATCAACTCCAACGGCGATGGTGTTGAATCGGCAATCTGAAAACTGTAATCTGTTGTCAGTTGCTGATCAAGTGAAGCTATATTTTCATGGCGCAAGCGATTAAGGCACTCGTTCCGAGCAATTTGACATAGCCACGTTTTTAGGCTGGCGTCACCGCGAAATTGCTTCAGGGAACGATATGCCTTCAGGAACGTATCCTGTGTTGCATCATCCGCCTCCTCAAACTGTCGGAGCATACGGTAACACAGGTTGAAGATATGCTGTTGGTGACGCTCAATCAACAGCCTGAACAACTGTGTCTCGCCCATACACACCCGCTTGACTAATTCGTTATCATCCGCTTGACTCGCATCGGCTGAGTGGGATAAAGTTCCATCGTCTTTCCGACAATCTGTTTGTGGCATCGGTTCATCTCGTTTGTAACAATTTAACCTTCAGAATAGATAGACACAGATAGTCAGTATATGTTTCAAAAAAGTTTGGAACGTTCCCCTTTGTCGGTTGCAAACTTCATCACCGATAAAATGAATACACCTCGATGTCCCACAGGAGTCGAATCACCACCCACACCCCGCCCACCATAAACTCTCCAAGAATCAATCCCAAAAAGAGTGGGAACGCTTTTCGATACAGCCGGATTCCACCCGCTTTGAGCAATACAGTCTTGATTGCCCACGCGATGAATATCGAAAACCAGAGCCTTCCCATCGTATACCGTTCAACACTGAGGAGGTAGCCCGCTGGATGAAAGGGCAGGAGTGGAAACCGTGTGCGTAGCCACCAGAGGGAGCCGGTAAAGAGAAAACCAAATCCCGTAAAAATGACACCCGGAACGTCTGTGTCGGTTGGATGATAAAGCCAGCTTTGCAGGAGATTATACCCGCCCGTACCTAAGCCACTGACCACGCCAATTTCATAACCGACGACCAGATACGCCCAGAAAGCCGCAAGGATTCCCACAACTATTGCTAACATCATTGCGAGGACCAGTCCGCCTGAATTCATATTTGACTCTTCGGCGATCTTTAGCCCTTCAAGGGTGTGGGGCATCGGATGGGCGCGGGAACCGCGATTAAAGGTAAAGTAGAACCGCATCATGGTGAGGCTACCGGGGGACAACCGTCGCGCGCCAAATAGATTGATGATAAATTCATGTGGCGTAGATCTGACGCGATTCATCGGTGGTCCCACTTCGGCGCGAACCCTCGTGATGCTCAACCCTAAAAGATAGTAAATCAGAAAGTAAAGTCCTCCGATCCATAGCGCCATTCCGCTTCTGTACGAAAAAGCCAGCAAGAAAATCAAACCACAGATCAATCCAATAAATGCCCACCGATACGGTATAGGTTCTTTTGTGTTGTTAACACCGATTCCCGCTCCTGCGTTATTTCCGCTGTGTCGTTGTTGAAATGGAAAGATGCTCCGGCAGATCGAAAAAAAGTAGCGTCTTCCACCGTAAAGCGCAAAGCACGCGAGCGCCAAATATCCGCCCATAACCTGTGACCAATCATAGGGAAAGTCAGGCAGCGCTGCCAGCCCAAGCGCGCTTCCCAATACCCGTTCCCCTTTCCAGAACCAATAGAAAAACCATAACGAAAAAGACAGTTCCAACGGTGTCAGAAAAGCAAGTCCAATGGCGAAGGAGCGAATATAGACCGGTGTCCAACCGATAGCGTTGTACGGCTTTTGGGTAAAGTATTGACCAATCTCTGCGTGGCGCACCGGGAGTTCTGGCAGTGCCGGAAAAAAGAAATGGAATCCATTGATCAGATTAATGCCGCCCGCGATAGCAAATCCGATCCACATCATCTTCGATCGAAAGAGCCTACCATCGGGGCGGGTCATTTCCAACGGTAACTGAACGATTGGATATGCTAACCGCTCATGTTCGATCCACTGCCTACGAACCAAGATATTGAGGCAGATCATTACCCAGATAAGCACCGTCAAAAACAGCGTCCACCAAAAGATAGGACGCAGCCAAGCCCGGATATGCGTTTCGGTATAAAATGTGCTTTCTCCAGCATAGAAATCTTCCAGCCCTGAAAAGTTATTTATCGTTAACCAGGGCGGGAGGTATCGCCAAAAAAGTGCTTTCCATTCATTTTCAAGGGTGGCGAACCAAAAACCGTCGGGAACCGTCGGCACCACTGTTTGCATCATGTCATGTCCGGAGATCGCTGAAGAGATTGAAAGCATCACAAAGACCGTCAAATACTCTTGCTGTTTCAAGGCAAAACGTGGCAGGAGACGTTTGAGGAGGAGGTTGAAGGTGATCAGCACCGTTAAGGTGATCACCACGTTGTAGATGAGCGCCATTGTGGTCGGCAATGTGCTCCAAAACCTCAGGTGGTTCGCCATAATAAAATAGGTGTTGACCGGTATCAACAGTAATCCAAGGAGCACCGCGCGAAACGTCACACTCACAGTTGTTGTTTGGTGGGATTCTGCTTTTTCGACCATTATCCGCGCTTCCTTTTGGTATAAAAAAAGCCCTATGTATTATGCACAGGGCTTTTTTGGCTCAATACTTTTCCAATGCGACGCTACATCACAAATGCGTTAATCCGCATTCATTCATGCGTCTTGGGCACGGTGTATTTTGATGTGCGACAGTTGCTCACTATCGATCAACCGTCCGCATCCTCGCGGCGTTTCTGCATCTCCAGTAGACACAGGTCTGCCAGATCACTACCCAACGGATCATCTATCTCCAGAGCGTAACGTTTGAGTAACTGTGCCAGGTCGGCAGTGACTTCGGTATATGGCGGAAAGTGGAGATACTGGTTGTGACCGTCTGCCCGCGGTGTATTATACAGATTCAATTCCTCTTCCGGGTCGTTGACCAGATCATATAGCTCGTGGTTGCCCGTATAACTGCGCAACCCACCCACAGGCCTGCTCAGGATCAGCTTCCATTCGTTGGTGCGAATACAGCGCTGGTCGACATATTGATCGCGGGTGATATTCTGCGTATAGTGGGCTTCCCGCCACGGAACGGATTCACCCCTCAACAGGGGTGTCATGCTGCTGCCGTGAAGATAGTCGGGGATTTCCAATCCTGCCCAATCGAGAACCGTGGGCATTAGATCCTGTAACCCTACAAAATCCTCAATAACCGAGCCAGCTTCGATAGTCCCCGGTTGGCTAAAGATCATGGGCACCTTGATTGAGTCCTCATGGCAGGTGAATTTGTGATCTGAGCCCCGATAGGAGAACATGTCCCCGTGGTCGGAGTAGTACAGGACAATGGTATTTTCGGCGATGCCCAGTTCATCCAGTGCGGTCATCAGCCGCCCCACATTGTAGTCAATGGCGCTGACAGCAGCGTAATAGCCGGCATACGGCACCCCCTTGCCCCGATACGGCTCATAGAATTCTTTGGGTGCGGTGTAGGGATCATGGGGCGGGTAATAGCCGTTCACCGCAAAGAAGGGCTTCCCACTTGTCCCCTGCTCCCTGATGAACTCAATCATCTGATCTGTCTGTTGGTGGGGCTTGTAGACACCATCCCGTCTATTATCCACCCAATGTCCGCCCAACGAGTTAAATCCCTCCCAAAGGTCGAACAGGCCCGGATCCTTTTCGCCCAGATGCCACTTGCCAAAATAAGCGGTTGTATAACCGCCCGCCTGCATGGACTCGAAAACTGTGCGCTGCTCGTGGGAGGTCTCTTTGAGCAGGTTATCCATGTTGTAGGAGTTGTAGATGACCTGATGTTGGTGTGGATAGACGCCTGTCCACATGGTGGCGCGTACGGGGGTACAGACGGGCCACGGGGTGAAACTGTTTGTGCAGTTCGCACCGCCAGCCGCTAACCGGTCTATGTTTGGTGTAGAAACAAACTTGTTGCCGTTACAGCCCAGACTGTCCCAACGTTGCTGATCAGTCATAAGTAAGATAATGTTGGGTCTTGTCATTCAAAGTCCTCCGATTAGGAATTAACGTTGAAGAGTTTCGCTGCGTTGTTCCAGAAAATATCTTCCACTGCGCTGTCGCTAAGTCGCTCGGACCAACACGCCCATTTGAGAGATCGCAGATGTTCCAGCCCGGTCAACACCGGCTTGATGGTTGTGTGCTTCTCGACCCACACAGGCGACTCGTCGCCGAGCCAGAGAAAGGTGTCCGCTATACCGACCGATCTGCCGCGTCCATGGCTTGCCATGAGATCCGATCCGTACATCAGTTTCTCGTGTCCCAAGATGCGGATAATCGATTGATGTGCCATCTGCTCGCAGTTAGCGCTTGTATCAAAATAGAGATTGTCCAGTCCTATCAGTTCCGAAAGTCCTTCCAGATTGTGCGCCGGTTGAAATCCACGTGCCGAATGCGCGAGAATAAGTTTCATATTCGGATAACCTTCGCAGTAATGGCGAATCCATCTGATGTTGCCTGGATCTGCCACAGCGCGAGACCTCACCATATGAAGAGTAATCACCCACGCCTCCTCATCTGCAACCTTGATGAACTTCTCAGGCAAAAAGTCCGGAATCTGTGCCTCCCAAGTCGGGTTCACATCTGCGTAGGTATGATAACATTTCAGTCCGACAGCCCCAAGCCGCTTGACCTCCTCTCGAACCCATTCCGGATCATCGTCTGGCGCAACGAAGAACAGACACCGAAAGTCGGGATGCGCTGCAGCTTGTTCGGCTGTCCACCGGTTCGCCTGATGCAGCCGCTCCGGCTGCGGTGGGAACGGGATAAACAGGGCCGCCATGCGCCGACCGGGGTGCAGGTCCTCCATCAACTCCAAATACATTTTGTAGCCAACCGTATGAAACGCCGCAAGCGAGTCGGGGAGTGCGAAGGCGCCACGCTGCCATACATGACAGTGGGCGTCGAACACCGAGTCGGGGACAAACGAAGCAAGTTCGCGCTCAAAAAACTCCTTATCTTCTGCCTGAGACAAGCCTTTCTGAATGTCTTGGCTCATGGAACTGTTCCTCTCATGCGGGTGGACTTGGCAGGTATGTGGTGAAATAAGGCATCAACGGACGCAACAGTTCGGTGAGTTCGTCCTCCTCGTCTGGGGTGAGTTCTGTGAGCCCAACTTCCGACCTCACAGACGCGCATCGCGCCGAAGCGAAGATGCTGCGACGCTCCATGATTACCTTGTTATTGAATTGTCCCTTAATGTACCCTCTAAAATGTTGCAGCGCAGCAATGTGTGCATCGATGCGTCGTGCCTTAAGGATATCGCCTGCCTCCATGGCATTGATTACCGCCATGAACGGTTCGATGACATCCGCCGACGCCATGAACATCCGTGCACCGGCGAGGTAGCCGAGCACAAGCGGGGAACCCACCATAATCCGCAAATAACCCTCACCGCCGGGTGTGCTCAAAACGTCTGAAACCCGTTCCACCGCACCAAGTGGCGCTTCTTCCTTTAGGTAGCGAATATTTGGTGACTCAGTTGGCAGTTTGGCAAGCTGCTTGGTGGACAGGACCATGTCGCCGACGCCCCCGACCGAATGGACGAGGTTGGGAACGGATACCGAATCAGCTACCGCTTTAACGCACGACACGATGTCCTCCGCTCGTCGTATCCAAGGGGGTATAACGACTGCGATCATGTCCGTCCCCATCTTTTCAGCGCGTTGGGCTGCCGTGATGCTATCGGGGATGGATATGGCGGCAACGGCTGCACAGACCGGCACCCGTCCCCGACAGATCTCAAGCGCGATCTCTAAGCACCGGATACGCTCGGCTTCGCTCAGCGTCCACGTTTCACAGCCACGCATACCCGGAATCGCAAGGCAGGTACCGGCATCCACGACATGCTCTACTTGCCGGACGTAGGACGCAAAATCGACCCGATCGTTTTCGAGTAGCGGAGTTTTCAGGAGCGTAGCGACTCCCTTGGGTGCGAGTTGGGGATCGAACAGGTCAAACTGAGCCACTGCTTATTCTCCTCAATTCTTTTGGACAAAGCGTTGTCATCTATAGTGAATTCTAAACAGGACTTACGCAGCCAACCGTAGGCGGGGCATCTTGCCCCGCACCCCCTATGCTGAAATGGGTTAGTCTGTAGGCGGGACATCTTGCTCCGTCCTGAAATGCGTAAGTCCTACTAAAAATAAATAGACGCTTTTGCCCCCGGTAGGTGCGGTTTCTAACCGCACCGGACATAGGCACAGTTGGAAACAGTGCCTACCAAACGGGAGAACGGTACGGACGGTTTCTCCCGATAGGTCGGGATCCCGATTTATCGGGACACACCCGTCTGGAGTGTCTCGTTAATTCTAAGGTCCGCTATAGTGTGTAGAGTATATCATATTTCCCCGAATTTCGATAGGAAGCATTTCATTGCGGTAGGTTCAGGCTGTCTCGCTATCCGGTTTGACGATATCTTTGACGTGATAATACGGAGCAGTCTCTATCAGTTCCAGCGTCTCTGGCGATAATCGGGCTTTGATTTCTTCAGGAAACGTATTCAAGGAGAGCATGTGCTGCGGTCTATATCGCAGGATTAGGAAGCGGCGATCCCGGTCTTGGGGTTTCCAGATCAGGACACCGTGGGTGAGCAACTCCGTGATGACTACCACGTCCCCGGCGCGCGGTGTGATATTGATGACCGCCGGATGGGGTTGCGGGTCAGCATCCTCGCTGTCGGGGACGAAAAAATCTTCGGGACGTTTGAACTCGCTTTTGTGAGATCCCGGAACAACAACGAGACCGCCGTCTCCGGGGAATACATCGGTGAGGTAGACGAAGAACACTAAATCGTCACAGTAGATACGCCCATCCTGACAAAAATAGCGTGGCCACTCCACACAGTCATCTTCTTCTCGACGGCAGTGCAGCTCGAAGAAACGACGATTTTCGTGCGTATTAACGCGCAGGGAACCGCCGACAAGCTGCGGTTTATTGTTGGTTAATTCTTTGATAATTGGCCAGGTCGTCGGGTGCATGGTCAGCACCTCCAGCCCCTTATCGAACGCAAAACCGTGTGTATAGTTTCCTTGGTCGGCTTCAAACCCTGCCGGCAAAGCATCGGGCGGGGTATGAATATAGCGGTCGGCTGCCTCTTGGGCGTTGTGCAGTTCTTCGGGGTTGAGGACGTTTTTCAGGTGCAGGTATCCGGTCAAATCGAAAAGGTAATGCTGTTCAGATGTCATCATAGGGGGACCTTCAACGATGGAATGCAGTTCCAAAAATGTTAAGGGAGAGTTGTTTGTTGACACCTACTCGCTTCTGGCGTATAATTGGTTTTCCTCTCCTATGGATCTCTGCCGGTTCCTCCGGCAAGTCGATATACAATTCAGACGCTTATCATCGGAGTAAGATTATGGGAACTCATGGAATTTCAAGCGAAGTGCTAAAGTCTGCCCTCACACATCTGTCTGAACACGGATACGCAGTAATTGAAGGCGTACTCAGCGAAGATGAAATCCAGCACTACCGAGGGCTTGTGGAGGAACTTTTTGAACGAGAACGGGGACACCCCTTTGAGCCGGAGGACGGTCCCGCGTTGCCGGAAGATACCGACATGGAAGCGTATCTAAAAGAAAGTTACCAGATCAGCGAAGCAGAACGGGCTCGACTCATGCGGCGCATCCGCCATTCACGTGCACAAAATCAAGGCACACCGTGGCCCGTTCCCCCTTCAGAGGTAGTTAAAAATTTCCTTCACCTGCCGACCCTGTTCGATTATGACCAGTCTCAGCGTATCTGGAACTTGGTCAATAAAGCCCCGGATTTCGGAAAACTGATAGAACATCCGGTGGTGCTCTCGTTGGTACGGGATATTCTTGGCGACGATTGTGTGCTCGCTGATTGTAGCGCGACCAGTATTGGTCCCCACACCGACGAAGGAGGGGCATGGCATGTTGATGTACCGCTCGGTCAGTTGCCGGAGCCTTTGCCAGACTTTCCGCTGACGATCCAGAATGCGTGGATGCTCGATGCGTTCACAACGACTAACGGGGCAACACAGATCGTTCCTGACAGTCATCGCACTCGCAGGAAGCCTGTGTGGGGAGAAGCGCAGGAGGATGGGAAGATACTAACAGGATCTGCCGGCTCGGTCGCTATCTGGCTCTCGAATACATGGCATCGATCAGGACCCAACGCAACAGATAACCCCCGTCGGGCAATTCTCTGCTACTACTCTCGCTCATGGATTAAGCCGTTCACCAATTATACATCATTAGCCCCGGAGATCGCACAAACGTTCTCACCAGAGCTGCGGTATCTTCTCGGATATTCGGCAAATCCTCCTATACGAGGGTAGAGTTTTTTTATTGTATCTGCACTATTCTAAATTTTATCAACATCCGAAACTAAAAATTCACCGAAACGAGGAGACATTTTACAATGATCCGCGAAACAATACAAAAAGTTGTTGATGGACACGATTTAACCGAGCGTGAAACCGTTGATACCATGAACGAAATCATGAGCGGCGAGGCGACGCCGGCGCAAGTTGCTGCTTTCATCACCGCTCTCCGAATCAAGGGCGAGACGATTGAAGAAATCACCGGTGCCGCACGCGTTATGCGCGAAAAATCGACAAAGATCCGCACCAAACATCCCTTTGCTGTTGATACTTGTGGCACAGGTGGAGATGGCTCACACTCATTCAATATCTCAACGACCGCGGCATTTGTTGTAGCGGGAACGGGGATTCCGGTGGCAAAACACGGTAACCGAGCTGCTTCGAGTCAAAGCGGTAGTGCTGACGTTCTTAAAGCATTGGGCGTAAATATTGAAATCGGACCGGAGCAGGTTGGAGCGTGTATTGATGATGTAGGAATCGGTTTTCTCTTTGCCGTTACCTTGCACGGTGCGATGAAGTATGCGATTGGACCCCGCCGAGAAATCGGTATCCGCACAATTTTCAATGTACTCGGTCCGCTCACGAATCCCGCTGGCACACAAGCGCAGGTCATTGGTGTCTACGCACCCACACTGACGCGGCCCTTGGCGAATGTCCTCAAAAATCTTGGCAGCCAGCGTGCGTTTATTGTTCACGGCGGAGACGGTTTAGACGAGATCACAACAACGACGACGACTCAAGTTTCGGAATTGGCGGATGGTGAGGTCAATACATACACGCTTGATCCGAGGGGATTGGGCATCCCAACGGCGCAACCGAGTGACCTCAAAGGGGGAACACCGGAAGAAAACGCAGAAATGACGTTAGGCGTCTTGAGGGGCGAAAAAGGTCCCAAACGGGACATAGTGTTACTCAATGCAGCGGCGGCGATTGTTGCTGGCGGGAAGGCTAAGGACATAACGGCGGGACTCGCAGCGGCAGCGGAATCTATCGATTCTGGGCGAGCGTTGGAGAAGTTGGAAGGGTTGAAGGCGAAATCGAATGAGAATGTTTAACCTTGGGTGAAATTTGGTCTTCTGCTGGAATCTCAGCATCCCCTTCCATTGCTAATACATAATGTAATCTGAAAACAGAATGAGAAAGGAAGGATTCAAATGGCTCAGTTATCTAAAGCAACTCTCGGACGGACCGGACTGGACGTGACTCGCTTGAGCTACGGTGCCATGGAGATTCGGTCGGAGTGGGCGGGTAACGACGATCGTCCACTGACCGAAACGCAGGCGGAAACTGTCCTCAATGCACTGTTGGATGCCGGAATCAACTTCATTGATACCGCAGATTGCTACGGTCGCAGTGAAGAGTATATCGGCAGATTTATCTCCCACCGTCGTGACGAATACTACTTAGCGAGCAAGTGCGGCTGCCACCCAGATCACGGACAGAAGGGCTTGGGCTGGGTCGGCAAAATTTGGACGAAGGAGAACGTTCATCGCGGCGTGGATGACAGTCTGCGACGACTGAAAACCGACTATCTTGATGTGATGCAGTTCCACGGTGCGACGGTAGAGGACTGTGAACAGGGAGCGGTGATCGATGCGTTGAACGAGGCGCGAGACCAAGGAAAAGTGCGCTGGATTGGGACATCGTCCGCCCTTGAACATAAGCCGACCTTTCTCGAATGGGGCTCGTTCGATGTGTTTCAGTTCGGATATTCCGCGCTCGACCGCACCACGGAAAACTTTATCACTGAGGCAGCAAACGCGGGAACCGGCATGATTATCCGAGGCGGTGTGGCGCAGGGCGAACCGGGGGAAGGTAGAGGGAACGCCGATAGATGGCAACAGGCGTTCGACGAAGCCAAGTTGGATGAACTCCGCGAGGAGGGCGAAAGCCGAACTGCGTTCATCTTACGTTTCACCCTAAGCCATCCACATGTTCATACAACCATCGTAGGAACACGGAACGTCGACCATCTGCTTGAGAACGTTCGGACCGCTGAACGAGGACCGCTGGCACCGGATGTTTACACAGAGGCAAAGCGGCGCCTTGATGCAGTCGGGCTGATCCCGGCAGAATCCCTCGAAAATGTGTAGTTCTCTAAATAGTCGGCTGTAACTACAAGTCCTGTAGAATATAGGGTCATTTAGTTTTACTGTAGGAGGGATCTCCGAATCCCGACATCTCACTGTAGGGGTGATCTCCCGGTTGCACCTTTTCAAACAAAATGGCAAAAAAACCGAAAACTGAATAGCCCTGTGTAGAATAAAAGGGTAGGAGTAAGACAATCGTAATGACTAACAATTTTGGTAGTGAAGTCTACAAAAGACTCGGCGTGCGACCGCTCATTAACGCCGGGGGAACGCAGACGCTTTGGGGCGGTTCGACACTGTCCCCTGAGGTGATGGGCGCCATGGTGGATGCCAACTCCAACTATGTGGAGATGGAAGAACTTCTCGACAAAGCAGGTGAGCATGTTGCCAAACTGATGGGCGTTGAGGCTGCCTACATAACCTCAGGCTGCTTTGCCGCGCTTGCCCTGAGTACCGCAGCCTGTATGACCGGGAGGGATCGACAGAAAATCAGCCAACTCCCGGAGATCGTTGGCATCAAGCACGAAGTCCTCATCCAAACGAAACATCGTAACAGCTATGACCGAGAATTTCCTGTGCCCGGTGGGGTACTTGTGGAAGTGGGAGACGCAGACGGATGCACCGTTGATGTGTTGGCTGAGGCGATAGGACCCAACACCGCAGCCGTTGCTTACCTTGCAAGAAGGGATGCCGATAGCTCGATTATACCCTTGGCAGATGTGGTCAAAACGGCTCATGCCCACGGCGTGCCTGTTATCGTTGACGCTGCGACCCATATCTATCCGGTAGGCTACTTCCGAGGGCTTGCACAATCGGCGGATCTGGTATGTTTTAGCGGGAAGTACTTCAATGCACCGCCTGCAGTTGGGATTGCTCTTGGTAAAAAAGAACTGATGGATGCTGTGGCGGATCACGGCTATATCGGCTTCTACAACCCTGACGGACGGTCATTTGGGAGAGGCTTTAAGATAGGTCGTCACGATGTAATCGGACTGGTGGCAGCGCTGGAGTGGTGGCTGAACGCAGACCATGATGAACGTCATGCGAAGGATGAGGCAAGACTTACTAATATGCAGCAGGCGTTGGAAAATACCGCAGGTATAGGGAAGATAGAGATAGTGCACGTCGGCGCACATACCGGATCCACCCTACACGTTGGTATCGATTCAGAGGTTGCTGGAAAGAATGCGAGGCAGGTCGTGGCTGAACTTGATAACGGCGTACCCCGTATCAGGGTCGGCGGGAGCGATGATAGTATCATAATTCACGGTCACACCCTAAACGAAGGCGAGGAAGAAATAGTCATCGATCGGCTGAAGGCTGTGCTCAGCAGCTAATTGGCTCATAATTTGTTGTTTGGGTCTTTTTATGGTGAATTCTGAAAAATAAATAGACACTTTCGCCTCCCCGGTAGGTGCGGTTTCCAACCGCACCGGTTTGGAGTGTCTCATTAAGTTTAAGGTCCACCATAATAATAATGCGTTCAGGAATCATGTTGAGTATATCTGACTGTTTTAGAATATTGGAGGATCACCATCAATGATATTAGGTGCACATGTTTCCGCCGCCGGCGGTCTGCACAATTCAATTCGGAACGGGGAAAAATTGGAATGTGAAGCCATCCAAATTTTCCTGAAAAATCCCAACCGCTGGGTCGGCAAAGAACCCAACGAATCAGACATAACGCAATTTCGGGAGGCGTGGAGTGCATCTGACATCGTTCGTGAGGGCCTTGTCCACGACATCCACCTCACCAACCTCGCTTCTCCCAAGCCAGATGTCCTTGAGAACTCTCGCGAACAGTTCCTTTCTCAAATGGAGCTCGCGGATGACTGTGGACTTCGGTATATCGTGACCCATTTGGGATCGCATCTCGACGCTGGCGAAGCGGAGGGGTTAAAGGTATTGAGTAATAGTCTAAATACGCTCTTTGAACAAACAGCGGGCGGGAGCGTTATTGTATTGTTGGAAACGACGGCGGGGCAAGGAACGAATCTGGGATACTGTTTTGAGCACCTGCGCCACATAATCGACGACTCGAAATGTCCCGAAAGATTGGGCGTCTGTTTCGATACCTGCCATGTCTTTGCTGCGGGATACGATTTGCGGACAGAGGAGGACTATCACCAGACGTTTGATCAATTTGATCAAATTGTTGGGTTGGATCGGTTGCTTGCGTTCCATCTTAACGATGCGAAATCGCAGTACGGCAGCCGGGTCGATCGCCACGAACATATCGGCGAAGGCAACATCGGGATAACACCGTTCCAACTGCTCGCCAACGACCCACGCTTTGAGAGCGTTCCAATGGTTATCGAAACGCCAAAGATGGAGACAATGCACGTGACCAATCTCGCGGTGTTGAGAGGGTTGGTGAAAAATTGAAGGGTCTCAGGCGAAGCAGATATAGGGTGTCCATAAGAACCTTGACGATTTACGCATTGCGGTCCAGACATCGGGGGCACCCAATATGTCTATAGGTCCTTTGGAAGTTCTGATTCTGCTCATCATTTTTCTGGGTATCCTCCTGATTTCCCGCCGTCAAACCAAGCGGATCTGTCCTCAATGCGGTTTTGCGATCCGGTCGTATACTGCCCAGTGCCCGGAGTGCGGGATGGTTTTTCCGAGGAAGGAAAGGTCGCATCCATGAAGATTACGTTTCTCGGTACAGGCACATCGCACGGTGTTCCGATGATTGCTTGTCGTTGTGATGTTTGCCAATCGAAAGACCCCAAAAATCAGCGCACCCGTCCCTCAATTGTCATTACCCTCGACAATAACAAAAACATCCTTGTAGATACCTCCCCGGAGTTACGGCTCCAAGTTCTCCAATGTGGCATTGATCATATCGACGCCATCCTGTTCACCCACGCCCACGCAGACCACCTACACGGGCTTGACGATGTCCGCGCCTATTCTGAGATTCAAGGCACCTCCATCCCGTGTTACGGCAGTCCAGACACCCTTGACCGGCTCAGCACTGTTTTTGAATATGCCTTTCGGCTTCAGCATCTCGGCGGCGGCATCCCGCAGCTGGAACGGGTGCCGATCGATGGTCCCTTTGAGCTGTTTGATGTTGAATTTGTTCCGGTTGACCTGCTACACGGTTGGACGGAGGTGCTTGGGTTTCGGATTGGCGATTTCGCATATGCTACGGACTGTAACGCGATTGCACCAGCTTCAATGGATCTGCTGAGCGATCTCGAAGTGCTGGTGCTCGATGCCATCCGGTGGGAGCCACGGCATCCAACCCATTTCACAATTCCAGAGGCGTTGGAGATTGTGGAACAACTCAACCCCAAACAGACCTATTTTACCCACATGACCCACGATGTGGACCATCGTTCAACGAACGCACGCCTGCCGGAAAATGTTCAACTCGCCTATGACGGTTTGGTAGTAGAAATTTAAAGCTGCGGGAGATAGATATGAACTGCCATCCGTTGCTAGATGTTGAACGCATTGAAGGGGCGCCGGACGTTTATCTGAATAGTGTCGGTAGTGTGTTTGCTGTCTTTGATGAGCACACCCAAGATTCGGGCAACGTATCCTACGGGGTACAAACCGCACAGGGACGCTATTTCGTCAAGACCGCGGGACATCCTGATGATCCAAATCCCTTTCTGAGCCATTCCGAGCGGGTTTCGCTGCTCCGAAACGCAGTCCAACTTCGGCGAAGTTGCAACCACCCCACTCTGCCACCGCTGCATCAGGTGATAGAGTCGCCTACCGGTCCGCTGATTGTCTATCAGTGGGTTGATGGTGAGTTGATTAGAACGGATGCTGCAATGCGCGACGATCCGCGGTCAACCTTTCAGCGTTTCCGACGGCTCCCGTTTCACGAGATAATACGCGCTTTAGATCTTGTCTACGAGTTGCACCACCAACTCGCACGGTTAGGGTGGATTGCTGTCGATTTTTATGACGGCTGCATGATCTACGACTTCGCCTGTCGAAAATTACACATCGTAGACCTAGACCACTACTGTAAGGCGCCGTTTATAAACGAGATGGGACGGATGTTCGGTTCATCGCGTTTCATGGCGCCCGAGGAGTTTGAGCGGGGTGCACGCATTGATGAAGGTACCACAGTGTTCACTATGGGAAGGACTGCAGCGGTGCTGCTGTCAAACGGTACGCTGGAGCGTCGGCCGTTTCGCGGAAGCGACGCACTGTATGAGGTGATTCGCCGCGCCTGCTGCGACGATCGAAGGAAGCGATACGGCTCAATGGAAGCCTTTTTTACTGCGTGGATGGAAGCGCATGTTTCCGAGTTATCCATAGACTGAACTCCCTCTTAAGTGATCAGACTGTCAAACGATTAGGGAAACGGACAGCAAATGAATTGTACTACCAACTACATTTTTAACCTCTCGCCGGAACATCTCGCTGCCGTGAATCAGAAACGGCGAATCGTTGTGAATCATCAAGTAGACGGTTTACTGTGTGCCGTTGAACAGGGACTGACTGTCGAGCAGATCATGGCGTATGAATTCGCGTTCACCGATACACCGGGGGTTCACATTGACGCGCAGTGGTGGTCATTCGATAATACCTTCCCACTGGAGGGACGACCCCTGATAGACGAGACAAGTCCGTCGGTGCCGAAATATGTAAGCCCGGAGCGCGTCCAGATCTTCCAGCGATGGTTAGATGACGGCGTCAACATCGCCGACGTTTATATAGAGGAAACGAAGAAACGGGCTCTCGAATGCTTCTATACCTATCGACTCAACGAAGATCCATATACCGAGCATCGTGAATTGGCGGAAGCGCATCCCGATTGGCTGATTACAGGTGAGTGGGCGCAGCCGCTCTGGAACTTTGCTGCGCCGGGTGTACGCGATTACAAGGTCGCGATCTGCCGGGAATTGGTGGAGAGGTACAATTTCGATGGCTTGGAGATCGATTTTGCGCGCGGTCCTATCCAGACACCGCCAGGCCATCAATGGGAGCAGCGTGAGCATATCACGGAATTTCTTCGCCGCGTTCGGCAAGAAACGCTTGAAGTGGAGCAGAAGCGTGGACAACCTGTTCTGTTAGCTGTGCGGATCCCAGATAATCTCATCGGTTGTCACTTCGACGGGCTCGATGTGGAAACGTGGGTGCGCCGACATCTCGTTGATTTTCTGGTCTTGGGTGTGCGATCGTATGAGTTGGCGATTGATCAGTTTCGTGCTATTGTTGGGGACGAGCCGATTCAAATCTTCGGGACACTTGACGACCATCACTGCACGGATGGTTATTCTTGGCCCCCGATTGAAGTATGGCGTGGTGTCGTCGCTAACTGGTGGCAGCAGGGGGTAGACGCAATTCAGACCTTCAATTGGGGTGTCGCACCGCCCGAAGTTGCCCAGCAATTGAAGATTAAGACACACGGTGCCTACTTTGACGGCACACGGATGATTCCCGTGTATCAGCAGGCGTACAGTGAACTTGGCGATCCAGAAAAACTGAAATATTTGAACAAACACTTCGTCGTCCAGCGTCGCGGCGGCGGTGGATCCGGTGGAGCCAACGTCGACGAGTGGCATACCCCACGGTTCAGTTACCAGAACACGAACATGCTGGGACAACTGCCCATGAGCTTAGATAACTTAGGGTTGGTTGATGCGTTGATTAGGGTCCGTATCTCGGATGATTTCGCGGCTGAAGCGGATCGGGTCGAGCGGCTGACCCTTCGCATCCTGCTTTCCGATCTGGAGACAAAAAATCTGCCGGAGGGTCAGAAAATTGACGCTGTATCCATCAATCCCTTCTGGGATCGGCTGCAGCTGTTCACCTCACCGACGCGAAAGGATATGATTGACCGGCTCGAAGTGCGTCTCAACGGTATACTGTTGGATAGGGCGATTGTCGATGCCGGTTGGTTTATCTTCGACACAAGTCCAAAGCAGTTTGCGGTGGGTATTAATTTGGTCGGCATTCGGGTCACGGAACGAGATTCACAAAGGGTGCCAATCACCGTTGAGAAAGTCGAGGCACATGTGGAATATCGGCGTCCCTGAAACTCCATGGACCCCCGTCCAGAAGGTGTCGTTGGGAACGGGTAGGCTTTTATTTGACGCCTCGGAGGACGGATTCGTCGCGCCATGGCGGAATGTGCGTCTCTAATGCCTTCGTCTCCAGAGCCAATCCGGAACAGTTGGACGCCAACACCTCAAAGATCTTGTTTGCCACGATGCGATGTCCGAGGTCGTTGGCGTGTACGCCGTCGTGGTGGACGAGCCAGTCCGCATCGCGGTATGCTCCCAATAGGTCAACGAAAAGACATTCACACGCATCCGCAACCTCTTTAGTCGCATTGTTGTAGTGGTAGAAGATATCGAGATCAGCGTGGCTCCATCGTTCACCACCCGCGGTAAAGTCGGTCATATAATACGGACCGGGTAAGACGATTAGCGACTGAATTTTCTCCCGTATACGCCGAATGATATCGCGCATCTCGTCGCAAAAGAGGTCAATCGGTGTGCCGCCGCGCGCATCGTTGAGCCCGTACGAAATGACCAATAGATCCGGTTCCTGCTCAATAATGTGTTGGTCAATGCGCGCGTTGGCGGGAGGATTTCGGTCGGCTGCGAGATAGGCAGGACCCTTGGTCGAGATTAGGTTCGCACCGATGCCCACGTTGACCAACTCCACAGGGACACGCTGAAACTCGTTGATGAGTCGTGCCAACTGATTTGCCCAACATCGTTCGCGGATACTAGACCAACCGCCGGCGGTTGTACTCTCTCCAATAGTCACTAACTTCTGAAATTCTTTGTCCCACCAATCCTTTTTCATCCCTGTATCCCTCCCACAAATAAGCTGATATCTTGTCTGTTTTTCCTCTAACTTTATCATCTATCCAACAGAACGATTGCATGATAAAATCTACATTGGTTAATCGAGTATGGTTTGTTGCCCTGATTAACGATAAAATTAAGAAAACCGATTCATGACCTCGTATTAAACTATCACCATTGATTGTATAACCCTACTATCTATTTTTGAGTCTTGATGAGCCCGAAACGAGAGATCGCCCGGCATGACTTCATCTTTATAGGAGGTATTCTATGCTACTTGGTGAAAGCAATGTTATGCAAAACATTCACACAACCATCTACCAACTCAGCGACAACAAGTTGCCAGTCTTAATTACAGGGGAAACCGGCGTCGGTAAGGAATTGGTCGCCCAAGCCATTCACCATGGAGGACCACGAGCATCAAAACCGTTTGTGCCGGTCAATTGTGGCGCGATACCCGCTACATTGTCGGAAACCCTCTTTTTCGGTCATATCCAAGGCGCCTTCACCGGAGCGGAGAAGGATCATAAAGGCTACTTTGAAACCGCCAACGGTGGAACGCTGTTTCTCGACGAAATCGGCGAAATGTCACCTGAGAACCAGGCCACACTCCTCCGTGTGTTGGATGACGACGTCATCATGCCGGTCGGTGCAACAGAGAGCAAAAAGGTGGATGTCCGGGTGATATCAGCCACCAACGTGGGACTTTTAGCGAAAGCGGATGCAGGGTTGTTTCGGTCAGACCTTTACCAGCGCTTGACCGGTATGATAATTCCGATCCCACCGCTACGGGATCGAACAGAAGATATCCTCCCTATTGCCGAATACTACCTGAGTGAGGTGGCAACTCGCATGAGATTACCACTCCCATCATTGACTCCTGAAGCGGTTGCGGCTTTAGAGACATACAGTTTTCCGGGGAATGTGCGTGAACTGATAAACATCATCCAATCTGCCGTGATTGTAAGCCAAGGCACAGCGATTCAACCCAAACATCTCCGTTTTGAACCCCCTTCCGTTGCCGTACCTTCCTCCCCAGTAACACAAAGTGATGAACCCAGCCCGTTGAATGCCCTTGATTCTGTACCCCATCTGGACGCTGAGACAGATATGAGTGAAGCCCCCTTCTTGCCATTGAACGAAGCATTGGCGCGTTATGAACGTCAGTATATCTATCAGGTGTTAGACCGGACAGGTGGGAATAAGGCAGCAGCAGCGCGCCTCTTGGATGTACCGCAGCGCACTTTTTACCGCAAATTAGCCAAGTACAATTTGTGAGCGAATAATCTGCCAAAAATGGCATACGATTTGCCAATATTGGCAGAAATTTGCCAAAAATCCTGCCATAAATGGCAGAACTTCTATCCTGAATCCAGTGCTTGTCTGTTCCCTTAAGAAAAAAATAAAGGAGGTGTGATGGTCGCCTCGATTCAGGGGTTGTAAGGGTTTCAAGCGTCAGGTCGCAGCATAGCGATGAAAGAAGTAGGGTGTAAAAGGAAAGATGGCACACAAATTGCCCATTATGAGTTCAGTTGCTACTTGAATTACTTGCCACAGAGGAGATATTCTCATTGATGAAAGTCATCTTTCCTTTTCTGATTTTAGCCCTAATCGGTTTGGTACTAAGGTTGGCATCAAGTTCCCAATCCATGCGCCCGACCGAAGTTGAATCTGGTCCCAACCTGACACTGCTAATTAGTGGAAAAGAGTTGGGTTATCTTGAACCGTGTGGCTGTGCCGAAGGGCAGCTCGGTGGATTTCCCAGACGGGATAGCGTGATTCAACAGCTTGGGGCCAAAGGCAAAACGCTCGTACCGGTTGCCAACGGCGACTTAATTGAGGGTGGTTCATAATTGCGATTGAGTCAGGATAACGGTTATAATCCTATCTAACACTCTAAGAAAGAGAGGGTTATAACATGAGCTATCCTGACCCGTTAGATTATATCAATTTCCTGTTCCAAAGACTACAAGATT
>JAJDUM010000013.1 GCA_022826645.1 Candidatus Poribacteria bacterium
AACTGTTAGTTTGCGGATCACAATCTAACAGATTGTGGTACAGAGCACGCCATTATGCGTGACGATACGAATCCCTCATTTCGTAACTCGTTTTTCGCTCTATCACTTACTTTGGAGGAAGTGTTACTTGAGAGCACCCCATTATTCCGATCGGGATAATTTATTCAGCAAGTAACACTCTTGTACCGCAAACTGTTAGTTTGCGGATCACAATCTAACAGATTGTGGTACAGAGCACGCCATTATGCGTGACGATACGAATCCCTCATTTCGTAACTCGTTTTTCGCTCTATCACTTACTTTGGAGAAAGTGTTACTTGAGAGACTGTGTTCCGATGCCTCCACCGCCTACCAAAAGCGGTCGAGAGCTGTCCGCCCGGTTGGCAAAGCCACTGAAATCGGGAGCGCACGCGGGCACTCCCCTACATCCGCAAACACCATCGACTTAGCGATTGAACCACTAAAGAGGAGATTTGGAAATGCAGACAGCGTGTTTAGACGCGTCTTCTGGCGGCGCCGCGACCGAAAAAGGAAGCAAGCTTCTCATTGGATGGGCCTCGAAGGACATAACACCGGAAAAGCCGGCAGCGCTGGCGGGACAGTTCTTTGTCAGGATCTCAAAGCAGGCGCTTGATCCCATAACCGCCACAGCGCTGGCGATCGAGTCGGCAGGCGAGGATAACGCGAGCGAGCAAGTCATCATGGTTTCGTGCGATCTATTATGGATACCGGACGACTCACGTCTCGCAATTGGATTTGGGGACAATCGACAGGCGGTCCAGGGGCGACTGCGCGATATTGTCGAACCGATGCTGCCTGATTTCGATACCGGAAAGCTGTTTCTTAACGCCACTCATACCCACACCGCACCTATTATGGCGGGAGGTTGGTGTCTTGAACAGGGCGATGAAGTTATGACGCCTTCCGAATACGTTGACTTTCTTCTGAGTCGCCTGTCTGAAGTTGTGGTTGAGGCATGGAATGGGCGCAAGCATGGCGGGGCGAGTTGGGCTTTGAGCCACGCTGTGGTGGGACATAACAGAAGAGCAGTATACCTTGATGGCTCCGCAAAGATGTACGGCTCTACAGACACCGCGGATTTTAGCCATGTAGAGGGATATGAGGATCATAGCCTGAACCTGCTTTTCTTCTGGAACGAGGAAGGAGAGCCTACAGGGATAGTCGTCAATGTAGCGTGCCCCGCACAGGCAAGTGAATCGGTGCATCAGGTCTCAGCGGACTTCTGGCACGAAGCGAGGGCTGAATTGCGAAAGCGTTATTCGGAGAGCTTGTTCGTGTTGCCGCAATGCTCCGCCGCAGGGGATCAAGCGCCTCGTTTCCTGTTGTCGGGAAGCGCCGAAGAGAACATGCGGAAGAGAAAGGGCGTATCTGAACGGGAAGAGATAGCTGTCAGGATCGCAGACGCTGTGGATTACGTGTTTCCGGCAGCTAAAAACGATATACGAACAGAGGCGCGCCTGGATCATGTGGTAGAAGAACTCGAACTTCCGGTGAGAAAGGTTTCCAAAGACGAGTTGGAGTACGCGAAGTCAGAATATAATAGATTATTGGAACAGGGGCAGTTTGACAAGGGCGCAAATTTCGTGGCCCTTGGTCGCAATAAAAGCCTTATAGATAGGCACGAACGGCAACAGAAAGATCCTTTCTACCGAATGGAAATTCACGTCGTAAGATTCGGGGATATTGCCATTGCCACGAATCCATTTGAGCTGTTTGTCGAGTATGGCATACGCATCAAGGCGCAAAGTAAAGCGCTGCAGACTTTTGTCATCCAACTGGCGTGTTCCGCTGGCGGCTATCTGCCTACAGCCAAAGCGGTTGCAGGCGGCGGCTACAGCGCCGAGGTCGCCGACATGAGAGTAGGCCCTGAAGGCGGCCAGGTGCTAGTTGATCAAACTGTTGGGTTGATTAACGGAATGTGGGACGACGAGAACGACTAATTATTAGTGCCGATGGTGTCACAATAGAACATGGGCACCCTTATTTCCTAGCATTCACTTCCGGGCACTTTTCATTGGAGCCGATTGAAGGCAATGGGGTCTCTATTGACTGATTGAAGACAACCATGGAACAGCACTGCTACCATTCGCTTTGCTCGATCTTGAGAGTTTATGCGGCACTGTTCGGCAACCTCTTGGAGGAAATTGGGGTACAACCGCATAAAGGTACGTAAACCGTCACAGAGCTAACAAGTGTGAAATCAACAGACCCCCGCGAGGGGCCAAGAAGACTTGATGTAAAATCCTGAATCCACTGAAACCCCTTTTGGGGCATTTATTTGACAAGACTCTTTATCGTTTATTCACTTGTTTTGTCCTCGAGAGTTTTGGTTACTTGTGAAATCTGTTTCTGTTGTGGATTTTTTACAAATTGTCTGCCGCATTTCTGCATTTGAAATTCTGCTTCCCATTATGGATTCGCCCATTCTTAACGACACGCTTACTGCTACAACCGGGACAGTTTGGCACCCTAAAGTTCCTCCCAATTCAGTGATATACATTTAGGATACAATATACCAACCTTACATGTTAGGCACTACCCGAAGCCTGAAAGGAGCCTGTGCATGAAGCTTACATCAGACCAAATTGACGTCTACCGCCGTGACGGCGTAGTTCCCATCGGCAAGGTTCTGGACGAGGCGGCCGTGGCGGAAGCCAAGGAACGCATCGAAGCATTGCGCCAGCGCGATCTCCTCGACAATCCCGCCGAGCAAATTGGCAAGAAGTCTTTTCGCCTGCTGAATGTCAGTTCCTTCGATGAATGGTTTAAGTCGATCATCAACAACGACAACCTTCTTGACGCTGCCGAGTCGGTCCTGGGGCCCAACGTCCAACTCTTTCAAGACAACATCTTCTGGAAGCCGCCGAAGCAGGGCGCCCCTTCGACGTGGCACCAAGACAACATTTGGTGGGCTGGCGACCCGCCCAACATGTTAACCATCTGGATCGCTCTGGACGATGCGGACGCCTCCAACGGGGGTGTTCATTACATTCCGGGCAGCCAGACCAAGCTGCTCGAGGGCGAACTCGATTTAGACGACCCAAATGCCTACAGCCACAAGCTCCTATCCGATGACCAGGTCGATGGCTCGCGCGCCATCTCGTTTACCGTGCCCGCGGGGCATGCGGTAATGCATCACTGCCAGACCATCCATGGTGCTCCGCCCAACCAATCCGATCGCTCACGCTGCGGTTACACCGTGCACCTGCAGGAAGCGGGATTACGGGGCAAAGACGTCACCAACTGCCCGCTCCTGCGCGGGAAAATGCCGTGACCGCTTCCGAGCACCTGCTCGCAGGGTCGCCGAAATCGACATCAGTCCTCCCCTGGGCACACAGATCGCCGGTGACATCGGCCGACCGCGCCCACCCGAGGAAATCCGTGAGCCAATCTTCGCTCGCGCCGCGGTATTCGAGAACGAGGGCGCAAAACTCGGTGTCCTCGTTCTCGATCTGCTCGGCATCGGTCGCGAGCGGGCGGACCGCATCCGCGATGGCGGCGCCGAACGCTTCGGATTCGACCGGCGCGCCGTCATGGTCCACACGACCCAGACGCACTCCGCGCCGTCGCTCGGCAATCACTTCTGCGCGGACGATAACCCCATCATTCCGCCCGAACATGCGTGGCTGCGGGGAAGTACACCGGAATATACGCCGACTGCGGTGGACAAGGAAGGTAAGAGCCGCATGGTGTGTGCCGGTATGATGCAACGATTTTGCAATGATTCCGTAGCAAGTTGAATGTCGGACAAAAGTGGGGGAACACAGTCATGCCGTGTTTCTTCTTCGAGGGCGATACCCACCGCGTTTGGGTTTTTGAAACTTGGGCAGAGATCCAAGCGCCGTAGCGTCATCCAGAATCGCGTAAACTCGCACCACATCTGGGTTGAGGGCGTCTTTGGCAGTCGTCAAATATGCTTTTTCTGTGCCAATATTTCATCCCCATCATTTATCGAAGCCCGCCAACAGATTGCTAGCCCAAATGCCTGAAGCCCACGACCGTGCGATCCTCACCTGACACACTACCATGATAATGTCGCTATCGAACTCAATAGTTTGCGTGCCACCGAAGCTGTGGTATGACCGCATTGGAGTGTGGCGTAAAATTGCCCCTTGCGATCCAAGTCTCGACAATTGGGTCCATCTTTATTTGGCGACCTCCGCGGCTGACAAGGGGACCGATTGCCCCATAATCATAATGCGTGTTAATTCGATAGATTCTCTGTTTTTGAACTTTGCAAATCCGGTACAGAATCGTCTGCCAAGCATGGCGAACACCGCTAAGTTAATCTCCGTATAGCCATGGGTAGCGGAATAGTGTTCTTCGAATTGAAGATCGCTCTCATTATACAAAAGCCCGTCAATATCGTAGAGGGCGTCTCGCTCATTGCATTCGATAGGTACGCTGTAAAATGGGGCGTAGTTGTCAACAACGAACGAGTAGAATTCCACTGCGTAGTCATTGAATTTGTAACTGTAGTTTTTGCTGGAGCACTTTTCTCCGAAAAGCAAAACATTACCCTTCGCTTGAACTGGCTCTTCCTTCCCCCCAAGCCGAAGTGATGTCAAGACGTGCAATTGCGTTGACAACATCTGCCAATGCAGCGCGTTGCGTTTCATTGGTCAGTTGCCAATCGGTAATCCGTTGGAGTTGCCAGTAGCTGATTCCCGGCGTGACTTGAGCCATCGTATCTGGACCGATGTTACAACCATGAGTCATAACTGCGGCGAGAATCGATACGATTTCATTGGCCGGACGACTTTGGCTTTAAGTTAGCGGAAGAAAACGATGGGTCAAGTGAAGATCATTATCGAATTCAATCAGCAATTGAGGCAGTTTGATATGGCGCATCCGTTTTTTCAGCCAATCCTTGAGTTTTTCGAATTTGATCTCTTCTGTTGGGTTTAGGGGTTCGGCACTATTGACAGATAGATGCCACCGTTTGCCATCAAATTTGGCGTAGGTGTTTTCCGGCAGTGAAGCGAGAAATCGGTCGTAAGCATTATCGAACCGATCCGTGAGATTTTGAGCGGCTTCAGTCATAGCAGAGATCAGGGATGTTCTAACATGGGAAAACCAGAAGGAAACTCATCGGGCGTCACTTTCCGTGCTCTGGTGATAGGGCTTGTCTTAGTCCCGCTTAACTGTTATTGGGTAGCTCATGGCGAAGGGATCTCGGGCTCGGGCGGGAGCTCTTTGACCTCAGGAGTTTCCCTATTCTTTAATGTGGTCTTCAATCTGTTGATGCTAGTGGGATTCAACGCATTATGCAAGCGATTAGCTCATAAAGCGGCGTTGAAACAGGGGGAGTTGCTTACCATCTTCGTGATGTTATGCTTGGGCTCCAGCATGACGGGAAACGAGTTCCTGCTGAACTGCATTCTTTCGCTAGGACACGCTTCCTGGTACGCCACTCCCGAGAACGAATGGTCTGAATTATTTTCGCGCTACGTGCCTGATCGGCTCGCGGTTATAGATAAAACAGCGCTGCGCGGTTTCTATGAAGGCGATTCCAGCATCTATCGTTCTGAAATTATCAACGTCTGGTTAAAACCTCTGGCGCTCTGGTCAATCTTTACGGTGGTTCTGTTATTTACCTATCTGTGCGTCACCGTGCTTGTTAGAAAACAGTGGACAGAGAGTGAGAAGCTGTCATATCCAATCATCCAACTCCCTTTGGCGATGACGCGAAACGGCACTGGAAATGCGCTCTTTTCAAATAGATTGTTCCTGTTGGGGTTCGGTTTAATGGCAGTAATTACTATGATCCATGCGCTGCATTTCCATTTCCCAGCCGTTCCTAACCTGCGTTTTCGAACGGACATCAGCAGCTTATTCACTGAAAAACCGTGGAACGCCATGGGATGGACACCGGTTGCGGTTTATCTATGGATTGTGGGATTCGTGTTTTTTATCCCGCTGGATTTGTGTTTCTCTGTTTGGTTTTTCTATCTGTTCGCCAAGTCGCAACGCATCATAGCAAGTATTTTTGGATTGCAGCGGTTGCCTGGTTTCCCCTATGTCCATCAACAGACGACCGGCGGGTGGCTTGGGCTCCTTCTCATTGCACTGTGGCTGACCAGGAAGCATCTGAAGGACGTTTTCATACAATCATTTCGGGGGAGTGCAAACACTTCAGAAGGACGCGATTTCTCAGAAGAGCCAATGAGTCCTCGAACAGCCTTGATAGGACTTACTCTGGGACTCTCTTTTCTGATCCTGTTTTGTATGGCCGGTGGAATGTCTTTCTGGATAGCTTTACCGTTTTTTGCTCTGTTGATCGGTTTTGCGACGACCGTCACGCGAATGCGCGCGGAACTTGGGCCGCCAAACCACTCGTTATATTTGGTGGGACCTGATAAAATCCTTGTTTCGGCTTTGGGATCACGGAGTCTGGGCGGGAAAAATCTGATGATGCTTACTTATCTATTTTTCACTGACCGGGCAATGGCGAGTCATCCAATGCCTCATCAATTAGAAGGTTTCAAGATGGCGGAACGGGTGGGCATGAACGCCAGAAGGCTTGCCGCCGCTATGATGATAGCTGTTGCAGTTGGCGTTGTGTCTTCTTTTTGGATATGGCTCCATGCTGCCTATGAAGAGGGCGTCGCTTCGGGTTTTACGGGATATGTGGGCATTCCATGGGAATCCTTTAACCGGCTGGAGCGGTGGCTTCGCTATCCAGGCAACACAAGCTATCCTGAACTGGGGTTTATTGGGATTGGCCTCTCTTTTTCCTTGATAATGATGTTTCTCCGTACCCGGTTTTTGTGGTGGCCGTTACATCCGGTTGGCTATGCCCTATCCACAAGCGGATGGCTCATTAATCTTATCTGGTTCTCGTTTCTGGTGGGTTGGATTATCAAATGGGTAATCCTCAAATACGGAGGTCTCAAAGCGTATCGCAATGCATTCCCTTTTTTCCTTGGCCTCATCCTGGGCGAATACGCAATAGGCTGCATTTGGAATCTGCTGGGGATAATGTCGGGAACACTACTCTACCCGTTTTTCGGCTGATCCTGGCTCGGGTCGAATGATGCACATTCAGCAGCCGAAAGTGTGCCGAAATCAAGGGCGTTACATCAAGCGGCTTATTGAGCCGCGGGAGGCGGCAGCTCTTGTCGCTTACCTATGATCCGAGACTGGCACAAGAAACCCGTTCTGACACCCCGGTAGGTGCGGTTTCTAACCGCACCGGCACCCAACACTAACCTTTTTTTTGGAAAATAAACCGCTAAGTGATCTGATGGGTAAAAAGGCACAGCCTGTCCTCGCGAAAGCGGGGATCAGTGTATATCAGCGTACTATTCCCGAGAAGCCAGAATGGAAGGTCACTATTTGGTTTGCTATAGTTACTCAAGTTTAAAAGAGGAGAAAGTAAAATGAGAGCAAAATTGACTTTGACTATAGTCCTTATCACAACTGTTCTGGTAAAAATATCCTGGCTAATAGATACTGCAGAATGTGGAGTCGTTACAGATAGTCTGATCAGCTATTGGAGCTTTGATAACGCGCATGTAGATGGCGATACTCTTAATGACGTTTGGGGAGAGAATCATGGAACCTTTGTTGGACCTGCGGAGATAGTTAATCGAGGCAAATTTGGCGAAGCGCTGGATCCTATTCCGGGCCATGTTGAATTCGATGACTCAAATCTGCCTGATCGAAACGATCCCAGGACTCTGTCCGCATGGGTTAAGCTTGATTCAGTCCCCGGTGCGTGCGGATCCGTTTTTCAGTGGGGTTCGCTTGGTGATACGAACATTTCCGGTATGATGGTATGCAATGGGGGAACGGGCTTTTTCGTGGGTGGGCACGCTGATATGGAATCAGATGGCACCATGGAAAGAGGTGCGTGGAATCACATCACCATTACTTATGATGGCGAGCTTTTGAGAATATACATAAATGGTGAATTCGATAAGAAAGACCCTCCCGGTCTTAAATGGGGAAATCGGGCAAGGAAACTGAATACCGTGTTGGGGGGTACTGGCGCGATAGGTTCTCTCATGAACGGGGATGAGGGTGATGAGGGTTTTACCTTCGGCCTCATCGACGAAGTCAGCATCTACGACAGAACTCTTAGCGCAGATGAGGTCGAACGGAATTTTAAAGCCGAGGGACTGGCTGTCAACGCTGCTGGCAAGCTGGCTCTCACCTGGGGCGGAATAAAGCTCTCAAGATAGCGAGCTATGCAGTGATAAGTATGTATACTTTCATACAGTAGATAAGTGAAATTGGATTTTAACTTTATCGTTCTTGAATCCTGAATCGCCTGAATCCTGTATCGATGCACGATTCAGGGTTCAAGATGCAATCAAATCCATAATCTCGATAGCAATCTATCAAGTAACACTCCACATTGCACTCCTCTGGAGTGCGGAAATTCGGACATATCGTATTCTATTGACATTTCGATCCTCTGGATCGAGGAAAGGGACTCCGACCAGAAAGTGTTACCTGCTGAATGAATTATTCCGACAGGGATAATGGCGTGCTATCAAGTAACACTCCACATTGCACAGGATCTCTATCGCACTCGCTATTCACTCGCTTGATCCTCTGGAGTGCGGGACTCTGGACATGTCGCATTCTATTGACATTGAAGATTACTATGGGAGCTCTATCGCCTTCGTTATTCACTCAGTTGATCGCTCGCTATTCACTCGCTTGAGGGATCTCTATCGCACTCGCTATCCACTCGTTTGATCCTCTGGATCGAGGAAAGGGACTCCGACCAGAAAGTGTTACCTGCTGAATGAATTATTCCGACAGGGATAATGGCGCGCTATCAAGTAACACTCCACATTGCACAGGATCTACTATCGCACTCACTAAGGGATCTCTATCGCCTTCGCTGTCCACTCAGTTGATCGTTCGTTTGATCCTCTGGAGTGCGGAAATTCGGACATATCGTATTCTATTGACATTTCGATCCTCTGGATCGAGGAAAGGGACTCCGACCAGAAAGTGTTACTTGCTGAAAGAATTATTCCGATAGGGATAATGGCATGCTCTCAATTCAATGGAGTATTGTCCCCGTCAGAGTCCGTATCCCAAGGACAGCGCCGAGTATTGACCACAGGCAAATGATAATCTGTTCACCCAAGATTAACCCAATGAAAAATGGAACAGCGTTTCGATACGCTCTTAATCCACCGTATCTCAGGATAATCGCTTTGATAGCCCAACCGATCATAACCGATGTCCACACATGCCACATACCCCATGACGCACCCAGCGCATAGCCGGCAGGGTGAAAGGGCCACCAGATAAATCGCCTTTGCATACCCATCAGAAACACCGTAAATACCCCGCCCAATCCGATGAAAAGCGTAGCGGTATGGTTTGACTCCTTAGGGTACTGTAACCATGACGTTAACAGTCTGAAGAACTCAAACCCCATATACATTAGTGGGCCTTGTGCTCTTGCGGCTACGCCGTGTTCATACATTACATTGAAATACGCCCAAAACGACACCAGGATACTGAATAGCAAGGCGAGCACCATACCCAACAGGATGTGGGCGTTGTTTATGCCTGTCCGTTCGGCGATCTTGAAGGCTTCTAGCTGGTTCGGCATCGGATGAGAAGTGTTTTCTCTGTTGAAAGCGTATAGAAAGGAGAGGATAGTCAGACTGCTCGCGCCAAGCGCACGCGTCCCCATCACGTCCACCATAAATCCTTGCGGGGAAGTGAAGACAATTTGATGGTAGGGCGGACCGAGCACAGCGCGGGCACGCGTGATGGCAATAGACATCAGCAAGTAAATCGCAAAATAGAACAGCATCACTGATAAGGATAAACCCGCTTGCCGGAGCAGAATCACCAGAAAAGTCATCGCAAGAACCAGCCCAAGGACGGCAAATCTATAACGCATCGGTTCGGTTGAATCGTCCAGAGTCGAGTGTTGCCCGATGAGTTTCCTCCATACTTGGCTAAGATGCCGCCTGGTCATCCATAGAGATAAAATACCCAGCGTCGTCCATGCCCCGAGTCCCTGTTGCATCCCATAGACACCGTGGGCACGGACAGGAACCCAAGAGGGCATTGATGCTAACTCTACATGCACGATAACCTGTTGGGCTTTGAAGAAAAGGTGGAAGAACCAGACAGAAAACGCTAAATCCAAGGGCGCGAAGAATGTCAACCCGGTCACAAATGGGTTAAAAGAGAATCTCATCCATCCCAGCGTCCATGGTCTTTCCGTAAAGGTATGGACATAATGCAGCGGGATGCCGGGAATAACGGGAAAAAGGTGATGAAGACCGTTGATGATCTCAATCAGCGCAGATACGGAAAAGCCAATCCACAGAAGGGGGCGAAACATCGTGCGCGGCGCAGTCAACTCAATCGGGACTTGAATAATCGGATAACTCAATTTATCCTGTTCCGTCCATTGCTTGCGTATGATGATGTTTACACAGATGAATGTGAAAAAAATGGCGAATATAATCCCCGTCCATACAAGTACAGGAATCAGCCAGGTGTTGATATGTGCCGCGGTGTGGAAGGTTTCGCCTCCTTCAAAGAAACCTCTTAACACCCGCTTGTCGGAAACAGTAAACCACGAGGGAATATATCTATGGAAGAGTGCAGCATATTCATTTTCTGGCGTGGCAAACCAAAACGGATGTGTCAGCGCGCCGACAACGAAACTCATCATCGTGTACCCGCAGACAGTTGATAGCATCACAAGCATCACATAGATGGTGAGGAGTTCGGTTCGCGAAAAAGCGAAGTTAGGCAGGAATTTTCGGAGGGGGAGATTGATAAGTATCAAGAAGAAGAGATTGAAGACCGCGTTGAAGAACAATGATGTTGCGTTCATGCCTATCATCGTAGCCCAAAGCTCGCTGACAATGGTTATCCAATAGGCATTTATCGGGAGAAGGATGAGGCCGATGAGAATGGCTCTGGTGGGAATGACTGCGGCTCTTTTTTGCACGGTTCAATATGGTAGGTAAATTCCTGATGCAGATGACGACAGATAAGGTATTGTTGTAAGTGCTTAGTGGCTAGTAAAACTCAAAACGTGCAATGAATGGGAACTCTATCGCCTTCCTTAATCAGTCAGTTGATCGCTCGCTATCAGGATCTCTATCGCGCTTCCTATCCGGTCGCTTGATCTCACTTGATCCTACTACAAACCCGGAAAAATGAGCATCCACACAAGATCCGCCTAGAAAATGGGAAAAAAGCAGTCTAGATTCACAGTGCTCGACTCCAGAAATCAAGGGACTAAACAGTTACATTGCCTGTATGTTACCGTTCAGGTTGTACATCTCAAACTGACCGCCCCCGAAGGGGAGATCGAGAGCCTGTTTGAATAATCGGTACCAAAACCATTTTAGGTCATTTGTAGGAAGTGTTTCACGTTTTTATTGTTTCCTGCTTCGTACCTGTGGGATCTCTATCGCACTAGGATCCCTATCGCGCTCGCTATTCGCTCACTTGATCCTCTGCTCCTTCCTATTTCAAAATGAGCATCCTCCGTGTGGCCTGGAACGATGCAGCGTGGAGGGTGTAGAAATAGATGCCCCTGGAAACCGTTTCGCCGACGTGGTCCCTGCCGTCCCAATAGGCGGCGGTTTCTCGGGTCAGATAGCCACCCGCTTTTTGCATCCCGAGACTCAACTCCCGCACCAGTTGCCCCCTGACGTTGAAGATGCCAAGGGTTACGGGCGCATCGGCCGCCAACCGATACGGCAGCCACGTTTCAGGGTTAAACGGATTGGGGAAGTTTTGAAGCAGTGCGGTGCGCTTGACCCGACCCAACGTCGTCACTCTCAATCCAAACGGCTCGACGGCGAGGAAGGGCGGTGTGCCGAAATCTTCTACACTATTATAGACATACGCCGCTGTGCCGAAACCCCTGGCTAACCAGGCTTCGTCACTGGGCTTGTTATGAGCCGAGACAGCGACCATGCCGCCGCTTATAGCCACCCAAGCGCCGAACTTGATTCTTGGCCCCTCGTCGTCGGGCAGGACTTTCTTCTTCTCCTCCCAGACGCCGTCAACACGTGCAAAGCCATAGGCGGCACCTGAGGCCAATCCCTCGTCATCCACTGCAGGGGCCCCAACGATGGCGATGTTTCCAGCGACGGCGACACCAGATCCGAACTGATCGCCTTTGTTTTCGGCTTTGCGGATTAGCTTCACGTGCCGTTTCCAGGTGTCACCCTCGCGCGCGAAGACATAGGCCGCGCCGGCATCTTTCTTGCCCTCAACATCAGCCAGTGGCGCCCCAACGACGATGGTGTCGTTGAACAGGGCAACAGATTGTCCGAAACTGTCGCTGGATGCCGCGTCGTCGGCGGTGAGTTTGGCTTGTTCCACCCACGTTGTCCCTTCGCGTACAAAGACGTAGGCGGCACCGGCGAATCTTAAGCCATTATGTGAGTGCCCACTTGCCCCGACAACAGCGGTGTTCCCATGGACGAAGACGGCGCCTCCGAAAACGTCGAATCCCACTAAATCTTGGGGGACGAGCTTCGCCTGCTGTTTCCAGGCGACCCCATCGCGTACGAAGATATAGGCTGACCCCGCGTCCCTGCCGCCATCATCGTCCATTGGTACGCCAACGATGGCAGTGTTCCGGTCGATGGACACGGCAAATCCGAAAGCGTCCTCGTCTTCCGGATCCGGAGCGACAAGTTTCGCCTGCTGTTTCCAGGTGTCCCCGCTGCGGATGAAGATATAAGCTGCGCCGGCATTTTTCTTAGCTTCGGCATGATTGTCGCTTGGTGCCCCGACGATGGCAGTGTTCGCGCTTGCCCGATCATGGCGACCGGTGAGGGAGACCGCCCATCCGAAGGCCGCACCGGCGTCCGGACCGACAGTAAGTTCCGCCTGCTCTTTCCACTTTTTGCCATCGCCTACATAGATTTTCGCGATGCCCATCTCATGTGCCCCGACTATCACGGAGTCCCCGATAATATCGGCGCACAAATGTTTATTGCCACGTCCGTCCTCGACAGCGATAAGCTTGACTTCTTTTTGCGCGAGGGTGGGGCGACTGATGGACCCCAGTCCAATACCGAGGACTAGACTGATGAGGATAAACCGTATCGTTTTCATGATAATCTCCTTTCGATGTGGGTTCATATTAAGAAAACGTGGAGCATGGTTTGTTTTCGACCGCGCCGCTCCCTGCGCATAGGGATCACGTTAAGCGTTTTAAGGCATAGGCGATGGAATACCAACCCATTCATTACGGATAAACAGGGCCATTTACAGATACGTTGAACGAGGTGCGGATATACAGCAGTGCGGCCGATTTATAGTTGTAGGGTGGGCACTGCCCACCATCATAACGATCCATTTAAGAGATTTCGCTTAGTATTGCAGGGATATCCCCTCGTGAAGTTACTAACACTTGTCCTTATCGGGCGGGGGAAGAGATTTCTATCAGGATCTACTATCGCCTTCACTATTCGTTCAGTTGATCACTCATTATCCATTCGCTTGATCTCCGCTGGAGTGAATACAAGAACACGAAGGAACACTTTTCACGGCTAGTCATTGAGCGAAAAACGAGGGTTAATTAATGATGCACGACACACATTACGCTCCTCTGGAGCGCGGAATTCTGGACATGTCGCATTCTATTGACATTTCGATCCTCTGGATCGAGAAGAGGGACTCAGACTAGAACGTGTTACTTGCTGAAAGAATTATTCCGACAGGGATAATGGCGCGCTATCAAGTAACACTCCACATTGCACAGGATCTCTATCGCACTCGCTATTCACTCGCTTGATCCTCTGGAGTGCGGAGATTAGACGCATCGCGATTCTATTGACATTGCACTCCTCTGGAGTGCAGACGTGGGGAGGGATCGTATTCTATTGACACTGAAGATCTCTGTGGGAGCTCTATCGCCTTCGTTATTCACTCAGTTGATCACTCGCTATTCACTCGTTTGAGGGATCTCTATCGCGCTCGCTATTCACTCGCTTGATCCTCTGGATCGAGGAAAGGGACTCCGACCAGAAAGTGTTTCTTGCTGAAAGAATTATTCCGACAGGGATAATGGGGCGCTACCAATCTCCAAGTTTGTGTGAACCAAAATCTGAAGCCCTTCAGGGAAACAGGGGAATCAGGCAATGCGCTCGATCCTATTCCTGGTCATGTAGAATTCGATGACTCAAATATGCCGGCTGGAAACGACGCCGGGACTCTGTCCGCATGGGTTAATCTTGATTCAGTCCCACAAAATACCGGATCCGTTATTCAGTGGGGTTCGGCTGGAGTGACTCAGATTTTTGGTATGATGGTAAGCACGGGGGAAAGGCCTTTTCCGTGGGTTGGCTGGTTAATATGGAATTCGGCCTTCCAACCATCATATGGTCATTTGATACTATTTCAAAATGAGCATTCTCCGCGTGGCGTGGAACGGTGCAGCGTGGAGGGTGTAGAAATAGATGCCGCTGGAAACCGTTTCGCCGACGCGGTCCCTGCCGTCCCAATAGGCGGCGGTTTCTCGGGTCAGATAGCCACCCGCTTTTTGCACTCCGAGATTCAACTCCCGCACCAGTTGCCCCCGGACGTTGTAGATGCGAAGGGTTACGGGCGCATCGGCCGCCAACCGATACGGCAGCCACGTTTCAGGGTTAAACGGATTGGGGAAGTTTTGAAGCAGTGCGGTGCGCTTGACCCGACCCAACGTCGTCACTCTCAATCCAAACGGCTCGACAGCGAGGAAGGGCGGTGTGCCGAAATCTTCTACACTATTATAGACATACGCCGCTGTGCCGTGACCTCTGTTTGTCGCCGCGTGATCGGCGTTGGGGGCGTTATGAGCCGAGACAGCGACCATGTCGCCGCTTATAGCCACCCAAGCGCCGAAATTGATTCTTGGCCCCCCGTCTTCGGGCAGGACTTTATCCTTCTCCTCCCAGACACCGTCAACACGTGCAAAGCCATAGGCGGCACCTGAGCCCACTCCGGCGTCTTCCACTCCTGCGGCCCCAACGATGGCAATGTTTCCAGCAACTGCGACGCCAGAACCGAACTGATCGCCTTTCTTTTCGGCTTTGCGGATTAGCTTCACCTGCCGTTTCCAGGTGTCACCCTCGCGCGCGAAGACATAGGCCGCGCCGGCATCTTTCTTGCCCTCAACATCAGCCACTGGCGCCCCAACGATGATGGTGTTGTTGAACAGGGCAACAGATTTTCCGAAACTGTCGCTGGATGCCGCGTCGTCGGCCGTGAGTTTGGTTTGTTCCACCCACGTTGTCCCTTCGCGTACAAAGACGTAGGCGGCACCGGGGAATCTTAAGCCACTATGTGAGTGCCCACTTGCCCCGACGACAGCGGTGTTCCCATGGACGAAGACGGCGCCTCCGAAAAGGTCGAATCCCACTAAATCTTGGGGGACGAGCTTCGCCTGCTGTCTCCAGGCGACCCCATCGCGTACGAAGATATAGGCTGACCCCGCGTCCCTGCCGCCATCATCGTCCATTGGTACGCCAAC
>JAJDUM010000100.1 GCA_022826645.1 Candidatus Poribacteria bacterium
CGACTTTCTGCTTGAACGATTGACTATATCTCTTGAAGATACGATTTGCCAATGGATCAGACATCTGAATGCTCCTTTCTACATCTATAATAGTGTAGTAATCAAGAGCTATTCATGTAAAGCTTATTTAGGACGGGTCACTTATGTATTACTCGTTATTCTTCGCGTGATGATCCCGCTCCAGAAAAGTATTGCCCCAAGCACTTGTACCTTTGAGGGCTCCATCCTTGAAAATTGCTGGGCCATCCAACATCTTCTCTTCCTCGCCGTAGGCTTTGAGGCGGTCATACGCCCTTGCCCAGATGCAGTCCTTCTCCCCAATTTCGCATTTGCCCTGACGGGTGCCGCCGCACGGTCCGTTGCGCTGGTTTTTCACGCACTGCGATTCGGGACACAGATACGCGATATCGGGCAATGAGCAGTCGCCGCAGTCGCGACAATCAAAGCCAGTAACCTTAACCGCTTGTTCCGCACCGTGTATGACTTTCTTTACCGCCTCGCTTGCCCCGTCGACTGCCTGAGAGATCCGCTTGCCGATTGTGAATCCCAAGCTGCCTTTTTCAAAAACCTGATCGTGCACCGTGCGATTAATCTTATAACTCAGGGGAATTTCCCCTTTGGCAGCTTTCAAGGCTTCTGGCCGTTTTGAAAAGAGATACTGACGGCTAATCTCGGTTGAACTGAGCCCGGTCTCCGGTTCCGGTTCAAAAAGGTAAAATTCGTCGGGGTAATGGAAACAGATCTCCTTTGCGAAGTCCTTCCAATCGTCTTCTCCAAAACGGTTTACCATGTTCAGGATTCGCTCATAGTCCCTGTAGCGTATATGACCTCCTAAATACGCGCCTCGATAGCCTAATCCTTTGGCGATAGCACACTGCTTGGCAGCAAATTCCAAAAAGAAGGCTTTGCCTTTATCCTTCGATTTTGCCTCTTTTTCGGCTAAGTTCAGTAACTCATCGGTTACGGTTACACCGGGGATGTTGCCCTTGTTGAAGAAGCGAGCGACTGCACGGTTTAGGACGTAAACGTTGCCAATTACTGGCACATGTAGGTCCTGGGTCGCCATATACTTCAACAGTTCATCCTGTTTGCGAGAGTCGTAACCGATCTGATTAATGATAAACGCAGCACCGTTCTCAATTTTCTTTTTTAGCTTGAAGTACTGCGGCATAACCTCGCGTTCATAGCGTTTGTGGTTGTTGACCACCGCACCCAAGAAGAAATTGGTGCGTTCGAGCACCTGTGCTCTTTTCCCTGTCCCGACCTCCATGCCGGCGTTCATGTCAGCGAACATCTTCAACAATCCCACCGAGTCGGTATCAAACACGGGGCTTGCTTGACCACTATAACCGTCGATAGGATAATCGCCAGACAAAGCTAAGATATTGTGAAACCCTTCACTCGCAAGCTGCCAAGCCCGGCTCTGAAGCGCGTTTCTGTTCCAGTCCTTGCAGGAAAGGTGGATAATCACTTCCTGATCGCGGGAGAGGAGATCCCGTCCCAAGGTGTCGGGACCGATCATGGCGTTACCACCCGGATTGTCGGTAATGCTCAAGCCATGTATGCGCGGATTGTCCCCCAATTGTTGTGCCAACTCCAATACCTGGCGTCCGTCGGGATCGGTAACAGTTCCACGCGAGGTGACCACTTCCACACAGGTAAGAAATGTATCTGTCTCCTGAAGCAGATAGCGCAGAGAGGATTTTTGTGAAGCGTCAAGGTCAGGGGTCGTTTCGGTGGGGGATGTGTTCATGGCTGTGGGCTCGCTTGGATATGTGTGGGTTTAGAAATTCTTAGGTAAAATCGTTGATATTTTGAAAATCACAGTTATTTTGGTGTGGATAGTTCCATAACCTCACACAAACAGCGGTGTCGGCTTTGGAGGTCCAAAACCGAGTTCCACCAACCTTGAGACCATTCGTCGGAGTCGGGGACGGTCACTGTTGACCATTTCTTCTGGTGGATGTAGTGAATAGTTCCAGCCATCGTATAGTCCCTTTATGTAGGCGACCTGTTCTTCTGTTACAGGGTTTGCCATGAAACTGATGGCGTGTTGGGAGCGTCCCGGTGGACCGCCGAACGCACCGTGCCATAGCGATTCTGGAAAGACTATGACATCGCCGGGCTGCGATTCGATAACAACGCTGGGAACGTCCGCACCTGCCACCCCGAACGGCATCGCAGTCGGATCTTCCTGCTGGGCGGTCAACGGCTGAATTAGTCTCCTAAATTCTAACTTATGAGATCCCGGAATGAAACGCAGTGCCCCTGTCTCTTTGGTGTTCGGCTCAAGATAGAACGCGATCTTGATATGTGGCACCGGTTCCATATCAAGCCCACCACCGTGCCACTGTGTATCGCCGACGTGGAGGTTTCCCTCGGTAGCGTTCAGGATGAAGTCAGGTCCGAGGAGGTCTTCTCCTAGCCCGTAGATGCGGTCGTCCTCAATGAGCCATTGGAGCCGAGGGTTCAACTCAAAGAACGGGATCATGGCTTGCCGCTCCTCTCCGGGGAACGGTTTGCCTTGGCGATTTTCTTGTAACGTCGCATCGGACTCACGGCGGATGACATCAATTTCCTGCGGCGTAAAGAGCTGGCGCAGGACAAGGAAACCAAAGGTCTCAAAGTGCTGCTTCTGTTGAGCCGTTAGCATGTTGCCCCCTTTATCCGTCCACAATCGGATACCCTTACTGGTTAGGAACTATTTTCGACAAAATCCGTTGGCATCGGTTTAAACTGACAGCCCTCGACAAACACTTCAAAGAAGTCGGCGGTTGTCTCCAATTCTACATGTTCAATCCCTTTGACCAAACGCTCGATATCTTCACGTTTCTTTCGTGAGAGGAGCACCTCCTTCGCGCCTTGCACCGCAGCGTTGCCGATCTTAACAATGCGATCCTCGGCTACCGGTGCCAAGAATCCGATATCAATAGCGTTATGAACATCTACGTAATTGGCGAAGCCACCCGCCAAATAGAGGCGACTCACGTCCGCCGGATTGATGCCAAATTTTCGCATGACGATGAACTGACCGCAGTAATTGGCAGCTTTCGCTTGAGCGAGATTGCTGGCATCTTCACGAGAGAAGGTGATGCCGTGCTCCGGGACGATCGGTATCTCACGTGTTTTTCTGTCCCCGAATACACCCATTTCAGTCATCCGCCCATGGCGACGGAGTTCTGCTAACAGATCTATTAAGCCGGAACCACAGATTCCTTGGGGTTCAACACCACCGATTGTACTATACTCAATCTGATCGTCCTTCCAACGGATTGACTCTATGGCTTCATCATAGCCCGGCATCCCGTACTTGATACCACCGCCCTCAAAAGCGGGACCCGCCGGACAGGAAGCTGCGATTAAACGCTCCGGATGCCCGACCACCACCTCGGTATTGGTCCCGACATCAACCAACATAACGACCTCTTTTTGAGATGCTATATCCAGTGCCACGAGATCCGCTGCGACATCGGCACCGACATGGCTGCCGATCAACGGAAGCCCATACACCCGTGCCTTGGGGTTGGCTCGAATCCCAAGTCGGCGCGTCTTCTCAACCAGCGAAGTGGTTTCACGCTCACCCGCGCGATATTGACCCTCGATTATCGATTGGTAAGGCTTTTGACCGATGCTCTGCACATCCAACTTAAAGAAGATGTCCCGCATCGTTGAGTTTCCGACCACAACAATCTCGTAAATTTCTTGACGGACGAACCCTAACTGCTTCCCCATTTCTTGGATTTCGTGGTTGAGCGCGTTGATGACCGACCAGCGCAACTCCCCGCTAAACTCTCCATCATACGAAATGCGGTGCATAATATCGCTGCCGCCGAATCGCTGTGGGTTTTCAAAGGAACTGACGTGGACGCTCTCGCCGGTCTCCAGATTGACCAAATCAATGACTACGGTTGTTGTGCCGAGGTCAATCGCCAAACCGTAGATATGACCGCGATATTTGTCAACTGCCTCATCCTCATAGTAGACTATATCATCGCGTCGGGTCACTAACGGATCTATTTGGAGCGGTTTTTCGTGCGTGTGGGTAAGGATCTTGGGGGTACGTCGTACCGGCGCGAACGCGATATCGACATCGGGGTCCTTGACCACCGCTTGGCAGGCGAGTCGATAGTTCTCCCGCAAAAACGACTCAGCTTCGTTCCGCGGTCGCAACGCCTCCATCCCCTCTTTAATCTCCACAATGCACTCATGACACTGTCCGGTACGGAAGCAGGAGGTCGGCACCTGAACCGCGAGCTCATCGGCATAATCGAAAATGGTCTTCCCGGCTGCGAGCGGATGTTTTTTGCCGTCGTACGTTACTGTTCCCTTACCGTAGCTTGCCTCACTTTCGATGAAAGCCCCTTCAGCAGTCTCGGTTTCCCACGCAGTCCGATAGTCTATCTTATCGTCTCCACCACACAGCAGCAATTCTTCCTTCGGCGTATTGCGACCACTGTCCTGCTTGCCAGCCAAGCCAGCATTAGGTGGTTTCCGCTGGTTTCGACACCCAAACTTAGCCGTACATTGATCGAAGCGGTTCTTGTAAGGGCATCGATGCATAGATTGTTCGTCGGCATGGGCGACCATGCTTGAGAACAACTCTGATATTTTGTCCAGACGTTCTTGATATTCTTTTTTGCTCATCTAATCCAGACCTTTGAGATAGTAGGGGTAAATCCTGATTGAGACAATCTCTTATTCCTCGTCCCAGTCCTCGTCCTCTTCTTCAAGGAATTTCTTTGCCAGTGCCACACACTCAAGGGCGTCCTTACCGTAGCCGTCCGCCCCCATGTCATCAGCGAACTCTTGGGTCACCGGGGCACCACCCACCATAATCTTAACCTCTTCCCGGAGATCTTCATCAATGAAGGCTTCGATTGTTTTGCCCATATTCGGCATCGTTGTGGTGAGCAACGCCGACATTCCGAGTACAGGCGCCTCATGCTCCTCCACTGCTTCAATGAACTCGTCGTCCGAGGTGTCCACACCCAAGTCATGAACGACGAATCCTGCTCCCCGCAACATCATAATGCACAGGTTTTTACCGATGTCATGGAGATCGCCCTTCACCGTTCCCATAATCACAGTGCCAATGGGGTCAATGCCGGAGGCAGATAGGATAGGTTCAATATATGCCATCCCAGCTTTCATTGCGCGTGCACAGGCGAGGACTTCCGGGACGAAGATAAAGTTCTCTCGAAACTTGATCCCAACAATCCCCATCCCTGCGATCAGGCCGTCATCCATGATTTCGAGTGCTTCGGTGCCCGCTTCCAAAGCAGCTTTGGTCAACTCATCCACACTGTCATTGTCTCCGTCGATGAGTGCTGCGGCGATGTCTTGCATCTCAGGGGCCGCTTTGGCAAAGATGTTAATGGTGCGCTCCCGTTCGTCAGGACGCTCAATAAACTCCTCAATCTCGTCTACAATAATTTCATTTTGGATGTCAGTAATTTCTGCCATAGTGTTCTCCGCTAATTCACATGTTCCTTGTGCCAATCCTGCACCGCCATGGGGATCTCTTTGAGGTTTTCAATAGCAGTTTGCAGCGGAATTGCACACTCTGGGCCGACAAGGTGTACGCCGGATTCCAGATTCTTGTAGACTTCACCACGAACCTCCTCTGGACCCTTTGAGAAGAGTGTCTCCGGGTTGTTAATGTTGCCCACCAGAGAGATTCGTTCCTTCACCACTTCCATAGATTCACCAGGCTCATTCTTAGAATCGTAGTGGAAGGCTGCCATTCCTGTCTGAGCGATATACTCCATTCTGTCCACCGTCCTCCCGCAAATATGCAGAATCAGCGGGATGGGAATCCGATCGACGAACTCGGTGTGCATATCGCGGAGGTAACGCTCATAGTATTCACCGCTGACCAGATCGCCGGTAGCGTGGTCGGGTAGGGTCAGTGCATCTGCTCCCGCTTCAATCTGTGCGACTCCAAACGCTATCGTGGCTTCCTTCAGTCTATCCAGCGCGAGTTTTGTTTGGCCCGGATCGTCCAAAGATAGTAGTAAAAAAGGTTCCACGCCGAAACAGTGATAGGCCTGAGACCAAGGTCCCATCGTCTTTCCGATAATAGCGACATCATCGCCGTATTCCTTCTTGAGAATCTTAATCGCGTCGAGTACGCATTTGGTATCCTGATGGGTCAGATAATCTGACGGGATCTTGATTTCGTCGACATCTTCCCAGATCGGCTCACGCATTCTAACCGTGGGCCAATTGTCCTTCTGCTCCCATTGAATCTTACACCCGAGCGCAGAGGATTCTTGGATAATCGTGAAAACGGGCATAATCGTATCGAAACCTAACTCGGTATACCCGGTAGCGGCTAAACGTGCCATCAACTCAGGTTGCCGGTTCGCTTCCGGGAACGGTGCGTCCACTAAGTCCATCAGTTCTACTGTGGCGACAGACGTTGGGTTGCAGGTTGGTGTTCTGTCCACAGGTTCTCGCTTCAACGCTGCCAATACCCGTTCTTTGCCGGTCATCGGTCCGACTGTTTGTTGTTCGGTTCCCATATTTTCCTCCTAATTCTGTTGGCTTGGGGCTGCGAGGATGCCGCGTGCGGCTGCCATCTCCTGTTCTCGCACAATGGCTCGCACGTTCGGGGCACGAACAAGCAGCAACCCGATGAGTGCGTCGTGGGAGTGGCCACACGGAAACGCGACCTTGTCGAGGGTTCCCTCCACCTCTTCCATCTCTCCCAATTTCATTAAACCGCCAGCAATCGCGGAGATGCGTCTGTCGGCGCGTCTGCCCTCACCATCAGCCTTCACTTGGTAAATCCCCTCTCCGAGACTATCAACCGTGATGGTCAGCCCCGATTTTTTATCCAAAACCTGTAAGGGACGTGGTTCTACCGAATCGTTCGGGGAGAACTTGCACGACTCTAGAAAAATTCGCCTGCAAGCGAGTTGGTGTCCTGACCCACAGGGGAACTGGAGCATCCCGTTCGCAGTCACAACCAGGTTTCCCAAGCGCGTCATCGCTTCGATCGCAAACTGAATACGCTCTTGAGCCCCTTCCATCTGGCTGTAAGTATGCACTAAGAACAGGGGGCTCTCATCCGGTCCCTGTTGGTACAGGGCAATCGTTATGTCGTGGAAATGAGGGTCCATCGGGACCAATTCAATACGTTTTCCAATATCGACTGTTTGACCCATGGCTGCCTCCTCGTTAGGAATTATTATTCTTGATTCTCACTTGCAATTTTGCTTGACAACGGAGAATTTTATTCGCATAATAGTTAATGGTCTGACCTTTGCGGCATAAGTTTAACTCAAAACTAGGAAATTGTAAAGCGAAATTTTTGTTGTCGTATATTATGAAAACGCAAGAACAAGAAAAATTGGCGATGAAGGAGATGAAGCCTGATGCCCGCACCTCTCTGAGTGATGGAATTGTGGAGCAGGTCGTTGACTTGATCTCTCGGGATGTGCTGAAACCCGGAGACCGGTTGCCTTCTGAGCGGGAATTGTGTAAGCGGTTAGGCGTGGGACGAAGCTCCCTAAGGGAGGCTTTGCGTTCCCTCGCTGTCATGGGAATAATAGACGGACGGGTCGGAGATGGCACCTTTGTTTCTAACAGTAATAAACGGTATCTGGAGAAAACGCTGCAATGGGGGCTGCTGCTCGACCGAAAAAGGGTTCAAGACCTTATCGAAACTCGGCTTATGTTAGAATCCCAAACGGCGTTTTTGGCTGCGCAGCGAGTCACACCTGAGAATATTGAGGCAATCGAGGAGACCTTGCGGGGGATGGAAGCCTCGATCGCGCAGCCTGATAAGTACTTGGAATTCGATTTGCAATTTCACCTGACCATCGCACGGGCAACGCAAAATTCGATACTCTACAGCCTCTTGAGCATGATACGGGGGTATCTGCAAGAGTGGATTAAGGGGAGTCTCGCTGAGTCATCGACAGGTGAGAAGACGCGGGCGGAATTGTCCTTACTGGAACATCAGAAAATCCTTGATGCCCTCCGAAAAGGGGAAGCGAATCAGGCGCAGCAGGCAATGACGGAACATATTCTTTCCAGTAGCGTTGATCTTCAGAGATAATAGTAGTAGGCATACTCCGTATGCCGTAACTTTCGTGTGATAGTTGGTCAAGTGCTTCTTTCAGCCAACTGACAGCACGGATTTCCCAAGCACGCCCCTTAAAGCCCCAGCGGGGCGACAGGTGCCTTATTTTACGATCTCGTGTTAAGAGTGCGCTAGCCTGTCAATCCGTCACCCTCCGAAAATAATCCTCAAGCCCACCCATAGGCGTGAATCCCAGCATCTGTTTCGCTTTCTCGACCTCATATTTCCCCTGCGCGAAATAGCTCAGTAGGTTGAAAGATTGGAAGTTACCGGGAACGGATTCAATCTCTAATGCCAAACGGCACGCGTGTTGCAGATCTTCCCACACCACTGTGAAGGGTGGGAAATCACCTTTGGTGACAACCTCTGTCGGCTTCGCACCAAGGCCATTGAAGAGAAAACAGACTGTTTGGATATCGTATGTTCGCGAGAAAATCTCGCATATTTCCATGCTGAGGTACTTGGTGATCCCGTAGTATCCGACGCCCGGTGCTAACGGCGGATCACTAATACCAAATTCGTGATCGTATGCGTTGCGTACCAACTGAGGACCGGTGTGAACCACCTTTTTGATCCCGAGTTCGGCGGCGGCTTTCATCACATGATATGCCCCCTTTGTACTCACCTCAAAACTCACCACCGGATCATCGCGCAACACGGCAAAGTTCATGATGGCATCCATCCCACGGCACACTTCCAATACATCCGGGTATGAGGTTATGTCAACATTGATAACCGGTTTTCCATCTGGATGCGGCACGATATCCGATAGGTACAAATCGTAGTCCTTTTCCAAGTCTGGCGTGACGTAAGGGGCGATATTGCCCGACGCGCCCAGCACAAGCACCTTTCTCATGGCTGAATTCTCCTATGCCTGAACCTTAAAATGTAATATGATTGCGTAGTCGAGTTTCTTCATTCGTTCTACCCGGTTGTCTTCAGGAAGAGGTTCTGAAAATTGTGAGCGGGTTGATACCCAATGCCGCGTGCTTGATCGATTAGGAATTTGGGATTGGGAATGTCCGCGCAGATGTGATAGACTGCCCACCGTTGCGTCCACTCTGCACGGTTGCTGTTATCACGATTTAAAACACAGCGGAACGCACCCGCGGCATCCCGAATATCCAGCCACGCAAGGTTTGGTGCCTCCCCTTGAACTGTTTCCTCAAGAACCAACTCTCCCAGCCGCAGTCCTGTTACCGTAACCAAGTGGTCCCGCGCAAACTCGCGGGCGGTCAATTCGCCCAGATACTTTGTCATCTCCACAATTTCCGGCGACGGGAGCGGTTTCCAGAGTTCGGTAATGTACACATCATCGGGGTAGGCATTGAAAATAGACAGGGTACTTGCACAGATAAATTTCTTTATTCCCGCCCCAACCGCTGCGCTAAAGAGGACATGTGTGCCGCGTGTTGCCAAGTCGAGCAAGGTCTGTTCACGCGTTAGTTCATCCGATGGCAGGTTTGTCGGTGGCTCGCCGGTATGGATGAGGACATCGATCCCCCGAACCGCTTTCCAGGAATCGTCGGGATCCAAGATATCTCCCTGAATAAAGTCACAGCCTTCTGCTATGTCAACCGGTACACTATCCATGAGGCGCACACTGTGGTCCTCCGTCAGTTCAGACGCTATCGCCTGTGCCAGTTGACTGGAAGCACCGGTAATGAGAATGTTCATCGAGTTACCCCCTTCATATTTTTGCTCATCATATCAGACAACCTTGACCCTGTCAATTTTTTCCTCCCTTCCACTGAAGGATGATATAATAAACCACGTTGCCATCTTACTGCTACAGCCGGGGCGTCTTTCCCTGATCCATAACCGGGGTAACCTATGTCATTTCAACAGATCTGTCGTACCTACCAGCAAAACATCCAGCACACCCGCACACAGAGTGATGCAACCGTTGAGCTCTCCTTGCATCCGCACCTCAGGACGTTTTTGGAAAAAACGGCAGAACTTTTAGAGCACGAAATCACGATTACGTCCGAGCCTCGCAGATTGGAGATTGGTAGGCCGGATTTCGTTGTGAAAAATGGCTTACTTCCGGTCGGTTATATTGAAGCAGAAGCATACGGTAGGGACCTTGATTCCCTCACAGGTCATGCACAGACACAAAACGAACGGTTCATCGAAAACCTTGATAACTTCATCCTCACCAACTTTGTTGAATTTCAGTTGTACGCTGAGGGGCAACTGCTCGCAAAATCACGGGTTACGGACGAAAGTACAGCTTCCTTAGAAAACTTGATCGATCGGTTTCTGAGCGCGAGCCTGATACAAATTGAGAGTCCAGAATTACTCGCCAAACACCTTGCACGGCGCACCCGCGAACTCCAAACGCAAGTTGCAACAACGCTCACCGATGAAGACAGCGATATCTACCGGATGTTCTTGGCATTTAAGGAACTGCTTCTTACGACGCTGACCCCCGACGATTTTGCAGATATGTACGCGCAAACCCTCGCGTATGGACTCTTTGCAGCGCGATGTACACTTCCCAATGCCACCAATTTCTCACGGTTTACTGCCGCTAGCGCGCTTCCCCAGTCAAATCCATTTTTGCGTCAACTCTTTTACCAAATTGCCTCCCCAGACCTTGAGGGGAACGTCACCTATATTGTGGACGATATTGCGAACCTGTTAGCAAACGTCCCCACAGAGATGCTCCGCACCGCTTTTGTTGCTCAAGCCCATTTTGAAGATCCGGTTATCCATTTCTACGAAACCTTCCTTGCCGAATACAATCCGCAACTTCGCTTTGACCGTGGGGTCTACTATACGCCGCCACAGGTTATCTCCTACATCGTCCGTTCTGTGGATGCGTTACTCAGAACAAAACTGAATAAAACCGACGGACTCGCCGATGACAGGGCACTGATTCTTGACCCCGCTACAGGCACCGGCAGCTTTCTCTTGGCGGTGTTGAGCCAAATCAGTGAATACATCGTGACCACTTACGGCACCGGGGAGTGGCATCAGTACATTAACGATCCACAACTGGTGCAGCGGCTCTTCGGTTTTGAGATGTTGGTCGCGCCATATACCATTGCCCATCTGAAACTGAGCCTGTTTCTCCAAGCGCAGGGTTGGGGGTCAACGGAACGTCTCCGTGTTTATCTCACCAACACGCTGGAGGAACCGATAGAAAAGGAGTTGTACGCCTTTGCAGAGTTTATCTCCGATGAGGCGAACGCGGCGGTTTCAGTGAAACGGGACGAACCGCTCCTTGTCATCCTCGGCAATCCACCCTATCCCCGTCACTCCATGAATCCAAGCCGCGATAGCGATGGGGAGTTCACCTTTATTGGAGGACTGATTGAGGATTACAAACAGGTGGATGGTCAGCCGCTCGGTGAGAGGAACTCGAAAGCACTTCAAGGGGATTATGTAAAGTTTATCCGGTGGGCACAGTGGCGGATTGATAAAAACGGCGAAGGGGTTATCGGCTATATTGTCAACAATAGCTTCCTTGACGGTCCGATCTTTCGCGGGATGCGAAGGAGTTTGTTGGACAGTTTCAACGCCATCTACCTGCTCAATCTGCACGGCAGTAGTAGAAAGAGGGAAGCTGCCCCGACGGGGCAGAGAGATGAAAATGTGTTTGACATCGTGCAAGGTGTTTCTATCCTGCTGTGCGTCAAGCAACGCGATAATCTTGCCCCCGCGGAGGTCTATTACACGGATATGTGGGGGAGCCGGGAAGAAAAATATAGGAGGCTGTCGGAAACCGATTTCCAAAATACAGCGTGGAGCGAACTTCAACCAACATTACCCGACTATCTTTTTGTGCCACAAGCACCCGAACTGCGCGCGGAATATGAAGCAGGGTGGGAGATTACGGACATCTTTCAAATGGGTTCGGTTGCGATTGTCACCGGACGGGATAAATTGACACTCCATCGGACTCCTGAAACATTACAAGAGACTGTAGTCGATTTTGTTTCACTGCCTGAAGCGGACGCACGGGAGAAATACAAATTGGGAAAGGATAGCCGAGATTGGAAAGTTCATCGCGCCCAAGCGGATCTCCAGAATCATCCCGATGTAGAACAGCACATAGCACCGATTCACTATCGTCCCTTTGACACGCGCTGGACCTACTACACCGGGCGGTCGGCCGGGTTTCACATGACACCGCGCCATAATGTTATGCGCCATCTACGAAAGGACAACCTCGCTCTTTGTGTCTGCCGTGTTGTCTCAAACCCTATATGGCAACATGCTCTGATAACCGATAAAATTACAGAAAATCGTTATGTCTCAAATAGAGGAAGCGAATCCGGCCATGTGTTCCCGCTCTACCTGTATCCCGATTCGGAGGAATTGGAGCTCGCTACAGAACGTTTACTTAACTTCAAACCAGATTTTCTCAAGGTGCTCTCAGAGAGGTTGGAGTTGCCACAAGCGACGCGGTCAGGACTCCCCGGAGGCGTTTCGCCGGAGGAGATCCTCGCCTATATCTATGCGATCCTGTATAGTCCCATCTACCGTGAACGATATTATGACTTCTTGAAACATGGATTCCCGCGCATCCCCCTACCGCGCGACATTGAACAGTTTCGCAAACTTAGCGTGTTGGGGGGTGAGTTGATTGACTGGCATCTGCTGAAAGGGGCACAATCGCAAATCGCTTCTACCGGGAGCGGGGAGCCGCCGCGCCATCGATTTGAAGGCGTAGGAGAAGGGGTTGTTTCACAGGTCCGCTATGTGGACGGCAGCGTTTGGATCAACCCGAGCCAGCATTTCACAGATGTGCCAGCAGACGTATGGGAATATGAAGTAGGTGCACATCAGGTGTGTGAAAAGTGGCTGAAGGATAGGAAGGATTCGGCGTTAAGTTATGATGAGGTTAGGCAGTATCGGAGTATTTTGGTTGCGGTGGCAGAAACAATTCGACTCATGGACGAAATTGACGAGGTAATTGAGGAGTTTCTTATCTGATAAGATAGGACTTACGCATAAGTCTAATTACTCATCTTTTTCCTCATTACTACCCATTGGAACAGCAAGCCCCATAAGCGTCTTTCTTATCTCAGAGAGTTGTAACATAACATCATCGACTCTCTTATTAACGCCAGATAGACCCATTTTGACTACAGTGATTATCAGACCTGTGGCGACTAAAATGGTGGCAATAAGGGAAAGAGTTTGTGGCCAGCTCATGACAAGTCCTTATTATACATACGCTTTCAAATTACCAGCAGAAATTGAACCCTTCCAATTCTTACTGATATTTTATAACAGGGATAGTTAATTGCCAACTTAATTGTCCTTTAGCCCAAAAGAGCAAGGTTCATATAAAAAGTAAAGTGTAAAGCGAGAAAAGAAACCGAGTTTTTCCGAAAAAACTCGGTTTCTGTCGTATACTATGAAGGAAGGATAATCTCTTGCGAAACAGTCAATATCGCCAAATCAAGAGAATTGCTGTGATTGGAGCGGGGACAATGGGCGCTCAGATTGCCGCCCACATCGCCAACGTTGGAATTCCGTGCGATCTGCTGGATATCCCACCCACAGAACTGACCGCCGAAGAACGTGCCAATGGCTTGACGCTCGACAGTCCCGTTGTACGGAATCGGATCGCACAATCGGCTCTGGACCGGATGAAAAGTGCGAAAACTCGCTCGCCGTTTTATGTCTCTGATGCCGCGGAGTTAATTCGGGTTGGTAACTTTCATGATCACGCCGAATGGCTGGCGGATGCGGATTGGATTATTGAGGCGGTGGTCGAAAACCTTGATGTCAAGAAGCAGGTTCATGGGCGGATTGACCAACACCGCAGGCACGGCACACTGGTGAGTTCCAATACGTCCGGGATTTCAATTCGCACTGTTGCTGAAGACCTCTCGGAGGATTATCAAGAATGCTTTCTCGGGGCACATTTCTTCAACCCACCACGCTATATGTACCTGATTGAGCTCATTCCGACGGAGGCAACCCGCCCGGATCTGATTGAATTCATCTCCGGTTTTGCGGAACACACGCTCGGCAAAGGGGTCGTCCGTTGTAAGGATACACCAAACTTCATCGCCAATCGGATCGGCATCTTCTCAATCATGCACGCGATCCATCTGATGCTTGAGGAGGGGTATACTATTGATGAGGTGGATGCGATTACGGGTCCCCCGATGGGGCGTCCTCGCAGCGCGACCTTCCGCTTGGGAGATATTATTGGGCTTGATGTGCTCGTGGATGTGGCAAACAATGTCTACGAGAATGCGCCCGACGATGAACGGCGCGAAGTTTTTCGGGTGCCCGATTTTATTCTACAGATGGTTGAAAAGGGTTGGCACGGCGAGAAAACGGGGGGCGGCTTCTATCAGAGACGCCGTGGCGAAAATGGCAGCGAGATCTGGACGCTGGACTACAATACACTTGAATACGTCCCCCGTTCGGAGGTGCAGTTTGATTCTATCGGTAAAATTAGACGAATTGCCGACACGGGGGAACGTCTGAAGGCACTGATTTGCAGCGATGACAGAGCGGGTCGGTTTGCGTGGGAATGCTTCAGTCATACGATGTGCTATGCGGCGGCACGTATTCCCGAAATCGCCGACGATCTGGAGAGTATTGATAAGGTAATGAAGTGGGGGTTCAACTGGGAACTTGGGATCTTTGAAGCGTGGGACGCGATCGGTGTGCCGGAATCTGCTGCACGAATAAAATCCGAGAACTATGCCATTCCACCGCTTGTGGAGAATCTACTGGAATCGGGACGTACTTCATTCTACAAGACATCGTCCACAAGTAAGCCTGTGAAATCCAATGCAGACGCAAGCCTCACCGACATGGGCGATGGGGTCCTATGCCTTGAATTTCATAGCAAGATGAATACGATTGATAACCCAAGCATTGAGATGATGTTTGAAGCGCTTGATGAGGTGGAACGTAATTTTAAGGGACTTGTCATCGGGAATCATGCAGACAACTTCTCCGTCGGTGCGAATCTTGCCTTGATGCTTGAGCGGGCGCGGAACGGGGATTGGGAGGCACTTGAAGGAATGATCTCCGCCTACCAACGGGCGAACATGCGATTCAGGCTTTCCCCGAAGCCGGTAGTTGCTGCCCCCGCTGGCATGGCTTTGGGTGGCGGATGCGAAATAGCATTCGGCGCAGACCGTGTCTGTGCTGCCGCCGAAACTTATATCGGTCTGGTCGAGGTGGGTGTCGGACTGATCCCCGCTGCGGGTGGCGTAAAGGAGATGGCTATCCGCTGCTTAGAGGATGTTCCATTAGATGCGGACGTTGAACTATTTCCACACGTTAAACGTGCCTTTGAGACCGTTGCCTACGCCAAGGTGTCTGAGAGTGCTGCGGGCGCAAAGCAGCTCGGCTACCTCCGCGAGACGGACACTGTTTCGATCAATCGGACGCATCACCTGCAGGATGCCAAGCAGCTGGTGTTAGCGATGGGAGCAGAAGGGTATCAGGAACCTCAACCGAGAGAAGTACTTGTGTTGGGTGGAACGGGACTTGACCCATTGAGATCAGAAATCGATCTGGCGCAACGTGCTGGGAGACTCAGCGACCACGACGTGAAAATCTTGAATCAGCTTGCGTTTGTCCTCTGCGGCGGGGAGTTGACCACCCCGCAGTATGTTTCCGAAGATTATCTCCTTGAGCTGGAGCGGGAGGCATTTCTGGGGCTCTGTGGTGAAGAGAAGACACATCAGCGGATCGAGTACACCCTCAAAACAGGGAAGCCGTTGAGAAATTAGACCTGAACCAAGGTGGCTATTTTATGAAATTTGGTGAGTTTGAACTTTTTGTGGTGAGCGACGGCACATTCCGGTTGGACGGGGGTGCCATGTTCGGTACGATACCGAAGGTGCTGTGGGAACGCACAAACCCTGCCGATGACCGTAACCGAATCCTGATGGGGTTAAACTGTCTGCTGGTTCGGACGCCCACGGAGAATATTCTGGTGGATACCGGGCTTGGAAACGCCTATGATGAAAAATTCGCTTTTCTGTATGGTGTTGACAAGTCGGGGGTAGATCTGCTGAGAAGCCTCGCAGCAGCAGGCGTAAGGGTAACGGATATCAACAAAGTCATTTTAACCCACCTACATTTCGATCACGTTGGCTGGAACTGTTTTCAAGTCGAAGACTCGCGGAACGGAGAAGAAAGCGGAGAATTCAAACCCACATTTCCGAACGCTGTCTACTACATCAATCAAGGTGAGTTGGCGTATGCGAAGGAACCCGACCCGCGCAGCAAACCCAGCTATCTCCCATACACTTGGGAGTCGCTCGAAAGACAGGGACAGATCGAGCTTATTTCTGGGGATAAAGAGGTGACTGCCGGCGTGACGATACTGCCCGCACCGGGACATACACCGAACCATCAGATCGTTAAGGTGCAATCCAACGGGCTGACCGCGTGCTTTCTGGCGGACTTGGTTCCGACGCCTTCGCACCTGAAGACGCATTACGTCATGGGATTCGATCTCGACGCGTTGACTGCAATGAAAAACAAGGAACGGGTATTGAAACAGGCGCAGGCGGAAAATTGGCTACTTATTTTTGAACATTCACCAGATATCAAAGCGGGTTACTTGACCGAAGATTTAAAGATTGAACCGGTTGACCTTGCTTCTCTGTGAGGATAAATGATGTCCTCGTGACTGAGACAACTTTTGCGGACAAAATCACAGCCGAAAGGAAAAGCAGAAAAATGGTAGATACGAAATACCTGCTCACTGACGAGCAGATGCGGCACTTCATTGTCAACGGTTATGTAATCGTAAATACCGATCTGCCTGCGGGTTTTCACGATTTCATTTACGAACGGACAGAAGAGGTATTTGAGAAAGAGGGGAATCCGGGGAATAACCTATTGCCTCGAATCCCTGAGGTTCAAGCAGTCTTCGATGATAAGTGGGTTATCGGCGGGTTAATCAGTGTGTTGGGTGAGGACTACTACATGCAGCCCCATCGCCATCCCCACTTTAATCGACCGAAGAGTGATGGACAACGGATGCATCAAGACGGTGGCAGACGATGGTCACATCACACGCGCAGGTTGTTGGTATTCTACTATCCGCAAGATACGCCGATAGAGCTCGGCCCCACCGGAATCGTGCCGGGGAGTCACTACTACAATACCCCTGACGGAGCAACTGTCAGCGACGAACTTCCGGTCTGCGGCAAAGCGGGCACAGTGGCGATTGTGAACTACGACCTTTGGCATCGCGGTATGCCGAATCGTACCGACAAGAACCGTTATATGATGAAGTTCCTATTTGCCCGCATGTCAGAGCCGCAGTCACCTTCATGGAACAGTGAAAGGAGGGATTGGGAGCCGATTGGTAATACGGCACACCAAAAGATGTTTCAGCATGTTTGGGATTGGCACTATGGAAAGACGAATGGGGATATCCCAACCAACGGTCAGTCTACGGAATCCGTACCGGAACTTATCGAAGCAATGGGAAATGATTCTGAAGCGATGGGTCTCAGTGCGGCTTATACATTAAGCGAATTTGGGGAATCGGTAGTGCCGGCATTGATGGAAGCGTTTGAGGGCGAATCGGAAGCGGTACGCCGATATGCGTATTATGCGCTGAATGCGATAGGTGCGCCTGCGGTTGATCCGCTCATCGGTCGTTTGAAGCATTTAAATTCAGAGGTGCGTGGGACCGCGGCGGAAGCGTTAGGAGATATTGGTGAGCCCGCACAACCCGCGGTTCCGGAATTGGTGGGTGCCTTGGAAGATGAGTCAGAGGAAGTCCGTTCCCGTGCGGCAGAAGCGTTGGGGACAGTCAGTCAACAGGAGTCAATAGCGGGTCGTGCACTAAGCACGGTGCTACAGGATAAGGATGAACGGGTTCGGCGGGATGCCATCTTTGCATTGGCACGGATTGGTCCTCACGCGACCGATGCCGTTGATGCGTTGGGTGGGATGTTTTCTGATGAGAACCGGTATGTACGGGGTGATGCGGTCCATGCCTTATATCGCATCGGTACGCCGGCAGCAAAGGAGACTTTACTTCATTTTCTGATGCGGACTCGCTGGTGTCCCCTGACGAACCGAGAAAGCACGCATTAAGCCGTAGCTATGTTGGAAGGGAAATACTTGACTGTGTCGGTTGAGAGGATACTATCATATGGGAGACATTGACTTGGCTGAGAGGTAGGTGAATAGATGTTAAGGGGGAGATTCATCAGGAGGATAAATCACGTTTCATTCATACTGCGCCCTTGCAAGCTGCACCGCATAACTCCTACAGTTGTCCACGGCGGTTCTTGTATCATTTGCCTTTTATCTCGTCCCAGTTCTCCTCGTCTTTTTTTGCATCATCGCCGCCACCGCGTCTGCCACCGCCACCACGTCTGCCGCCGCCACCACGCTCCCGTCGGATTGCTTCGAGTTTTCGACGACGTTCCTCCGGTGAGGCGGTACGCAGCCACTCACGCAACGCGTCGCGCTCCCGGTTTCCCCCGCGTCGTTCCGCTCTTTCGCCTCTGCGCTCATCACGGGATTGTTCTCCACCATCCGCGGACTCTCCACCTTCACCCCGTTTGTCGTCTGAACGGCTTGAACCGCTGAGGAACTGCATTCCTTCTGCTTTGAGGGTTATAATGTCATCGGAAACTTTGAGACTGACTTGGTTCGCTTCAATTTTTTCGATAATTGCGTCTCCAACCTTTTCCCCTCTGGCGACATAATAGAGTTGGTTGGACCTTCGTTCCGTGACGAGTGCTTTTGCAACGGTTCCGCGTGTTCCGATCCATGTGGCGATCAGCGCGTAGTCGGGGGTACGGTCTGGTCGTTGCCAACCTAACGGACGGAATAGGTTGTTTTCAATGATAACGCGATAGTAATCTGCACTGCTGTCCCGTTGTTCAACCGCCCGTCGGTTTACGCGCTTTTTAGCTCCGGTCTTAGGGTTTTTAACCTGCGCGTATGCGGGCTGCAAGCTGAAGTACAATACGCTCATAGCACAGCACATCAATAAAATAGTGCGCTGACGTTTCATCCGGCTCTCCTCTCTGGTGTATCGAGCAAAAAATTGCGGTCAATTCGTTAGACGCTGAACCTCGTATTTTGTTCAGGAAAAATTTCTGATTCTTTTAGAATTGTTGCAAGCTATTGGTGTTGTTCAACCCGACCGATGCTGCAGTAGTCGGCATATTACTTCGAATCTCGCGACGAGTCGGGAAGAGTTTCCGATACTATCGAACCACAAATTGGACAGATTTACAGCCAAAAGGAAAGAACAGAAAATGATAGATAAGAAATACCTTCTTACTGACGAGCAGATGTGGTACTTCATCGTTAACGGTTATGTGATCGTCAACACAGAACTTCCGGCAAGTTTTCACGATTTCATTTACAATCAGACCGAAATACTATTTGAGAATGAGGGCAATCCGGGGAATAATCTATTACCCAGGATCCCTGAGATTCAAGCAGTCTTCGATGATAAGCGAGTTGCCGGTGGGTTGATCAGCGTTTTGGGCGAGGATTACTACATGCAGCCCCACCGCCATGCCCATTTCAATCAACCAAAGAGTGAGGGGCAGCGGATGCACCAAGATAGCGGTAAAGAATGGTCGCATCACACGCGCAGACTGTTGGTCTTCTACTATCCACAGGATACGCCTGTGATACTAGGTCCCACTGCAATCACTCCAGGGAGCCACTACTATAATACCCCTGATGGCGCAATGGTCAGCGATGAATTCCCGATCTGTGGCAAAGCCGGCACAGTGGCGATTGTGAATTATGATCTTTGGCATCGTGCCATGCCGAATCGTACCGACAAGAACCGTTACATGATGAAGTTCCTGTTTGCACGCATGTCAGAGCCGCAATCCCCTTCATGGAACAGTGAAACCACTGATTGGGAGCAAAGTAAGCCGATTGGTAACGGTGAGCATCAAAAGATGTTCGAGCACGTTTGGGATTGGCACTGTGGGAAGACGAACGGGAATACACCAAGTAACGGTCAATTGATGGAATCTGTACCGGAACTTATCGAAGGGCTGGGAAATGATTCTGAGTCAATAGGTCTCAGGGCCGCTTATGCGCTAAGCGAATTTGGAGCGTCGGTGGTCCCTGCGTTGATGAAAGCGTTCGAGAACGAATCCGAGGCGATACGCCGAAATGCGTATTATGCGTTAAGTGCGATAGGTGCGCCTGCGGTTGACCCGCTCATCGGCAGTTTGGGACATCCAAATTCGCAGGTTCGTGAGACCGCAGCGGAGGCGTTAGGGGATGTTGGTTCTCCCGCACAAGCCGCTGCCTCCGCATTGGTGGCGGCGTTAAAAGGTGAATCGGAGACGGTTCGTTACCATGCAGCGGAAGCGCTAGGGACAGTCAGTCAAGGGGAGTCAACAGCCATCCCCGCATTAAGCGCAGCACTACGAGATGAGAATGAACGGGTTCGGCAGGATGCAGCCCTTGCATTGGCGCGGATTGGTCCCCACGCAGCGGATGCCGTTAGTGCGTTGGAAGCGGTGTTTTCTGATGGAAACATGTATGTACGCGGCGATGCAGTCCATGCCTTGTATCGCATCGGTACGCCGGAAGCACAGAAGGTTGTATTTCCGTTGCTGATGAGGACACGGTGGTGCTCCGTGACTGACCGAGCGAGTAGGTCTTAAGCAACGGTATTGCGTATTTTTCTAACTGTCTTACGGGCAGGGAGATACCGTGACTTTGTGGGTTGACGGAACGCTCTCAGATGCAAAGAATCGGTTTGACCGGAAGGCGGGGAAAAGGTCTTGGATTGGGGGTATATCCATCAGTAGGATTAACGGATATCTATCACTCGGCAATTAAACAGAGTCGGTATTCTTCTATATTCTAAAAAATAAACCTGAACTTATTTTGTAACGTCACAGAACCAAAATCGTCAAATCTCTTGGAATAAAGAAAAAAGTTGAGAATGCTCAATTTTCTACTTTGCCGAACGGCTAACATATAAACAAAGGAATAACAATGCAAATCAATGTCCAAAAGGTAATAGATCTCTCTTACACAGTGGATGAGAACAGCCCACGTGAACTTCCGATCGATCCTGTTAACATCTATGATACAGCAACAATCGAAAATGATGGTTACTTTGAGAGCCGGGTAGATCTGTCCGGGCACTGTGCGACACATATTGACGTGCCTTGCCTGATGTATGCCGAGGGATTCACAGTCGCTGAAATCCCGCAGGAAAAATTAACCGGAGCTGCGGTGCTGATAGACCTTTCGGAATTGAAGCAGCCGGGTGATGCCGTAACCGCAGAAGACATCGAAAAATGGATTGCCGAAAACGGCGATATCCCTGCGGACAGCATCGTCTTTATGCGGACCGGCATGGATCGGTATGCATACCAGGATAGTTTCAATCGTCAATGGATCGGTTTCAGCGAAGATGCAGCAAGGCTTTTGGTTCAGAAAGAGATCAAAACGATTGGGACAGATGCCTGCAGCATCGACTCGATGGCCGGACACCCTCCGCAGCATGATGGGTTACCGCCAGCACATCTCGTTTTTCTCGGTGCTGGCATTCCGCAGGTCGAAGATCTCTGTAATCTAAGTGAGCTACCGACAAACTTTCACGTAGCGATTGCACCGCTGAAATTAGCGCGAAGTTCCGGTGCCCCGACGCGCGTCTTTGCATTTGTGTAACCGCTCACCCAAAAACGGCTAAAGCAGATACATGAAAACTCAGACGGTCGGAGTTGAACTACGGGCAGAAGATCGACTTGCATATCGCGATCAAGGTTTTTGGATTGCTCCTCAGCTATTCGACGATGCAGCGGTGGGGGAGCTGCGCGATGCGGTCTGCTGCACCATTCGTGGTGAGCGAGATTTCGATTCAATGCACTGGGGACAGCCACCCAAATTTGACCCGCAAAGTTCAAAATTGGTACATGTGGTCAACGGCTGGTGGGTGAACGCCAGAATCCGTGAATTGATTTGTTCCAACGAGATCGGTTGCCTTGCCTCCCAACTAATGGAGACGGAAGAGATGCGTTTGGTTCACGACCAGATCCTCTACAAACCGGGGATCAGTCCCGCGAGTGAAGAGGTTCCAGACGGCAACGTTGGTTGGCATCAGGATGCTGCCCACTGGACCATGTTCAACGCCACCACCTTCTGCACCGCTTGGATTGCGTTGCAGGACACCGACCTTTCCAACGGAGCCATGTGTTTCGTTGAGGGATCACATAAATGGGGACTAATCAAAGAGGCTGACGGTTTTGCGAATAAGGACCTACACGTTGCGGCAGAAAGATTTTCCCACGGTGACCGTCGGTGGGTAGAAACGCCTTGTGTACTCAAAGCGGGGCAGGTTAGTTTCCACACGGGATTGACCTTCCACGGTTCGGGTCCCAATCGGACGGAAGCACCGCGTCTTTCGATTGCGCTTAACATGATGCCCGGCGGAACGACCTATAATAAGCATGGCAGAGATAATCTGATCGGTGCCCAACTCGGGCCCTATGTAAAGCACGGAGACCCATGTACAGATCCCTTCTTTCCCAGAGTTTGGCCCCCTCCGAACCGTGCTGATTAACAAGGGCGCGTTGACATTAAACAATATCTGGACGATGAACGCGGACGGTTCTCGTCGTGGTCAACTCACCCATAATGGAAGCTCGAATATGCAACCCGACTGGTCGCCCGACGATCGCCAGATTGTCTTTACTTCAGGGCAAAATAAGGAGGATTGCCATGTTTAGTCGTTTGTTTGCACTCTCAATCGCCGTGATGCTTATTCTCTTTGCGGGCATGGGATATTTTCTTTATCAACAGCATACGGAAGAGATAATACCATCGTGGACTAACCCTGAAATTAACGAAACTCCGCAGGTAGCTAGGCTTAATGGTCAATTGGCTAGGAAACCGTTGGCAAGTCCTAGTCCAACTAAGCCTCTCCCGACAGATAGGTGGGAATATAAACCGGAAATCCAACAGCCTACAGTAACAGAAGATCTGGTCCTACTCCCCATGGATCAAATAGAGTTTCGAGAGGTTACAACCCCTGACGGGAAAGTTCATTTAGCTCCCTTCCCAAAAGGGAGTCCACCCATCGAAGGGGGATATATCAGTTATCCGGAAGATAACGAAAAATTGAGTGCTCCTAGGCAGGTTGTCTTGGAGAATTTTCAATACCCAAAAGGGGTAAATCGACGGGATTACCGGATCAAAATGGTTATAGCTGCAAGACATAAAATCTCGATGGAAGAAGTCGAAGCCAGGCTAAAACAAGGGACACTGGCATATACGATAGAGTCTTCTAGCGAGGATTGGGGTGATTTAGGAGGGGAAGCTGAAATCAAAGACTTCCTAATAGAAGCAGGTGTTTCGGACACTGCAATAGATCAAACCCTTAACTCGCTTAATGCAGTAGAAAAATCTACGAGTTCGGCTACCGAAGTCACCAAGACTCAGGACGTTTCTGTTTCTAACGATGAAACGTCTGTTGAGTCGCGCCGCTCTTTGAAGGACAATGGAGCGGAAGTACCCACATCATCCCAAAAAGAAAGTAATGTAAAGAAACGTTACGAGACGGAAGAACGGTTGATAGAACGTTATGGACGAGAGGAAGGGCTAAAGCGGTTGAGGGAGAGAGGTTCCCACATTGCTGATGAGCCGGAGTTTAAGCAACCCGATATTCCTTCCGCGAATCCGAACAAAGATCAATGAAACCGTCTCGGACTCGATTCAATAAAAAAGCCCTTGACCGCCGATTCCCGGCAACGGTCGAGGGCTTTTTTTGTGCGCTCCTCTATAGTTACTAGAGGCGGCATTGAGATTACAGGTTGAGCGTAGCGAAATCTCAATCTATCGGGGCTCAGGCTCCAGTTCGTCCCCTCTTTTCTCTCAAGAACTATACCAATACCTACTGAATCAATTCTGCTTCTATCCCATCAAGTGGTATATCAAGTAAATCCTCTCCGAAGATGATATTACCCTCAAAAATCTGTCCCGCCTCATACAGCAGACGTTCACGTATCCCGGGACGTGCAACCTGCTCTGTTAGGTGGACCAGAACCAGTGTGCTGACTTGAGCGTCCCGTGCTGTGCGCGCTGCGTCCAAATGTCCTGAACAGCATCCTGTCAATCTGGGATCTGTAACAACCCCGTTGATAAAGTGACACATGTGCACCAGCGCATCCGCCCCCGCTGCGAGTTTGGTGAGTTTTTCTGTTGGTCCCGTATCACCACCAAAGACGATTGAGTATCCTTGCGCCTCCAAGCGGTAGGCGAGACAGGTGAGTTGGGGTTGGCAGTGGACGACTTCTGCGACCTTGATGTGCCAATTCGCACACTCCATCACCGCTCCGTCAGCGACCTCGGTCACAGTCGGGTTTGGCCGCTCGCGTGGCAATACACCACCCCGTTTTTCATAGATGAAGTGGCTGCCGGGATGCTCGGTTCTTCCTGCCAGATCCGGTCCGAACACACCAGATTCATCGAAGAGCAATTTGGTCATCCTCTCCGTGTTTGGAGGCCCATGCACACGTAACTCTGGAATTTTGCCAACCCCTTGGTCCCAACGCGACAACACCAGATAACCGTAATCGACACAGTGGTCATAATGCAGATGGGTGAGAAATAGATGTGTAATATGGGTCGGTGATACGCCTTTTTCCAGTAATCGTCGGACGCAACCGGGGCCACAATCAAAGAGAAACATCTCCTCATCCAGTGATACCAGATAACTGGAACCCGCACGGTGAAGGAGTGGCGTTGGCGTACCGGTTCCGAGAAGGGTTAAGCGGATTGACATTTGAAGTCGCTCCTTTGAATCGGGGATATTTGTGTTATTTTCTGAGCTGTTGGATTGCTGAACAGGCGGTGAATATCGTTGCTTTTGATGTTATCATGTATTATCTTAGCCTTCAACCTCTTTTCAGACATGCGGAGGAATCTATGATTACTATTGATCGGCTTTCATCGCCCCCGAAACATCATTTCTACGGATACTATGGCATTGAAGCGTGGGATCCATCACGGCGATACCACCTGTCGCTTGAAACTAATTTCCACGAACATCGACCAGTTGTTGAAGATGTCGCATCGGTAGGGTTGATAGACCGGGAGACCCATGCCTTTATTCCATACGCATCCACGAGTGCCTTCAATCTACAGCAAGGAAGCATGATGCACTGGATTGATGCTGGTTTTGGGAACGAGTTCACGTTTAACGATTGGGAAGATGAAGAACTGGTTTCGAGGGCAATTAACTTCCAAACAAGAGAAACCCGAACCATTCACGGTGCGGTTGCTGCACTCTCACCGACCCAACCGGTTGCAATTGGATTGAACTTCGCCCGCATGGCGCATTGTCGCGCTGTGGTTGGATACGCAAACGAAATGGATCCAGACAGTGTGCAGCCACAGCCCACAGACGATGGCTTATTCCTACTGGATTTAAGGGATGGAAGTTCAAATCTGATGTTATCGATCGCTGATGTGATTCGAGAAAGTCAGAACCTGGATATACCAGATGGGGTAGCTTGGTTTAATCATGTCCTTTTTAACACGGATGGAACGCGGATTCTGTTTTTCTGCCGTCTCAGATATGGAGATGGTTTCTTATCATCGCTTTGGACAGTGAATCCTGATGGTTCAAATCTAGCCCCTCAGATCCCATTTGGAAATAAAGTTTCCCACTTTGATTGGCGGGACGAAAGCAGCATCTTAATCTCCAGCGATGTCATGGGCGGGATGCAGTTCTTGGAAGTTACGGACGGCAAGGGAGATTTTAAACCGTTCGGGACAGGCATTCTCCCACAGGACGGTCATGCCAGTTTTTCGCCGGACAGAAATTGGGTTGTCTGTGATACCTACCCGAAAAACCCACAACGTCTTGCAGACCTAATGCTCTATGACATCAGGCGAGAAAGGAAGGTTATGCTGGGACAGTTTTATTCCGAAGATATGTTTACAGGCGACATCCGGTGTGATCTACATCCACGTTGGTCCTCCGATGGGAGAGTGATAACGTTCGATTCGGTGCACGAAGGTTCACGGCAGATTTATCTGGTAGATGTGGGGGAGATTATCTCACAGTGATGACCTGCATCCTCGGATAATAGGACCTTCGCCAATCCATTTTCTGTTGACACTTTCCACGATGTCATTATAATGTTGGTGTGTCCAATTCGCCAAGCGAAAGGTTCATTGCTATGACGAATTGGCTGCGAAAATTGGGTCGAAATAGAATCTAACGGGTTATGATGAAGGAGCAGAATTTGCTCCGATAAGAGGTGGTCCGTTAATCTCACTGGAATGCCGAGGAAAATTATCCGGATTATATCTCATCCCTGACTAATAGGAGAAGCTATGGAGGAACAACAAACAATCGATGAAGATCAAGAGGAGATAGGTACGGTCGAAATACCACCTGCTACCGGCGTTTTTGGTCAGCCGTGGTCGATGCGGAAACTGCTTGGTTTAATGGCCGTCTTTGGACCCGCTGCAATTGTAGCATCGGTCAGTATCGGTGCCGGCGAAACGATTGTCGTCGTCCGCACCGGTGCTTGGGCACGCTACGATCTCCTGTGGCTCGTGCTTTTAAGCTGCATTGTCAAAGGCGTTTTTCTTACCTACCTGCTCGGACGTTATACCGCCGTTAGCGGTGAATATATTGGACATCGTTTGGTAAGGCTGCCGGGACCACGGGGCTGGCTGTTACTTATGCTGATGCTGCTTGAGTTAATCGGCGGTCCAATGGCGTGGGTGCCGATTGCTAAGCCGTGTGCGGATCTGTTTCATTTTTTATTTAACGGAGTGCCCCAATCCATCCCTGAACCGATTTGGGAAAACGTCTTCACCTCTGCCTTCATTGGTCTCGCTTTGCTACTCAGTCTAAAGATGTCGTATAACAGATTGGAGAAGCAGCAGGTCATCATCTGCTTAATCCTTGTAACTGGTACGATTCTCGGAACGCTGATGGTGCGTCCGAATCTCTGGCAAGCTTTCATTGGATCCGTAAATGTTGGACACTTGCCATCGTTTCCGGAGTGGACACCTGACGATGCGCGTCAGAACCCGTTATTGACAATGGCGACAACGTTTGCTTACGTCGGCGGCGGTGCGATGGGTTATATCGTCTACGCCAATTGGATTGGTCTGCACCGCTGGGGGTTGACAGGACATCAAAATATTAACGCCATCCGCACCTACGCTTTCAAGCACGATGAGATTGACTACCTGCCATCTGCGCCTGAACAGGTCAGCCGATTACGACAACTTGTCGCGCCGTTACGGTGGGATGCTGGCATGGGTGCAGTTGTTCTGTTTATTGTGACGGCCGCATTTATGATATCTGGTGCCGCTGTTTTGTATCCGTTGGAAAGCCGATTTGAAGGGTGGAGCCTACTCACCGAGCAGGCGCATGTCTGGAGTAACATCCATCCCTCGTTGGTCTGGGTCTACTACGTCTGTATCATCGCCGCACTTTGGGGAACTCTGCAGGCGGTGCCCGAAGTCATTACCCGTGTATCACACGAATTTTTAGAAGCGCTGTGGCCCTCCCGCGAATGGCATTATTCTAAAATCCAGCGTTTCATCTGTTCCTATTTTTTCGTCTCCACCTTTATTGTTATTTGGTGCGATCTAAAGTTTGATATTCTCACACAGATTGCGGGCACTTTGGGAAACTTCACGGTTTCATTTATGATGGTTCTAGCGTTGCGCTTAAATGCTAAACTTCCCGGTGCGTATCGGACGCACCGTGTGATGTGGATCGGCGGAATTATATCTGCGCTGATTCAAATCGCTTTTGCAGGGGTTAGTATCTGGAGTTTAGGCACCAAACTCTTCGGTGGCGGGCAGTAGTATCCTTTATAACAACATATCGTGAATCTGTTAATCTGCGGCGAGCAAGCTTCTCAAGGATTATGAGCAGGTTTCTATAAGGTAATTCTCAACATTGAATAGCAAATATCTCACGACTGATGATGTGCAGGGGGCACTCCTTGCACACTTTTGAGGCTTTTGGCAACCGCAGTTACCGGTTGCTCTGGCCCGCGAATTTCCTCGCCTACACTTGCCGTTGGATGCAGCTGACGCTGCTCGGTTGGCTGGTCCTCGAGTTGACAGATTCACCCTTTTCGGTAGCTTTGGTCGGTTTCTTCGGAATGCTGCCACTCCTAATACTTGGTATGGTGGGCGGTGTATTGGCTGACAGAGTCAATAAGCACCGAGTCCTTATTATGACGCAGGTAGTCAGCTGTGTGGCTGCCTTTGCAATGGTGGTGCTGCTAAAGACAGAAACGGCACGGTTCTGGCACGCCTACGTAGTGATGGGATGCACCGGCGTCGGTTGGGCACTGGACATGCCATCTCGTCGTTCAGCAATACACGACTTGGTGGGACGGGCAGGAGTAACCAACGCTATCGCAATGGACTCTGTCGGCATGCAGGGGAGCCGTATGATCGGTCCGGCGTTGGCGGGTGCGCTGATAACCACGGTTGACGTGGTGGGAGGGTACATTGTTGTCAGTGCAATCTACGTCGTGGCGGTCGCGTTGATTTCAGCGGTGAAACTGCCGCCCACTGACCGGAGTCGGCTCGGTTTGGTCAATGTTCTTGGTAACTTAGCCGAGGGGTTCCGGTATGTGAAGCGTGACAATGTGCTGGTGGCAACGGTCCTTATCACCATCCTAATGAATTTGCTGCTTTTTCCCTATGCTCAGATGATCCCGGTCATCGCTCGTGACGTGCTTCGGATTGGACCTGGATTGATGGGTACCCTCCTCGCAGCGGAGGGATTAGGCGCGCTTTTTGGTGCGATCTGCGTTGCTTCAATAAGGGTTATCCGGTTCCATGGACGGTTATATGTCGGTGGGTCAATGCTTGGGCTGGTTATGCTCTTATGTTTTTCGATGGTGCGGTGGTACTATGCTGCCCTTCCAGTCCTATTTGTTTTGGGGTTCGGGACATCGGGGTTCTCAACGATGCAATCAACCCTTGTGATGCTGCGAGCTACGGAGGAGATGCGCGGACGTGCGCTGGGCGTCATCAGTCTCGCCATCGGTGCGGGTCCGATAGGTGCGCTTATGATTGGTGCGATCGCGTCGCTGAGTAGTACACCATTTGCCATCGGAGTTGACGCTGTGCTGGGAATTGTGTTGCTTTCGCTGATAGCCGTGTTGATGCCGTCGTTGTGGCGACAACCGATGGCTTCAGACGAGCGGGTTCCCCAAGCGGGGTCGTAGTATAAGTGGAGATTGCTACGAGAAGGGACGTCTGTATGAAAAGGCAGTTTCTTCGCTGGTGATAAATTCAAGAAGCGACGCTTGTCCATCCTCAGTGGCTTTCCGAGCCCGCAGAATTGCTGGTCCGACATCAGCAGGATCATCTACCCGTTCCGCCCATCCTCCCATAGCCAACGCCATATCCGCGTAGTTCCCGCCGATATCCCGTGTCCCGTATAGTTCATGAGATCTCGCCATATGCGTTGTTTCTATAGCCATGGTGGAGTTGTTCAACACTATGGTGAGGATCGGTATGCCGTTTCGGGCGGCTGTCTCGAAATCTAACCCCGTCATCCCGAATGCAGCGTCCCCCATAAAGTTGACCACAAATTTGTCGGGCGCAGCGAGTTTCGCCCCGATGTTAAGTCCGAGGCCGGTGCCAAGCCCATGCGATTTGCCCCAACCTAAGTAGGTTCGTGGACCCCCCGATTGATAGAACGGCATGAGCTGATCGCGTGGACTGCCAGAGTCGTGGGTGACGATAGCCTCCCTCGGATCCACGCTGTTCATGAACTCCCAGATCACACGATAGGGAGCGATGGGAACCTCATCCGATGTGAGCTTGGGCAGCCACTCCTTCAACCACGCTTTCCTGACAGATGCGATCTCTTCCACAACTTTGTTGTCTTCTTGGTTGATGCTTGCGCTTTGGAGATCTTTGCAAGTATCTATGAACTGCTGCAGCACCAACTTGGCATCCCCGATAATCGGATAGTCGGTGTAATAGTCTTTATCTATGTCTATCGGATCATTTGTCGCATGGATAAAGACCTTGCCCGAAGGGATGGTGGTGGTCATACTGTGCTTTGTGAAGGAGGTGCCGATCCCAAATACAACGTCAGCTTGACCCAGAAAATGGTAGACGCAGCCGTTCATAACGCTTGAACCGCTGCCCAGAGCTAAGGGATGCTTTTCAGGGAAGGCACTTTTTCCTGCCAAGGTAGTCATGACGGGTACCTGTAAAAGTTCCGCCAGTTCTACTAACTCCTCAGAGGCGTCAGCATATAGAACGCCCTGCCCGGCGTAGATAATAGGGGATTTTGCGTTGAGCAGCGCACGGGCTGCGGATAGGACAGCCTGAGAATCAGCTTGGGAAAGGGTGGCTTTGATGGGTCTGTAATTCTCAAGAATTGATGCGTCCACCTCTGCGTCTGCGATGTCAGAGGGGATCTCAACCATGACAGGTCCCGGTCGCCCCATCTTGAGCCTGGCGAACGCCCGGCGCATCGTTTCACCCACTTGTGAATCAGTGCTAATCTGCTCGACGAACTTGGTGATATCTGAAAAGCTGCGTACCGAACTAAACTGGGGAAATACGCCATCACGCTCTCTGGGATGGCCCAATGGGAGTAACAGGATAGGCACGGCGTCCGAGTAGGCGGTGGCAACGCCGGCGAAGGCGTTCTCCGCGCCGGGCCCGTTCTGCATGGCGAACACTCCCGGAGAATTCCCATTGGTCACCCGCGCGTAGCCGTCTGCGATGCCGACTCCCACCCGTTCTTGACGACAGATGATTGGTCTTATGCCGACCTCTGCGGTAGACTCGATTAGCGCGGTTGTAGGGTAGGCACTGAGGTACTCAACGCCCTCCTTTTTCAAAATATGTGCTATGACGTCGAGAACTTTCACCAACCAGCCTCCCTGAGCATCCTGGAGCACTTGATTACAAAGGAAAGTGGGACAACAAAGTGGTTTCCTTGCTGCCCCGCTTCCCTATACTTTTACTCTCGTATACCTACGCTCAAGCACAGCGGGGATCGTCCGTCTTCCAGCGGTGGAAGGTGGGATTGTCATCACTCCCCGAGAGCCGGCTGCGCGTCTCATACCACCTATTTGCCCACTCCTCGGGATCGTGCAATTCACTCTCCGGATTGGACCGGCTGCGCGCAACGAAGCCCGGAAACGCACTGCGCCCGGTTGGCTGACCTGTCGGGTTATAGCGTAGGTCAAAGCTCCAGCGAATATTGTCGCTGTTATTCGGCAGCGAGCTATGGCAGTTGAGGCGGTGGAAAAATAGGACGCCGCCACGTTTGAGCGGAATCGGTACGCTATCTGGCTCACGCAGAAATTTGCCCGGAATGTGGCGACCAAATCCTCTAGACAGGTCGGTGCTCGTGATGCAGTGCTGCAGCAATCCCTCACGGTGGCTCTTGGGAATAACTTCGAGACAACCGTTTTCAATGGTTGCATCCCACAAGCCGAACCAAACTGTCAGCATATCGGTTTCATCAGCTTCTTCTGTGACAACCCCGTTATCCTGATGCCATGGGGTTGCCCCTATCTGGGGACGTCCGGTGTCCTCGTTGACGGGACAGAGGTGTTCCGGTGGCTTCAGCCGTACATGCTGCACCGGGTTTGAGTAAATTTCGGATCCGATTAACGATTCGATAGCATCGAGAAGTTTCTCGTTTCGGAGAAGGCCGAAAACCTGAGGTCCCACCCACATCGGTGTGTCCGGCTGCACATTCTGCTGAGGCAATGAAAAATCGAAATACTGTGCATGTACCCTGCCAGATTCAGCGTAAATTTTCGTCAATCGATCGCCAAACGGCAGGTCATCATACGTCGAAGATATCTCACCTTCAGCGTACAAATCTTGGGCAAGCTGCTCCAAAACGCCTGCGTACTCTTCAATAACTGGATCTATATCTTGTTCGGGGTCCAGCACGTCTTCAACGACCAGATACCCCTCTTGCTTAAAGTGTGCCACTTGAGATTCGGTAAGATGCGCCATCTTGTTACCTTCCTTTGTGTAGATTGTATCCAATTGCTTCCGATAGGACAGGTTAGTGGAAGCAAACTATCCCTCCTACAATTATAACAGAATTCTGAAGAGTTGAGAATACAAAAAGTCAATAGGGACAAAATAGAGTGCCAAATAGAATTACAGACGACGTTTTGATCCGGTAATTGTGAAGACGAAAAGGGTGTTGACCGATTTTTTGAATTGTGCTATAATTCCAAACTAAACTAAGTTGGTTGTCAAGTAACTCTTCATTAAGGGTTTTGGCGAACTATAAAAAGGGGTCATATTTTTGGGAATCGCTTCATGATAGATCAATTTGTTGTATTCGCTCGGAGTATTCTGTCGGACAATTGGTTCGCGTGGTTCTATCAGTACCTATTCGGCGGAGTGTTCTTCTTTTTCTCGCTCTGGCTTACGTTCCGCGCCGGTACGATATACAAAGGACTGCGTGCTGACCGACGAATCATCTGGATACTCGTCATTGGGTTCTTCCTGTTCGCTGGCATCCACTTAATCTGGATCTATTCTGTGGAGGGACCCCCCGGCAAATGAGCGATTCACTCCATACACTTGATTACACTGTTATTGTCCTCTATTTCGCAGCTATTGTGGCTTGCGGTATCTATTTCGGGCGATACACAAAGTCTACGGCGGACTTCTTCTTCGGCGGCCAACGCTTCGTCTGGTGGTTGATTGCCGCGTCATGTATTGCCACCCTCGTCGGATCCTACAGTTTTATCAACTACTCTGACCTCGGCTACGACAGCGGGCTTGCCAGTATGACGTACTACACGAACGACTGGTTCATCATGCCGCTGTTCCTGCTCGGCTGGTTCCCCATTATCTATTTCAACCGCATAAGCACTATCCCTGAGTATTTTGAGCGCCGGTTCGATCGACGAACACGGTTCATGGTTCTGATTCTGATTGTGCTATATCTCGTCGGTTATATCGGCATGAACCTACAGACGATCGCGGTCGTTCTGAACCGGGTCATAGGGATGCCCATAATGATAGGGGCTGTGGTGGTAGCGATCATTTCGCTCGCCTATATGCATAGCGGGGGGCAAATGTCGGTGCTCATGACCGATCTGTTCCAGAGTATGATCCTGTTCGTCGCCGGTATCGGTATCTTCATCCTCGGCATCAATCACGTTGGCGGTTGGGACGCGTTTTGGAACGGACTGCCGGCGACCCACAAAGTTCCCTTCCCTCAATTCAATGAACCCGCAAACTTTCACTTCATCGGCACGTTCTGGGGCGACGCACTTTCAGGAACGGTGGCGTTCTTTTTCATTAATCAGGGTATTATTCTGCGGTTCCTGTCGGTCAAGTCCGTCCATGATGGTCGCAAAGCCATGATCGTTATGGTGCTTGTCCTGATGCCTATTGCAGCGATCGTTGTTAGCAACGGGGGTTGGGTTGGCAAGGCGATGGAGACCTACGGTTGGCCCGAAGCTCCTGAAAAGGCGAAGAGTGTTTTCATCATGGTGATGAAAATTATCACCCAGCCGGGAGTATTTGGTTTGGTCGTCGCGGCGCTGCTCGCGGCACTGATGTCTACGCTCGATACACTTATCAACGCTGTCTCCGCCGTAGGTGTCAATGATATCTGGAAAACAATTGTTCCCGGAAAAGACGACAAATACTACCTCCATGCCGCTCGCTTAGCAGCTGTCGGCGCAACACTTCTGGGGGTGGTGCTGGTGCCCATCTTTGAACTGGACGATCAGATCTATACAGCTCACTCAAAGTTCTTCACGACGATACTGCCATCACTGATTGTCGTCCTACTTATGGGTGTCCTCTGGGCCCGTTTCACGCCGACAGCAGCGTTTTGGGCACTCCTCTTGGGATCTCTACTTACCCTTGTTACCCATCACAAATCCCTCTATTTCCTAATTGAGCCGCTCGCCCACGGTGTGCCGGCCGATAAGGGATACATATATATGCGCGGCCTGTTCGGTACACTGGTCACAGTCGTTTTGGGTGTGGGTATTACTTTTTGCAGCAAGCCGCGACCAAAGGAAGATATCCCCGGCCTCTGCATCGCTACCTTATCCGATGGAATGCGGATATTTAAGGGTGGTGAACCCAACCGATCTGAGCCGAAAACTTCCTCTCCCCTCCAACTTCGTACAGATTCGGTTGACACCGACCGCGTACTGCTGCCAGTCGAATTGATGGAAGAACTTTCCATTCAGGAAGGGGATCTCATCTACGTATCGGACGCTCGCAAATGGCTCGGTGGTCTACGCTCCGTGCATCTGAAAGCTGGTGTGCCACACCAGGAAACCGGTGTCGTCATCCTACACGATGAAGCCGTTGATCGTGCGAACTTTAGCGTCGACCTACCTGTCACAGTTGAGAAGCTGCTTTGAGGAAATTTCAAATCCTCTCAGTCATCGTCCTACACGTTCAAAGAGCGTCGGTGTTTGGTGCATGTGTTCAATAATTGCCTTCGCCTGTGCCTCAGTGGCGGTGGCGATTGGGGGACGCATGGCGTAGGTCTCTGCAAATCCCATCCCATAAAATACCACTTGATTGCGTGCCATCCAATGGAGGTCTGGCAGTGTGAGGCCACTCTGTGCGTCCGCCTCCAACATCTTAATCACTTCCAGGTAATTGTTCTCGTCGAGTAGCTCAAACATGCGTTGTCCATGCTTGGGGTTATAGATCCCGGCAAACTCACCTTGGTTGGGGAAGTGATGGAAGAAGATGTAATGAGTGAACATGCCACCTCCGGTGATACCCATCCGTCCAGAGAACCTACGGACCAACTCCATGCGATTGTCTAATATGTAGATGTCGTCCTTGATACCGATAAATTGTTCATCTTCGCAAAGTTCCTCAAAGCGCTGAACGGGCAGCATGGTTTGGGAAGGAGTGCTCCAAGGTACCGGCAATGCCACCGCCAACAGAGGGATTTCGGTTTCTTTGGCAACGGCACGGATGTATTCTACGTAGAGTTCGCCACAGTGGGAGGGGTTTTGCAGGCAATGTTCTGGGAGATGCACGAACGCTGCGTGTGCGCCTATTTCCTCAAACGCTTGCACTGTCTTGATCGCCTCGTGCAAGGGACCGCCACCTGTGCAGGAGATGAACACCGCGTCGTCACGCACCACTTCGGTCACCGTGCGTGTCACGTCCACAATCTCCTCACTCGTAACAAAATCGAGTTGGGAATAGGTGAAGGTCAGACAAAAGTTTTGAGTGTCGTTCTCTAAGTGCCAAGCGACATATTGCGCCAATCCTGCATGGTCAATCGAATAATCATCGCGATACAAAATCGGTAAGGGGACCATCTGACGATGAATCCGATTGCGAATGCCGTCGTAATGATTCATAATCTTCTCCTTATCTCATGGGACAACATCGAAAGTCCTTGGGTAAATTGATTGCATTAATACCAACTTACCAATCAGAACAGGAACCGGTATGTTGGAATATTCCAGATAGCACCACGTAACGACCAGAATCCACCGATGACAAACTCACCCAGAATCAAGCCCAGAAATAGTGGTATCGCCTTTTGATGCGTTTTGATGCCACCCAACTTTAGCAGAATCAGTTTCAGCAACCAACTCACAAAAATTGAACCCCAGAACACGTTCATTGACCAACTGCTCGATACCGCAAATCCCGCCGGATGGAACACCCACCAGATAAAACGCATCCGCATCACCATTAGAAACAGGGTTGTCATCATGCCGAAGATCAGTCCACCCATTGCGCCGTAGTTCGGGGAGAGCGGGTGATATAACCACGACTGTAAATTATTGAACGGCCGCCACGCATACCCTATAGCGCCGGAGTATCTATAGCCATCGCTGAGATAAGCCCAAAATGCAACCGGTCCCGTCAATGCAATTGCGACAATCATCCCCCACAACAGGCGTCGGTGGCTTGCCCGCGCACGTTCCATCAGTTTGAATCCTTCAAGCTGATGAGGCATCACATGCCCACGATAAGCACGATTGAAGAAGTGGAAAAGCCCGTACATGGTCAACTCATTGGCGTTGAGAACACGAGTCCCTAGTGCCTTGACCAGCGTTGTGTCCGGTCCTGAGAAATGCAGGTCGTGGACCGGGGATCCTAACTCCGCGCGCATCCGTGTAATCGCTGTCGATATCGCGTAGTAGATGAGGAAAAAGAGGAAGCTACTCCACAGTGCCATCCCTACCTGATGGCAGAAAAAGAGAAGTCCGGCGAAGACAAAAATCAGTCCGATCAGTGCAGCGCGGTAACTCATCGGTTCCTCCGCTGCCTCCCCACTCACACCTCTGATGGCAGCGGAAACAACCCGCTTCAGATGGTGCCGCGTCATCCAAAGCGCGATGAGAAATAGCCCCAAATACGCACCGGTGGTCTGTTGTTCGATATAGGGAAATTCTGGGATGGAGTGCAAGCCGAGGACGTTTGCGAGAATCCGCTCTGCTTTCCAGAACAGGTAGAAGAACCAACAGGCGAATGAGAGATCGAGCGGGATTAAGAACCCGAGTCCAACCGCATACGGAAAAACGGCGACCGGTGTCCAGCCTATCGCATTCCACGGTTTGTTTGTGAAAAAGGGACGGAGGTCGTAGAGGCGTCCACCCAGACCGGGGATAATTGGATACAGAAAATGAAGTCCGTTGAGTATATCGAGTCCTGCCCCCAGTCCAAACCCAATCCACATCATTCGGTTCGAGAGAAAAGAGGAGCGTCCATCGGTCATCTGAAGCGGAAGTTGAATGATTGGATAACTCAGTTTCTCTGCCTCTGTCCACGGTCTGCGTACCAAGACATTGATGCAAAGCATCCCGAATACCAGTAGAAAAATGAACCCCGACCAGATGAGGATGGGGGTTATCCATGCCCTTACGACCTGAGTTACATAAAAACTGGACTCGCCTTCGGCGAACCCTTTCAGAATCTCCTTGTCTTGGACCGCGAGCCAATGCGGGATAAATCGCCAGAAGAGTTCCGCCCATTCGTTCTCCGGGCGCGCATACCAGAACGGTCCCACTAAGACCGCCATCAGCACCCGCATCATGTCGAGTCCCGCAATTCCGGAGGAGATCGACAGCATCACATAGACAATCAGTAATTCGCCTTGATTCAGCGCAGCGTGCGGGGCGATCTGTTTGAATAGTAGATTCAGCAGGAGCAGGACGAATAGGATAAAAACAATATTGAAAAAGAGGGAGACAGTCGTCGAGGTGGCTTCGCCGGAAGCGATCCAATAAGCGTTGGCGGGAAGAAGTAAGGTGCCGATAACCACGGCTCTCCATCGCGTTCGGTTCGCGGGTTGAGAGTCGTGGCTTGGCTGCGGGCGGATCGAATCATCCTGTTCTGTGTTTTTAAGCATTCATATCCCTATTGCTGGTTACTCGGTGCAAATCCAGGTCCGGGGTGCCTTAATCAATAACCTCAATTGCGCGGGGATGGCTTAGATTCACTTCTGATTTCGGACCCAACCCCAGAATAGATTGTCGCGTTGGTTGCCTGCGTCCAGATACTCGGCTTTTAAACGCGAAAGTTCATCATCCTTGTAGTCCTCAATCGGTTGGCCATCGCTATCCAGTTCGATACCGTATTGGCCCGCGGCATTGATTCCAAAAATGGCGTTTTTCACTGGACCGTCTGCGGGCCCCAACGGTTCCAGATCGTGTTTGTCCTGCAAGTCTGCCGGGATCTCGATACGGCGTAACGCCTCGATCTGCCATTGTGGGGAGCCTGCCCAGATTGAATCGGTCCCCCACAGTACGTGGCTGGTGCCTAACCCCTTGACCAATATCCCCAACATCGCCGCCGCAAGCCTCGGATGCGTAATCGCCAGTGCGCCGAACGACAGACCGATATCAGCGTACACATTCGACACACCGTATTTTTCGGGGATAGTAGCCATCTCGTCAATCCACGGCAAACGTCCAGTCTGTTCAAATGCTTCGCTCACTCCACGCGCGTCACGCCACATCTTCAAGCCAGCGTGATAGATATGGAAATTCAGGTGGGGCCAATCTTGGGCAGCCTTTCCCAGATCATCCAACGTCGCATAGTGCCAGTTTGGGATCCGCTCGTAGTCGACCGGCAGCACCCCCTTGTGGACGCAGATATTTCGGACGCCGTACTTCTGAGCTTTCTCGTAGGTTGGGTAGGTCAGATCCTCGTCGTCCATGCGCCACGGTTTGTCGAAGGTAGGTTCTGCACCCAGAACGTCGCCGATGGTGTAACCCTTCCACGAATCCACCTTGAGCTCCGTGGCAGCGCGATCCATCGCTTCCAGATATTCAGGAACGCTGGGCCAAATCACTCCGTGCGCCAGCATCCGTCGCGTACCAGATAAGCGATTAACCAGATTGCGTGTGGCAACCATCTGATCGTCGGACAACAGTATCTTATAGGGATCGACCGATGGCGATGTGCTAAGCAGCGCGATTGTGGTGTCGCTGTCGAAGAACATGTCCTTAAGGTAGTAGTCGAACTTGTAATACTTCAGATCAAGTTTCTGTTCGACCAGTTCTGGGTTCCACGGTATCTGAGATTGGTTGTTACCACGGGCGGCGTCCCGTATCCAAAGTTGACCTTCCCACCTGTAGTCATCGTGGACGTGATGGGTGTGAACGTCAAAGATGAATTGGTCCGCAGTCTCCTCTTTTCGCGCCCGTGCTGCATCTAGATCCTCAGCTTCGTCAACATTTACATTGTAGACCTCACCGTGCACCTGATTCATCGCTAAAAACGCAGCGGCCATACCGCTGGAAGAGCGGAGGTAGATTCGGCTAGGAATTCCCAGACGCCGAGCGTACAGATCTGCGTCCTCCTGAATAAGCAATTCAACCTGTGCCTGCTCTTGGGTTTGCGGTGGTGGAAAGCACTCTCCGCTGGAGATCACCTGCGTTGGCACAGGGCATTCGACCTGCTTCTGGTATGCGCGCTGTAGGTGCTGAAGTTGATGATCGGTGAGCCACATGGACATGAGGTTTCTCTGAACGATTTGGGGTGTGTATTAATGTGAGAATTCTATACTGAAAGTCGTCAGGTCGAACATATAGGACACTGAATAACCTGTCCATTGTTTGGTTCCGGATGTTCCTTGTTATCCAACTTCCCGTCGGGCCCCTCTAATTGATGCCACATCGTGCATTGCTGTCTGAACGCTGCCTCGGTTGATTCAACATATTGAAAAGAAAAAACGCGGTAATTGGAGTCGAGCCAACCTTTCAGCATCTCCGAGAGATTGCTGTCTGTACGACCAATAAGGGCACGGTAGTGCGCGTATTTTGGGGTCTCCTCGATTCGCCGAAGCAGAAAAACCGCGGGACCCGTGTTGTTGATAACAGTGTCGATAACACAATCCGTTAATTGAAATGGCCCCTCCATCTCGGTATCCTCGGTCGGGTGTAGGGAATAACGATCGTTGTTCCCTACGAGCTGCATAAGTCCTATCCATGAAAGAACTTTATGCGTTCGGCGGATTTACCGGTCACCGTATCGGGAGAAAGTGCGTCCTCTCCGAACACTATCGGAAATGTATCGCCCGTAACTACCGATCGGGTTGTAACATCCATATAGGTTGCGCTGAACGCTCGACGGGGTGATGTAGTTGTATTAACACCCGAACGATGCAGCAAGAAGTTGTGCAGCAGAATGGCCTCTCCAGCTTCCGCTTCTAAGTCAATTACATCTTCGTCTCGGGTATATTTCGCTTGGTCCTCCTCCGAAGTAAAGTGCCTTTCGTTGAGAATCCCCAGATTATTGCTGCCCGGCACAATTTGCATACAACCGCTGTGCACAGTCGCCGCATCGAAGGCGGTCCACACCGTCGTGGTCGGATTGGTATCAATTTTCCAACCAACCCCGATATCTTGGTGCCATACTAACTCTGTCCCACGCTCGGCAGGTTTGTTCATGAACATAGAGCGAAAAACCGCAACATCTTCCCCAATGTAGCGACGGGTAATTTGACGGATGAGAGGATGCTGCATGTACGCAAGAAAAAGCGGGTCCTGTTCCAAATCATCAATGCGTCGGTAGTTTAGGGTCGCTTCTTCGTTCCCTACGGTACGTGTCATAGCGGTCCCTGTATGCCGCGGATCAAGTTGAAAGCGCATGTTATCATAGCGGATTTTGCCCAGCATAATATCGTCTATCCGCTGCTGGATCGCAGCCAGTTCGTCGGGTGACAGCAGTTTCCCCAGACGCAGATACCCCTGCTCCATGAATTGATCGTGGTGTTGGTCTTCAAACGAGGAAAGCGTTTCCAATGGCATTGCCTTAATCTCCTTGTATTCTACTTGTTCTAGGCATACTCAGTATGCCGTAGCCCTTGTGCATTATGCTTTAACTGAGTTTCCTTCCCGGTATAGGTGTCACGACAGGTTTTAAGAAATTTCACTATTCTTGACCATGGGGTATCAGGTAACGTCAGCGTCGGCATATACCCATTACGCCACCCGATACTTTTCAATCACAGCCGTGTCCACTGTGATACCAAGCCCTGGACCCTCCGGCACCAGAAAGTGCCCTGCCTTAATTGTTAGTCCTTCTTTAACAACGTCGGCGACGCGGATGTGGGGCAACTCGTCGCAGGGAAGCGTCGCGCTGGGCAGCGTACATTGCACATGGACGGAATAGGCAGCCATTATACTCAAGCAGAGCCCCCCTATCTGTACCCAGCAAGGCACATCTGCGGCTTCAGCCAATGCAGCAGATTTGCGTACCTGCTGGGCAGGTCCACCCAAGTTCAGGTAGTCGATGCACTCTGCCTTGAGTGCTGCCAGGACGGCGTCCGGAGGTCCCAAGTGTAGTGCTTGGGGGATGTGGGTTTTCTCGCGCAACAGGCGATACCCATCCAAGTTATGGGTTAGGATCGGGTCCTCAAAGTTGGCAACCGTTCCGAACGGTTCAAGTTGTTCCGCCAAACGTGCTGCAACGTGTGGGTACTTGAATCCCATGTTTGGATCCAGGCCGACGGTGTAATCGGGACCTGCTACCTCCTTGATGAGGCGCACCGTTTCCACAACGTCCGCCGCACGTGCCTTGAGTTTATGGTTGGTAAACCCTAAACGTGCGCCTACTTCTGCTTCCGCAGCGGTCTCATGCGGTTCCATCGTGGTAGACCAGTAGGAGACTGGTACCTCGTCACGCACCTTCTGACCGAAAAAGCGGTGAACAGGAATGCCGTACATCTGACCGGTGATATCCAACAAAGCGCAGTCGAACCCATCGGGCTGGGCGAATGGGTCTAATGCCAAGACCTCCTGATCGAGGTAAGACTGCGCCGTGACCTCGTGTAGAGATCGTGTGCCAAGATACTCTCCCCAGCCTTCAATCCCTTCATCGGTCTGAATGCGGCAGAGGGTAATGTCGTAGATCTTGGGAACGTATTTAGCAATCGGTGGGATGGGAGGGATTTCTACCTCGTAAAGATCAACTTGTGTGATTTTCATCCGTAAGCCTCTTTTTGAAAGAGTTATTTCGCGGGAGTGTTCTTTTGTGCCATCCCGATAAAACCGGGATACTCCCCTCCCGCAAACTAATCCCGATACATCGGGATGCTACATTTGTCAGATTGCCCAATGATTACAGTTGGATTTCCTGATAGGTGTCTTGGCACGGATTACCATCTACAAACAACACTCGCCGACTCTGTGGGATTCCAATCATCGAATATTCTGTATGCGAATCATCTGTTCCACCGTGACGGCAGATACTTGGGTCACCGTGATGCTGCAGAATCGCTTGCATGTCGTCCAGACTGTAGTCAGGCAAATCGGAGAGACTCTGTTCCAGAAAATACTGTCTCGCTTTGGCATTGCATTTCCCGCTTTCGGTACGACGGTCAGCATCAGCGAGCGTCGGGAGCTGGTAGTAGTTGACGCAGTTCATGTGTCGGGTCTCCGGTGCTGGCTTGCGTATCTGCACGATCGGGCATGGTGCTTCAATGGAACACATCACGCCATCCGCGTCTACGGCAACGTGACTGTACCCCTTGCCTCGCGTCGGGAGTCGGGACAATCGCCGCACGAATTCCGATGTCGTGCGGCTCTGCATCAGACACTCGTAAGCCCAAAGCCGTATCGGGACGAAATCATCGCTCTGTTGGAAAACGCTGCCAACCGAGGAGTGTCCTACCGCTACACCTTCAGCGTTCATACCATCGGTGGTCGCTACCATACCGCAGAAGGTAAAAACTGTCGTAGGAATTGCATCGTTTCGGTGGATAACTCGCGCACACGCAGGTCGTCGCTCATCCTTGGCAAGCCCATCGTTGTTCTTGCCCCAGAGCGGACCATCTTTCCCGTCCTTAAATACGATGTTCGTGCACCCCTCATCAACCACCAGTTCATTCGCGTACATCGGGAGATTCAGTTGGAAAACCGTATTGAGGGGGATATCTGCGCCGGCTGCCGTTCCTTCAATTTCCGCGAGAACCGCTGGTAGATAAGTTTTCAGTGTCTCTAAAAAGCGTGGAAACCGCTGTGCCCAAAGGGTACTGTCAATCTTTGGTGGAAAGAGAGCAAGGTGTTCGCGAATCTCCTCGCGCAACGTCTCACCGGTGAGGTTACCAATTTCGCGGGGTGAACCTGAGACTTCAATGACTTTCATGGTATTTCCTTGAGATGAAACATTGAGACTAAAAGGCTCCGCTTTCTCTGCTGTGGGGGACTAATACGGAGACGCCTGCTGCAGCACAGAAGGGTACGGACCGTATTCTACGATAAGTTCTACTTCGTCCACCCTGAGCGGACTTACCAGTCCGTGTGCCCTTTTTTCCAGAATAATCTCTAACAGATTCTTGCCCTGTTTCGGCAGCACATCTCTCAGCTGAAATTCCAACCATTGACCGCCGTATGCGTTGATCTCTGAGCCGTGGGTGCGCAGGCAACTCTCATCCTTCAGGGACCTGTCGTTAAGCCGAATATCCAGTCGGTCGGCGGATACAAGGTCGGTGATGTTAATCCGGAGGCGGATCTGGCGTATCCGTCCCTTGGAGCCTGCGATATCATCAGCGATGTAAAACGGAATTGGATGCCGCGTCCTAACATCTGAAGCGCCAATTTCGAGGGGCAGCGCTGTCGGGTAATGTGTTTTGTCGTCTTTGGCTTGGTGGTTTCGGGCGACAACATAGCACTTGTTTCCCTCATAAACCAGCTCTGGGTCGCCAAGTTCGGTTAGTATACTACGTTCAGTCTCTCCCAGGGGCCAACGCATGAACCAGGTGTATAAACCGTCAACACCACGTGCCCAGTTGTTCGCCACAGCCGCCCGCATCTGTTCTGGCGTGGGCCATACTCGTTGCGGTGCACCAGTCGTGGCATCGTGGACATAAGGTTGTAGAATACCGTAGACCGAGGCATCTGCATGATGTGCCGTATCAATCAGCCAGTCGATGGGTATGTCGGGATCGAGGATCATGTAGGCATAACGCATCGGAACCGCAAAGTCAAGTAGACCGCGCTCAAACCACGTCCGCACGTCGAGACCTTGTGACAGGTTCATCTCCTCTGTGGGCAGTACGCGGACGCCAAGATTACACGAATCACCGCGGCGACTTCTGACCATTTCGGCGATCTGTTCGACATATTCAGTCAGGATAGGTATCATGTCTGGAGCATCCTCATCCCGCAGGATAGCGCTGCCACCCGGAAACGCAAAATCCAGTTCCAGTCCTTCGGTAGGATACTCTGTTGCCAATTCCTCCAGCACCGCGAATTAATGGTCGCGCACCTCCTGATGCGCCAAACCTCGACCGCCGTTCTGGAGCCGATGTACCGGATCCATACCGCCGTGGCCGGGCATACGCAGACTCGCGATGAAATCCAATCCCTTATCGTGCGCTCGATCGATGAGAACCCGTAACGGATCCAGTCCTCGGTCAATTAAGCTCTGCATGTTGTTCCATGTGCGCCAGTACGCAGCCTGCTCAAAAGGTTGGATGTCTTCCCCAAAGCGCATACCAATCTTGGACGGATAGAATAGTCCGTCGCCCCGCTCGACGCCGTAGCAGAACGTATCTACCGCTGTGCCAGCAACTTCGTCAACAGGAACCCAAGCGTCTTCCAGTGCCATCGGCGGCTCAAAGACGAATAGGTAGTAGTGACGCGCATCGTTCATATAGATGATCCGTTTTTTTCGCATAGGGGAATTTTCCTTTTTTGTAGAATCTGACTGAATACATCCTAGTCAGCGGAGGATTCTCAGGGTTAGAGTAAATACCATCGTAGCAGAATTTGCCCGCAGTGTCAACGGGAAAGCAGGGGATACCAAACAGGTAGAAGGACCGTAAACTATTCCCTTTTGGGTTCGTCAAATGGCTGAAGTCAATTGATGTAATATTCTTACGTTGTCTAAAAACATCATTCACGAAAATGTCCGAAAACTGGTAGACGATGGGGGGAATCCTTATCGGAAAGGGATCTCGTTTGTATGACTAAGAATCTAACCCCGATGCTCACTTTGAATCTTATGGTTTTGCGCGGTCTGGTGGTCTTATTTGCCCTGTTCACCGTTCAATTTCCGGCGTTTGCAGAAAACCATGCCGAGGATATTGATGTCGAGGCTATCGTCAAAGGGATGGACGAGCTCTATCGCAGCGAAACGAGCCAGACGAACATGGAGATGCAGATTGTCACGCCACATTGGGAGAGAACCTTGGCTTTGGAAGTGTGGACACAGGGAATGGACAAGACCTTCATCTTGATAACGTCACCAAAAAAAGAGAAGGGGGTGGCCACCTTGCGGATCGGGAATGAGATGTGGAACTACCTCCCCAAGACAAACAAGGTGATGAAGGTGCCGCCATCAATGATGATGGGATCTTGGATGGGGTCTGATTTTACGAATGACGATCTCGTCAAAGAATCGTCGATGCTTGACGATTACACCTACGAACTCGTCACACCGATAGATGCCCAACCGGATCATTTCTATATTGAGTTGGTGCCAAAAGAAGACACGCCAATTGTCTGGGGCAAACTTATTGTTGCTATCCGGGCGGCTGATCTGATTCCAGCGTGGCAGCATTTCTACGACGAAACGGGGCATCTAATGCGAGTTATGAATTTCAAAGATATCAAATCATTTGATGGGAAGACTATACCATCGGTGATGGAGATGCTACCGCAGAACAAAGAGGGGCACAAAACCGTCGTGCGATACGTGAACGCTGAATTTGACAAAGAGATTGACGAAAAAGTCTTCACGCGCCGAAACCTTCAGAAGCGAAGATAAATTAAGGACATATAGATATAAATCAGTTTGTGGGGATTCGTGTTCCATTACTTCATTGGCTCGTTTACGTTTTACACCTCACATTTTACACCATGATGACACTCAAGATTGCATTCCGCAACATCTTCCGTCAAAAGCGACGCACTATATTAACCGCACTCGCAATGGTGGTCGGATTTACACTTTCGTCCGTGTTCATCGGTTGGTCCGATGGTGTATATTCCGACATTATTGCGATGTTTACACAGAACCGCATCGGGCACATCCAGGTGCATCTGAATGACTATCTCGATAAACCGTCGCTCTACAAAACGATGGATGACTATGAATCAATCGGAGAAACCATCGGAAGCGTAAAAGGGGTAGAGGCGTGGACGCCGCGGGTGTACTCGGCTGGGATCGGTTCAGTCGGCGAAAAGAGCACCACCGTACAAATCATTGGTATTGATGTAGAATGTGAGATCCAAGCCACCCGATTTGACAAAAAAATCATTGATGGCCGGGAACTCTCAGCGCAGCCAATGCGTGAAGCAGTGATAGGGAAGGGACTTGCGAAAAACCTTGCTGCGATGGTTGGTGATGAAATCGTCATTGTTTCGCAAGGTGCTGATGGTTCAATCGCCAACGACCTGTACAAGATTGTTGGTATTGCAGAAAGCGGTGACGACATCACAGATCGGCTGGCGTGTTATCTTCATATCGGGGACGCACAGGAGCTACTTGTGCTTGAGGGACGGTCCCACGAAATTGTTGTGATTGTGTCAAACATCAATCGTGTCCACAAAATCACGAAGGCAATCGAAGCCAATCTTAATAATTTAACGCTCGATGTTGCGCCATGGCAGGTGGTCGCCAAGGCTTTCTATCGGGCGATGCAGGCGGACAAGCAGGGCGATGCTATCGGACGGATTATCATCATGCTCATCGTTGCTATCGGTGTACTGAATACAGTCCTGATGTCAGTGCTGGAGAGAACGAGCGAATACGGTGTGTTGAAGGCGGTTGGAACGAAACCGGGGCAAATCTTCTGGTTGGTGGTGTGCGAAGTGCTGATCATCGCCGTCGGCAGCATTGTCGTCGGTGGCCTACTCGGTACCGCGGGTAACCATCTGCTATCGATATATGGCATTACCATGCCACAGGAGTTTACTTACGGCGGTATCAAATTTCAAACGATGTACGCCGAAGTCAACGCACGGAGCCTTATCATTCCCGCGATTACTGTCATTCTGTCGGCAGCGATAGTCAGTATATTTCCAGCCCTGAAAGCGGCGCGCATTCTACCAGCGAGGGCAATGCGTGCCCATTGAAAACAACAATCGAAGAACAGAATAAATTATTTGACTCATGTTAAGAAATCGTGCAACAGAGACTTATTTAGTTCATTAGTACATTAGTTCATTTTTCACGTTTCACGCATCACGTTTCACGGTTCAAAATCATGTGGCTAACCCTCATTAAACTGGCTTGGAGAAATCTCTTTCGGAATAAACGACGCACTATCATTGCTTCAATAGCGATTGGTATCGGTCTAGCTGTGCTGATCTTCGCCGATGCGTTTTGGATGGGAATGGAGCAGAACATGGTCAGAACTGCCACCGCTTCGTTTCTTGGCGATGGACAGATCCATCGGGAAGGTTTCCGTGACACGCAGGCAGTCGAAATGACGATTAATCAACTCAATGAAGTGGTTGGGGACCTCTCTCAGGAAGGAATTGTTGAACAGTTCACACTTCGGACCTTCGCTTTCGGGATGATTACCTCGCCGGCGAATGTCAGTGCAATTAGCTTGGTAGGTGTCCAACCGTCGACAGAACGATTCTTATCCAAGATCGATGACGCAATCGTAGAAGGGGCGTACTTTGAAGGGGATAACAATCGCGATATCGTGATTGGTGCGAAACTGGCGGAACTCCTTGAGGTGACGCTTGGTAATCGGGTTGTTCTCACGGCTGCTCAGGCGGAAAGTGGCGATTTGTCTCAGGAGATGTTTCGGATTTCAGGGATCTACCGCCTCGGTGACGAAGCGATGGAGGCGGGCATGGTGTTTGTGCAGCTGGAAAAAGCCCAAGAGATGCTTGCCATCGGTTCCGGTGTCCATGAGATTGCCATTAAATTTACCGACACAAAATACGGACAGGATAAAGATCTTCCATTTTGGGAGCGGTATTCTCAACATGACAACGAGGCGTTAGGCTGGACGGAAATCCTGTCCCAATTAAAAGCCGTATTTGAGATGTCCAAGTACAGCAAATACATCATGGGGGTTATCCTCTTTGGTGTTGTTGTATTCGGGATTATCAATGCCCTTTTTATGTCGTTGTATGAGCGGATGTTTGAGTTTGGTGTCCTGCGTGCTGTGGGGACGCGCCCTTTTGGAATGGCACGGTTGATTCTATTTGAAGCAGGGGCGTTGGCGATTGTGAGCATCGTTTTCGGTACTATCCTCGGCTTCGGCTTAACGTGGATATTCACAAAAGTCGGCATCGATTACACCGGGATTGAGTACGTAGGCGTGACAATACAGGAACTCATCTACCCCATCATGACGGTCGAACCGTTCATCTTGTATCCGATCTGGGTGTTTGTCTTCACGATTATCACCGGGCTGTACCCGGCCCGATACGCGGCGAAAATAGCTCCAGCGACTGCGATGCGTAGGAGTTTTTAATAAGCGACAGTAGCGAAAAGTAGCAGGGGCGAAAGGGAGAAAAGAACCTACCACAGATCCCGATTTTCGAGGACTCCGATGAATCGGAGGACGCGGAGAACGCAGAGAAAAGCGAGATTTTTTTACTTCTTCTCTGTGCCCTCTGTGTCTCTGCGGTTAATTTTTATCTGCTCATGTTCACACCTTCTGTCTTTACGCATTACGTTTTATGTGAGGAGTCTAACGTTGACGAATACTGATGTGATTGTCACAGAGAGCGTTACAAAGGTGTATGCAGAAAATGGCGTACCCGTCGAGGCTCTTCGAGGGGTAAATCTGACGATTCAGGCGGGCGAGTTTACCGCGTTGGTGGGACCGTCAGGATCCGGGAAAACTACACTTCTCAACATCATTTCCGGGTTGGACGCGCCGACGGACGGGAAGGTCTGGTTGGCGGGCAAGCTGCTGTCTGGCATGAGTGGCAATGAGTTGTCCGATTTTCGCCGAGACAACATCGGTTTCATTTTTCAGGCGTACAACCTCATTCCTGTGCTGACAGTGGAAGAGAATGTTGAATACATTATGCTCTTGCAGCGTATGTCCAAAACGGAACGGCATCGACGCGTTATAGCAATGCTTGAGGAGGTCGGGCTATCAGGATTGGCGGACCGAAACCCGCCACAGCTTTCGGGTGGCCAACAACAGCGCGTCGCTATTGCACGGGCGATGGTCTCTGAACCCGCAATTATCCTCGCGGATGAACCGACCGCCAATCTCGACTCTAAAACGGGTGCAGATCTGCTTGATATGATGAGTCAACTCAATGCGCAGACAAACATGACGTTCGTATTTTCAACCCACGATCCAATGGTGATGGAGCGGGCAACGCGTTTGATAACGCTCAAGGATGGACAGATTGAGAGTGACGAAATCAAAACGTAGAGTATGCGTCACCTGTCAAATTCTGTCGTGGGGGTTGTCCCTGCTCTCAACCATCGCCTTTGCCGACGATGAATTTCACATCAGCGGATACTACAAAAACTTTTCCACAGGTTTAACTTCTCCCTTGCCGGACGAACCAATTATCGGTGCGGTGAACAACCGATTGCGACTGAATTGTGCTTACACCGCTGCCGATACGCTCTCGTTTGACCTCTCCTACGATTTTGCTCCCCGTATCCAAGACCCCTCGCTGTTTTCTGAACCCTCAATCGCAATTGCCACTGACTCACTCAGCTATCGTGTAGTGGATTTAGATTCTGCTATCTATCCGGGTAAGGATGATCCGGCAGGTAGTTTCGGCCTCTTTCAGAATCTCGATCGCGCTGCAATTGCGTACGGTGCAGATTTTGCCGATATAACAGTTGGTCGCCAAGCCATTGCATGGGGAAGTGCGCGAGTCGTGAACCCAACGGATGTTATTGCTCCCTACGCCTACGATCAACTGGACACGGAGGACCGAATTGGTGTGGATGCGATTCGGGTCCAGATCCCGATTGGCGTGTTGGGAGAGTTTGATACCGGTTATGTTTTCGGCGAGAACTTGGCTTTTGAGAAGAGTGCTTTCTTCCTTCGAAGCCAACTGAATGCGGCCGAGACCGATTTCTCTATTTCACTGGTGGGGTTCCGCGAACACCTGATGACGGGTTTTGACTTAGCGCGAGGGATTGGTGGAGCCGGCGTCTGGTTTGAGGCGGCTTATGTCTACGCCAACGCATTCGGGGATGAAGACAGGGAGGCGGAAAACTATCTCCGCGCGTCAGTAGGACTGGACTACAGTTTCGTCGGTAGGGCTTACGGGTTCATCGAATATCATTTCAGCGGGGCAGGCGCGGGGGAACCAGACAATTACCTCGACAATTTGAGCGAACCAGCATATACAGATGGGGCGATCTACCTCTTGGGCAGGCACTACCTTGCCCCTGGACTGACCTTTCAAATCACGCCGCTTATCTCGTTGGGGGGCGTTCTGCTATCCAACATCTCTGATCCTTCCGTATTCCCCTCTCTACAGATTGAATACAACTTTGCACAGGACATTTATATCTCCGTCGGCGGGTTCATCGGGATCGGCAATCCCCCTGAAACTGAGGACGATGAATTGCAATTCAGATCGGAGTTTGGCGGATATCCAACCCTCTTTTTTTCATCGTTCCGTATCTATTTCTGATCCGATCGACAATCTCGAACGAGTCAGGGGACTGTGTTGTTTTAGGCTTCACCCTGCCAACGATCATTCTTGTAGGGCGAAACCAAGGGGGCTTCCGGTGGCGGGAAGACCAGTTTCCCATCTGCTACCCAGCCACAATCCCGCGCTGCCAATTCCGAAATTAAGTATCCCCTCCACTTAGCAACTTCAGTCTGATATTCCGGGTGATCAATCCGGTTATGACATTCTCCCGGATCCTCTTCAAGATTAAAAAACTGCATTTCATCAATCCGCGGTAGCCAAATCAACTTCCGTTTTCCATCGGTAACGTATTGCATCTCCTGTTCATGGGAATAACAGGTGCAGTGTTCACCGTGAAGGTAAGGTCGCCAGTTCGGATCAGAGGATTGTGTCAGCGGGACGACACTCTGTCCATCGACAGTTTGCGGAATGCCGATGCCAGCTGCATCGAGGATAGTCGGCATAATATCGCGTAGTTCGACCACCTCGTCGGCTACTTTACGGGAGGCTGCGGCACCACGGGTCGGTGGAGTAACAATGAACGGAATGCGAGCGCTCCCCTCGTAAGCGTAGGTTTTGCGCCAAAGGTTATGGTCGCCAAGCATTTCGCCGTGGTCGGAGGTAAAGATAAACCACGTATCCGCAAAGGGGTCCGGTTGATGCCGTCGAAACCAGTTCATCAGCCGCCCGATCTGGGTATCGATAAAGGAGATTTCACCGTAATATCCAGACCGTGCGCGGTGAATTCGCCTATCCGAGTGCTTCCCGCGCCACGCGTTGGGGTCAACTGCGTCTTCAGGCCTGTCGTGACAAGCAGCCCAATCGCCGACAGATGGAGCTGGGGTTGTGCCGTTATGATACATCTCGAAATAAGGAGCAGGAGGTACGAACGGAGAGTGTGGTCGAGCAAAGGAGATGTTCAGAAAGAAGGGACGCTCCCTATCCCGTTGAGAGAGGAACTGAGTCGCACAGCTCATCGTCCATGATGTCGGATGCAGATACTCCTCGGTGTGCCAAGGACGAGAAACCCAAGAGTTCCAATCGACACCGTGATCATCAGGCGTAATATCGCGTTGTTTCTCCGCATCGAACCAAGTCCGGTATTCGTCCTTCTGTCCGTGGCGCAGCATCCGTCCGGATTCGTCTAACTCGTGGCTTTCAAAACCCATCTTGGCGCGTTGGGGGGTGAAGTGTCCTTTACCAATGAGATGCGTTCGGTAGCCAGTACGGGTGAGTTCACCTGCCAACGTGTGTGGAAAGTCATTCGGAATTGGACCCTGGCCGCCGCCCATGCCGAGTATGCCGGTATGCCACTGATTCATCCCAGTCATAAGGGTTGCCCGCGCCGGGATGCAGGAGGGCGATGCAGTATAAGCGTGTCGAAACCGGGTGCCGCGGGCGGCGAGAAAATCGAGGTTCGGTGTTTCAATGTAGGTGTTGCCATCAGTGCCCAAGCAATCACCGCGCATCTGGTCTACCATCATGAGAATAATATTAGGACGACTCATTGAGACATTCCTTTCATGTAAGCTATGTTTTATGGAGTTAATTGATTTCCGCTATACTAATATCATCAACGTATTCGTGGCTGATGTCAAGAGGATTCTCGATTCTGGAAACCGATTTCAAACATACCCCACAGGTGGATTACAGAGGGAGGTTTGACCGATTCGTATGGAATGTGTAGTGGTGTAATGATACAATAATCAGGGTTTCCCCGCTATCTTGAAGAGTGTTCGCGTGAGAGTTGAAACTATCAGAAACAAGGGGTGATTGTATGAGCGACAAGGGAACTGCTTATCTGTTTATTGATGATGCATGCATAGAAAGTCTTGAGGGTGCTGCCAAAGGCGTCGTCCCGGCGCAGAAAGTGTCCGACCAGCCACTGATTGAAAAGGATGAGCCTTGGGAAGAGGGGTGGAGGATCGGTAGCTACATCAATGTCATTTACGACGAGGAGGAGGACCTCTTCAAGATGTGGTATGGTGTTGGGCGGAAATTGAGCGATGCGCGTGGCGAAGAGGCGGACGCCCTCGCCTATGCCATTTCACGGGACGGCTACCACTGGGAGAAGCCCGTCCTCAATCTTGTCGAGGACAACGGCAGCAAAGCGAATAACCTCGTCTTTCCGATGTTTAGATGGGGTGCAGGGACCGGGGTCATGAAGGATCCCATTGAATTAGATCCCGAGAAACGGTACAAAATGCTCTTTATGTTCCAGAGCGCGTCGATGCGGTTTGCCGGGATTGTTCAACCGGTCTGTGTCGCTTATTCGTCCGACGGGATCCATTGGAACGTGCCCAAATACTGGCTCAACCCTGTTATTCCAGAGGGATCCGACACCCACCTGGTTGCCTATTGGGATCCAAACCTCCACAAATACGTTGTCTATCTGCGCGGTAGGCCCAACGTCCGGCTTATCTGCATGTCTGAGAGCGATGACTTTGAAAACTGGACGCCACGGAAAATTATCGTCCAACCCGATGCGCAAGACCCCCCGCAGGATCACGAGTTTTACGGCATGAGTTCGTTAGCGTATCGCGATTTTCGGGTGGGATTTCTGGCTGTATTCCACACGCTCAACGAGGGTTGGATAGCCCGGAATCAGATTGAACCGTGGATGCCCGAATGGATGAACCAGATGGACGTTCAACTGACATACTCGAAGGACGGTCGTACTTGGCATCGTGCGGGTGATCGTGAGCGGATTTTGGTCTGTGGTCCACGCGGCAGTTTTGACTCCGGTTGCGTTTATCCCCCACATGCTCCCTTTGTGCGTGACGAGGAGATCTGGGTCTATTACGGCGGTTCAAACGAACTACATGGTGAGCCACCCCGCCACGGTGAGGAAGTCCGTCGGGGGATAAGTCTGGCAAAAATCCAGAAGGACCGGTTGGTCTGTTTAAAAGCGGATAAAGAAGGGCTTGTAACCACGAGATCTCTCAGCATCAAGCCGGATTCGCTCTGGATAAACGCCGACGCTACGGGAGGGGCGTTGCAGGTGGAGCTGGTAGATCCTTTCGACCGAGTGATCTCTGGTTTCTCCAAAGACGATTGTGTGCCTTTCACCGGCGATGAAACGGAATATCAGGTGAGCTGGAGAGGTGACCGAAAAGCAACAACAAGCACCGAAGGCCTTGAAGAGAAGATGGTTTCCCAAGCAGCTGGCACTTTCAAAGTCAAGATCTACCTCAACAACGCCAAGCTGTTCGCACTTTACTCAGACATTGCCTAAATCGTTCCTGCGAATCAGTCGGCGATTGTAACTTCCTTGCCCCTTTCAGCTGCTTCATACAGCGCATTCATCACCCGCTGCACATCGAGCATTTCACTGAACTGAACGATGGGTAGACGGTTATCCAAAACGCTCTGGCAGAAGTCTTGGTAGACGCTATCAAATTGGCTTGTCGCATCAACGCGGGGCGTAACATCCACAATCTGTTCACCATCTTCCAGCGCAATCCGAAGCGGTCTTAGACTGGCAACTCCCCAATCGCCTAAGATTTCGGCGCCGCTGGTCCGGGATCGGGGGTGCGTCAGCCAGTTGCTTTCTACCGTCATCGTTGAACCGTCTGCAAAGTGCACTAAACCGACATTGAAGTCTTCAATGTCGCAGTCTGTCACCGATCCCTGCCACGTAATAGGGGGATTCTTCATCCGGCGCACTTTCTGATAGCTCGCCGCCGAAGCGCGTACCGGTTTCGGATTTCCCAATGCCCAGAGGGTTGCATCGAGTAGGTGGACGGTTGTATGGAAAAGCACGCCTCCTCCTGCCAGGTGGCGCTTATACATAGTGGGGGTGCCCGGGATGTGCATCACATGTCCGTGCCAGAGCCGTGTATGGTAGACACTGCCCAGTTTTCCGTCAGCGAGGAATTGACGCAGCGCGCGTACTTCCGGATTGGAGCGATTCTGCAAGCCCATTGACATCAGTTTTCCGCAGCGTTTGGCTGCAGCGATCATCTCCTCCGCCTCGGTGAGATTCGTTGCCAACGGTTTGGAGACTAGCACATTGGTTCCTGCTTCAAAGGCATCTATCGCTGTTTCCCGGTTGGCTGCCGGCGGCAGGGCAAGGCTAACGATGTCCAGCGGGTGACGCTCAAGCATTTCACGGTAGTCGGCGTAATGATGTGCAACACCAAATTCAACCGCTGCCTTTTGCGCTCTATCAGGGTTTAGATCTACGACAGCAATGATCTCTGCTTCGGGAATTTCCGCGTAACTCTGGATGTGTCCTCGTCCATGTGACCCGCAACCGATGATACCAATCTTGAGTTGGCTCATATCCTACCTTCCAAAAACGATTTTCAGTAAGAGACGGTTTGAGTATATCAATACGTGGGTAAGTCAGAGCGTTCGACGTACTTTCTCAGCGTCACTGAACAAGATCTCACGAACGGCATTGGTTGCCTGCTTGTGGAACTGAACTGCATCAGGATCGAGATCTTTAGTTGGACGCGGCGTCTCCTTGAAGTGACCGAACCGATCTGTACCACGCACAAGTGCTGCGCTGTCCCAATCACCGATGGTCTGTTGGGTGCTGGTGGGCATGTAGTGCATCGAAAGACCAATACGCCGATCTGTTGACCGGTTGGGACCCGATGCGTGCGCCAGCCGTACATTGTGAAGCGAAATTTCACCCGGCTGTAGCGGCATTGCTACAGTTTTCTCTTCATCAACATCCACCGAAATTTCCTGCCCACGGGTCAAGAGATTGTGCTCTTTATACTCATCTGCATGGGGCAAGAGATCGCCCTTGTGACTGCCCGGTAGAACCCGCATGCAACCAGTCTCGACTGTTGCCGGTGAGAGGGCTAACCATACACTGACCAGTTTATCGGTATCTAGTCCCCAATAACGCAGGTCCTGATGCCATGAAACGAAAGTTTCGCTGCGCGGCTCCTTGATCCAGAAGAACGTGTTCCAGCAAAGAATATCGGGACCGATCAGATCCTCGACCGCATCAAGGATCTTTGTATTACGCATCAGTTCGTCAACCCATGTAAAGAGCAGATGGGACTTGCTCCGCTGTGCTCCCGCAATAGGGCTGCCTTGACCTGCTTCAAATTGCTCAAGTCGTGCCCGATTAGCTGCTACCTGTTCGTCGTCCAGTACCCTGACCGGAAAATAGTATCCGTCCCGATTGTATTGTGCGATGGCATTTTCATTCAGAAGTTTCGACATTAGAACCTCCTCTAGAATCGCTAGCGACTGGTTTGTTTACCATCTTCGAGTATCATAGCAATAGCCATAAATTCTAAATATCTATTCTTACGATCAATTCTACACATTCTCTCAACTGCTTTATGAGCTCCTATTTACTCGCACGGGACCGATGAACAATTCTTCAGGCAGAAAACTCGTCGTTTCAGTGGCGTACCTGTATTCAAAACCCTCGGTTGTGACGACCCCCATCGCAGTGAAGTACTTGGACTCGCCGCTCGTTCCACTCTTGTTCCCACCGCTGTGACCACGTAGCCAAGCAGAGTCAATGATCTGTTCGCCCTTCCAGATGCCCCCCGTTGCGTTCAGATGGCCAAACCGGGCGAGATCCGACGCACTCATGACGACCCATCCGGGACCACTGCGAACAGGGTGCCCGCTAATTTCATAGGGAGGGTCGAGGTAGGTGTACGAATCCGGAATCGTGGGGTAAAAATACTTCTGATCTTTGATATAGCCGCCTGTGAGCCAGTCCCATCTTTCTGCCGGAATACCTATCAGGTCAAAGAGGCGTTCCTGAATGACATCCTTGAGGTCATCGTTCCAGACATAGGTTAGCGCTTGGCCCAAACGCCAAAATCCCGCGCTACTGTAGACACCAACTGTGCCCGGCTCGGTGTGGGAGTAGAGGTCATAGAACGGATCACCGCTCCACTTCGCCCATTCGGGGATGCCTGGCATAACGTTCGCCGCCTCAAGCCCCGTCACCTTCTCTCGCCAACGGATCCCCAACTCCATCGGAAATCCACCGTAGTGAAGGGACTCATGTTTTGATCCAATGAGATGCTTCCAAGTCAATTTTTTGTGATGACCTTCGATTAAGTATTTATGGGGGTGGGAAAGTTCGCCCTCACCGGTCCAGTATTTGTTGATCGGCTCGTCGGGATCGATGCGACCGTCGGCGACTGCAAATCCGAGGATCGCCCACATGAAAGCCTTTCCAACGGAGGCGGTCTGATATCGATAATGCGGATCTCCCCAAGCATGAACCAAGTAACCGTCACGGGTAATCACGGCGCCATACTGGTCCCCGGAGTGATCCTCACCGCCGAAAGACGCTCCCTTGACTTCCATACCGTCTATGAAGCCCCCGAATTTTTCAGAATCAAGCCCCGCTTCCTCTGCCGTAATCTCAACCCAGTCATCTTCAGGAAATGTTACCCAATCCGGAAGTTCGATAGTCATTCAATGACTCCTTCCTCATTAGTATTGTCATATAGCTATTCCCTTGACAGAAAGTTTGCCTTAGTATATCCTGTTAGCATTCACAACTCAATTGAAAAAGGAGAGAAGCGGTTGAGTCCTTAAATCTGAATTTTGAGACTTCTGCCGCGCGATTTCTATGAAATTACTTGTCGCTGCATCATGGTCCCAAGACCGACTCGAAGATGCACAGAAAACCTTTCCCGAAGTACAGTTCACCGTTGCTGCTGACCAAGATGATATTCTGCGCGAAATTGTCGACGCTGAAGCTGTTTTCGGCGCAATCAGTCGGGAAGCATTTCTGGCAGCCAAACAGTTGAAGTGGATCCAAAATACAGGTGCTGGAGTAGAAAGACTGGCGCGAATTTCTGAGATAGCAGAGAGCGATGTCACTGTTACTAACACTCGCGGTTCTCACGCTGCCACAATCGCCGAGCACGCTTTTGGATTGTTGATTAGCCTGACACGCCAATTACCAAGTCTTTTGGATGGGCAACGCGAACACAACTGGACACGTCCATTCAGCGGGCCTCAGGTCGGATTGACCGGTTTGACGCTGGGAGTGGTTGGCATGGGCAATATCGGTCGCGCCATTGCTAAGCGCGGCCACGGCTTTGATATGGAGGTCATTGGGGTTGACATCAACGAAGTGCCCAAGCCCGATTTTGTGGCTGAACTGAGTTTGTTGGATGGACTCGACAATCTGATGGAGCGTTCGGATGTCGTGGCAGTTGCAGCCCCAATCACACCAGAAACCGCCGGGATGCTCGGTCCTGAACAGCTGAGACTCATGAAGCCGACAGCCTACCTGATAGTTGTATCGCGGGGAGGCATTATAGACGAAGATACGCTCATGCAGATGCTGAACGATGGGCAGCTTGCCGGCGCTGGATTGGACGTTACAGCGATAGAACCGCTGCCCCAAGACAGCCCGCTCTGGGACACCCCGAACTTGCTAATAACCCCACACTGCTCTGGAGGTTCCTCCCAGACTGCTGCTGCTGGCAAAGCCATTTTTTATGACAATTTACGGCGATACCTCGCCAAAGAGCCGCTCACGAATCTGGTCGACCTGAAGCGGGGATTCTAATCGGATCTTGGCACACTACTTCTGCGGTGCGTCATCTTCAGGAGCCGCTGGGAGGGACTCTACTGAAAATCTTCGCCGGGAAATGTACCCCAAGGGACCGCTTTTGCCTTGCCCTCATAAACCGGCAGGAATGACTTTGTAATGTGGCGTGTTTGTTCAACCCAGTCAGCCCATTCAGATCTGCTTGTGATGTGGTCGCGGATTAACGCCTTAACTTCGTCGGGTAGATCATCATAGGCGGGCCAATACCAGATAGTGAGCACTGTGCGACGCTGGTCGGTTTGGTTGGCGCGGGCGGAATGCAGCAGACGTGAGTCGCCAACGACAATATCACCGGCACGTACTGGCACGTTAACCTCACCCTCAACCTGTTGGAAGGCGAGATGATCCATATCGGTTGCGCGGGTTACGGTGTCGTCGTCCCTTGGTCGCATATCGTGCAGTGGGTGACGTTTTAGGTGAGAACCGGGAATCAAGCGTAAACAGCCGTTGTGTATGTTCGTGTCAACTAAATAGTACATCAGGAAGTACTGCTGCGGCTGATTAGTGTAGCTGATGGGGTGTTTCCACAACACCCCGTCTTGGTGCCAGTATAACGGTGGACTGTGTGGAGGCTTACTAATCACAAAGCCACTCCAGAATTTAGGTACGTCAAATCCCAACTCGGCGAAAACCGCCATGGCCTCCGGATCGATGAGGAGTTCGGTGAAGGAGGGATGGGGGCAAGTCCAGTAGGGAATGATACACCCCTGTGAACGGTGCTGCTCAAAGTGTTCCTCATCCTGTTGCGCGATCATCCATTCACTCATGGTATTTAGCTTCGCTACCATCTCCGGTGCCAGCACGTTCTCAAAGATACAGAAACCATCACGCATGAGCTGATCCCGTTTCTCCTTAGCGGCGATTGGCATTGATGTTCTCCCTTTCGTGTTGGCGCATTCCGTCTAAATCTATTCGGGTTTCACAACAGTTTTTCTGGCAGTTGCGGCGGTTGTATGGTGGTTCCATCCGCGCAACACCAAGTTCTCGCTAAACTGATAAATGTCTTCCTTCCTATCCTTGCCAGATAACATCCTCGCAATGACGACCTTCCTCGATTTCTCAGAGCGGTTGGACATTGAACCGTGTACGATAAAATAATCGAAGAAGGTGACGTCGCCGGGCTCAGCTTCAATCAGTACGGCGTCCTCAAACGGGAACTTGTCATGAAACGCGTCATCAGTTGCTTTTGACGTCTCCATCCGTCCGTGCTTGTGCGATCCGGGATAGACCCTCAGACAGCCCGTTTCTTCTGTCGCTTCACTGACATGAATCATTCCGGCGATCATGGTGTTCTGCTGGGTCGGTAGGTAACTCCAGTCTTGGTGCATCTTGAAGGGGGTCTCTGCGGTCGTTTTTCGCTTCTCGAAGAGTGTCGAATGGTTAAGGACAATGTCGGGTCCAATGAACTGTTCAACAATGTCGAGAAACCCGTTGTGAAGCAGTGCCGTTAGCCACAGACCCGAATACTGCTGCACATTCCGCGTGGAGATAACACCGTTATGGTTCGGATTATCGTCGTCGGGTTTTTCGAGTTGGGCCACAATTCGATCAAACTCCGCTTCAAGTGACTTTATCTCATCTGCTGAAAAGACGCTCTTTGCCAAATAGTATCCGTTCTCATCAAAGAATGTTCCGATTTTGCTCATGGTCAGGGTTTCCTTGTGGACAAAATCTAAGCGATCTCCGAATTAATAAACCTTGTGCTTGCGCTGGAAGGGTGATAACATATCTCCACTGAAATCAGGCACCCATAACCAGATGGAATACGCCAAGGTTGGAGGCGCATCCCTAACTTGCGCTAACACAGTTAGTTGAGAATTCTTGGGTTTAACGCGCAATTATACATAGGGTGGGTAACGTGGTCAAGCAAAAACAAGCGGTTCAGGCACCGCCCCAAAACACACCAGCACCTCCCCAAGACTTTGGGTTGGGAAGATGCTGTTTGTGTTTATCACTTCAAATAGGTTGATGTTAGGTTAAGTAGAATCGCTGAAGGGAGAACCGATGAAAGGTATTATTAGAACCGGTGACGGGGGACCGGAGGTCTTGAAATTAGCGGAAGTCCCTGCCCCGAACCCCGGGCCCACACAGTTACTGATTGACGTAAAAGCAACCGCACTCAATCGAGCGGATACCATACAGCGACAAGGGGGATATCCGCCCCCGCCCGGCGAATCAGAGCTGCTCGGTTTGGAGCTTGCCGGGGTTGTTGCGTCGTGGGGAGAGGAAGTGGAAGGCTTTGAGCGAGGTGATCGCGTCTTCGGTCTGGTCGGTGGTGGTGCTTACGCGGAGCAGGCGGTCATTGACTATCGCATGGCGATGCCCATTCCTGATGATTGGAGTTTTGAGAAGGCGGCGGCGGTTACAGAGGTCTTCTTTACTGCCAACGAAACGCTCTTTACCCTCGGTGGTCTACGTGTAGGTGAATCAGTACTCATTCATGCGGGCGGCAGTGGTGTTGGAACAGCGGGGACCCAGATGGCGCATGAGGCGGGTGCTCGTGTCTTTATCACAGCTGGTTCAGCGGAGAAAATTGAGAGAAGCAAGCAACTTGGATGTACAGAAGGCATCAATTATAAAGAACAGGACTTTGCGGAAGAGATTATGCGACTGACAGACGGGGAGGGCGTGGAACTTGTTCAAGATTTCATCGGTGCGCCCTACTTGGAGCGGAATCTCTCAATTCTCAAGACGCGAGGGCGTTTGGTTATGGTCGGCTTGATGGGCGGTGCTGCTGCCGAACTTAATCTGGGGACAATTATGCGGAAACGGCTGCAGGTCTTCGGATCGGTGATGCGCCCACAGTCGATCGAAGAGAAGATTGGAATCACACAGCGTTTTGTTGATCGATGGCTACCTCTGCTCAAAGAAGAGAAGATTCAACCGATTATTGATAGCGTGTTCCCCCTGTCGCAAGCCTGCGAAGCACACGAATATATGGAGGCAAATCGAAACTTTGGGAAGATTATCCTTAAGGTGGAGTAACACGAAGGCTTGTAGTACCGCGGTTTGCAATTTTCCTATTGCGTTTTGAGCAAGTTATTCAGGGCGCAACATTAACTTTACTCCTTCCCGCCTCTCAAAGAGATCGAACGCCTCCTGCCATTCGGAGATGGACATTTCGTGGGTAACCAATGCCTTCGTAGAAACCATACCGTGCTCCATCAGTTTAAGTGCACGCTCCCATGCAGTCTTCTTCTGTGAGATGAATCCCGTCACTTGGAGTTCCTTAAAGGCAATCTGCTCAAAATCTATGTTGATCGGGTTGCCGAACAGGCCCATCTGCGTATACTTCCCACGCTTACGAGTGAGTTCTATGCCTAACGGTGCTGCCGGTGCTGCCCCAGAGCATTCCAAGACAACATCGGCACCGTAGCCGTCGGTATGTGCCTTGATGACCTCCACGGCATCCTCCTTCTCAATGTCGATCGTCAGGTCTGCACCGAGTTCTGCCGCATGCTTGAGCCGATTGGCGTCAACGGATGTGCCACACACGGCAACGATGCCTCCTTCCGCCTTCGCTACCTGCAAGCTGAGTAGTCCAATAGTCCCTGGTCCAGTGATCACGACAAAGTCACCAGCCGAGACCTTCGTCTGCTCGATTACACCGTGAACACAGCAAGCGACTGGCTCTGTCAGTGCTCCAGAGATTAAGTCTACGTTTTCGGGCAGTTTGTGTAAGCCGTGTTCGGGAGTGGTGCAATATTTTGCGAACGCCCCATTATGCCAGTAGCCTATAATCTCCCGGTGATTGCACAAGTTATAAAATCCTGAACGGCAGTAGTCGCACCGTCCACAGATCGAAAAAGTGGGTTCAACCGTCACTCGATCTCCGACCTTGACGCGCGTAATTTCCGAACCACACTCGATAATTGTACCACTGAATTCGTGACCGATGACAACAGGGGGGCGCATTGGAAGGTTGATGTGATCGTGATGGATATGCAGATCCGATCCACAGATGCCCGCACTATGCACCTCAATGAGGACTTCATTGGCGTTAGGTTTCCGAACATCAACGTCTCTGAGGTCGGTAAACCCGTCGCCGCGCTGATATTTGACGACACCTTTCATCAGAAAAACTCCTTCTATTTTGTGCCGTAGATTACCGGACAGTGCGTAGGCGTATCGATGAATGCCGTTAATCCACTCCGGAGATTGTCAACCGGTCTAGACTTTTCCGTGCGCAGATGAACTGCAAAACTCCGGCGAGGTGCTCCCGATAGATTGGGACCGCTGCCGTGGTAGGTGAGATTGTCGTGGAAGCTAATCCCACCGGGTGATAGGATGGCGGAAACCTCGTCCCAACTTTCACCGTCAGGCACTTCGATTTCCTTGCGCTGTGCTTCGTGATCCTGCCCATAGAAATCGCTATGACCGAGCAATCCCCACCTATGGGAGCCACGCACAAATTTCATGGGACCGGCTTCCGCTGTGACATCGCTGAGTGCAATCCACGCTGTGAGGAGTTCGCTGCCTTCCTCCCATGTCTGCCAGTAGTGGCGGTCTTGGTGCCAGCCAATATTCGTGGGTGTAATTTCATCGGGGTCAACGGAAGGCTTGTAGAGGAGTTGCACCCACCACACCTGTACCATCTCGGCGCCTGTAATCTCTGCTGCTAGTTGTCCTATTGATGACTGGCTGACCAGATCCATTATGGCGTGGTTTGCAATTTGGGACATCTCAATCTTGCATAACTTCTTTGGATCATCACCGGGATTCCAAGCCGACGGACGCGGAGGTGTGCCTGTTTCGTATTCTCCCGTCCGGACTGCGTCCATGCCCTCGACAGCACGCTCAATTACCATTTTATCGATAACAGGTTCGGGGAAAAGGTAGAATCCATCTGCCTCATATTTTGTGCGTGCCTGAGAAGATCTTGGCGTTCCCATCAATATCTCCCTCCTACTCACGATAACTGAATCGACTTGAACGACTCAATCTGAGCAGTAATCGCACGTTCTGTTGGTAGGCGCTCGGCACTTGATGCACCGTAGAATCCAACAACTCCATTCGTGTTATCAAGGATATATTGGGCATCTTCTGGTTCGGCGATCGGACCGCCGTGACAGATGACCAAGATGTCGGGATTGACCGACTTCGCTGCATCGTGGATAGCTTGTACCCGTTTGGCGGATTCTTCAAGCGTCAACGCTGTCTGTGCACCGATACTCCCCTTTGTCGTCAAGCCCATGTGTGCAACAAGAATGTCTGCGCCGGCATCTGCCATCTGTTCCGCCTCCGACTCTTTGAAGGCGTAAGGGGTGGTCAACATGCCAAGATTATGGGCAGTGCGGATCATCTCCACCTCTGGTCCATACCCCATCCCTGTCTCTTCCAGATTCTGTCGAAAGGTGCTATCAATTAAGCCTACTGTCGGGAAATTCTGTACCCCAGAAAAGCCTATCGCGTCAATCTGTTTCAGGAATACATCCATCAAGCGAAACGGATCCGTCCCACAGACCCCCGCAAGCACTGGTATGTTCTGAACAACTGGTAACACCTCACTCGCCATTTCAACAACAATTTGGTTAGCATCACCATAGGGCATCATTCCTGCGAGCGACCCTCGACCCGCCATGCGGAAGCGACCTGAGTTATAAATCACGATGAGATCTACGCCGCCAGCTTCTTCACACTTGGCAGAGATGCCGGTACCTGCGCCCGCACCGATAATCGGCTTGCCTGCCTCAACGTTTGCTCGCAGTCGGTTTAAAATGTCTTCACGTTTGAATTTCACTATACACCTCCAAATCCATTTGGAATAAACGAATATCAATCCTGTAGCAATTTATCTGGCGAATTCCTCAAATTCGGCTGTATGAAAGTTTCAAATTTCGCACGGCTTGAAACACTACACAGGGAAAACCAGTTTCTGATCAAAGAAGACCTGACTCACGGAACGGCGCTGGTGAATCCTCAGAATCGCTTCGGCAAGCAGTGGGGCAATAGACAGTACCTTGACTTTGTTGCCAAGCCGTTTCTCAGCAGGAACAGGGATCGTATTCGTGACAACGACTCCCTGAATCGAAGGGCGATTCAGACGTTCTAGCGCAGGACCAACAAGCACCGGATGCGTGATGCTAAGGTACGCTGGCTTGGCGCCCGCTTCAGCGATCGCATCCGCCTGTTGATAAATGCTTCCACTCGTTACGAGGTCATCAATGATAATTGGAGTCTTGTCCACAACATCGCCGATGATTTCGGTGACGACCTTTACATCTCTCCCACCGGTTCCGCTTCGCCGTTTGTGCATGACTGCCAATGGCATGCCGAGCATATCGACGTACTTATCCGCCAATTTCGCCCGACCAGCATCAGGAGACACGATTACGCCGTCTTCAATCTGCTTCTCCTTAAAATAATCTGCCAGTGTCGGTAGTGCCGTCAAATGGTCAGTGGGAATATCAAAGAAACCTTGAATCTGCGCGGCGTGCAAATCGACACAGACAACCCGATTCGCGCCCGCCGTTGTGAGCAGATTCGCTACCAGCTTCGCGCTAATCGGTTCGCGCCCAGTCGATTTATGATCTTGTCGCGCATAACCAAAATAGGGGATGACCGCAGTGATTTGTTGAGCAGAAGCGCGTTTCATCGCGTCAATTATGACCAACAACTCCATCAGACTATCGTTTGTCGGTGGACAGGTTGGCTGCACAATATAGATGTCAGCCCCGCGGATGCTCTCTTCAACCTGAGCATGGGTTTCATCGCCGGGAAACGTGCTGACTGACATTTTTCCCAAGTCAACCCCCAGAATCGTAGCAATTTCCTTCGCCAATTCCGGATTGGCGCGCCCGGCGAAAAGCCGGAAATCATCTCGAACTTCCCCGTTGGTTATTGCGGACATAAAGACCTCCATAAAGCGTAATACGTGATGCGTAATACGTAAGAAAACGGAAACGGGCAACCCCGTACTTGTTACGTGCTACTGGTTAGTTCTCTTATCACCAGCGATTCGTAATCTCCGGTGGGAAAGCACCAGATTCAATCTCGGCAATCAAACCTTGCAGTGCGTTCCTTGCCTGATTTGCCAAATCGGTTTGTATCCAATTGTGTGTTATAGCTGACTCGAATTCATCTTCATCTTCAACCTGATAGCTGCCATCCGGTGAAACCCACAGATCCAAAAATAAATCAGTTATTTCAAAATGAGTTTCCGTCCGTTTCATCGGTAAGATAATGTCGCAATAGTACCCTGTGAATTGGTCCTCAAGATTATAGATTTTCCCAATATCATACCAGCGATTGGCAAAGACAAACCAAACTGCCCGGTAGTTGTCTCCAAGGACAGTCACGCCATCAATGACGATTGGACTGGAAGGCTTGATATGTTGCGTGGTGACAATAACATCGTCATCTTCGTACAGCAGATTTTGTGGAAAGTGGTTCACGCGATCCGGTAGACGTTTGTAAATCAGTTCAATGGTTTCCATTCCTGATCTACCTCTTTCACATTCTGAATGAATGCCTTCACTTTGACCGGATCCTTCCGCCCAGGACTTGCCTCGACGCGGCTACTGACGTCAACGCCATAAGGACGCACCTGCTCGACAGCCGATGCAACGTTATCGGGATCAAGTCCCCCCGCAAGGATAATCTGACCGTACTGTTTCGCCTTGACAGCGAGCTGCCAGTCAAACGCCACACCTGTACCGCCTAGCACTCCTTTGACATAAGTATCTAGCAGATACCCGCTGACGTGATAATCGGACAGGTGGGAAACACTCGATTCGTTTTTGATCCGCACCGCTTTGATGATCCTGTGGTTAAGTGATTGACAGAATTGAGGGGATTCTTCTCCGTGCAGCTGTAGCATGTCTAGATGGCATTCATCGGCAGTTCCTTGAATCACCTCCGCATCTGCGTTGACAAACAGCCCAACCGTCGTGATGAAAGGAGGCAGTTGTTCAAGAATCTTTGCGGCAGCTTTTGTATCTTTCAGGTAGCGTGGGGTATTGGGAACAAAATTGAAGCCGAGGGCATCTGCACCCGCGTCAATTGCCATCAACGCATCGTCGATGTTGGTGATCCCACAAATCTTTATTCGGGTCAATTTGTTTCTCCCTCTGCCCTATTTGATGACAATTGCAAACGGCATCACCGTTGCGGCAGGTTCATTGGCAAACAGGTGTAGCCAGTAAAGGCTCGGCAAAGTGTGCTCAATCGGTGTCGGTACAGCGAGATGAGGCATCATCGGAATCTGTATGTCCATTTCCATATCCTCTATCAGAGTCTCGAGGAATGTCTTCGGTTTTGGCAATATGTTGATATCAATCTCATCAGCGAGATCCAGTCCAATCTGCTTTTTGGCAATTGCGAGTGCAGTATCGAGTCCGCCAAGTTCATCGACAAGTCCGATTTCTTTTGCCTGTTTTCCTGTCCAGATTCGTCCCTGTGCGAGTTCATGAATTTCCGCTCCAGTTTTATTCCGTCCTTCAGCTGCCTTTCGGACAAAATCCTGATAGATCGTCTCTAACAATTTCTGCAAGCGTTCACGTTCTGTCGGTGTAAAATCGCCGTAATCGGAATAGAGGTTCGCATTCTGTCCGCGCGTGATGACCTCTTTTGTCAACCCAACTTTGTTGTAGAGTCCTTTGAGGTTGAGTTTGCCGCCAAGCACCCCAATTGATCCGGTAATTGTTCCCGGCTCGGCGACGATTGTGCCTGCAGCCATCGCGATGTAATACCCACCTGATCCTGCAACATCCGACATTGATACGATCAGTGGTTTTTCCCGCTGCGTCAGCAGCACTTCCCTCCAAATGGCGTCTGATGCGATCGCAGATCCGCCGGGACTATCAACTCGCATTACCACCGCTTGAATGTCACTTTCCTCACGGGCTTCACGAAGTGCTTTTGCCATCTTGCTGGGCGTCATGACCTGTCCGGTTGTAAATGGACTGGTAGGGGCATCGGACATGATAGGACCGGTAGCGTAAATCAACGCAACCTTCGGTTTCCCCTCACTGGAGGTTGGCTGCTTTGACGATGCTAGCATCGAAAAGAGTTTCATAAAACCCGCAAAGCCGGTAAGTTCGGGTGCTTCCGTCGATTTTTTGCCGTATTCCGAAACAACCTCAACTTTTTCCTCCGCACGTTCCTCAATTGACTGCACAAGTTCGTCGTAGTATTGGAGTGCATCAACCAACTTTGCTTGATATGCTTCTTCGGCCGTAAAGGGACCCTGACCAATGAGTTCAGCAGCCAACGCCGCATCGATTTCGCCTCTCCCATTGGCAAGCATTTCAACCTGCTGGGCATAAAGGTCATCGAGAATGGCATTCATCGCCTCTCTCTGAGCCTCCGACATACTGTCTCGCATGTACGGCTCAATCGCCGATTTATACTTGCCGACAGCATACATATCGGCTTTGATGTCTAGTTTATCCAGAAGACCCCGGAAAAACATCACTTCAGCGCGTAATCCCGTTAAACCGACCATCCCAGCCGGCATCAATACAATCCGATCCGCGGCGCAGGCAAGTAGGTATTCTGCATTACCGCCGCTTTCGAGATAGCTGATCACTTCGATCCCCTCGCTCCTGAGTTGAATGATCTTATCACGGAGTTCCTGTAGCTTTGCCCAACCGATCCCAAGTCCCTCGATTTTCAGTAAGACGCCGGCAACTTCATCGTCCTTGCGGATTTTGTCAATCTCTCTTGTTATGCTTCGGAGGGTCTTGACTTGTGAGGAAAATACAAAGGTAGGTTTGACCTCTGCAAGCGGTCCCTTGATTGATAGCTCGACATATTTCCGGGACGATATCTTCTGTGTATCCGGAGTTTCGTCTGAGGTGTCGGCGGGCACCTGTGGCGCAACCGTTTCCTCTCCGTTCTGGGAGTCTAAGACTTGCGCGAAAGTGGGGGACCAAATGAGAAGGTGGATGATGAGGGTTAGCAGCCAGAATCGCTTTGTCAGTTTCGGCATGGTGCTATCCTTTTTGGTGTGATGTGTTTGATGCGGAAGATTTGAGCGGGTTCATTTTAACAAATGGGCTGGTAGATTTCAACCCCAAACTAAGGATATTTCTTCCCTACCCGCGCTAATTTTCGGTTCACAGTGGACGGAACTCCACCAACCGGCTGTTGCCATCGAACCCGGGGGCTCCCACATACTGAGCAGCATTTAAATTGATGCTATCTGTATGTGCAAAATGAATGTGGCCGCAAAATACAGCGACAAGATTCTCCGACTTTGCAAGGGCACGCGCAAATTCTAAGGTTGAAGGTAAATTTGCTCCGGTACCCCATCGATCCCGCCCCTCAGGTGCCCAGTCTGGATCAGCGATTAAAATTGGATTCTCAAAGTGTTCTAATGTCGGTTCCCGTAGCGTTGGCAGGCTTAAAGGGATATGGGTAAGCAGCACCGTTGGCATACCATTTGCCAAATGCGTATTCACAAATGCTGCTTGTTCTTCTTCTACCTGATAAGTGGAATCATCAACCAACAAGAATTGGATGCCACCGATTTCGTGTCGGGCATACGCCGCCTGTCCGTGATGCAGCGGTGTCAGTGCTTCCCACCACACCTCCCGTAATTCCTCACGTCCTTCTACACCGGGATAGTGCCAATCGTGGTTTCCAGAGGTATACAGTGCCGGTATACCTACCTTATCTATCGACTTCACAAGGGTTTCGACACCCGCTTGAGAGGGGAAATGCACCATATCACCGGTCAGTGCCATCAGATCGAGCGAACTGTCTTTGGCTTCTTCCATCAATTTGTCAAAGATCTGCGCTCTCGACTCAAAACGCTCGCAGGCACCCTGACAAGCCTCTATATGTGCAGCATCACGGTCATCGATGAGGGCGATGTGTGCATCAGTGACGTGGAGCATCCGAACCGTTTGATGCAACCCGTCGACGCGAATCGTTGCCGCGTCATCACTCCATTTGTGTGTCGTCCGCATTATTGTGCTCCTTGTGAGATATTTCGGTCATCTGGTAGGTTGGAAATTTTAAGTCCTTATTTTGGTTCACTATTGAGGTGCTGAATCTGCCAATTTACCTGGAACAGGGGGAACCATAGTGCTGGAATTGTATTCGATGATAACTTCGGTTAGGGACCTCGATGCGAGTGTGATAGATTTGCAGGTCAGATCTACAGACGCTAGATCTTTTCCCATGCTTGATACTATTATACATCTTTTTATATCGTTTATCAAACGGGGACTATAGTATAATTACGCCATAATCAGACCGAAAAAATCCCAAACAGCAGATTGTCTCAGAAAATCCACAATAGGGAAGAGGAGGTTAATCATGCGCGTTGAACTTTTAGCCATCGATTGCCAAAATGATTTCTGCGATCCGGGGGGCGCACTTTATGTGCCGGGCGCAGAGGATGATATGTCCCGCTTGGCGGCATTTATCGGCCGGATCGGGGAGCGGCTCCACAAGATGCACTTCACTCTTGACAGCCATCACACGGTTGATGTAGGGCATCCGATATTTTGGAAAAATAGTGCTGGTGAGTCGCCGGAACCATTTACCGCTATCACGCATCAGGATGTCAAAGTGGGCAACTGGCTGCCATACGATTCAGCATTTACGCAACGGATGTTAGATTACACACGGCTACTGGAAGAAAACAATCGGTATCAACTGACGATTTGGCCCATACATTGTCGGATCGCAACGTGGGGGAGTGGGCTCTATCCTACTGTGGATGAGGCAGTACAGGGTTGGGAGACATCTCAGTTGGGAGTCGTTGATTTCGTGACGAAGGGTTCAAATGTCTTCACCGAACACTACAGCGCGGTCAAGGCAGATGTCCCTGATCCAGAAGATCCCACCACGCAGCTCAATACCGACCTGATCCAGAAACTGGAACGGTGTGATCAGATAATTGTCGCTGGCGAAGCGTTGTCCCACTGTGTAGCAAGTACGGTGCGAGATGTCGCCGCCGAGTTTGGAGATGCAGGGGCGAAGAAGCTTGTTATCCTTGAGGATTGTTCGTCAAATGTCCCCGGCTTTGAATCGCTCGGCGATGCCTTCCTGCACGATATGTCACAATTAGGGGTGACGATTACCAACAGCGCAGATTTCATGCGGTGAATCGTAGGGTGATTGGTGAAACCCCGTTGGCAGAGTGACGTTTCCAAGCAGTAGGAGGGTATTAACTATGAAGCCGAAACGCAACCCCAAAAGTTTCGCAGGAACCGTCGCCCAAAACCTAACGCGAAAAAAGCAAGTTGAAACAATGCGGCAGCAGCTGTTAAAGGGTGCACAAAAGCGTCAAGATCGCAAAAAGAGCACCTGATTGCACCCATCACGCTCTGACGGCATTACAATATTGCCGCAGGTTTTCCTTGCCCAGTTTCTCATAAACCGCTTCCCGCAGCCGATGCTGTTCCAATCCGGAATCTTCCTTCAGCATCCGCTCGACCTCTTCCAACTTTCGGAATTCAAGTGGCAACGACTCCGCATTCGATTGACGGAGAACAAGCCGCGCACCGAGTGCTGCTGCCTCTCGGATAGACATCACGTCCGTCTTATCCACCGTGTCGAACGCTGTGTGCCCGAACCCTCTGCCGGGCGGACGCCCAACCGTTGTTATACTACCGGTTGGAATACCTTTGAGGAAATAGGGGTAATGATCAGAGTAGCAACTCATACCCTGTCCAACGGAGATCTCTTGCCCCATCTCTTCGGCTGCACGCTCAATGAAAGGCTCAAAGTCCGGTACGCGGTGGAGCTGAATCCCTTTTCGTCCACCGGGGCTGCCAGCAGAATCCAAATTCCAAGTGAAGCGGACTTGCGCTGGATTGTTGCCTAACTCTTCGGCATCGTGATAGGCGCCGAATAACCCCACCTCTTCATTGCTCCAAGCAATAAACCGCACAGTGCGAGCCAACCCATCCCCCGCATAAGCCGACAGGACACGTGCCATTTCTGTGACGACCACCATTCCACTGAGCGGATCATTGGCACCCTGTGTGATGTCATGTCCATCGTAATGGCAACCCACAATGATGACTTCGTCAGGATGCGTTTTTCCACGGAGTTCCCCCAGGATGTTCCACGCCGTTGTACTGCGATATGCGTCCGTGGTCTTAATTCTTACGCGCACTGCCTCATTTTGCCGGGACAATCGGTGAAGAAATTCACCAGTTTCGTAGGAGATCCCGATGCCGGGGATAACCGCCTCGTGATTCCAGCCAACGGTACCGGTCACCTCGCCATAGCCGGGATAGTGATTCTGAAAAATAAACCCCTTGGAGTCGTATAAAATAGCGCGGTCATACTTCTCCATACGGTGGATGCCGCCGCTCCGAGAAATGACGACATTTTCTGCAAGGCGATCTTTCGCTTTCTCAAAATCTTTCTCTACCCCTTCATCGACGAAAACGAGATTTCCCTCTACCTCTGCAGCTGGGCAGTATGGCAGCGAGATGCACGGCACTTCACGTGCCACCGGACTGAGAATCTCCAAGGTTGCCTCGCCGCGATACCAGCCATCATAGTCGTAGGCATCCTTATGGACGTTAGCCAGCCCGTATGTGGCGAATTTCGCTTCCAGCAGATCTGCGGCAAGGGAGGCGCCTTCCGTCCCGCCGAATCGCGATCCGAAATCGTCACAGAGCGTTGTGATCAACGCCATCGGTTCAGTTGAGGTGTATATATCTCCAACGATTTTCTGGTCCAGTTCGAGATAAGGATTGGTTGTTGGCATGTTCTCTGTTCTCCTTGAAGGGAAACCGCAGAAACACAGAGATCGGAGAGAAACGCAGAGAAAACCAGAAGATAGAAAATGAGCAAAATTTAAGCAAAGTCGAAAAGTTTATCACAGATAACGCGGATGATTATCCGCATCATCTGTGATATCTGCGATGTGTCTTAGTGTCCAAAATACCCGGCAGTTCGCGCGACGGCGAATGGAGAATTGGGTTAGATACGTTGGTGCAACGTTGTTGGTATTTCCGAGATTTTGCTGCGTTCAATCCCGATTTATCGGGATTCCATTTTCCCGTTTTCAGGTCTACTTACTTTTACACTTTCATGGATTTTCTCTGTGTCCTCTGCGTCTCTGCGGTAAAAAAGATAGAAATCGAAGTGACCCGGCTTTTCAATTCACATCTGGCATTGCCTCTACTTCTCCGGACGTATCCCGCTGCATTGTCGGTCTGATAACTACTGACGGGAGGTTCGTCCTTTGTGGGAGGCTAGCCATGAGACAGATTGTCGCGGAAGTTTCATCCACATCTACCATCTCTGGACGAGTTTCGTCGGGAGGTGGGACAGGGCGCTTATCGAGGATTGGGGTATCAACTTCGCCGGGAATAATGACGCTTGCCCGAATGCCGGTATTCCGAAGATCAACATTGAGGAATTCAGTGAAATTGATGATCGCCGCCTTAGCAGGACCGTATGCCAACCCACTGAAGGGGCCAGGTGTTACACCAGCAAGGGACGAGACGTTAATTATAGTGCCCTGCTTTGCCTTCAGCATGGCAGGGACTACCGCCTGTGCGCAGTAGATACTGCCAGTTACGTTAGAATCGAAGACGCTGCGAATTTCCTCCGGGGTAATGGTTAGCAGCCTCCGGTTTTTGGAACTGTGGCCAGCGTTATTTACCAGCACATCAATCCGACCAAAGGTGTCGAGCACATCCTCTGCCATCTGGTGAACGGCATCGTGGTCAGCGACATCTAATGCAATAGCTATAGCCGTGCCACCATCGGTGGTGATCTCATCTCTGACCGCTTCGACCTTGGAGGCGGTCCTACCGACCAAGACAACCTTGGCACCCTGCTGTGCCATCATTATCCCCGCGCCGCGACCGATGCCACTGCCGCCGCCGGTGATGATACAAACTTTATCTTGTAAACTCATCTGTCACCTCGTTAATAATTGAATAGTTGGAGTGTTGGAGACTTAATGTATGAGTTGATTGGTTGACTCGCTCATTAATTGCCCAATGAACTAACTTCACGTTTCACACATTACAGAAGTATTGCCGCCTATTTGTCTATTCCCAATAGATCGAAGATAAACGCATACTCGAAAGCAATCTCCTTCAAGTAGTCATACCGTCCTGAAGGTCCCGCATGACCCGCCCCCATCTCAGTCCTGAGAAGCAGCCGATTGTCCACCGTTTTCAGCGCGCGCAGCTTCGCTGTCCATTTCGCGGGTTCCCAATAGTGCACCCGTGGATCGTTAAGACCCGCTGTCACCAATATATGTGGGTATTCTTTCGCCTCAACATTGTCATAGGGGGAATACGATTTGATGTAATCGTAAAACTCCTTCTCATTGGGGTTGCCCCACTCGTCATATTCGATGACCGTGAGGGGGATCGAGGCGTCGAGCATCGTGTTGACGACATCGACGAATGGTACTTTCGCAATAACGATCTCAAAAAGTTCTGGACGCATATTTGTGACAGCGCCCATGAGTAAACCGCCTGCGCTGCCGCCTTGAATAATTAGCTTGTCGCTCGCAGTATAGTTCTCTGCAATCAAGTGCTCGGCACAGGCAATAAAGTCGGTGAAGGTGTTCCTTTTGTGGAGGAGTTTGCCATGTTCATACCACATTCGACCCATCTCTTCGCCACCCCGGATGTGAGCGATGGCGTATCTGAATCCTCGATCTAACAGGCTTAGTCGGTTTGATGAAAAGTAGGGGTCGCTGTTGATGCCGTAGGAACCGTATCCGTATAGAAGTAGTGGGTTCTTTCCGTCTTTGGGCAGTCCTTTTTTGTACACCAGCGAGATAGGAATGGGGGTGCCATCTGCCGCTTCGGCGAAAATGCGCTCCGATTCGTAAAGGGACGGATCATATCCACCGAGGACTTCGTCCTGCTTCTTCAATTCGCGGGTTCTTTCGTCCATTTCGTAATCAAAGACTGACATTGGAGTAACCAGCGAACCGTAGTTGAAACGGAGGGTATCTGTATTGAACTCCGGGTTTCTTCCCTGATGAACCGTATAGACGGGTTCAGGGAAATCCACCGTGTGCTCTTTGCCGGTGACAAGGTTACGAATCCGAATTTTTCGAAGCCCACCTTCCCGCTCAGAAATCACCAGATGGTCCTGAAAAGCACTAATACTGTCTAACTTTACCGACTCCCGGTGAGGAATCACTTCCTCCCAATTTCCCCTCGACGGATCGTTGATAGGAGCGCGCATCAGTTTGAAATTCACTGCAGCCGCGTTAGTGACAATGAGAAACTGATCACTGTGATGTTCAACGGAGTACTCTAACTCCGTTTCGCGTGGCGAAATGACTTTGAAATCACCTGTAGGTTGATCCGCTTCCAGATAGTGGACTTCAGAAGTATTGATATTCTCCAGTTCCATCAGCAGGTAAGTCTTGCTTCTCGTCTTAGAAACGTCGAGAAAAAACGACTCATCGGTTTCATGATAGATGAGCGCATCTGTTGCTGGGGTGCTGCCGAGTTGATGTCTGTAAAGTTTATAGGGACGCTTTGCTGCATCCAGGGTGGTGTAAAAGAGGGTCTGGTTATCGTTTGCCCATTCAACGCTGTAGTAGGTGTCTGGGATCTGGTCCTCTAACAGTTGACCGGTATTCAGATCTTTGATGTACAGCGTATAACTCTCCCCACCAGTTGTATCGGTGGAGTAAGCCAGAAGTTGATGATTCGGGCTAATTTTGAAGATACCAATCTCCAGATATTCGTGATCTTGGGCAAGTGCGTTCTGATCCAAGAGCACCTCTTCCTCTGCCTCCAACCCTCCCTTTTTTCGACAGTAGATCGGATACTGTTTCCCTTCTTCAGTGCGGGTGTAATAAGAGTAGTCACCCAGCTTTTCGGGTACAGAGAGATCGGTCTCTTTGATTCTTGCCAGAAGCTCTTGATACAGTTGTTCCTGAAAATTTGCGGTATGCTGCATCACCGCCTCGGTATATCTGTTTTCGGCTTCGAGGTATTCGATAACTTCTGGATTTGATTTCTCCCTTAGCCAAAAATAGTTATCGATCCGTTCTTCCCCATGTACTGTGTCAGCTTTTGGTTGAGTCTTTGCGATAGGAGGAGACGTGGAAGTTGTGCTCGATGCACTCAGAACGGCGGTGGCTAACCAATATAACATCTGACGTGGATCTCCTTGCGTTGATTGGAAGAGGTTCAATCCAGATAGTCCATCTCTGGACGGCGGTCCCAACGGAATTGGTCGTTCGGTTTGGTGTGTTCTGCCCAGGAGCGAATTATCTCCAGGTCGGCCCGTTTCTCTGTCATCTTCTCGGCAACCGCTTCGGGATCCCACCCGTCCAGCACCTCGGTGGTCAGGCGTTCCCGTATCTCTCGGCAATTCGGATCCTGCGCACGATCTTGTAGTTCGTCAGGATCTTCAGCGAGGTTAAAAAGCTGCGGTTCTTGGCCGTGGTAGTAGTTTAGTTTCCACTCATCCCGTCGGATCATTCGATGCAAGCAGTCCTCGTAGGTACAGTATTCGGAGAAAGCGAGATCTTCCCACTCTGTATCGCCATGACGAAGCAGCTCAAGAACACTCCTGCCGCGAGCGTTGGGTAGAGGCGGTGCGTCAAGGGCTTCCAGCATTGTCGCGTTTAGATCGAGCGAACTGAGAACATGATCACACTGGACGCCTTCCGGCAAGGCACCAGGCCACGAGAGAATCGCCGGCACCTTAACCGATGCCTCATAGAACGTACGCTTCATCCACAGCCCGTGTTCGCCGACCTGATCTCCGTGATCAGAACTGTAGATGATGAGTGTATTCTCGGCTAGGCCATTCTTTTGGAGCGCGGTAAGAATCTCACCTATCATTACGTCCATCCGCGTTACCAACGCCCAATATGCTGCTCGTGCACTGAGAATTTCTGATTCAGGCACATCAATGAGACCGCCCCACTCCCTCCACCACTTGAAGTAGGGATGGAGTGCATCGGAGAACGGTTCAGGATGTTTGGGGAGGGTCATCACGTCTCGATACAATTCATAATCCTCTTTGCGTGCCACATAGGGCGAATGCGGAAGCATGAATCCCACCGAGAGGCAGAACGGTTCCGCTGGCAAGCCAGCCCGTTTTTGTACACCGAGTCGGTCGAGGTAATTCACAGTAGCGGCAGTCACATCCTCGTCGTGGACCTGATAGCTGCTTTGGCCAGCCCCTGATTGTTGTAGGCTGCCCCGCGAATTTTTCGGAGCTGCACCGTTGCCGGGATAGTTGCCACCGTGATCACCGACCAACCGCTCCGCGTAACCGTGCAGTTGATCTGGTCCCAATCCGTGCATCCGACCAATCAGCACTGGGTGGTATCCTGCTGCTCCCATCGCATGTGCGAAGGTAGGGATCCCAGAGTCCAATATGTGATTGTTCGTCCATACCTCAATGTCAGACGGATACTGTCCCGCCAACATCGACATCCGTGATGGTACACATACAGGCGATGGGCAGTAGACGTTTGTGAAGATAGTTCCCTGTGCTGCAAGACTATCGAGGTTAGGAGTCTGCACCAACGGATCGCCATAACAACCGATGACGGCGGGGTTGTGTTGGTCGGAATGGATGTACAAAAAGTTCGGACGCTCTGTGCCTGTTCCCATAGTCTCTATATCCTTTACTTATTCCAGAGGAGAGTACCTCTGTTTCATATCGGAGGTTGCCAATTTTTACGCAGCTAACAGCAAGGCAGAGGTGAATAGTATCACCCCAGGTATACCTGCACCATCGAAATCGAATGTGGTGGTAGTGTGACTGTGAACGGATTAGATGGTACCTCCAATTCACGCTTGACCAGTTTTACATTTTCTTCGCCGAAGTCATTTGTCACTATGGGATCCTCACCGGTAATCTCAAACAGAATGCCATCGCGCTTGAGGCTGCCGTGCTGATTTTCGATTGTGACAGGCAGCGTATCCGTGCGATGTTTGTTAATTAAGTTAATCGAAATACGCCCAAGTTCCGGCTGATAGCTCGCGGACGCATCAAGGTATGGAACTGTGCCGTGTTCTTCCGTTTCAAAACAGTCCGATTCCCAGTGCGCGTCGAGTGCGATCGTCCCATTTTGGAGGGTGTGTAGTTGCAGGGGCCAGAAGATTGTCTGCAAAAACAGTCCTTCTGTATTGGTGTGGATGGGTGCAATAACATTGACCAATTGCGCCATGTTTGCCAGCTTGATTGCGTCCGCATGGCGGAGAAAAGCGTTGAGGAACATACCAACCGCTAAGGCGTCCTGTAATGTGTATCGCTCATGCCGTGGATGCTCGGGATCGTGGCTGTACATCACATTCCATTCATCGAAGGCGATTTTAAGTTTCTTCCCATTTTCTGAATAGTAGACGCCAACGTCGATGATCCCGCGAGCGGCGCGGATAAATTTCTCAATATGTTCAGATGCGGCCATATACTCGTAATAACCACCGTACCAATCGCCAACGTACATGTGGATAGCGAGGTAATCGGCGATGTCTGCCAGTTTTTCGACCACCACCTGATTCCATTTCATATCGGAGGCATTTTGTTCAAATGAGCCGCAGGCAGCCAGTTCGATATTTTTATCAACCAGTTTCATCACTTTCGCGTATTCGTACGCAAGGGCAGCGTACTCCTCTGCTGGCTTATGTCCGATTTTCCAGTGCCCTGAAACCTCGTTACCCAATGCCCAGTATTTCACTCGATACGGTTCGTCGTGTCCATTTTTCCGACGGAGATTGGCGTAGTATGTATCCTCCACCCCGTTGCAGTATTCCACCCAGTGCTGTGCCTCATCCATTGTGCCGTTGCCCATGTTGACGCAGATATACGGTTCCGTCCCTACTGCACGGCAAAATTCGATAAACTCATCTGTCCCAAAGCGGTTCGATTCGACCGTATTCCACGCCAGTTCCATCTTGCGTGGACGTTCCTCTTTGGGACCGATGCCGTCCCTCCAGTGATACGCTGAGACAAAATTTCCACCGGGCCAACGGACATTGGGCACCTTTAATGACCTGATGGCTGCGAGCACATCCTGCCGGAAACCTCTCTCATCGGACAATGGTGAGTTCTCCTCGTAGATACCGCCGTAGATGCAACGTCGCAGGTGTTCGATGAAATTCCCGTAGATATTCGGATGGATAGCGTCAATCTGCCGGCGCGGGTCAACCAAGATTGTTGCCATGCTCCCTCACTTTCCTACCAGAACCAGACCACATACAACGGTGTCTCGATAATCACGCTCAGAATTGACCAATAGCATCCACTGGCGACGTCTCCCAAAATCAGCCCCAGGAAGAAGGGCAAGAAGCGCCGATATAAACGCGCCCCGCCAACCTTGAAGACGATGAACTTAATGGTTCCACAGAGGATTAGGGCGAACCAGTAGTGATCCATGGTACCGCCGTTAATGCCCATTGCATATCCGACCGGGTGCAGGGGCCACCAGATGAATTTGAGTCGCAGGAGGCCCAGCAGCATGGTAAACGCCAACCCCAAGCCGATTGCGAAGGTGCCAAAAATATCTATCTCACGAGGGAATTGGAACCAACCAGAGAGTTGATTGTAGACAGACTGTCCTGGTCCCAACACCTGTCCCGGAGCGTCTACGGCAATTGAGGCTCCGAAATCGTACAAGCAGTAAAGATATGCGAGAAAAGCGATGAACACGCTGGGCGCAATTCCAAGAAGCATAACTATCATCAACCGACGATTGTTGATCCCTGTGCGTTGGGCAAGTTTGAAGCCTTCAAGTTGATGGGGCATTGGGTGACTTCGGTTTGAGCCGTTAAACCACGAAAAAAGTGAAAACAGTGTCAAATCGCTCTTGCCGAAAGCCGTCACACCGGCTACGGAGGTCAGGATGGTCTGTGGATTGACGCCTCCCATATTATGCACGGGCGGACCAAGCTCGGCACGAATACGTGTGACAGCCGCTGCAATTATCATATATATGCCGAAAAAGAGCGGGAACACCCAGAAAGACATTCCCGCCTGACTGGAGATCACATAAAGGAGGAGCAGACAGATTAAGATACCAATGACGGCAGTTCGATAGCGCACTGGTTCTTCTGAATCATCAAGGGGTGTATTCATGCCGACTACACGCTTGAGGATTTCCCGGAAGTGTTTCCGCCCCGCCCATATAGCCATCGCGATAATTGCAAGGAAAGCACCAACCGCTTGGTTTGGCAGGAAGGGGTAGTAGGGAATCGTATACAAGCCAGCAGCCCGTCCCCCAATAAATTGCGCTTTTCGGACCCAGTAAAAGAATGCCATCGAGAGGCTTAAATCAATGGGTAGCAGAAAACACAATCCGATCATGAACAGTCGCAAGTGAAAATAGGTTGTTCCGATCGCATCCCACGGCTCATTGTTCAGCCACAAGGCAAGATCTGCGGTCGGTTCACGGATTGGTATCAGTGGAACGGATGGATAAAGAAAGTTAAGCCCATTGATAATTTCGATTGTAGCCGCAATCCCGAATCCCCACCACATCGCACGGTTCTGGAAGAAACTCATCCCCGGAGCCGTCATATCGAGCGGCAATTGAGCGATTGGATATGGCATCCTCTCGTGTTCAATCCATTGGCGCCGGATTAGGACGTTCAAGAAGGCGACGAGGAAAAAGATCAGTGTAGCAATTGCTGTCCAGCTCAGGATAGGTGCTATCCAGAAACGCAAATAGCCATCAGTGAAGAAATTCGCGCCACCTTCGTAAAATGGGCGTGCCACCTCGGTGTGTTCCATGACAAGCCATTTCGGGAGGTGGGGATGAATAAGCTGTTTCCATTCGTTTTCAGGTGAGGCGAACCAGAATGCGTGCGTGAGCGGACCCATAAGGCTGACCATGTTATCGTGGGCGATCACTGATGTCGTCGTTGCCATCATAATGTAAATGACAAGTAGTTCCGCTTGGGTCAGCGCGTGATCAGGAAAGAAACGATAGACACCAGCGTTCACAAGGGCAAGGGTGAAAACGATGAAAATAACATTCATCGGGATGGAAGTCGCGGAGAAGTGGAAGCCGTGCCAGACCATCTCGACCATGGCGATCCAATAGGCGTTCACAGGCATTAGGATGAATCCTAATAGCACGGCGCGTAAGGTTATGCGCGACTCAGGACGCTGGGATGGAGATGTTTTCATTATTCCTCCGGGATGGGGACCTAACCACATGGATCGCTGGCGTGATATGATGGGTTTGGGGAATCAAGCCGATATGTCAACACTGGCAATAAGCCAAAATTATCACGTTGGAGAACTGAGACGTGTGAATTATTACGAAGTGCATCCCTCGTGACACAGAGTCTTGATGGATTAGGAGGCAAGTTAAATGGAGAAATGTCTCCAGCGGGACAAGCTACGATTCTCGCAATCTTAGGTAAGAAACCGTAACTGCATTACGGGCATGGTCTGTGCCCAAACTCACTTTCTCTCGAATAATGCACACCCCAGATAATTGACAGGCAGTGTATGTATGCTGCGCTTCAATGTAATCAGGTATGTTGTTGAGCGACAGATCTAACCTTGGGATCGTCGCCCTGGATCTCGATAAATGACGCGTCCGCGTGTCAAATCGTAGGGCGAAAGTTCGACAAGGACTTTATCCCCCGGAAGAATTCTGATGAAATTCTTTCGCATTCTGCCGGAGATGTGCGCCAAGATCTCGTGTTTGTTGTCCAATTCGACTCGAAACATAGCATTCGGCAGGGTTTCAATCACTGTTCCTTGGACTTCGATCTTGTCTTCCTTTGCTCGGACTCGAGACTGGACACCATCTTTGGTGTCCTGAGTTTCTTGTTCTGCGCGAACTTCAACCTTATCCTTACGAAAGTCGCGCTTGTTTTTCTTTTTATTCCTGCTTTTTCCTGTGCTTTGTACAGGTCCTCTGCCTTGTGCAGGTCCTCGTCCTTGCCCAGGTCCTCTGCCTTGCCCAGAACCTCTACTTTGTGCTGGTCTATTCCTATTTGGTGATGTGTTTCTTCCTTGTGTTGGTCTTCTACCTCTCACTGGTATGCATCTCCTTGTGTGGTTAAAGGGTTAAGGCATCGATCACAAATAGTGATTTTCCAAATGTAGCCTAACCGTGGTCCGGGTTCAACCGTCAAGCCGTAACCCTCATGAGTGTAACTGATCATTCATCGTCAAGACTGAAGATTTTTCCTTTTTTGGTGACAAGTGTGCGAAGCGAAGTCGCCGCTGCCCGAAGTTGCGATTGGGCCCTGCCTTCATCGCTGCCTGTCGAAACCAAATCAACGGGCATGTAATGATTGTCATCGCGTCGCAAGGCGACATAAGCCTTTAAGTAGACATCTGGATGTTCGCCCATTACCTGTTGCAAAAGCGGCGAAACTTCCGCTTCAAACATATTTACATAAACACGCAACGTGGCGATTTTGGCACTATAGCGTTCAGCAATCAGCGGCGCAATGTAGGACTCAAAAATGGATTTCATTTCCCGCGGAGGACCCGGCATCAGTAGGATTGAAGACGAATCTCTTTTGACACGTACGCACGGTGCCCAGCCGACCGGGTTCTGAAAGACTTCGGCAGTTTCGGGAACCGTTGCCATGTTGACCATCGCATCGGTCGCGTCGTCGCGTTCCGTTAAACCCCGTCTCTCCATAAAGGAAGCTAATGTTTCCTCATGTACAACAGACTGCACCCCGAGAATTTTTGCAATAATCTGCACAGTCATATCATCGGGGGTTGGTCCGAGTCCTCCGGTGGTGAGAATCAGATCTGTCTTCCGATGAATCGCATCCCCAATGGCTTCAAGCATCTCATCAAACTCATCCCGAAGCATCGTCACACGACGTAGCTGCCCACCGAGCTGAAGAATCTGCTGGGCAATCCAGTGGGCATTAGTATCCTGAATCTGCCCAAGGGTTAGCTCTGTTCCAATTGAAAATAACTCAATAACGGGCGTGCGTTCCAACCTAACCTCCTCGCCGTTACCCATCTATCTGCATATACATCATAACTTTTGATTAAGGAATTCAAATGCGCCAACCCCGTGGAAGCTATGGGCAGCGTCAAACACCTCAAGCCCCAACTGATCTTCGGCATTGAAGACGCGAAAAATTTCCTGCGCTTGGTCAAACGCAAACCGGGTTGCATTAATTGGGAAGATAGTGTCTTCCGTGCCCGACTCGACGAACATTGCCCGTGGCGCAATCAAACCAGCGATGTCATACATTTCCGCATACTTGAGAACGCCGGGGATATAGTTGTCGATGCAGTGACTGATACTCAAAATACTATCGCGGAATGTATTAAAATAGCCGCTGACGACCGCAACTTTGAACCGTTCATCTATTGCTGCCGAATAAAAGGTCGTTGTGCCGCCGCCGGAGATGCCCATAACACCGATCCGGTTCATATCGATTTCAGGACGTGTTGAAAGGTAGTCGAGAGAGCGCATTGCGTCGTAGACCCGCCAGCCGATCATGGTTTCTCCCAGCAGGAACGCCGCCCCGGAAGCAGGCAGACATGATGAGTTGCCAGCTCCCCGTTGACACGCCGCATCATCTCGACGATGTCCGAACCCAAACTGTTCTATGGCCAAAGCAGCGTAGCCTTGATTGACACACTGAAGGGCAAAATCGTTTTGGTATTCACCGTATTCGATCCGCATCGTGCCATCTTCCTGAATCCCGACGATGTCATCAACACCGCGTCCGTGTCCGTGAAGGCAGAGAATAGTGGGACCTGGCTTTTCAAAATCTTTGGGCAGCAGCAAATAGCCAAAAATAGTCATGTTTGGACGGCTTTGAAACAGCACTGTTTCACGGGTATAGGTTGAGAACTCCTTCGTTTCCGTGACTCTGGGCAGCAATTCACACCTTTCGTCTGGGAAACCACCGAGCAGTTCAACAAGTTTGGCTCGCAAATCCCGCTGCCACCTCTCTGCGTCGGTGCCTGTCGAAGCCTGAAACGCCATCGCACGAGAGACGTGATCATACATTGTATGTGAAAAGGTTAATGTATCTAAACAATCTTGAGACATCTGAAAATTTCCGTTCTAATCCCACAGTCTTGTGCTGAAATATCGCTCTCCGAGATCGTTGAAGACCGTAACGATAACGCCTTCTTTTATCTCTTTGGCAACTTCATAAGCACCTTGCAGGTATCCTCCGGAGGATTGGCCAACGAACCAACCCTGCCTTGCTAGACGGCTGCACATATCATACGCGTGATCGATGGTAACAGAGATTTTCTGATTAATAATACTCTCGTCGAGAATCTCTGGAACGATGTCTTCGGGTCTTCCCATCGGCTTGAGTCCCTCAATGCCGGGAAATTCATCAGGAACAATACTGCAAATTTGAATATCTGGACTATATTCTTTGAGACGTTTTCCGACGCCGGTGATTGTTCCTCCTGTTCCCACCCCTGCGACAAAGTGGGTAATCCGTCCCGCTGTTTGTTCCAAAATTTCTACCCCTGTTGTCTCATAATGTGCACGCCAGTTGTTTTCGTTTTTGTACTGATCGGCGAAGTAGTACTTGTCGGGAGTCGTTTCGTGGCGGCGGTGGACTTCGCGGAGGGCTTCGTCGTAACCAAGGATTGCGTCCGTGTAGATGATATTTGCGCCGTGTGCTTGAATCCGCTTTTTTCGCTCTTCGCTGGCGTTGCTGGGAATGACCAATTCAACTTGGTAGCCTAAGACAGCACCAATCATAGCGTAGGCGATTGCGGCGTTTCCAGAGCTTGAATCAAGAATAAACTTGTCACGCGTTAGCTGGCCGGATCGGATGGCTTCGGTCAACATACGCAGAACGGGTCGATCTTTAATAGAACCACCCGGATTGTACATCTCTGCTTTTGCATAGATTTCTACATCAGGCAACTCATCGACAAATAGGTCTATTTTGACCAGCGGTGTATTTCCAATCTGTTGAAGCAGTGGATAATTTGAGAGAGAAACGGAGCCGGTCGATTTTTTGCTCATTTAGGATGTTACTTCCTTTTTCTAACGGAGTTTTATTAAGAGATTGCTGTCGAGCAGTTTTGAAAAATGGTTCGTAATACACTACATGACTGACTCCGTTTGAGCCAGTCGCTGCTCAACTAACGAGCGAATATGGTCCTTAGCGGCATCTCCGATTAGTTCGCCGCTGAGAATGTCAGTGACTTCAAATTCCGCTATACGCAGGGTCGGTTTCAGTCCGTGCAACGGCGGTAGCCAGTCCCGAAAGGTGTCGAAAAAGGCGCGCTGTGCCGCTCGACCGTTGGGAAACGGGAAATCCGCTGTCTTGCGCCGAAAGCGATCCGTGCCCTTCCGAATCGCCATCTCTTGATGTTTGACGCATAATTGGAGATATGCTTGGCGATCAAAGCCCAGAGCTAAGTCTTCCGGATACCCGCCCAAAGTCGTCTGACGAAAAGTGGTAAAGTGCTGTAGTTCATCGAATTCGAAGATGAAATTGTAGGGCGTGGGGAAATAGGCATCGGGTGTCAAGTATCCCTCCGCTTTTGTGGCCAAACCTTCCCAATCGCCGCCCATCTTCTCAAAGAGATCGACAATTCTTGAATAGTATTGACCAAAATGTGTCGGAGACGGTTTGTTAATCAACCAATCGAATTGGGCGCGTCGTTCAGCAGGAACCCCTAACACCTCCTCAACGAGCGCGATGATGCCGATTTCAAGACGCATGTTACGCGACGGTTCCCTTCAATAGTTGGTTCTATACCGTTCCGGTTCTCGGCAACCCCTGGAAAATTCGCGCAAACTGATCGCACACAATCTTAATTTTACCTTTACTCTAATCCCTGAATCGAGCGGGGCTTTCTAACCTTGCGAAAGTTTGAGATCTTACCGAATCAAAAGCATACCACAAATCGAATCTTCTTTCAACTGTAAATTGCGCTGATCGATAATACTCGCTTTCGATACTTGTATTGGTTATAATTATGGCTGATTGGCTGTCCTATCCTAACTGGGGATACCTCCTGTTACGAGACGACTTACCGTTAAACAAAATATGATAGAGTAAATGTAGAGCTGCTGCGCCTGCCAAATGTCAGTTTACTACAGAAAGGACAGAAAATGACAGATCTCCTCGATGATGCCCAGATGCAACAATTTATTACTGATGGCTATATCAGTGTTCGATCCGACTACCCTCCCGAATTTCACCAAGACATCTATCAACAGATTGAGGCGATGTTTGAAGGTGAGGGCAATACCGGTAACAATATCTTGCCCCGCATCCCACAGATCCAGAAGGTCTTCGATCATCCGGCGTTAAAAGGTGCCTTGACCAGCCTGCTGGGGGAAGGATACATCATGAACCCCCACCGACACTGCCATCTCAATCCTCCCGACAGCAAAGGGCAGCAATGGCATAAGGATTGTTATGTGTTTGATCACAATATGCGTCACCCCCGCTTTCAGTGGGTACTTGCGCTCTATTATCCTCAAGATACAACCGAAGATATGGGACCTACAGGGCTGCTGCCCGGCAAGCAATTTCACAAGAAAGTTAGTAATGCCGATCCGCAACTGGCGAGCGAACCTGCGTCGCCCTTATGTGGCGAAGCCGGCACCGTCTCGCTTGTCCACTTTGACGCGTGGCACCGGGCAACGCCGAATTACAGCACGAAGAAACGATACATGCTCAAATTTCAGTTTGCGCGTATGCAGCCCCCTGAAGCACCTTCTTGGGATCATAAACGTCGTGGGTGGGAAGGCGATGCAAGCGACGAAAATCGAGCCACATCGGTAGATGTCTGGAACTGGCTATGCGGAAACTATGCTTCGGATCCGGAGGCGTCGGGAGATACAGCGTCAGCTTTGGTGGAGGCTTTGGGTGATGAATCAGAAAGCGTCCGTCTGAACGCTGCCTATACGTTGGGGAGGATGGGGCAGTCTGTCGTGCCTGTATTAATTGATGCTATGCGGAAGGAAACCCTTGCATCGATCGAGGAAACAACTGCCAAACCCCCCGACAATCTACATGGTACCAATCCGACTGCCGGATGTGCAGCGCAAGCGCTATCCGCAATCGGTTCAGAAGCAGTTCCGGGATTGATTGACACGTTGACGGACGAGCATTGGTGGGTTCGTGCGATGACTGTGGACGTGCTAACAAAGATTGGGCAGTCAGCGGGGGATGCTGTGCCGGTACTGATGGAACGCGCAAATGACGAGCACTGGTGGGTACGTCGTAACGCAATTGAAGCGTTGGGGACTATTGGGTCATGCAGCCTTGACGCAACGCCGCTGCTGTCCGAATCGTTACAGGACGAGGATTACCGGGTTCGGCGGAACGCCGCGCTTACTTTGGCGAAATTAGGGCAACCCGCGGACGACGCCATACCTGCTTTGGTGGAGATGTTAGAGGACGAGAATCGGTACAATCGCTTTTATGCAGCAAATGCGTTGCGAGGAATTGATACCTCTGCCGCACGAGAGGCGTTGATGAATGCCCTTTTCACTGCCCGATGGTGTTCAATCACCACGAAGGATAACCAATACTAGAGAGGGACACCTTCTCATAAGATTTAGTATCCTAAACGTTTTGAAACCTCGTCAATCGTCGCTGTCAGCGCATCAACGGTTTGCAGAACCTCCGACTCGTTGATTGTGAACGGAGGGCTGATAGCGATGTGATCGCCAGCCACGCCATCAATCAGCCCAGGAGCACCGGGCATTATCAAAACTCCTTTGTCAAAAGCTAAATCTACGACGGCTGAGGTCACGCCTTTTGAAACATCAAATGGTGCGCCTGTCTCTTTGTTAGCAACAAATTCAATACCAGTCAGCAGCCCTTTCCCACGAATATTCCCGACAATTGGCGACGTTTGAAGAGGCTTCAATTTTTCAAGCATCAGATCGCCCATCCGTGCACACTGCGTAACGAGATCATACTTCTCAATATAATTCTGTACGGCGAGTGCAGTGGCACACGATAGGGGATTTCCACCGTAAGTATGTCCATGTGTAAAGCTGCTTGATTTCTTATAGATAGCGTCATAGACTTTTTCATGAGCGATCGTTGCAGCGATAGGCGTGTAGCCGCTGCTCAACCCTTTTCCAGTGGTCATGATATCGGGGATAACGTCCCAATGCTCGATAGCAAAATTCACCCCTGTGCGCCCGAATCCGGTTACCACTTCATCAGTGATCATCAGTATATTATGTCGATCACAAATCTCCCGAATAGTGGGGTAATAGTCCGGTGGAGGGGCTACCCCCGCTGCCGATGTGCCAAGAATTGGTTCAGCGATAAAAGCGGAGATATACTCACTACCTTCTTGATGAATTACGCGCTCAAGTTCGTCCGCACAGCTGAGATGACAGTCGGGATATTCCTGTCCGTATGGGCATCGATAGCAGTATGGGGCTGGGATGTGCGGAAAATCGAGCAGGTAAGGAACATAATCGTCCCGCCATGGTGTCCTTCCAGACATTGACAGCGCGCCGATCGTATTGCCGTGCCAGCTTTGCCACCGCGAAATCACCTTGTATTTTTTTGAGTTGCCGGTTTCAATATGATATTTTCGCGCCATCTTCATGGCGGATTCCGTCGCCTCAGAACCGCCGGAGACGAAAAATACTTTTGAAAGTCCCTCCGGCGCCATATCTCCGATTTTTTGTGCGAGGTCGATTTGCGCTTGCGTGAGGAAACGGCTATATGTGAAACAGACTTGACTTGCCTGTTCGCCCATAGCATCGGCAATCTCTTTGACGCCGTGACCGATGCTTACCACATGCACCCCTGCACACGCATCGAGGTAACGTTTGCCGTCTGTATCAAATAGATAGACCCCCTCACCGTGAGAAATCTGTTGCCACTGCTGTTTAAGTGTTCTATGAAAAATATGATCATCGTTCTGAACTTCAGTCATTCAGTAATCTCCTTAGAATAAGTTTATGCGCCCATTCCAAATGGTAAAATCAATGTTCAGTTCTTCTGACGTTTCGGTGGAGTTGCAGAGACACCTTCCATACCGCCGCTAACCCTAAGTACCTCGCCCGTAATCCAAGATGCTTGCGGGCTACATAGAAAAGCAACACCGCGGGCAATATCAGTGGGTTCGCCCCATCGTCCCAACGGAATGGCACTCCGGATACGCTCGATCATCTCGTCTTCAGTAATATTAAGTGTTTCGCAACGTTGCGCCATATTTCTCCTGTTAAATTCGGTATAGACCGGACCGGGACTCACGGCATTTACTCGGATTCCATAGGCTGCCAATTCGATAGCCAATGTTTTGGTCAGGCTGATTATACCTGCCTTTGCTACGTTGTACGCTGCAACCAGTGCCGCTGGATTTTGACCATTGATCGAGGCAACATTAACGATGCAGCCCTGTTCCTGATCCTCCATAATCCCACCGGCAGCACGGCAACAGTAAAATGCCCCAGTCAAGGTGACGTTTAACACGCGGTCCCACTCCGCATCACTTAGCTCGACGATGGGGGTGACCTTTTGACCCGTGCCAGCGTTGTTGACTAGGATATCCAACCGTCCGTGTTCACTGACTACCCTGTTAAAAAATGCTGTGATCTCAGTGCTATTGGTGATGTCCAAGTGAGCTGCGTGTACCTTCAAACCATCAGTTCGTAGCCTGTCAGCTTCCGCCTCAGCCTTCTCCAGTTGCAGGTCAGCGATGATTGTCGTAGCACCGTCACGGGCAAGTTGCTCGACGATGCCGAGACCTAACCCCTGTGCCGCTCCAGTTACCACTGCGATTGAGCCGTTAAGATTTTGTAAGGCAATTCCATCATTGTTCATGCACATACCCCATTTCTTCCGACATAGCGAAACCATCTCAGGCTCCGGGATTGACAATCCCACGGCGCGGGTTGTGGTAGCTTTAATGTAAACGTTGAGGGCAACATCCAGCCTCCCAGTGAGACAAACTATAATTGTTTGGCAAATCACTCGTCCTTTAGTGGAGACGACGATCGCTTTTGCTGTCAAAGTTCATTTTTGCTGCTCTTCCGTTAAGCAAATTCATTACCATATTTGTACATGTACCACGATGCAATACTTTGAAATGGCTTCCATTGATTAGCAATCTTCTGCATTCCTTCAATATCATCAATGGCAATGTCATACACCTGACTGATGGTCTTTCTAAGAGCTAGATCCTGTATGGGAAATACATCTGGTCTCGCTAGGCCAAATATCAAAAACATATTTACAGTCCAATCGCCTATCCCTTTGACGGTTTTAAGCACGGAACGAATTTGATCTTCAGTCATAGAAGATACTCTATCAAGAACTATGTCTCCTTGTATAATTCTTTCAGACAGATCAGCAATGTATGAGTATTTACGTTGCGAAACTCCTATTGCTAAAATCTTGTCCGGTGATTTCTTGACGAAACGACGGGGAGTAATAGGCGATGGATCAAACAAAGCCCGGAATCTATGAAATATGGTGTCTGCTGCCTGTCGGGATATTTGCTGGCTAATTATCGATCCTGCTAAAAATTCAAAATGAAGCGTTTGGGGGTAAAGACTACACGGTCCAACCTGGTTTATAATTTCCCCCAAACGTTTGTCTCGCTCATGAAGATAATAACAAATGCTACCGAAATCAGAAGATTCATTAATCTGTTGAGTTGGCATCTGAGCATTCTTAAGTAAGCCCGATTTCTGAAGCCAATCATTAACTATCTTCTGAACTTCAGTTTGATTGTTTTCTATCGCCGAAATGGAAAAATTGACAGTCGAGTTATGAGGTGAATTACTTGTGCTTGAGGCTTTATGAGTATCCATGAACAGAGAGTCAAAAAGCGTTGGCTGATTGTCTAAATCCTCCTTTTTTTCCTTTTTCACATAATCACCCATGGGCTTGAGCCCATGAGAGAAACGATCTAGGATTGTTGTAATCGCTTCAATGCTGTTATCAATCCCTATCCAGTTCCGTTGTAGTTCATCAGCTACAGCTAGGGTTGTTCCAGATCCCGCAAAACAATCTAAAACCAAATCCCCAGGATGGGACGAGGCTTGGATTATTCTTCGTAGTAAATCCGGATTTTTCTCTGTAGGGTAGCCGGTTATTTTGATGTTCTGGTTATGTGCATCTTTGAAGTCTAGCCAAATATCCTGCACACCGGCTCCGGGGTGTTGGTCAAGATAAACCTTGCGACGAGGATTCCCGTTCTTAGACCAGAAAATTTCACCACGCACATTCATTTTATCGAGTGTTGCTGGCGGATACTGCCAGTGTTTGCCCGGCGGTGGCATCATTCCTCGCCACGGTTTTCCTGTTTCTCCATTCCTAGTCCCCGGTGCATGAATAGGAACTTTCATAAAACGGCGACCGGTTTCAGGTTCAACATAATGATATTCTTTTGCACTATCTTCGGATAAAGGTTCAACTGGGCGATTCCAAATATACTTGTCAGACTTTGTATAAAACAAGATCAAGTCAGCAATATTACCGTATGCCTTGCGTGTGTAATTTTTTGGATTACACTTCTTTCGAACAATTAAATTGCGATAATTTGAAGAACCAAATACTTCATCCATTATCAATTTCATTTCAAACATCATCTTATCATCAAGATGAAGGTAAATTGATCCTTGTGGTGATAATAGCTCGTGCAGAAGTATTAGCCTCTCCCGAAGGAATTCGATGAAATCACTGCCTGTTAATGAATCGGAATACGCTTTTTTTTGTTTCCTAGAAACGAAAGTGCTCTGTGTTGCGAAAGGCGGATCTATGTAAATGAGTGAAACTCTACCTTTCAATTGTTTTTCTTTCAATAGATATTGAAGTAGGAGTAGGTTGTCACCGAAATAGAGATCATTTCTAGATGAAGCAGTATGCAGCGTGCAGACTGCGGGAGATGGTGTTTCCAAAATTGAGGATATGGGTTTCTTTTTCTCGTATTCGAGACGCACGGAAGCGGTCTTTGCGCTGTTTGACCTTTTTGGGATACCTATAGCCATAATTCCTCCTTACGATAATAACCAGTCAAGCGTGATTCTTTCCGTGACCATTCGTAAGGTGACAACCTTTACAAGGCCAGGCCATGAATCTTCTATGTATGTATAGTCTTGCCACATTGACCCGAGTAAAAGACCGGGACCATCATTTAAAAAAATAACTTTAATCGGTAGACCTTGCTGGTGTGCATAGCCTAGCACCTCATTGGCACAATCTCGGTATTGCCCGGTTCGATCGTCCTCTTGAGCTCCCCCACGGTCGGAATCATATCGAGCCAAACCAACTGCTACGGGCGTTTCATTGTGGTATAGAACAAAGTCTACTGGACGATCCGGCTTAGGATAGCCTTCAAATATCTCGCCCAAAATTACATCTTTACCGGCTCGTTCAGGCCCAATAATATACAAATCTTTGTAATTCTCACGGATAATTGTGAACAATCTTTCAGTAAGATCGTAGCCTTTCTTCCCGCGATCCTTGTATTCCCACAGGATAGCACAAAGTGCTTCATCTGGCATTGGTCGAGAATCAAAACATGATTGAACTTCAGTTATTGCGCGAAAACGTTGACCAAACTGCTCACAAATATATTGTGCGGCAGTCTTTTTTTTCAGCATTTCCACAGGAGTATCAGGACTTACGTACTTTCGGAAGACGCGGCAAAGTTGAATTCTCATCCATTGAGGCTTCGTTTCAGAAATAGCAAGAAATAAGTCGCTTGATGAGTGAGACTCTTTAAGCAATTGACCGAAGGTCACGAGAACGGGTTTATAGAGTTCACAGGCAAGTGGCAAGATGTCTGGATAATACTCGCCTGCAGACAAGGTAATCCATAGATGTCCATCTTCTCTGTATTCAGAAAAAGTCTTCTCCTTTGCCACTGATCAGACCTCCAGTATTTTCTATGCCTAACTTACATTAAGCGAAACTACCATCTATTTTCAACTTTGGGTAAAACGCTTATCTTAGCACCATTCACTCAAGGCGTTCACTTTGTTCACACCTTGTACCTCCTGCATCTCTTCTCTAATTTTCCATTGTCAGATTGTGTGCCTTTTGTTACAATGAGCCGTGCTTTGAGAGGACACCATAAATACCCATCAAGGGGAGGAATTCAATGCCTACTTATATTGCATTAGGTCGTTACACACAACAAGGTATACAGAACATTAAAGAAGGACCTGCACGTACTAAAGCCGCCCAAAAAAACGCTCTCGCTCTTGGTGCAGAATTTAAAGCGTTTTATCTGGTGATGGGGCAGTACGACTTCGTTACTATCATTGAAGCTCCAGATGATAAGACCGCAGCCAAGTTCGCGCTTTCTACTGCGTCAGAAGGTAACGTTCGTGTTGAAACCCTTCGCGCATTCACGGAGGAAGAGTACGGGGACATTGTTGCTGCTCTGCCATAAATTGCTCTTGGTGCACAGTCCATATCATACAAAAAACGAAATCATACTGCAACACCCAACGACCAAAACACTAAGGACTTGCAGACCGGTTTTGGATCTGCAGCGAATGGGAACAACGTTTAACGCCCTAAAAACAGTTGTAGAATTTCTGCACTAGCCGGTCAATGTTCCAATGTCCTCAACAGCATGAACCAAGTAGGTAGGGTTCGCACGTTGTAATTCCAAAGGTGTGCCATATCCATAGGTCACCGCAATCGAGTCAATCGCATTACCTTCAGCCCCAATGACATCATGTTCCCGATCGCCTACCATCACGGCGTTGCTTTCTTTCGGTTTTTCCAGCGTCGATAATGCGTGTGCGATAATCTCAGTCTTTGAAGTCCTTGTCCCGTCAAGATGGCTTCCGACAACGGCAGTGAAGTATTGATGGAGGTTGAAGGCATTTAAAATCTGATTAGCATAAACGGTTGGCTTCGACGTTGCAACAATTAGCTCCTTCCGCTTGCTCTTCAGATCTGCCAAGAGATCGGGGATTCCGGGGTATACCTCATTTTCATATATTCCGGACGTAGAAAAATATTCGCGATAAAAATCAACAGCCCGTTGCGCTTGACTAGAGTCAAAGTCGTAATGTTTCTGAAATGACTCAGACAATGGCGGACCAATAAAAGGTTCAAGGTTATCAAGATTGTCTTCTCGGATCTTAAATTTGGATAAAGCATATTGAACGGACTTGGTAATGCCAAGTTTTGAATCGGTAAGGGTTCCATCTAGATCAAATAAAACCACGGCGTAACCAGTCATGCTTATTGCGTCCTTTTTTTAGAGCCTTCATTTTAGAATATCCTCTAACGTCCTATTTTTCATCTGTCCGGTATAACTCTTTCAGGCGACGTATGTACTCTCGATCCCTTTTCTCGACCGCCTCATCGAACCTGTTCGGATCAACAAACCACGGTTTTCCTTCCGCCATACGTTCGCTGATTTTCTCAGCAACCTCGTCAGGTGGTTCGGATCCTTTCCGTCTCCGCGTTCGTATATCTGCGGACCATTTCCAGATACCTGCTAAATCGTAGTGGAGAAATGGACCTTCGTGGGGCATCCGAAAACCAAAAGTAGACTGGATGCCGAGCTCAATGTCTTCAGCGGTTGCCACCCCCTCTGCCCACAATCGCGCTGCCTCGCGTCCCATCGCACCCTGTATCCGGTTCAGCAGATAGCCCGGTAACTCTTTGCGTACCCGGATTGGGATCTTCTTGACCTTTTTCATCAAGTCATAGATGATATTGTATGTTTCGTCGGTTGTGCCGGGACCCTTAGCGACCTCAACACCCGGTACGATGTGCGGCGGTGCGAAATAGTGTGTTAATCCAATTTTGTCTTGCCGTGTGACATCTGCACCAATGTCGCTCATAACAAATCCGGAGGTATTGCTAACGATGATGGTATGCGGTGGGCACAGTTGATCCAGTGTCTTGAAGAGAACCTGCTTGTCCTTTAACCGTTCGACAATGACTTCGGTGATGAAATCGCTTTGTGTTGCCACTTCCTCCAGATCGGTAGTAGTTGTGACTCGACTGAAGGTACCATCGGCTTCCGCTTGGGTGATCAGTTCCTCCTCGACAAAGAGGTCCATGGAGGCTTGGATATTTTTCATAGATTGCTGAAGAAGTGCATCACTGAGATCCCTGATTATGGTGGGGTACCCGCCTAACGCAAAATTTATCGCGATACCGAACCCCATGGTTCCGCCCCCAACAACTCCCACCTTTTTAATGTCTGCTAACTCCATATTCGCCTCCCGTATTGACTACACTCATTGTGGCCAGCATTTTAACCCGGTGGATCGGAAGCCGAGGTTTTAATCGAGAGCACGCTTCCCGCTAAAACCTCGATCTCCAGATAGCATCCATTATTAGAGGGGGGCTACAATTTTTCGAAGCCCTTCGCCGAGTTGGTTTAAGGTGCTTTGGTATATGAATCGGTCCCAGCCCATACAGAAGTGACGGACGCCCAGATCAATATACCGTTTTGCTTCTTCAGGCTGCCCAATTTCGATCCGTGGAGCAACGTCGTATTCTATTGACTTCTTGATGACAAGTTCTTCGAACGGCTGTATCTCCGGGGTGTTCATGAGGTTCGGTTCACCTCTGGAGAAGCCAAAATCTGCGGGACCCCATTGGGTCATATCAACCCCTTTTTCTTTTGCAATAGTCAGAATCTCGTCAATGTTGTCAACCGCTATGTTCTTCTCGATCATGATCAAAAACACAATCGAATTCAGATCTTCGATGTAGCCATCCGCGCTATAACCTGACAGTGCCGAACGACGAATCTTTACCCCCATGTGTCCATCGACACCCGGGAGGTCCGGTCTGATCGCACGGTGACATCGTTCAATATCCTCTACGGTACGCACATCCGTAAAGAGAACCGCCTTAAAGCCCGCACCGAGGGCAGCTTGCGCCCAAAAACTCTCGCTTTTCTGGTCGAGTTTTGTCATTAGTGGTAAGTTCCCACATTGACCTGAACGCGCCATGTGATAGAGCAGCTGCATGTCAAAGGTGCTATACTCGGCACAGAACTCGCCGTAGTCAAATAGACCGGTATCCCCAATGATCTCGGGAAGGTCTGGATCGCTGGAGAGGTAGTGTGTCCCAATGGTTGGTTTCCCTTGATTAAGTTTTTCTCGAAACGTATTATCCATTACCATGTAGCCAATTTCTCCTCTTGTGATGTTGCCATATCTTAGACAAAATCCCCAATCATTGAAAGTGGGGTTAAAAGCCTGCCCGTAGCAACTATTACAAAACTGATGTCCGCCTATCTGGGTTGATGATGTAAGCCGTATAAGGCGTCGGCTTTGTAAACCCAAGTTTTTGAGCTAATGCCGCAGAAATTTCAGTTTCCCCTGCGTCTGCCCGGTTACCCGCATCCCAACATGGTTCGATATTATGCTCGATGCAGTAGAGAACCATTCGTGCCGCAACTGCTTGCGCTAACCGACGTCGTTGATGATCAGGGCGCGTGGCAATGCCCAAATCGAATTTTCCGCCGCCAATTGCGTAAGATGTGCACCCCGAGACAATCTGCCCGTTGAACTCGACGGCAAAGGCAACGCCCCGGTTAAGGAAATCTTCGGGCGTCGGATAATTGCGGTGATCGACCAGCCAATCAACGATCCGCGTTAAACTTTCGATCTCCGTTGAGGTCGTCACTTGCTTAAGTGTATATCCTTGGGGAAGCCGCTGTGTCAACGCCATCAGTGTCTTGAGATTCCAATCGCCGGTGCTGAAGGCAATCCTTTTCCAAGGGACCAATTGACTTCCCCAAATCCGCCGGAAGGCGTCTGTCCAAGCGGTGTCTTCGCCGATTAGCGTGGCTTGGGGCGGTATTTCTCTCAACATAGCTTCAGATGCTCTGCTAGTTGCATCTCCAGCAAAGATGTGGGGCCATCCAAGGGTGAGTTGCCCAACCGTTGGATTATCCACATCGTCAACGAAAGCCGTGCCCATCTCTCCACTGAGGACAGCAGCGACATAGCCACGCAAATAAGGATAACGGTGAAAGAGTGCGCTAGCAATATGCCGTTGGTCTGGTGAAAGTTCAATCATCGTATTCGTTGTGCAATACAACTCCTTCTGCTTGCAGCTAGAATCTTGCGAAGGTGTCAAACCTTCGTAAGGAATGCTCTATACGAATTGGTGATGACTAGAGGAACATCGTGATGCCCATATCAATATATCTATCGCGATCGTCCGGTGCAATACCCCGAAGGCAGACCGCAACGCCAGTGCCTTGCAACTGCTCTGCCACATGACGCGCACAGTCATCAAGGGTTTTGAGCGAATGGTGGGGATAGCTTTCTAGGCTGAAGCTCAGATCCGCTGGTCCGAAAGAAAGACAATCAACACCCGGCTTAGCCAGTTTTCTCGCATTGGTGACCGCGTCAACGGACTCTATCTGCATCCAGAGGACGCCGTTTTCGTTCCACCATTGCGCATACTCGAGACGTCCGCTATGTTCCGGTGCGACCTTCCGAGAAGCACCGCCCCAACTGCGCTTACCGACCTGTGGATAGTAAAAGAAATCAATGGCTTCATCAACCGTTGATTCAAGTTCTACCTGCGGCACCTCAATGCCCGTCGGTCCCAGATCCAGGTAATTGCCAATAAGGTAGGCATTACGGGTGTGCTTAATCCGGAATTGAACCGGCATATCGAATTCGTCCGCAACTTCGCAAAAGGTTTTCAGGCGTTCTTCGTTAAATGCGGAGTGCTGGCTGTCGGTATTAATGAAATCGAAATCTGCCCCATCAAGGATGGTTCTGAGATCATCCGGATCCGATGCAACGGGGGCTCCCCGCCCGATAAGTACCTCTCCATCACGTATGCGTTGTTTCAAACTTTTTTCTGCCATCTGATACTTCCTTTCAAACTTGATTTTGCTATATAAATACTTCCAATCTAATCTTCACAATGTTGTGATGCCCATAACAGATAAACAACATCGGGACTTTCACCGCTAACTGTTGGAAAGTCTTAAAAATCCATTGTACCTGTTTTTCGCTTTCCTATCAACATAAATCAGAGAATCTTACTTGAGTTCTATCCGGAGGCCATAGTTCCTGAGCAGAACAAAGGCACGAAACTGCGCTCCGAGTTGGTTGCTATATACAGCCGGGCAAACGGAGCCCCTAAAAGATCACACCGAGCACGATCTCTGGAAATTATCTTCCATTTACCCACCGGATTTTTAACGGTTTTTCACCCGAAAGTTCTTTTGAGTGGTATAATTAACAAAAAAAGCGGTCCTTGACGTGCGGGTTGCAGAGCGCCTACCGACGCTTTCGCACCTTGCCTGTATACTATTATGGAATCGGTGTATTAGTAGCGATGTAAGATATCAGGAGGGGAGCATGTCCACCGAAGAAAAGCTACATCAATTGAAAATGAATGGCTATTGCGTCCTTGAAGGAGTCATCCCGGATGACAAAATTGATGAGGTGCGAGAGAGTGTAGTGGCAGCACAAGCGGTACACCACGAAAAAGCAGAAGCAGAACTTGCCAAAACAAGATCGCGAGGACACCGTGTGGGCGTTCAGGGTGTTGCAAATATGAGAGGGGTCATCAACGAAACCCAGACCTTCGCTCCATATTTAGCAGATGATCGGATTATGGTGCTCACCAACGCGCTGTTCGGGTCGTATGTGCGAATATCCTGCACTGATTGCGTGATAAACTATCCCGGAAATGAGCGAGGCTACTGGCATGCGGACTGGCCCTACAATCAAACCAATGCAACGCATATCCCCGCACCGTATCCGGACACAATCATGCACCTATCAACGATTTGGATGCTGACCCCATTTGGTCCTGAAACAGGGGGCACCTATATCATCCCCGGCAGCCATAGAACTGACGACAATCCTTCCGCAGCAGGGATAGCGGGAATTGATCCCGATGCCCCATATCCGACGGAAACGCAGGTTTCGGGTTCCGCAGGCAGTGTGCTACTCTACGACAGCCGGCTCTGGCATGCGGTACCGCCAAATCGTAGTGACAAACCACGTGTGGCCATCATTGTTCGCTACGCACCGTGGTGGCTTAATCTGAATCCCACACAGGCTGGAAATCCAGAGCACACTCAAATAGTGATTGAGACGGACGGAAAAAATTACCATTCACCCCTCATACGATCAGATGTTTACGAGACACTGCCTGATAATGTCAAACCGTTATACCGGCATTGGGTGGAGACATAGACTATCCGATTTGAGAGTGTCAAATAACCTGAGTTGTGGCTTTAATTGGACAGGAATTGTCTATACCAACTGATCTCTGTCAACCCGAAAGGCTAAAGAGATGATTTGAGATCAGAGGAGGAATGGCAGATGCGACGGAGATACAATCTCGCATATCTGATTTTAGGTGGCGTTGTAGCCTTGGGTCTAACGCTGCTGATGATAGACGTTGACGCACAGGCGCGGGTTGCTTTCGTGTCTCAGAGGGACGGGAATCCTGAGATCTACGTGGTGAACATTGATGGGAAGAATCTGCGAAGACTGACCAACAATCCCGCTGTTGAATGGGACCCCTCATGGGCTCCGGGCGGTAAACACATTGTCTTTAGTTCCAAACGAGATCGGAACAGTGAAATCTACGTGATGGACGCTGACGGGAAGAATCCACGAAGACTCACCATTAATCGCCGTAACGACTGGCATCCCTCATGGTCCCCTGACGGTGAATGGATTGCCTTTGCGTCCGATAGAGAAGGTAATTTTGAAATCTACCTGATAGACACCAATGGGAAGAATCAACAAAGACTGACTAATAATCGCCGTAGCGACTGGCATCCCTCGTGGTCACCGGACGGCGAGCGGATTGCCTTTGCGTCCGATAGAGATGGTAACTTCGAAATTTATGTGATGGAGGCTGATGGGGAGAATCCACAAAGACTCACCAATAATCCGCGTGACGACTGGCATCCCTCGTGGTCACCGGACGGTGAGTGGATCGCCTTTGCGTCTGAAATGGATGGTAACTTTGAGATCTACATGATGGAGGCTGATGGGGAGAATCCACAAAGACTCACCAATAATCCGCGTAGCGACTGGCATCCCTCGTGGTCGCCGGACGGAGAACGGATTGCCTTTGCGTCTGATAGAGACGGGAACTTTGAAATCTATATAATAGACACCGATGGGAATAATCCACAAAGACTCACCAAGCATCCCGATGATGACACCGATCCTGCATGGTTTGACCCTACTTTCTCAGTTGCTCCCGCAAGCAAGAAAATCTCAATATGGGGGTGGCTTAAACAAGATGTCCAGTAACTGCTGTGATTGGGAAAACGGTGTTTGTTGAGGTCGGGGCATAAACACCGAGGAAGGACCGCAGTCTGCATGCGATAATAATTTGAGTTATGCCTTTAGTTGGAAAGGGATCGTCAACACCAGCAGATCTCTATTAACCCGAAAGGCTAAAAAGATGATTTGAGAACAGAGGAGAAATGACAGATGCGACAGAGATACAATCTAGCACATCTGATTTTAGCTAGCGCTGTAGTCTCGGGTCTAACGCTGCTAATAATAGCCGTTGACGCACAGGCACGGATTGCTTTCGTGTCTGAGAGGGATGGGAATCCTGAAATCTACGTGGTGAACATTGATGGGAAGAATCTGCGAAGACTGACCAACAATCCCGCTGTTGAATGGGATCCCTCATGGGCTCCGGGCGGTAAACGCATTGTCTTTAGTTCCAAACGAGATCGGAACAGTGAAATCTATGTGATAGACGCTGATGGCAAGAATCCGCAAAGACTCACCATTAATGGCCGTAACGACTGGCATCCCTCATGGTCACCGGACGGTGAACGGATCGCCTTTGCGTCTGATAGAGACGGAAACTTTGAAATCTACGTGATAGACACCGATGGGAAGAATCAACAAAGACTCACTAATAATCGCCGTAGCGACTGGTATCCCTCATGGTCGCCGGACGGAGAACGGATTGCCTTTGCGTCTGATAAAGATGGGAACTTCGAGATCTACGTGATGGCTGCCGATGGAGGTAATCAACAAAGGCTCACCGATAATCTCCGTAGTGACTGGCATCCCTCATGGTCGCCGGACGGCGAACGGATTGCCTTTGCGTCTGATAGAGACGGAAACTTTGAAATCTATATGGTAGACACCGATGGGGGTAATCAACAAAAACTCACCAAGCATCCCGATGATGACTCTGATCCTGCCTGGTTTGACCCCACGTTTGCAGTTGCTTCCGCAGGCAAAAAATCCACGATATGGGGCTGGCTCAAACAAGTTGTCCCATAACTGCCGTTATTGAGAAAACAGCGTTTGCCGCTTCCCTGTTTCACTATTCCGCGTACTCATCAAAATTGGTGACCTTCCACCGTCCTTCAATCAGTTCAGTGAAAATCACAGTGTTGCGGACCGTGTTTGTAAAACTTGTGCCCTTGATAATCAGTTGGTATCTGAAAAATACGCGGTTTTCGTCCTCAATTTTTTTTCCTACCTGCTTATACTCAAGATTTGGCTTGACTTGGGATTGGTCACTACCGCTTCGGACTTCCCGTAAGATTTCGATTTCCGATTTCAACTTTTCCTTAGCAAGGCCTCCGCTCAAACGTAGTGCCATCGCTTGGTTTGCATGCAGGTAGTAGTTATAGACAAAATCCTCCGCAACATCCTCAGGCGTGTTCCTGTCCGAACAAGCAGATATAATCAATAAAGGAATGAAGCCAATCCATACCCTTTTCATGGGGTTTCCTTTCGCTGAATCGTTCAGCAAAGATAGCAGTCCGTAATTCATTTGACGTGACTTGGACGGGTTGATATAATGCCCAATGAGTCTCTCGATCCGATGAAGTGTTCACATGCTAAACGGAAAGGAAGATTGGTGATTATCCGCGAGCAGGTTTGTACTTATCCCGTTCAAGGACATATCGAATGATAGCCCTTAACTTAGTGTGCGTCAAGAAAAATTAAATATTCTGGCTTTAGGAGTACATTACAAGATGAAAATTACCAAACTCGAAACATTCCTAATTGCACCCCGCTGGCTGTTCCTACGCGTGCATACGGACGAAGGAATCGTCGGCTTAGGCGAGCCGTATTTGGAAGGACGTGCCACAACCTCCGCTGAGGCGGTCAGGGAATTGGAGGACTACCTCATCGGTCAAGATCCACGACGAATTATCCATCACTGGGAAGCGATGTATCGACAGCCATGTTATCATGGTGGCGCAATTATGATGAGCGCGATCAGTGGGGTCGAGGCTGCGCTTTGGGATATCCTCGGTAAAAGCGTCGGTTTGCCGGTATGGCAGTTGTTGGGTGGGCGTGCCCGAGACCGCATCCGTCTGTACAAAGGGGGCGGCTCCATTGAGCAGATGAAAGCAGATGTGGCACGCGGATTCAAGGGTTTTAAAATCGGGATCCCGGGACAGTATCCCAAAGTTCACGCCACAAAAGAATTTATCGACCAGGCGGTGGCTTGGGTAGGGGAAGTCCGTGACGCCGTTGGGCCTTCCGTTGATATCGCCATTGATCTACACGGGGCGTTTCTCCCCGCCGCCGCGGTGCCCATCATAAAAGCGTTGGAGCCGTTACATCCAGCGTGGATCGAAGATCCGTGTCAGTGCGAAAACTACGATGAGATGGCGCGCATCGCTCAATCCACGAGCATTCCTATCGCAGCAGGTGAGCGTGTTTTCACACGCTGGGCATTTCGTGAGCTTTTGGAGCGCGGTGCAGCAAAAATCTTAAACCCAGACCCCTGCCATGTTGGCGGCATTTTTGAGACACGCCTCATCGCGGGGATGGCAGAGATGCACTATGCCGGCGTCGCTCCCCATTGTCCGCTCGGTCCAATTGCTCTTGCAACCTGCCTGCAACTCGATGCCATGATGCCAAACTTCGTGTCTCAGGAACATGTTACGCTCGGTGAGGGCTACCTCAAAGAACCGTTCGTTCCTGTCGATGGGTACCTTCCAATTCCTGACAAACCGGGGCTTGGGATCGAACTCGACGACGAAGCGATGGCGGACAAAATCGGTGCTATCTTCCGCCCGCAATCCCCGCTTCACCCCGAAGATGGAACGGTTGTTGATTGGTAGACGAAAGCCGATGACCAACCGCATCTGTTTTATTCCGTAGTACGAAGGAGGTCGTTCAAGTTGTCATGATAGATCGTTCGAGAGTTAGAGAAGCACTTACCGGACCCGTCGCCTCCGTCCATACCCCCTTTCTACGCAGCGGGGAAATCGACGAAAAAGGGCTGCGCAGCATGATTGACCATGTGATTGACGCTGGCAGCGGAAGCATCATCTTGACATATGGGGATAGCCTATATTCGGTGTTGACTGACGAGGAGGTTGCTCATATCACCAAAGTGACCGCAGAGCATGTAGCGGGGCGCGCCATGGTGATCGCGGCAGATAGACAATGGTGGACTGATAAAGAGGTAGAGTTTGCCAAATACGCTGCAAGTGTCAGCGCGGATCTATTGATGGTTCTGCCACCCAACTGGGCGAGATCCTGTACGGTGGAAACCTTTGTCGAACACTACGCTGCGGTGGCTGAACATATTCCGGTCATGGTTGTCACCAATGTGTTTGCAAATGCACCGAATCTCGGTTTAAAGACGCTAGAGGTCTTGCGAGATCAAGTGGATGGGGTTGTTGCTATCAAGGATGACATCGTTGGGGCGTTTGCCAGGCGGATGGGATTGCTGTTACACGGTCATTGGGGCGTGATTTCCGGCGGTCAGAAACAGAACCATCTGGACGTGCTGCCCTATGGCTGTGACGGCTATTTCTCCACCTTCATCCACTTCAGACCCGACATCACCCAAGAGTATTGGCGGGCAGTTCAGACGCAGGATTGGCAGCGCGTGAAAGAGATTATACACGACTACGATTTTCCGTATTTCGATTTTGTCGGTGGGCTGACAGGGGGCGGAGATGCCGGTATTCATGGAACGCTTGAACTGTTCGGGATCGCTGGACGCTGGCGCAGAAAACCCTATCACACGCTAAACGATGCGGAGATGGATCAGTTGAAGGGGTTTTTTCAAGATAAAGGTTTGCTTTAATTCCGCTCTCTCCTCTTTCTTTTCCATTCCTCATATTCAGCAAGTGTTTTTTCATCCGGTGGATAGACGCCAATGATGCTTGCTCCAGCCTGTATCTTTTCCGTGATAAATACCTCTTTCTCCTCCATTTCAGCAGCGGTCTGTGCGACCTCATCTGCTAATTGTGCCGGCACCACAACTACACCCTCTTCATCACCTACGATGATGTCACCCGGACACACCGCCACGTCGCCGCAGGCAACGGGCACCTGAATCTCGCTTGGATGGTGTATAGTCTTGTTGGTGTGGGCGTTCATCGCCGCTGCATAAGCTGGAATACCGAGTTCTGCGATGACCGGACTATCACGGTAAGCACCATCAGTTACAATGCCTGCCGCACCGCGGCAGTGGAGGCGCGTGGCAAGGATTGACCCCATCGTTCCGGCGCGGGTATCCCCTCGTGCATCGACAACAAACACTTCTCCCTCACCAATTTGCTCAATCCCGACGCGTTGGACATCTTTTAGATTATCAACTGTACCCGGATCCAGATCTTCGCGCATCGGTAGATACCTAAGCGTAAATGCGGGACCTGCCATCTTCATATTGGGCCGTAGTGGTGCAACGCCGTGCATAAAGGTACGGGTAATGCCGTGTTGTCGTAGTACTGAAGTCAGAGTCGCAGTACTGGGAATCAAGAGAAGGTCAAGCGTCTCACGCGATATTTTTTGTGTCATCTGTTTTCCCCTTTACAAAGTTAATCTTATGAAGGCCTTAAAAAATTACATAAACCTATCTTGCCGATATTATAAACCAGAATGGTTACAATTCAACCCTTAAATTCGACTAGGATTTTCAGACTGCTTTAGATCCCAATATCATCGCAGATTAAAGGATTAACAGATGCTTACATCCCGATCCTATCGGAGATATTCTCGCGCCTCGGTTTTCGGTTGACGTGCGAAATTCGCTAATGTATAATCTGCCCATACCGCACTACATACCGGGCTTTAAAGCGTCATCAAGGATGCAGAATGAGAGTTGTCGCTGGAAAATTCAAAGGCAGACGCTTAAAGACGATCAAGGGATCAGAAGTGCGTCCTACTGCCGACCGCGTCAAAGAAGCCCTATTTCGTATCTTGGGTGAACGGGTTGTTGATGCCGATTTTCTTGATCTTTGTGCAGGGACCGGGAACGTTGGACTCGAAGCGTTGAGCCAAGGTGCGAGGGCTACTACCTTTGTTGATAGCAACCATCACTGTATCCGCGTTATAGAATCAAATCTTGAGATGTGTGGATTCGACCGTAGGCAGCCTCAAGTCCAGCTCATTCACCTTGACGCACGAAAAGCGCTTGCCCGGCTTGGTAGGCGTAAAGCGAAATTCGACCTGATTTACTTCGATCCGCCATACGTCTCTAAAATCTACGAACCGTGCTTGAGACAGGTTGCGGAGGCGAATCTACTTTCTTCAACTGGCATGATAGTTGTTGAACATCGGAGAATTCAAGAAGCTGATTGGACCGAATCTCTGATGTTGGACGAACTGATTTTAAGTCGCCAAGAGCGGTATGGTGATACAATGCTCTCATTTTATCGGGCGGCATCCGTAAAGGATTAGAATAATGCCAAATCGTGCTCCAGACTGGCTGAGACAAGTTGATCGAGATTTTGAACAGGCATTAGATTCCCGTCATGCTGAGCGACATGAATGGGTATGCTTCGCGGCGCAACAGGCTGCAGAAAAAGCCGTCAAAGCCTTGCACCTCCATGTCGGACAGGGGGCGTGGGGGCATATCATAGCGCAGTTATTTAAAGAATTACCAGACACCATTGATGTGCCAGAACTATTAATTGAAAAGGGGCGCGTTTTGAATAACTTCTAGGTTCCTTCCCGTTGTCCAAATGGCCATTCAGCAGGTGCCCCTTATGAGCATTACGGTCCCCTGCAAAGTGACGTGGCAATTCAACATGCCCGTGAGATTATTGAGTTCGTCCGTGCTCAAATGGCCGGATGTGCAAACCGTTGAAAAAGCTGTACGTCGTTGGGCAGAAGTCATCGATCAAAACCGAAAAGATGTGCTGCGCATTGGCTACTTTGGTTCTTACGCGCGAGGGGAGTAGGAAGTGACCTTGATCTCATCGTCATCGTTAAACACTCCGATTTGCCTTTTGAAAGACGAAATATCAATTGGAATGTCGCCGCACTGCCGGTCCCTGTTGATCTACTGATCTATACTCAGGCGGAATGGGATAAACTTCGTCCGCGAAGATTTTATTCAACGGTGATGCGAGAAGCTATTTGGGTTTTAGATGGGGATCCAAAATAACCGGTGCTCAGTTGTGTTAAGAGGAAGAATTTTGCAAAACAGAAATGCTACTGACGACCTACCGCGTGATCAGATTCTGTGCGGGGATAATCTGGAGTTGATTCGAGAACTCCCGGATCGCTCTATTCAACTCGTTATCACCTCACCTCCCTATTTTCAACAACGAGACTACGGTGGTGGTATGGGCAATGAGGCGTGTTTAGAAGAATATCTTGACAGCTTGATATCCCTATTCCGTGAGTGTGTGCGCGTTGTGAGAGATGACGGAAGTCTTGTGTTTAATTTGGGGGATAAATATATAGATAGTAGCTTACTTCTTGTGCCATACCGCTTTGCGATAGGAGCGACAGAAACGGGATTGGTGAAGTTGGTCAATGATGTGACGTGGATAAAGAAAAATCCGACACCGCGCCAGTTTAGGCGGCGTTTGGTCAGCAGCACCGAGCCGTTTTTTCATTTCGCTAAAACCGAGGATTACTTTTACAATCCCGATGCTTTCATGGCAGACGAAACCCCGCCCAAGAAATCGCAATCTCAAGGTATGAATGTAGGACGGAAATATTTTGAGTTAATTGATCAATCGGATTTATCCGAAGACGAAAAACATAATGCCCGTGACGCCTTAGAAGAGGCAATCCAAGAAGTTCAGCGTGGGGAGATCGCTGGATTACGGATGAAAATTCGTGGTATCCACGCTGAAGCATTTGGTGGACAAGATGGCGGGCGCAAGATTCAGATAGAAAAAAATGGCTTCACGCTTATTCGATTACGAGGCAACAAACTCAAACGAGATGTGATTGAGCACTCCGTTGAGTCAATTAAAGGAATCAGGCATCCAGCAATTTATCCGGTAAAAATTGTTGAGGAATTTTTATACCTTCTCACACGCCCTGGCGATGTTGTGTTGGACCCCTTCATCGGTTCTGGCTCTACAGCTGTCGCCTGTAAACAGCTCGGACGGTATTTCATCGGCTATGATATTAACCCTGAGTATTGCAGGTACGCCCGAAGTCGTGTTGTAGAAGCACCGAGTAAAACCTTGACCTTTATTCGAGAATAATCCATGAAAAACCCTCGCTTAATATTGGAAGAAGTATATCAAAATGCGCATGTAGAGCATAATATACTATCAGTGCTTTCACCAACAAAACGAGAATGGGTTAAAGTGGTCGTAGCGGGTGCAGAATCACAAAAAGCAGTCCTTACTGTTCTTGTAACATCGTTGGTAAAAAAGATTGAGACACCTTCGCAAGATATTCGATATCATAAGGTGGAGTTACCTAACGGCTATTCTGGACGTTCATTCGATACTGAGTATGTTACCCCGTTTATTCGAAAGAAATTCTCAAGACTGGCGATGAGGGAAAGCGGTTGGCTCACACGTTCGCTAGAGCAAGTTCATGCTTTCACATTGGATTTTCCGGGGAAGATTCGGAACGCTTCTGTGAAGAACGCTTTTCTACAGATCTTGAATGATATTGAAGAAAACCAAGCAAGTCCAGAAGAGTATCTATTAGCTCTCTTTGAACTGCTGATTGATTACATGGAAAGTTATGTTGCTAATCCAGTATTGAGAGAAGGAAGGGACTCTATCTTGATTGAAAATATCATTGAAATGTTAAAAGTCCACTTCTTTCATTCTTATGGGGTTTCGGGCGCATCACGACTTCCGGTCCTGGCTATTTATTCTGCGTATGAGTTACTCATGCGTTATGATCGCTACATAGGTAAGGAACTCTGTCCGTTAAGAAGCCACACTACATCTGATACTAGATCCTCCGGCATCGGTGACATTGAAGTGCTAGATGAACAAGGGGACTTCTTTGAAGGGGTTGAGATTAAACATGGGATTCCCATTACGCCAATGCTGGTCCAAAATGCCTTTGATAAGTTTATTACCACAGGAGTTTGCCGATACTATTTACTTACAACAGCAGAGCCAGAAGTGGAAGATGTGGCTGCTGTTAGAGAACTGATATACAGATTTCGCAGCGAACATAGGTGTGAAATTATTGTCAATGGTATTATTCCTTCGCTAAAATATTATCTGCGTCTACTGAATGATCCGGTGATGTTCTTGGATCGCTACGGAAACAATATGCAAGCTGACTTTAACGTTAGCACCGACATCAAGCGCATCCATTTGCAACGCTGGGATGAATTATTGGTTTCTGTCCCATACCGAGTATGATAACCGAAAGGTAGCTTGAACCACGACCCACATTGTTCCTACTCTTGAAGAGATTCAGACACAGTTGACGGCTTTCGATCTCTTTCGGTTGTTGGCTGACGAACCGCACAGTTTTTTCCTTGATAGCAGCACGGAATTCCTAAGTCCTGCAAAGCGAGGATTCCGCTATGCGGAGCTTGGGCGCTACTCGTTCATCGGTTCGCAGCCCTTCCTGATTTTTCGCAGCAAAGGGACAAACCTTCAGCTTGATTGGAGAGACCGGGTTGAAAAACGATCGGGAAATCCGTTTGATGTGCTCCGGGAAATCCTGAATCGATTTCAGTCGTGTCCACTGCCCGACAGCCTGCCGTTTATTGGCGGGGTTGGATATTTGGGTTATCCGCTCCGCTGTTTCATCGAAGAGCTGCCAACAACAGCACACGACGACCTCCAACTGCCCGATTGCTACTTTGCGTTTTACGATGCCATTGTTGCATTTGATCATTTCTCCAATCAGGTGTATCTGTGCCGATCCAATGTCAGCGAAAATTCTGATACTCGACATCGACAGTACCTCGAAAAACTCCGCTCAACTCTTCAATCTGAAAATTACGGCTCGCAGCGCTGTTGCGAAGAACTCAGCTCCTCCCTTCCACATTTCGTGAAATCGCCGATTCGATCTAATTTTTCAAAAGCGGATTACCTATCCACTGTGCAGCGCGCGAAGGCTTACATCGCATCGGGCGACATCTATCAGGTTAATCTGTCGCAGCGATTGTCAACCTCAAGTGATTTACCTCCCGCAGAATTGTACACCCATCTGCGCCGGTTGAGCCCCGTTCCTTACGGTGCATACCTCCACTGCGGTGACTTCCACATTCTAAGTGCTTCCCCTGAACGATTTCTCCATTTTTCACCAAGTTGCCGAACCGTCGAAACTCGTCCAATCAAAGGGACACGCCCACGCGGCTTGACGCCCGAGCTAGATCGTAAACTAGCGGTCGAGTTACTACATAGCGAAAAAGATCTCGCTGAGTTGCTAATGATTGTAGACCTTGAGCGAAATGATCTTGGCCGTGTCTGCGAGATCGCATCCATCTATGTGCCGGAACGCGTTGCGCTTGAAAGCTATTCCAACATACATCATCTTGTTGCAACTGTCAGGGGAACGCTCCGAGCGGACGCTGATCGTATCGATCTCTTGAAGTCGTGTTTTCCCGGTGGCTCAATCACCGGGGCACCAAAGATTCGGGCGATGGAACTGATTGATGAGCTTGAGCCGATGGATCGCGGCGTATATACCGGAGCAATCGGTTACTTCGGGTTTGATGGGACGATGGATCTCAATATTGCAATTCGGACCTGTATCCTTAAGGACGGACGTGCCCACTTTCATGTGGGTGGCGGCATCGTCGCGGATTCAGAACCCGAAGCAGAATATCAGGAAACGCTGGATAAGGCGAGCAGCTGGATGGCTGTTCTGGAAGACAAAGCGAAACACGATGTATAAACCGTGAAATCTGTTGGATTGTGTTTGACTGTTAAATTTGCGATCATGGGCTATCTGCTCATAAGGAGAACATCATGAGCCAAACAAGAAAAGTTGTTGTGATGGATAGTAACGGAAAAATCTGGACGGAGGAACAACCCACCCCTGAACTCGAGCCGGGACAGTTGCTAGTTGAGGTCGGAGCGTCTATGGTAAGCCCCGGTTCTGGACTCGGTGGAGTCAAGAGCAGGCGCGCGAATCCTCAGCCGAATCCAACCAAGCGTCCCTTCGGTTATACTAATGCCGGTGTTGTCATTGACACGAAGGGGGATTGCGACGAGTTCTCGGTCGGTGATCGCGTGTCGGGGATGGGCGGCGGATATGCACTACACGCGACACACGCCTGTATACCGCACAATCTGTGTGCAAAGATCCCTGAAAATGTGAGTGATGCGGAAGCGGCGTCCAACCACCTTGCGGCTACCGCTTTACATGCAGTGCAGCGCGGACGAATCGCAATTGGTGAAAACGTCGTCGTGGCAGGACTGGGTTTGGTGGGGCAGCTTTCCTGCCAAATCGCACAGATTGCCGGCGCATATGTTATGGGGATGGATCGTTTTCCGCGGCGGGTTGAGATGGCACGGGAGGCTGGTGTAGATCTGCCAATCCAGTTGACCGATACGGACCCGGTACCGATCGCAGAAGAATTCACGGGTGGATACGGGATGGATTGCGGGATTATCGCATTCGGCGGTGATGGCACAGAGGCGTTTCGGCAAATTCGCGGTATGCTCAAGACAGCACCGGACACGCATAAGATGGGACGTATCGTTATTGTCGGCGGCGCAACTATTACGCACGGTTATGCTGCCGGCCTTGGAAATGTGGATGTAATCAGCGCAGCCCGAACGGGACCCGGCTATCATGACGAAGCCTATGAACATGGCGCAGATTATCCACCGGTTTTCGTCCATTGGCCCACCCAACGAAATCTGGAATTGGTACTGCGGTTCATGTCTGAAGGCAAGTTGAAGGTGAAGCCGCTGATTACCGACACGGTTCCGATTGATCAAGCGGCCGACGCGTGTGAGAAACTCATCCAAACCCCTGATGAGGCGTTGGGGGTTGTCTTCTCGATGCGCTAACCTACAGCCAGAAATGGATTGACAATTGAAATATGGTACACTATACTGACGGCGCCATATCTTACTGTTGAAAAAGGGGTGAGGCACGATTTTCCGAAAAATTAAAATTATCCTGGACATGATCAAGTTTGAGCACACAGTCTTCATGCTGCCTTTTGCAATCATGAGTGCATTCATCGCTTCAGACGGCTTTCCAAAGCTGAACAAACTTGGCTGGATACTCGTTGCCATGGTTGGGGCACGAAGTTGTGCCATGGCGTTTAACCGCCTTGCTGATGCTGAAATAGACAAAGCGAACCCACGAACATCAATGCGAGCCATCCCCGCCGGATTGATCGCAAAGGGGGCGGTATGGGCGTTTACACTTGTTTCAGCTGCGCTGCTTGTGTTTGCTGCATATAATCTCAATCAACTTGCCTTTGCACTTTCACCTGTCGCGCTCGTGGTGATTATGGGCTACTCCTACACCAAACGCTTTACCTCCCTCTCCCACATTTGGCTCGGAATTTCCCTCTCAATTGCGCCGATAGGTGCGTGGATCGCCATCAAAGGTCAGTTCGATTGGACGCCTATGCTGCTTGGATTAGCGGTGCTGCTTTGGACGTCGGGATTTGATATTATCTATGCTTGTCAAGATTTTGATTTTGATCGCAAACAACGACTGCACTCAATTCCTGCAAAATTCGGGATCAAACCGGCATTGTGGATTTCATCGGTGCTGCATGTGATCATGATTGCGATCTTGCTCGGTGTTACATTGTTGACAGACCTTGGGGTTGTTTATCTGGCAGGTGTCGGAATTGTTATCATTATCTTGAGCTATGAACATGCTATCGTTAAGCCGCACGACCTGTCACGGGTAAATCTCGCTTTTTTTACATTGAACGGTATGGTGAGTTTGGTGCTGATGGCGTTATCTGTTGTAGATATGGTATGGTAGCATGATACAAACGATTGCGCTGGCTGCCATTCAGGCGGGGCGTAGTCTATCATTCCAATCTGTAATCTTCGTAGAGAGAGGAAAACTTATGGACATCAGTTTTAGCACGGGTGTTGGTGGAGGTGCATGGAGTCTCGAGGAATGTGCCAAATGGGCAAAAGTAAACGATTTCGACGCAATTCGTCCGAATGCTACTGGAACGTTTGACCCTGAGCAGGTCCTGCGGGCGGGCGGTGATGAAATCAATGAGACTTTGCGATCCCACGATATTTATCTTGCTGCGCTAAGTGCTCACAACAATTTGTTGGACGACGATCCCGAAGCGCGTGAAGCTGCCCGTGAAAATCTCAAACAAGCTATTGAAGCGACAAGCATCCTCGGCGCGCCAGTCCTCGTGACCTACGCAGGCAGCCCTGTCAGTTGGCACTTTTACGGACAATTTTCCTCAAACCCAGGAAATCCGGGCGATAGGTCCGTTGAACTCGTAGACAGGTTCAAGGAGATGTGGACACCGGTTATCCGCTTCGCTGAGGAAAAGGGAGTGACAATCGCGCTTGACTGTGCGGTGCGAATGGGCAATATCGCCTGTAATCCGGAGATGTGGGAACGCATCCTTGACGCAATTCCTTCTGATAACCTCGGGTTATCTTGTGATCCCTCTCACTGGCTCTGGATGGGGATTTTGCCGGCGGAGGACGCTATCCGCATGTTCTCCGGCAAGTGGTACTATGCCGATGTGAAAGATTGTGAAGTCAGTCCACAGATGCGTTTTCGTCAAGGAATTATCGGGAATTGGTGGTGGCAGTATCGGGTTCCCGGACGCGGACAGTTGAATTGGGGAACAATCATCGGTGCACTGCTTGAATCGGGATATGATTATATCCTCTGTGTTGAAAATGAGGATCGGGGGATGCCGGGACTTGCCGGATTTGCATTGGGTGGACGGCATCTGCGACAATTTCTACCTCAGCACGGGGAACCCTATAACCCAGCAACTCTCTGGAAGGTCAAGAACTAAAATTGTAACCGAGAAGTGGCTGCTAACTCCTTACGGGTAACTTCGGATCATGGTCGATACCCTTTCAGGTTGGTCTTGCAATCGCTCCGTAAAATATGCTATTATTTAGCCGTTTCACACATCTCTGTTAATTCGTTCTTGCAGGAGGAAGACAATGGCTTCTATTCACGAAAATCTTTCACAGATTCAAGATCGGATTGCTGCAGCTACCGCGCGCGTTGGACGCGACCCAAGTTCGATAGATCTCGTTGCCGTATCTAAAACCAAGCCTGTCAGTCTAATTGTCGAAGCAATTAACGCTGGAATTACAGACATTGGTGAGAATCGCGTCCAAGAGGCACAGAGTAAGCACCCCCAAATTGACCATCCTGTAAAGTGGCATTTGGTCGGTCATCTGCAGCGGAACAAAGTGAAACAAGCTTTACAGATTTTTGATCTCATCCACTCTGTGGATAGTCCTCGTCTCCTCGCTGAAATAGATCGGCGATCTGCTGAGTTGAATCGTACGACCGAGGTCCTGATTCAGATCAATACCTCCGCCGAACCCAGCAAATACGGTCTGGAACCTGATCAGACGTTAGACTTCATCGAAAGTGCACACCCTTATTCCCATGTTCGGATCAAAGGATTGATGACAATCGGTGCTTTTCTGCCAGATCCCGAAGCGGTACGTCCAATGTTCGTATTGCTGCGCCAACTCCAGGAGAAGGTTAGCACCCAGCAGTTTCCAAACGTTGAGATGGACAGCCTGTCAATGGGAATGACTAACGATTTTGAGGTTGCCATTGAGGAGGGTGCAAATCTCATCAGGGTTGGGACCGCGATTTTTGGAGAACGAGAACAAGACGTTTGACGCAGATAGGAGCGTAGCACTTTGGATACTAAACTTCGAATCGGTTTTGTCGGTGTTGGCAACATGGGAGGGGCAATTGTCAAAGGCGTTGTGCGTGATTTGCTACCGCCTGAGCAGGTTTGGATAACAGATGCCTATCGGCCCCTCGTTGACCAACTGTGCGAGGAGTTAGGTGTCAACAATGCGGAAAATATATCCCAGTTAGTAGAGAATGTGGATTGTGTGCTATATGCAGCCAAGCCGAATAACGTTCCAGATGTCTTCCCAGAGATTGCGGCCACCCTTCAACCTTCTGCCCAGTGGATTATCTCCATTGCGGCAGGTGTCTCAACACCCCAACTAGAATCCTACTTCACCTCTCCGCTACCGCCAATCGTCCGTGTAATGCCAAATATCGCTGCCTCTGTGGGGGAAGCGATCTCCGCAATCGCAGCGGGAAGTGCCGCCACAACTAAACACCTCGCTATAGCGGAAGAAATTTTCAACGCTGCGGGTAAATCGCTAGTCATGGAGGAGAGGCATTTAAATGCTGTCACCGGTTTAAGCGGCAGCGGTCCCGCTTTCGTGTTCCTATTTGTTGAAGCCTTCGCTGATGCAGGGGTACAGGTGGGATTGACGCGTCCCGATGCATATCAACTTGCCCTACAAACCGTGCTCGGAGCATGTAGAATGCTTGAGGAAACGGACGAACATCCGGCAGTGCTAAAAAATCGAGTGACAACGCCAGGTGGGACAACAGCGGCAGGATTATATGCACTGGAGAATGGGCGCCTGCGGGCAATTATCGCTGATGCTGTGAGTGCCGCTACAAAGCGGTCCGAAGAGCTTGCAAATTGAGTGAGATTGGAAGGAATCTCGACCATGGAAGTGTTAATACCTCTCTTTATTGAACTGCTTGGGATTTATTCAATCATTGTCTTTGCTAATGTTATATTATCTTGGGTTGTGAACTTATCTGGTAATACGACAGTAAGACAAATTTATTGGCTGACAAACCGATTTGTTGATCCAGCGCTAGATCCAATTCGCCGTGTCCTACGCCCCATGACAGGGGGCTTGGGGATTGACATCTCACCCCTTATTTTACTAATCTTTTTAAGAATATTACAGAGTATGTTGGGGCAAGTCTTTTAAGCGTTCATCTGTTCAAAAGTTCTTAATTCTTGTAACTATTCGATGCGTCCTAACGGTGGTTGAAAATGCTGACTGAAGAAAAAATCTTGGAATTATGGGATGAGACTGATGTCTATGCTCAACTGATCCAACAGGCAAAATCCACGCCCTACATCCTTCGTGAAATGCCAACAGTTACCCAGCACTTGAGAATAGATATGCTTAAGGGTAAGGTCTGCCAGGACATCTTTCTTAAATCTAATATGATGCAAGGGATGGGGGTAGAGTACATACCACATTGGGATTATTATACGCCAGCTGTCGAAACAAAGGCGTTGAGTCGAGAGTACAAAGGTGGGACGTTTGATGCAATCCGATTTCGCCGGCAGTGCCGACGTGAATTCCAGCGCGAAGTGGAACGACGGCAAAATCAACTGCGATCGCTGGGCATTTTTGCAGATTGGAAGAAGGGTAAAACTCTGGATTCGCGCGATGAAGCGAAAATTATAAATGCCTTCAGCACATTGCAGGAATTAGGTTATTTGCATAAGAATCAAGATTTGGGGGCTTGGTGTCCGAAATGTAATACGGTATTAGATGCGGATGAGATGAAAATTCACCCTGCCCCGGCGTATTCTGGATATGTCAAATTTCCGGTTAGCACCGGCCTAGAGGAGTTTGGCGAGGACGTCTACTTGTTAGCATGGCTTCAGGATCTATGGTATCTTGCTGGGGGCGTTGCCATCGGATTGCAGGAAAGTGACGAATATTGGATGGTTGAGATAGGAGGTGAAATCCTTCTCCTCACCGAGGAAGATCTTTCAGGTTGCTTCCCATCAGCTCGTGAGGCGGATATAAATCGATTGCAAATTTGTCCGATTGATATGTTGATGGATTGCATTTGCGCCCATCCATTTCTAGGTACAAACCTGCCGATAGTTGTTATCCCAGATCCTTCTCAATGCGATGATACATTGGACGAAATGCCTCAACTGTCAAGCGGGGTTAGACCTCTCACCCCAGGGCATCGCCCTATTGATTATCAGATTGCCCAAGCCTTACAACTGCCGATTACGTCGGTTATTGATGATGCTGGACGTTTGACAGAGGATTCTGAGCAGTTTTGTGGTCTTGAAGTTTCCGATTCTGGAAAATTCATTGGCTTCGAATTGGAGAAACGAGGCTATCTAATATCAGCAGGATTTGAGGAAGTACACCAGCCTCACTGTTGGCGGTGTGATATGCCAGTCCTGTTTCGTTCGGTTCAACAATGGATGTTTTCCTTAGATAATAATCGATTGAGGGAGCGTGTGCTCTCTTCAGATGAACTTTTGACTCACTATAGCCCTAACGAGAGGGATTGGCTACAACAAACGATTCAAGAACTTTCGCCGCTGCTGGTTTCACGCCACAGCGGTTGGGGGACTCCGATTCCTATTTTTCAGTGCCAAAAATGTGGAAGAGAGCTTTCTGACGCACGGATTATCAAAGCCATCCGTTCGCTGGTGAGCCGTCGCGGTGCCGATACTTGGTTTAAGTTGAGTGCTGAGGATCTGTTACCTCCGAATACCATATGTTCTAACTGTGATGCAAAGGAGTTTCGAAAAGAATTCACAACCCTTGATGGACGTTTCGCGATTCTTCTCAACACAATTAACAGTTTTGGAGTCAAGGGAAATCAGATTAATCCAGTTAATGTTTACTTCTTTTACCCGCATCAGTTTCCTAAGTGGTTCGCCCAGTTCGTTTTAACTTCAATTGCTATCTCCGATGCAGAGCCGCTGAATGTGGAGTTGGTAGGAGATCGCTCAAGTGCACAATCGGTTGATGTCGACCAAAGTTGGACGGATGAATTTCCAAAGGATGTGCTGCGTTTGCTCTACCTCCAACCTAGTTTGGATGCGTCATCAATTGAGGTGCATCTCCAACAGTGTCATCAAGAATACTCTGCTATTCAGGAACTATGCGCCACGATATTGAATTATGTAGAGGATTTTACTCCTGATCCGCATGAACGCCAGCGAGAACTGGCGCCACAGTTGGATACACCGGAGTTATCTGCTACGGCTGGGATGATGGAATCCGTAGAGCTTGCCTATCAGCAACGCGACTATTATCAAGCGTGGCGCCTTCTAAGGGACTTTTGTCAATCAGACCTTCAGCAATTCCTCGATAATCTTTCCAATGGGGCGAAAAAAACGCAGGAAAAGAGAGCCAGCCAAGCGGTGCTCTTGGAGATTTTATATGTCTTGGTACAGCGGTTTGCACCAATCATTCCTTTTTTTTCTGAACAAACCTACGCCTTAATCCGAGCGCGGGTGGATACTACTTCACCTTCGGATTGCGACGTAAGCCAAGATGAGTCTGAGTTGTCGAGCATTTTTTTGAAAGATTGGATTTCCCATACTAATTTTCCTTACGCTGCCGATACAGATATACTCTGAGGGAATTGCTGGAAGAAAGGGCATTTTCCAATGCAAAGAAACGTACTAAAATTGATTTTACCGCTATTTGCTGTTGCTTTGCCTTTGCTATTGGTAGATCAATTCACTAAGTGGTTAATTCAACAAAATATTCCCCGCCATGGTCAGCATGTAATAATTCAGGGTATATTGAATCTACGCCACGACACGAATACCGGTGCTGCATTTGGATTGATGCCGGGGCAAAGTCTACTACTGATTATAATATCGATTGTTGCGATTGGCTTCATTGGCTATTACTACAGGCAGTTCCATGAGAGTTTGTGGATGAAGATTGCCCTCAGTTTCCTACTTGGAGGTGCCCTCGGTAACTTTATTGACCGCATCCGCATGGGAGAAGTCACAGATTTTATTCAGTTTCGGCTGCCCGGTTTCTGGTGGCCCACTTTCAATGTTGCCGATATTGCTGTTTGTATCGGTGCCGGCATGCTGATGATTTACCTATTTCAGCATCGGGGAGATTACGATGAATCGAAACAGATCGAAAATTAGATTAATCATCGTTCTGATGTTAGCTGCTTTGATTGCAAACAGTGCGCTTGGTCAATATCAGGAGAATTCGGAGGAAGGGCCGGCGTCTGCCCATCGCCAAGAAGACGAAGTCTACCATGAAAGCACGCTACGTCGTTTTGAAATTGTTACTCTTATTGCTTTACCGTTTACAGCAATTCATAGCTATGTCGGTGTCCGTGGCATCCAAATGATTCGGCAAAATGAATTTGCGCCGGAACTATCGAGCACAGATTTCAAAATCATCGGGGCATCCGCAGCGTCACTCGCCCTCTTTATCGGTTTCTGGGATTGGCTGCATACGCATGACAAAAATCCTTCGGAAGAATTGATGCCAACTTCGCCCCAACGTATAACGCCTCCCAAGCGAACTCCGATCCAAGGTGTCGGACAGAACGATTGGGAACTCGATGAACCGGATACCCTTATTTTACCGCTCGTTCACGTTCGGTTCTGACAGGCTAACGGTCCCAGAATACTTCAATTCATTTATCGGCTTACTCTTCCACACGTTACGCTTCACGATATGGCTGTCTTAGAAATTCAAACTAACGATGCTCCCGTATTGCGTCAAAAAGCTGCTCTTATCCAAGAAATTGACGCAGATTTACATCCGTTCATCGAAGATATGTTTGAGACGATGTACGAGGCACAAGGAATCGGTTTGGCAGCGCCGCAGGTCGGTGTATCCAAAAGAATCATCGTCATTGACATTGAAAAACATCACCCGGAGTACCCGCGGATTGCATTGATAAATCCCGTCCTTACACTGACCGTTGGTGAAGAGCTGGGCGAAGAAGGCTGCCTAAGTTTGCCGGGAGTACGAGGAATGGTTCGGCGATCTGCGATGGTGAAGGTGGAAGGATTGCTGCCGAATGGAAACAGAATTGAGTTTGACGCTGCTCATTTAATGGCACGGGTATTGCAACATGAAATTGATCACCTAAACGGGATTTTGTTCACCGATTTGCTGCGCCCCGAAGATCAAGAACTGCTTGAAACTCGACCGGAATCATGTGAAAAAAGTGGTGATGAAAATGAAGATTCTCTTCATGGGAACAAGTGAATTTGCGGTTCCGAGTTTAGAAAAATTAATTACGGTGGGATTTGACTTCGTTGGCGTTGTAACACAGCCAGACCGTCCAAGTGGTAGGGGGAAGCGACTTAACCTACCTCCTGTCAAGGTTACCGCCGCGAATCACAATCTACCGATTTATCAACCGGAACGAGTTCGGGATCGCGATTCGGTTCGTGTACTTAGAGAACTTCAACCTGACGTAATTGTCGTCGTTGCCTTCGGGCAGATTCTTCCGACATCGGTGCTCGAACTTCCTCGTTTCGGCTGCCTCAATGTGCATCCTTCGTGTCTGCCAAAATATCGCGGTGCTGCTCCGATTCAATGGGCGCTCATAAACGGTGAAACGGAAACAGGGATCACAATCATGCTGCTCGACGAAGGCGAAGATACTGGGGATATTATTTTGCAGAATAGCCTACCCATCGATCCTTTAGATGATGCTGCTACCCTTTCAGTTCGATTGGCAGATTTGGCACCTTCCCTGTTGCTTCAAGCGTTAGAAAGGATCTCAGATGGTCCACCACCGCATCGACCCCAAGATCATTCCCAAGCGACCCATGCCCCTCGACTCACTAAGGAGCTTGGTCAAATTGATTGGGACCAGCCAGCAGATCGGATTCGTAATTTGGTGCGCGGCGTTTCGATGTGGCCCGGTGCGTATACGTGGGTGCAAGCAGGTAAGCACTCCGTAGACAATGACTTCCGTTTAAAGATAACTGATTGTACTGTTATTGATCATCTGAATTCCGCAGGATTGCCCAGCGGTACAATCGAAATAACCTCCAACAAAGAGCTCGTTGTCTTCACAGGGAAGGGCAGGCAGGATAGGATCGGGGAGCAAAACGAACACGACGAATTGGGGAGCAAGCAGTTACGGTTAAATCGTGTCCAACCCGAAAATAAGAAAGAAATGGACGTCGGTGCTTTTATAAACGGGTATCGGTTGAAAACTGGGGATCGGCTTTTTCGCAAGGAAACGCCAATAAATTAATAATAGGTCGGATATGCGCCTAAATGCCATACTGTTTGCTGTCGCTAAAGTTTTACTGGCTGCTCTTGTAGTGGTTGGTGTTGTTGGGTTGGTTTTCGTCTTTTGGATCATTCCGCGTCAGGTTAATACCCCAGAAGTTGCTGTGCCCAACTTAATTGGACAAAGTTACCAACAAGCGGTATTGCTGATCACGAGTTCAGGGTTGGCAGTCGATCCGGTCCAAGAACAAAAGCCAAGCCCCGACTTTCCAGTTGGGCAGGTTATCGAGCAAGATCCATCAGCGAATTTCAAGATTAAATTGAACAAGCCTATCCGGCTTACGTTGAGTTCGGGTAGTGAACAGGTGGCGGTACCCGACGTTGCAGGGATGTTAGTGGGCGATGCTGAGATGTTACTCGCGGACGTTGGATTGCGGCGAGGACGGGTTGCAGCAGTCTACACAGATCGGTATCCAAAGGCAGACACTGTCATCGCGCAAACTCCTCGAGCGAAGACGCTGCGCCCGTATGATAGTGAAATCCACCTGTTGTTAAGCTTAGGTATCCGTCCGAAGTTATTTCGAATGCCCGACCTTCAACTTGTATCAATTGATAAGGCACGTCCCTTACTCGAGTTACACGGACTGCGAATTGGTGATCTGGTGTATAAACCGCACCCGGAAATTGATCAGGGAGTGATCATCAATCATCAGCCCGATGCTGGCGAGCTGCTTCGGGTTGGACAAACGGTCAATTTTGAAGTCAGTGGGTCTCAGCGAAAGAAGGAAGACAAGGGAGGCTATCTGCCGATAAAACACACGGTTTCTCCGACCGGTGCATCTCACAAACGGGTGCGGATTGTCATAGAGGATGAGCGCAAAAAACTGATAAAGGTCGTTGATGCGTGGTATAAGTCCGGCACACTTATTGAGAAGCCACCGGTGCGTGTCGTGGGTAAAGCAACGATGCGTATCTACGAAGATAACGTACTAGTCGAAACACGGGAATTTGATTGGTAACCAGAATTTAACGGTTTTCCAAACGAACTGGATAGGACATGTCGAGGTTAGACAGGGACTGTGAGGCAGACAATTGTCAGACCGAGAAATTATGATCGCACCCTCCATGCTTGCATCAGATTTCAGCCGAATCGGCGAGGAGGTGCACCGAGTAGCTGAAGCGGGGGCGGATCTCATCCACCTTGATGTGATGGATGGGCACTTTGTTCCCAACTTAACAATGGGCCCTCAACTTATCAAATCAATCCGGTCCTATACAGGCCTACCTTTTGACGTACACCTGATGATTACCGAACCACAGGCGTATATTGATGCTTTCGTTGATGCTGGTTCAGATCTTATCACAGTTCACATTGAACTTGAGGAGCAGTTCCCAACGATTATCAATCAGATTAAAAACAGCGGTGTCAAAGTTGGCATCGCCCTGCGTCCCAAGACTCCTATAGCAGCAGTTGAACCGTATCTCGATGATATTGACTTGGTCTTGCCAATGAGCGTTGAACCTGGATTCGGTGGTCAGTCGTTCCAAACGGATACGCTCAACAAGATTGATCAACTACACCAGCTGATTCAAACCCGGAAACTGGACCTGGCAATTGAGGTTGACGGTGGAATCAACCAAGAGACTGCAGCATTGGTTGGACGTTGTGGAGCGACAATTTTAGTGGCTGGCACCGCAATCTTCGGGCAAGATGACCTCCGAGCCGCAATCCGCGCCCTACGCGAAGCAGCTTCATCAGGCTAAGAGGCTGTTCGGCTGAATTAATAAAAGCATACTCATTCGAACCTCAAGTTGCGCCGGAACGTTCACCCGGTAAACTTTTTATGCTAATGTTCACATGAAATTGATGTCCCCCTTTTTTCTCCTCTGTTGGTGTTCGCTCTGCCTTTTTCTGTTCTTACCTTTTTCTGTCCATTCACAAACCTTTAATGCTGACGACCTATTAGGTTTTGCACAAGCCCTTTTTCGCGAAGGGGATTACCTGAATGCTCTGCATGAATATCAACGCTACCTATTCCTTTACCCGAATACAGCCCAAGCAGATTTTGTTCAACTCAATATCGCTGCAGCGCATCAGAATATGGGGCAATTGGACGCAGCGATAGAAGCCTACCAGTCGTTGATTCAACACTATCCGCAAAGCCCATTCATCGAGCGTGCTCGATCGAATATCGCCCAATGCCACCTCCTGAACGGCAATCAAGCCACATCGATCGCATCGTTGCGACAATTCTTATCGGACTACCCGATGAGCGGATTAGCGCCACGGGCACAGTTTATTATCGCAACAATCTATATGGACAGAAAAGATTGGACAGCTGCAACGCAGGAGTGGCAACACGTCCGGGCACGGTATTCACAAACACCTTTTGCGGAAATGAGTGATCAGCTGATTCGTATAGCTCAACAGGCAGAATCGCTCCCTCGTCGATCTCCCCGCACCGCAGGCTTACTCTCAGCATTGTTTCCGGGACTGGGACAAATTTATGGTGGACATTATTCGTCTGGAGTGTACTCCCTTTTGGTTGTCGGCGCGACTGCTGCAGGCACAGCTTACTACATTGATCAGGAGCGCTACGAGATCGCGATTCCAGTAGGTATAATTGGACTCTTTTTTTATGTCAGTAATATTTATGATAGCTTGCAGTATGCAAGAGCGTTTAACCAACAACACGAAAATCAACTCCGGGATAGACTACGAAAACGGATTTCTGAATCCAATCTGTTCAGTGCTTCGGAGCCACCCCCGACTGATATGACGCTTGTGTTCTTAAACACCCGTTTCTAACGTCTGTGGGGTGTCGGGTTGGAAGAAAGCGTCGATATTCTGCAACCTTTCTTTTGTCTTCTCAACTGAGTCCACATATTTGGGACGATTTGCCAATGATCTCCTACTTTTTGATTTCCTTGCTTACCATCGTTCAACCCCAACCCGAAACACGTCAGTTCCTCTACGCCGAACGCCTCTTCGACCAGCGTGCGTATCGCTCTGCAATCCTTGAGTACAAGCGGCTGCTGTTCTATCGTCCGGATATGCCGAAGGCAGATGTCGCGCGCTATCGGATTGGATTGAGTTATTATCATCAAGGGGACCGAAAACTAGCACAACAGAAGTTTGAGGAAGTTATGCGAAATTTTCCCGGCTCTCCGCTTAACCTCCAAGCGCAATTAATGCTCGGCAAGATCTATTTTGATGCCGAAAGCTATTCGACTGCCCGATCAACTTTTTTTGCTGTTGCTAACACAGCTGGAGATGAAGAGATAGCAGCGCAGGCACGATACCTCCGAGGTTGGTGCTATATCCATGAGCAGGCTTGGTTCAAAGCTATAGCGGAATTTCGCACGGTGCAACAACTCGAATCGGATACCCCACTGAGTCAGGCTTCCGCTCGACTTGCTGATCTAACCTATGCAAATACGCCTTTACCCTTCAAGTCTCCCCGGCTGGCTGAGTGGATGTCCACCTTTCTTCCGGGAACTGGGCAGATCTACGCTGGCAAACTGGAAAAAGGGTTGATATCAGGTGCAATCAGCGCAGCTATCTTCTACCTATTGGCGGATTCAATACGTGAGGAACGTTATGTGGATGCGGTTGGAATCTGCTTGGTGAGTTCACGATTCTATCTCGGCAATCGGATCAATGCGCGGGAGTGGACGATTGAACATAACCGTCAGCTTGAGGTTGATTTCATCCGTCAATTGAAGCAACAGGCGCGAGATATCACACCATCAACACTTTAATCGAAACTGCCGGGTTAATGTGGTGAACAGGAACCGGGTAGTTTTGCCAGAGACAACGCAGCTGTTGTTGAACTTGAACCAACCCCTCTATTCAGTAAGCTTGGTTGTGGACACTTACAACTGACACCCGTGCTATGCAGCGGTTTCAGCTTCAGCAAGTACACGTGCCACTTCCTGCTCCCAAGTTCCTTCAATCTTGACACCATACTCCTTGACGCCACCCGTTGCTTCCTTACCTGTCAGATAGGGGCGAGTCGTCCGATCATCCTCGACCAGCTGCGGTTCAGCATAATCAGTATGCAGAAAATGAATCGCCAAGCCAGCGCGCGATTGGGCGGTGTTGTTGTGACTAGTCGCATGAGCGGTGCCGTAGCAGAAAAATGCGACGCCTCCTGCGGGTAGCTCAAGAGATACAGCGCGCTCTTCTGGTGGGTAACATCGGATGTGATGGTCACTGTGGGGATCGCGGGAGTGTTCATACTGCTCACGATGAGAGCCGGGAATGACGCGAAGCGTTCCGTTAGCAACGGTTGCGTCGTGGATGGCTGTCCACATTGCTGTGCCGCGCAAAGGGTCGCTAATCTTGAAATAGGCGTTGTCCTGATGCCAATTGGTAGGTGAGCCTGTATGACTAGGTTTCAGAAAAATCTGGTCCAGATGTTCGATGATTCGGTCCCCGATGAGTTGTGTTACTACTTCAATGATTTTCGGATCGAACGGCATTGCTCTGAAGAAGTGGCTCTTATGGTAAATCGGACAGATCTGGAAGTTGAACTGTGTGGTTGAATGTGTTTTCCCATCGCCATCGGTTGCGACGTTGCGCAACGAGCCTTCTCGGAACAGGCGGTCGAGTTCAGTCTGCATTGCCTTTACCTCGCGCGGAGAGAAAAATTCAGGAATAGCGAGATACCCCTGTTCTTGAAATTGGTCTATGTCCTGTTGCGTTAATTCCATTATGTTATCTCCTACTTGTGGCTGTATGATGGCTTCGGTAATTGGAAACATTTTGCGTTCACGGTTGCCCATGTTCTGCGGGTGCTGCTTTCGCTTGATGTCTCTCGTTGAATGCGCTACAATATTTTACCCGGTTCCGTTCTTTTGTCAAAGGAAAAACAGAAAATCCCCAAGACACCACTTCACATGTTGTCGCAGTGAATCATAGGGAGAAGGCTTTGGATTTATCCGGGACAGCCCTTAAAGGTTTTGAAAAAGAGATAGACGCGCTACGCGAAGTTGGCAATCAATTTTACACTCGTGGTTGGTCCCTCGGCACGAGTAGTAACTACAGTGTGGTGACTTGTCGTGAACCGCTGGAATTGCTAATCACTGCGAGCGGAAAAGATAAAGGTCGCCTATCGCGGCACGATTTTGTACGTGTGGATGGCGAGGGACTCCCCATTGTTAACGAGCAGCCGAAAGCATCTGCGGAGACGTTGCTGCACATTGCTATCACTGAACAACCTGAAGTTGGGGCGGTGATGCACACCCACTCCATCTGGGGGACGCTGCTGTCAGATTTTTATTTTCAGGACAGCGGTTTTGGAATCGAAGGTTATGAAATGCTCAAGGGGCTTGCCGGCGTAACGACCCATGAACACGCTGAATGGGTGCCCGTTTTTGAAAATACGCAGGATATCCCGGCGCTATCCGAACAGGTCTGTCAATGCCTCAAGGATTCCCATTTTCCTATGCAGCACGGATTCTTAATTCGGCGGCACGGTCTGTATACATGGGGACACGATCTAGACGAGGCGAAACGGCATATCGAAATTTTTGAGTTTCTATTTGAATGTGTTGCTCGGCGTCTGACATTTGCCGAAGTGATGCCGATTTCAGCAAGCAAACCCTGATTGAGATTAAGGAGGAACATTATGGCTCGCATTCGAGTGCAGGACGAAAACCGAGAAATCACCGATCCTCAAGAGATTAGCGAATTTCTAAAGCCATTCGGTATCTCGTATGAAAAGTGGGAGGTCGAAGGACGCGTTGGTCCCGAGGCTACAAACGAAGAAATTCTGGACGCTTATTCCCCAGAGATTGAACGTCTCAAGGAACAGGGCGGATTTGTAACGGCGGATGTTATTAATGTGATACCGGAGACACCCGGTTTAGAGGACATGTTAGCAAAATTCAACAAAGAACATACACATAGTGAGGATGAAGTCCGCTTCACCATCAAAGGCAGCGGACTCTTTCACATTCATCCAGATAACGCGCCTGTATTCGCAATCCAAGTGGAAAGCGGTGATCTAATCAGCGTGCCGACCGGAACTCAGCACTGGTTCGATCTGTGCGATGACCGCACCATCCGCTGCATCCGTCTATTTGAGGACACATCAGGTTGGACACCACATTACGTAGACAATCCCGTCCATGAGAATTATACGCCTGTCTGCATGGGACCAGCCTACTTGTCTTCTGATAGCAACATAGAGCCCCTGGTACGAGTCTGATGAAATTTTCCGGACGTGGAATCCTGCTTGATATCGAAGGGACAACTTCATCAGTCAGCTTTGTCTATGATGTCATGTTCCCATTTGTGCGTCGCGAATTGGATCAATATCTGCGTGTGAATTGGGGTTCGCCAGCGTTAAACGAAGTGTGCGACCTGATTGCCAAAGATGCCGGTTATGGGTCTTTTGATGCGTGGTGTGGGAGCGGGAGAGAGAAAGGCAGAGGTCAACAACTGATTGGGGAAGAGATCCTTCGGTTGATGGATGGTGATGTCAAAGCCACAGGGTTGAAAGCAATTCAGGGCTTAATCTGGCGGTCTGGTTTCGAAAGTGGCGAAATGCAGGCACACGTCTACGGTGATGTTTTACCTGCAGTTCAAGCGTGGAACAATGCCGGATGCGATATCCGAATTTACTCATCTGGGAGCATTGCAGCACAGAAACTGTTTTTCGGGCATACCGTAGTTGGAAACATGCTGCACCTGTTTCAAGGTCATTATGACACGACCACCGGTCCGAAAAAGGAAGTGGAGAGTTACTGCACAATTGCCAAAAACTTTGGTCTGCCGCCGGGAGAAATTCTTTTCTTGAGCGATGTGCTTGCTGAGTTAGAAGCCGCTCGCGCCGCCGGACTACAAACCTGCTTGTGCAAGCGGCCCGGCAATGCGGAAGTCGAAGCTGGGCGTAACCAGCCAGAGATTACGGGGTTCGATCAGATTGAGTTGTTGAAGAGTGGCTAAGCGACATCACTGCTATATCAACGGCCTACTATGGTGAATTAGAGAAATAAGTGGACATTTTCCAATAACTCTGATTTCCACGAGGTTTCCAAAGGCGCCCTGATAAGCAGGATTTAGGGGGTTCGATGGATCGAGGTCAGAATTGGCTGTCCATTGGGCGTGTCTAAGTAATTCTAAAATCTACCATGGTTACACTGCTTTGGTTGAACCTTGCTATTCGGCTATGTGGCAGCTCTTGCTGCTTCAAACCCCGTGATCGCTGTTTCTAAATCTTCCGTTGTGTGGGACGCTATCACAGAAATCCGCAGTCGGCTTGTCCCTTCTGGCACAGTAGGAGGTCGAATAGCGGGCGCGTATACACCGTGTTCAAGCAAGACTTCAGCGAAGCGTGATGCAACCTCTACGGAGCCAAGCATCATCGGAAGAATTTGGGTTTGGCTCGGCAGCAGTTGGAATCCTCCTTCGAGCAAAGCATCTTTGAGCAAGAGAACATTGGAGGATAGTTGTTGGCGTAATTCTGGGTTAGAACGGATGACGTCAATCGCTGCCGAAGCGCCCGCCAACGTTGCTGGTGGCAGCCCTGTTGTAAAGATGAACCCCCGTGCCCGGTTTATTAGAAAGTCAATCAAATTAGCACTGCCAGCGACATATCCTCCCAATCCGCCAATTGCTTTGCTGAGTGTGCCCATCTGGATAACACCGCGATTTTCCAGTCCAAAATGTTCAATTGTCCCCCCGCCGGTGTCTCCTAAAACCCCGAAGCCGTGTGCATCATCCACCATCACCATAGCATCATACCGTTCAGCCAGATCACAGATTTCAGGGAGCGACGCGATGTCACCATCCATGCTGAAGACTGCATCGGTCACAATGAGCTTGCGTCTGAATTTTGTCGATTGTGACAGCAGCGATTCCAGATGTTCGACATCGCAGTGTCGATAAATCTGTTTTGTTGCTGGTGTCAGACGGCACGCGTCGATAATACTTGCGTGATTGAGAGCATCACTCAGAATGAGGTCCTCATCACCTGCCAGGACGGGGATTGTGCCAATATTCGCTAGATACCCAGAGCTGAAAACAAGAGCGGCTTCCGTTCCCTTAGTTCTAGCAATTTTTGTCTCGAGTTCGGTGTAAAGGTGAGAATTGCCCGACATCAGGCGGGAGGCGCTAGCACCTGTTCCGTATTTCTGCAAAGCTGTCGCGGCAGCTTCAATCACTGTAGGGTGCACACTTAGACCGAGGTAGTTGTTTGATCCAAGAAGAATGACCTCGCGCCCATCTAGTAGGACGCGCCCCGTTGGTTCTGTCATGACTGAACGTAGCGATCGCGAGAGTCCGGCTTGATTAAGCTGGTTTAGTTCGGATTTCAGCCAGTGCTCTTTGGACATGGGGTAGCGAAGAGAGATATTCTGTTAATCAGTTGCTGTGAGGGGATACGCCTCACGCTATCGTGCGTGAGGCGTGAAACAAGACAAGGGCGTGGTGGTTTCAAGAGATGTAAAATGGCTCGAAGAGTTCGTTACGACGAACCTGTTAATTTCTGTGTAACAGTATCCCAACCACTGGGCTCGTTGCTCGAAGTTTGTGATGGCATCTTGTTAGCATGAATGACGGTAATACCGTAATCAAAGACCTCATCAACGGTGTACTCAATGGCATCATAGGTCACTTTCTCGCCCTGTTCTGGTAATCGACCGATCAGTTTTAGCATAAACCCTCCGATCGTATCGGAGCGATCTTTGGGAATATTTGTGCTTAGCGTCGAATTAACGATATCGATTGGTGTTCGCGCATCAAGTGTCCATGAATTATTACCAAGCGCTTCAACGTGTAGCGGCTGCCGCTTATGGGAATAGCGGATCTCACCGATGATCTGCTCAAGGAGATCCTCTATCCCTATAAATCCAACACAGCTTCCGTGCTCGTCAATCACGATAGTTACCGGTTCCGTGGCGAGGCGCAGCTCCTCAAGTAACTCGCCTATCAGTTTTGTCTCTGGGATATAGTATGCCGTTCTAATAAAAGGATTGAGTTCGCTCGTTCCCGGTGGCGCGTACAAAAGGTCCATGACGCTGATGATCCCTGTTAACCGATCAATCCGTTCATCATAGACTGGGACGTGCTGATAGTTAGCATGCTGGACCATCGCCTTTGCCTGCTCAATCGGTGTGGCAACATGAACCGCCACCATTTCCGACAAGGGAATCATGATTTCCCGTGCAGTTGTCTGCCCGAGAGCAAAAATCCCACGTAACATCCGCGCGTCAGTCTCTGGGAAAGCGTTAGCATTGTCGAGGACAATCTGTTTAATCTGTTCCGCTTTAGGATCTCCCCTAAGTTTCCGTTTCCCGAACAAGCCACGCTCCGGTTTAGCTGTACTTACTGGCGCGGGAAGTGTTTCCCTTGGAGTGGAAGCTACGACAAGTGAATCGTTTGTCGCCTTCGTAGTTTCTGAGTTTTTTTTCGGTGACCTTGATCTATTTGTTTTCAATTTATTTTTCGCTCCCATTTCAGGTAATCGAGGTAACCCTATTGCAGGAAATCACACGATAAGATTAAAGTTTAGTAGACAAAACCAAAATAATTATAGCACATTTTAGGAGTTCCTTTCAACGATTAATCTCTAGATTAGGTTTCTTGACATATATGACCATTTTTTCGGGTTGCCAACCATGAAAGAAGGTGCTAAAATACACGCTTTAACATGTGATGAGGATGTGTATTTTGATTATTTTCACTATCCTCCGCTTTAGTTGACTGGTATTCAACGGAGTTATAGACTGGACCAATATAGTTGATTCAAAATTGGTGTGACCTGTTTAATAGGGCATAATCTTATTAGGCTTGTACGTAAATACCGTAGTAGTTTCTACTTAAATCCTGAAACTGACGGTGATGTTGTGTGACCTTAAGGCAGACGCCCAGACAGGAACCAGAATGAAACTTGATAAGTGCTTACACCACAGTGGAGATTGCGTTGTGACTGGCCAGGGATTGAACCTCAAATTGAGTATCTCTATTCTGTTAACAAGTATCTTCTTGTCTCTACTGTCAGTCGGTTGCGGAAGGATTGTAAATACTTTTGTAACGAAAGGTGAGTATAAAGTACCTGTGCTGCCTAAAGCCGAACTTGCCACTATCCAAGTTAATACGGATGGAGGTTGGCTGCAGCGGCTTGATCAGTTAGCATTGCGGATAGATGGCAGGCTGGCCTTGGAGGAAAAATTGATGCGGACGAAGCGATTACTATCAAGGAGATTGTAGTTTCTCCAGGGCAGCATAATATGTCAGTGCGGATTATATACAGGTCTTTTGATGACGTAACCCTACACCCCCATCAAATCGTGGTCAATTTCTCTGCTGATGTAAAAGCTGGCGGTAGTTACCTCTTGCAGGGTAAATTTTCCCCCAGTGCTAATGGGGAACTATCTTTTGAGAGCTGGCTTGCTGATGCTAATACAGGCACAGATGTTTCCAAGAAAAATATCCTAAAAAGCATGCTGCTTACGGGAAAAATTGATCTCGATTTTGATAAGTGATTGAAGATTCAGGATGATGACCCGTTTAACCCACTGTTGTGGACTTATCCTTCTCTATCAAGTTGACAGTGTGGGTTGTAGGTTTTGCAACAAATCAATATTGACGCACGACTTTACGCAAAAGGATTTTACGATATGGTTAATTTCGCAGTAGTGGGTTTAGGCGTGGGTAGCAGCCGCGCTCGGATGATTAAAGATACCGAAGGGGCCGAACTGAAATGCGTTGTCGATTTGAACGAAACCCTTGCCAAGCGGATGGCCGAAGAGCTCGATACGGAATGGACGCCGAATCTGGATGATATCTTGGGACGGAGCGATATCGACTGCGTGATGGTGATGACACCAAGTGGGACCCACGCAGCACTCGGCATCCGTGCAGCACAAGCGGGGAAGCATGTAATTACTACCAAACCAATGGACGTTTCCACCGAAGCCTGTGATCGCCTCATCGCTGCATGTGACGGGGCGGATGTCAAGCTCGGTGTCGATTATCAAAGCCGTTACGTGGACACCAATTACCGTGTCGCGGAAGCCCTCCGCCGTGGCTGGCTCGGTAAACCCATTCTAGGAGAGGTCCGCTTCAAATGGTTCAGAGCCGACGATTATTTTGAACGCAACGGTGGCTGGCGTGGAACATGGGAGATGGATGGCGGCGGATCTCTGGCGAATCAGGGGGCACACTTGCTTGACCTTATCTCTTGGTTCATGGGTGATTTTGAATCAGTCTACGGCGAGATGGCAATTATGAATCACGATATCGAAACCGAGGATATCGGGCTTGCGATCGTGAACTTCAAGAGCGGAGCCAAGGGGGTAATCGTGGGGACGACTACCTTCCCGACAAGCGTCTATTTCAGCGCGGAAGTGCACGGAACCAAAGGGGGAATTTTGGTTGACGATGTGCTTGGTGGGAAGCTGCGCGTCTTCGGAGAAGGGCTGGAAGAACGTCTCCAGCAAATCGAGAACCCTGTTCACAGTATCATCGAAGATTTTGTTCAGGCTTTTGAGGAAGGTGGAGACCTAAGAGTTGATGGCAGAGAAGGGCGCCGAACCGTTGCTCTGTTAGAGAAAATCTATCAATCAGCCAGAGAAGGGAAAGCTCTGAGTGTCTGAAGGCATATCATATCCGCTTCTCATGTCATCTGTAAAAATGGAGATTTTGATTGGAAGAAATTAAAACACAGCCGAGGTATAAAGGTGCAACAGTACGCGCTATCCTGATTGGCTTGGCGCTTGTCGCCTTCAATACCTATTGGGTGACAATTACGGAGATGAAATACCGAGCGGAAGCAACTGCGCTACCGATATTCATCTATCCGATCTTTCTCCTGTTCTGGCTGGTCGTGTTCAACAATGGCATATTGCGACTCTGGCCACGGTTTCAATTCTCGGCTGGGGAACTCCTCACCGTCTACTCTATGATTGTGATTTCGACTTCGATCGCATCGTATGGGATGTTGCAGGACCTATTCGCTATCGCTCTCCACCCCTACCAATTTGCAACCCAAGAGAATGAATGGAAGGAACTCTTTTTCCATTATATCCCACCTTGGTTTACTGCCAGTGCACCCGAGGCCGTATTAACCGGATACTACGAAGGAGATTCCTCATTTTACGAGCCTAAGCACTTCAAAGCTTGGATGCGTCCCGTGATAGTCTGGACGGTGTTCACGCTGATCCTGTTGTTTATGCTCCACTGCATCAACACCCTCGTTCGCCGACAGTGGGTCCACACCGAACGGCTCGCATTTCCAATCATCCAACTTCCTGTAGCGATGACGCAGTCGTCGCGTTTCTTACGGAACGGTCTGCTATGGGTCGGATTCTCTATTCCCTTTGTCCTAGACCTCATGAACGGATTACATGTGCTTTTCCCGTCCGTTCCATACCTCCATCTGAAGCTGCACTTTATTGGTAGACAACTCACTGAGAAGCCGTGGGACGCGATGTCCAATACGATGATATCGTTCTATCCGTTCATGATCGGCCTCGGTTTTTTTCTGCCATTAGACCTCTCGTTTACCTGCTGGTTCTTTTTCCTTATACGACAGTTTAGCCGCGTGTTAAGTAGCTATCTTGGGCTGGACACGCTCCCTGGATTTCCATACTTCTATGAACAATCTGCTGGTGCATGGATCTGCATGTGTTTCATTGCTATCTGGGTAACGCGTAGGCACTTGGTCTCTGCATTCCGGACAGCATTCTCCGAAAAATCATCTGTCGATGCCGACGAGCCCATGCGTTACCGGACCGCCCTATTTGGATTGGTCGGCGGATTTCTGTTTATGTTTATTTTCTCTTATCAAGCGGGGATGTCAATAATAGCCATTCCAGTCTTCTTTGGACTTTATTTCGCTATCGCTATCGCTGTTACTCGCCTAAGGGCGGAATTTGGAGCACCCCACGGTATCTTCAACCATCCTGCTGATATGATGGTGACCGCTCTCGGGACACTGACCTGGGGCGGTGGAAGTTTAACGGTAATGAGTTTCTATCAGTGGTTCAACCGGAGCTACCGCTCGCACGCGATGCCAAACCAATTTGAGCCGCTCAAGATGGCAGAAGTTGCTGGCATCAACGCCCGTCGATTGGTAATAGCAATGATGATTGGAACGGCTGTGGCACTTGTCGTTGGGATGTGGACAAACTTGGACATGATGTACAGCGACGGGGCATCGGCGCGGGTATCATTCTTCAAGGGTTGGGTTGCAAATACTGCTTGGACCCGATTAGAGAACTGGCTGTTTCACCCCATGCCGCCCGATGTGCCGCGTACTATGTTCATGGGGGTCGGCATGGGGATCGTCGTGATTCTCCATGTCTTACGAACCCGCTTCTTTTGGTGGCCCCTTCATCCTGCCGGTTATCCGCTTGCTGTCAGTTTTGCTATAGATTATTTTTGGTTTACTTTTCTCATCAGTTGGATGGTGAAAGCCATTATTTTGCGGGTCGGTCAGGTCAGGGGATATCAACGCTCCATCCCGTTCTTCTTCGGGTTGATTTTGGGTGATTTTATCACCGGAGGACTCTGGATGATCTACGGCGTCCTAACGCAGCAGCAGACATATATGATCTATTTGAATGGGGGGACATGGTATTGAAATATGAATTGCGAACTTTTCAACAAAGGGAGACGGAATTGTGGAATATGTGAACTTTGGAACTGCTGGCGTTCAGGTGAGCCGGCTGGCTTTCGGCTTGGGTTTCAGAGGACAGCCCGATGAAGCAGAAGCCCAGAGAGTAATTGAACACGCTTTTGAGCTTGGTATCAACCTTATCGATTGTGCCAATTGGTACGGACCAATGGATGATCGAGCCAATCAGGGTCGTTCGGAGGTGATTTTAGGCAGAGCGTTGAAGGGGAAGCGGGATAACGTCGTGATTACCACAAAGGTCGCCGCCCCCACAGGATCCGGGCCCAACGACGAAGGTTTATCGCGGTATCACATCATGCGCGAAGTAGATCGATCGCTCAAACGGTTGGACACAGACCATGTTGATATCTACTTGGTCCATCGCTTTGATGAATTAACGCCGCTTGAAGAGACAATACGGGCGTTGGACGACATCGTTCGCGCGGGTAAGGCACGGTACGTCGGATGCTGCAACTATGCGGCGTGGCAGGTTTGTAAATCGCACTGGATTGCGGACAAGCGGAATGTAACGCCGTATATGTGCGTTCAGAATCTATATAATCTGCTAAACCGTCAGATGGAAGGTGAGATGTTTAGTCTGGTAAAGGATATGGGTTTGGGAGCGATGGCGTTTAGTCCGTTAGCGGTCGGTCTCTTCAGCGGGGTATACTCTCCAGACCGTCCAGCACCGTCAGGAACTCTTTTTGCAACGCGTCAGGACGATTTTGCCCGTATGATGGAGGAACGCGCCGCGGGCGTTATAACAACGGTTAGACAGCTCGCTGATGAATTGGGAAAAACACCCGCACAACTGGCTTTAGCTTGGGTGCTATCGCATCCAGAAATCACGGTTGCCATCAGCGGGGCAGACACAATTGAACATCTGAACGATAACATCGGTGGGGTCGGCTGGACGCTTGATGATTCCGTGCGAGAAAAACTGGATGCTGTTTCCGAGTCATTCGTCGGGCGGCCCCAAGGCAGCTTCTAAAGTATCTCAAGTTAAAAGGGGTATTCCAAAGCAGCTTGAAATACCCTCGATACTTTTTCCTATCTATGGGCTGACAACCCGTGCTTCATCTTGCCCCAGGTGACGGCAAGTTTGCCAGCGGGATCAACTGCCAGTGAGTTTTTGACGTTTTTGTTAATTTCGTCTGGGCTGAGTGTCCGGTCATAGACACGATAGATTGCGATAGAACAGTTGCAGGTTCGCTGCTGTTCAACACGAGCGGAAGTAAATATACCGTGCTGTAGCATTGGGTGTGCGGGATCCCACTCCACCTCGGTTGGATTATTGGAAACCTCGACACCGTCTCGGTAGATTTTTATGCTCTCTCCGCTTTTAAAGGCGAGATGCACCCAGTGCCACTCCTTCTGTCCGATGTTCAGCTTGTTTTTTCGTTTTGCTAAGTCTTGGCGATGTTGCACGATGTTTTGGGCGATGCTTATGTTTTGGAATATCCCACTACCGTTAGCATCTAACCAAACCCGAACAATCTGATCTCTCGGTGCTCCGGCGTTCCAGCCGTCTTTAATAGGAGCCCACGGCTGGGTCTGAAGTCCAAATACCTGATGTTCTTCCAGAAAGAGGCGACCATTTATTCGCATAAGAAGCCCAATGGTAAAATCTTGAAGGTGGACAATAGGTGCGTTTTTATCCTCCTCGTCGTTGGCAAAAACAGCCTTAGACTCAGTTGCTGTGTACCAAGCGGCATTCTCCGACTTGACACCAATCGCGGGAATTTCAATGGTGCCGTGTTCAAGGTTCGGCTTGACAGCCCCTCGTTTTAGTTGTCCACCAGCCGTGCCAGCGTTCCGCCACACATTGTGAGCTTTCTGCTGGTGTGTTTCTACAGGATTAAAGTAGAGCACGGGGTCCCTAACCGGACTCACCGCAAACGCCACAGATGAGATAAGGACCGTAATCAGCACCACACTCAAAATAGTACTATTAGCCGTTTTCATTGTAATCTTCTCCTGATAGATTCTGTGGGGGTTACTATCCTCCTAATTATTACGTTAACCGCTCAATAGAGTAGGAATTAAAGCATTAGTGAAATGTTTGGGGATCTGTCAAAAAGATCTCCAGACTAAAATCCACGTTTCATCTTGCCCCAAGTGATGGCGAGTTTGCCCGCCGGATCAACCGACAACGAGTTCCTAACATTTTTGCTGATTTCGTCGGGTGTGAGTACCCGGTCATAGACGCGATAGATTGCAATAGAACAGTTGCAGGTTCGCTGCTGCACCTCAAAGTTAGAGGTGAATATGCCGTGAAGATTTAGATCGTGTTCGGCGTTCCATTTTACTTCTGTTGGATTGGAGGCTGCCTCTGTTCCATCAAGGTAGGTTGTCATGCTCACGCCGCTCTCAAACACAATGTGAACCCAATGCCACTCGTTTTCTCCAAGCTTCAGTTTGTTTCGTCTGTTAGAAAAGTCGTGACGGGCTTGTATAACGTTCTGGGCGATACTTACGTTTTGGACTATGCCTTTGCCGGCGACATCTAACCATATCCGAATAACCTGTTCATGTGCCCGAGGCGGTATCTTCCCCTCAGTTTGGATGCCTATAATGATGTTTTCCTCCGCGAAATATGGTCCGTTCACCCGCATAAGGAGTCCAAGGGTGAAGCTTTCGAGATTAACGACAGGTGCTTTATCGTCCTCTGCTTCATTGGCGAAAACTGATTTGGACTTAGTTGCAGTATACCACGCAGCATCATCCGCCTTAAGACCGATTGATGGAATTTCAATGGGACCCACTTCAAGGGTTGGTTTGCCTTCGCCTTTTCTAATTTCTCCGCCAGCTTTGCCGGCATTCTTCCAAGCATTGTCCCCCTTTGCTTGCCGGGTCGCTAAGGGATTAAAGTAAAGCACAGGTCCCTTCACCGGACTCGTTGCAAATACCATGGAGGATGTCAACACCATGATAAGCGTGAGACCGAGGATAGTTCTGTTAGACAATTTCATATTACATTCTCCTTCTGAGTTCTGGTAGAAGAGAGTTTTACACCCTTCCTATTGAGCAGCCAATAAAATAACTTGTGCGGTTTTGTCTTAGAAATTCCTCACAATGGAATCGGAAAGAATTTCATACAAGTTTAACAAAAAATCACGCAATTGTCTACAAAAAATCAGCAATTATGTCGAGGTAACATCAGATGGTCAATTTACATAACTTACATAACAGATGGATTTCCTTTTTCCTGATCGTGGTTTTCCTTAATTTGTGCAGCTTCCCCCTTTATTCAGAGTCTGAATTTCAGACACATCTCCAAAAGGCGGATCTATACGCGAGTCAACGCGAGTTCTTCAAAGCGGTCGAACATCTCTCAAAGGCGCTCGATATTCATCCCCGATCGGTTGAGGTCCTTGTGCAACTTGCGATTGCCTGCAGCAGATTGGGATGGATTGACAAGGCGGTTGAATCTTACGCCGTTGTGTTGCATCTTGACCCCAACTCACCGAGTGCACAATATGGCTTAAAAGTGCTCGGACGTTACCAACTCGGTTTAATCCATGCAAGGAAAGGAGCTTTTGAAAAAGCGAAAATCCAATATCATCTCTCCATCGAATTAGATCCGGAACTATCCTTACCACATTTCCAACTCGGTTACCTCTTGACCCAACAGGGAAAGTTTGAGGAAGCCGTTCCCTTTTATCAGAAAGCGATAGCACTCTATCCAAATCACACAGGTGCCTACTACCAACTGGCGAATGCCTATTTCCGGATGGGAAAACAGGAGGAAGGGAAACGTCAGTTGGAAAAATTTCGGGAGATTAAAGCGAAGGAACGGTTTAATCTCGCAGAGCGATCGTTGAAAAAGGGGGAGATTGACGAAGCACTGACGGCATTTCAGCGGACGCTTGACATGGATGCCGCGTTTGCACCCGCCTATGCCCGGCTCAGCTCTATTGCTCTCCAACAGAACGATTTGGAAGCCGCGGTGGAGTATCTCCAACGTGCGCTTGAGATCAGACCCAATTTCGCTGCGGGTCACTATCAACTAGGCAGTATCTATCACAAACAGGGTGCAATCGAAAAGGCGATCGAGGCATTTGAAGCTGCCCTCACGCTTAACCCCAATTTTGCGCCAGCGTGTAATGCACTTGCTTGGTTCTATGCCGAGAGCGAGAAGAATTTAGATAAGGCAGTTACACTTGCGGCAAAGGCGGTTAAATTGAAACCGATCGCTTCTCACTGGGATACCCTCGCCTACGCCCTTTATAGCGCGGGAAGATACACGGAAGCCGCCGAGGCGATTGCCAGAGCACTTGATTTACAACCCGATGATCCGGACTATATAGCACGCCAGAAATCAATTCAAAAAGCGATGACCGAGCAGGACAAGTGACAGAATTGCACATGAAAAACCTACATATTACATTTCACGCATCACGTTTCACGTTTCACCTCCTCATTCTCTTACTATTTACGCCGCTAACTCTTGCAGCCCAAACACTAACTTTCACTGACGTGACGGCAGAAGCTGGCATTAATTTTAAGCATACGAATGGCAGGAGTGGCGAATTTTACTTTGTAGAACAGCTCGGTTCAGGGGCAGCATTTTTTGATTATGATAACGATGGTTATCTCGATCTTTACTTCGTCAACGGAGCGGACCTCCCCGGTTTTGAATCGGAGAAACCACCAACAGATTGCTTCTATCGAAATAATGGGGACGGGACTTTTACTGACGTAACAGAGATTGCAGGAGTTGGGGACAGGAGTTACGGCGTTGGATGCTGCGTTGGGGATTATAACAACGATGGTTACCTCGATCTGTATGTGACCAACTTCGGAAAAAACCGCCTCTACCGTAATAATGGAAACGGAACTTTCACGGATGTAGCGGATCAAGCCAATGTTGGAGATGAGCGTTGGGGGGCTTCTTGCGCCTTCGCGGATTATGACAATGATGGCCATCTCGATCTGTATGTGACCAACTATATTCAGTATCAACTGGATAAAAACAAAATCTGTAAGAATAAAGGCGTGCGCACGTATTGCAATCCCCAGGAATATGTCGGCGAGGCGGATATCCTCTATCGGAACAATGGCGATGGAACATTTACGGAGGTTACCCAAACTGCAGGCGTCTATCAGTCGCGGAGTAGAGGACTTGGGGTTGTTTGGGGCGACTACAACAACGATGGCTACAGTGACCTCTATGTGGCGAATGACACGAATGAGAACCACCTGTTTCGTAATAACCGGGATGGTTCATTCTCCGACGAGGCGTTTTTCGCGGGTGTTGCGTTGAGCGAGGATGGCGAAATGGGGAGCGGTATGGGCGTGGATTTTGGTGATTACGACAACGATGGTCGTTTAGATATTATGGTGACCAATTTTCAGGATGAAGTGGCAACCTTATATCACAATGACGGAGATGGTTTTTTCTCTGACGCTTCTTATATCTCTGGAACAGGCGAAAGTACCTACGCGTCTTTGGGGTGGGGTGTCTGCTTCTTCGACTATGACAACGACGGTGCCAAGGATATATTTATTGCCAACGGGCACATCTTCGGCAATGTTGAGGAATTCAACCCTGAAACGACTTACGCGCAGGTCAATCATCTCTTCAGGAATCTGGGCGGTGGTGTTTTTCAAGAGGTCACTACCAATACCGGCCTCGATCTGTCCCAAAAAGCACCGAGCCGGGGCTCTGCATTCGGAGACTACGATAACGACGGCGACATCGATATACTGGTTACCAATAGCGATGGAAAGCCCCAACTGCTCAGGAACGATGGTGGAAACCGGAACAATTGGGTGAAAGTGCGCATCCGTGGAACTACAAGTAATCGGGCAGGAATCGGAACGCGAGTTGAAGTCGTTACCGGCGATGTTTCACAGATGGCTGAAGTCAAAAGCGGTTCAGGCTATCTCTGCCAAAACGCACTCGCCCTTCATTTCGGTTTAGGGCGGCACGTGATCATCGATAAAATCGTTGCAACATTTGCGAGTGGACGTGTTTATAAAGTGGAGACAGTTCCTATCAATCAGGTTATCGAAATCACAGAACCCAGCGATAAATGAGGATCAAAAAAATCATTGCAATAAATTTTAAAAGATGCTAACATTATACTGTATACGTTACATGGGGCGGCGATTCGCCGCTAAATTCAGCAGCTGCTAGTAAATATTAGGAGGTTAATGCATGAACACGGCGTTAAAATTGACCCTAGTGTGTGCCAGTCTCATCGCTCTTGGACTGGTCTTCGCGCATCCAGGATATACCAAGATTGAGCTTGCAGACGAGGATATCGTAGGGATCTGGCTCTTTGATGAGGCAGATGGTGATGCAATCGTTGATGCAAGTGGCAACCACGCAGACGGTAAAATCAATAACTTTAGCGCAGATGGTGTGAAAAGAGAGCCGGGCAAGTTTGGTGGGGCACTGAAGTTTCCTGCTGTAGATGGAAAACTTAATAACGTCACCATTCCGAATCCACAGAACTATAACGCTTTCGACGAATTTACCATATCCTTGTGGGTTAAAGCAACAACCACAGGGGGAAATCAACGTATGTTTTCAAACGAATCTTTTCCGGGTGGAGATGGTAGCCGGAATATCGTCTGGGAACTTAACGGTGGGGCAGGAGACACGGGTCGTATCGTTTTTGGTGCTGATGGATGCTGTAAGTGGGCTGATGCTCAAGCACCACGCGACACCCTAACGGATGACGTGTGGCATCATGTCGTCGGACTCTGGAAACAACCGTCCCTGCTTGTCTATACCGATGGAAGAAAAGGGCAAGATAAATGTTTCGATGGAGACAGCCCGAACGGAGACGATCCGTGTAACGCGCTGCCGGACCTCAAAGCCGCTGGCGATCCATTCATCATCGCTACCCGTCCGAATGACACCGGCAATTTTAATGGGCTCATTGACGATGTCGCGCTGCTTGATCGTGCGTTGAGTGAAGATGAAATTCGGACCATCATGGACGATGGACTTGAGGCAGGTGCACTTGCTGTTAGCCCGCAAGGCAAAGCTACCACAACTTGGGGTGCCATCAAGACTAGAAACACTCGAGAGAATTTTAGCCGGTAACGTTCTGTTAAAATTTTCAATTAACTCAAGCCTTGCGAGGGTTCCAAAAACCTTCGCAAGGTTATATCTATTTTATCACCTCCCACCTCCGAACTTCGCCCTCCTTAACCACGCCTACTGCTTGGAGTGAGCGCATGTTTCTTAATCCCGATTTATTGGGGCTTCTTCGTCCCGATCTTGCATCGGGGTAAAGTTGTTTACCTAGCGAATCCCAAAAAGGAAATTAAATATGCGAACGCTGGATCTGCGAGTCCGATATTTTCAGGACAGTACGCCTATAGAGGTGCCATGTCGCGAAGAGAATTTCATCCGACGCGAAATCACGATGCCACTGCCTGTCGAGCAAACTGCGCTTGTGCTCGTTGATGTCTGGAATGTGCATTTTATTGAGAGCTGGATTGAACGCGCCAAGGACGTGACCCTCAATGCAATCGTTCCCGTGCTGAATGCTGCTCGTGAGACAGGATTAACAATTGTGCATGCCCCGTGCCCGGAAGTCGCCGGGCAATTCCCGCAGCTTAATAGGCATACCCCGCCCGACGTCCGGCCTACACCGGATTGGCCCCCGCCGGAGTTTCAGAGTCGAACGGGTGAGTATGCTGCCTACCGGGGACCGCGCAGTCAGCCACCAAGCATCGGTATTCACTGGGATCATCTATCGGACAAATTGGGGATGTCACCGGCAATCGAAATGCAAGACGAGGACTTTGTAATCGCAACGGGGGAGCAGTTGCACCAGCTATCGAAGGAAAGAGGCCTCTTACACCTTATCTACGTCGGTTTTGCAACCAACTGGTGTGTCGTTGGACGTGATTACGGTATTCGGGCAATGACCCGACGGGGATATAATATCATTCTCCTCCGCGATGCGACCACAGGTGTGGAGTTTCCCGATACGCTCGATCAACTTTTTACTACTGAAATCACTATCCGCGAGGTTGAGCAGCAGTGTGGCTTCTCTGCGTCAAATGAGGATTTCTTTGCAGCGTGCAGTGCCGTGTAACGGTTCTTAAACTACAAAATCGGAGGCTTTGCAATAGGAGAACTATATGAAAAGAGTACGTATTGGCGTTATTGGCTGTGGGGCTATTGCTCAGGTCCATCATCTTCCCAATTTAGCAGCGCTTCAGGATGAATTTGAAGTGCCAATCGTTTGTGATGTATCGGCGGGCGCTGCTGAATACGTTTCCCAAACCTTCCATATTCCCCGCTATGTGACAGATTACCGTGACCTACTCGCATCCGATGTAGATGCGGTACTGCTCTGCCACTCTGATCCAAAGACAAGGGTAGCTGTGGAAGCGTTCAACGCAGGCAAGCATGTCTTCGTTGAGAAACCTATGTGTTTCTCAATTCAGGAAGCAGATGCTATCAGTGCTGCGTGTCAGGCGTCAGGGAAGATTGGGCAAGCGGGGTACATGAAAGTTCACGATCCTGCGTTTGAGTTGGCAAAACGTGAAGTCGATACGATGGACGATATCCGATTCGTTCAGGCAAACCACCTGCATTGTGGCAATGAACTTCATCTCACTAATTTTCGGATTAAGCGGTTCGATGACATTCCACCGGACGCAATGCGTCAGGGAAGTGAGGATGGCGCGAAAGCGCGTCACGATGCTATTGGGGATATAGCCGGCGATGCTGGGAGTGCCTTCTCCACACTCTCAGGCAGCGGTATCCACGATCTCTACGGCTTCCGTGCCATGCTTGGTGTCCCGGAAGCGGTAGCCAGCACGGAGTTATGGAATGGTGGGCGTGGTATCACTACGATTCTTGAATACCCAAACGAGGTCCGTCTCGTTTATACATGGGCAGCCATCCCTGGTTTGTGGGACTTCAAGGAAACACTGGAGGTTTATGGCGATACCAAACGCGTGATTGTCAAATATCCCACAGGGTTTTCACGCGGTATCCTCTCTACCGTTACAGTGCATGAGATCGAAGCGGACGGCACAACTGTCCTCAAGGAGCCAGCGATCGAGTGGGAAAGTGCCTTCAGCCGCGAAATTCGCCACTTCCATGCCTGTATTACTGAGGGGATTCCATGTCGCACATCGGTGGTTGATGCCCGCAATGATATTGCACTGATTATCAACATAGTCAAATCTTATACGGAGCACGCACGAATTCCGAGTGAGTGGTAGGGTTGCAGCAAGTTAAACCAAAGTTCAAGGACAACTTGTATCAATGAAAATTACGGACCTAAAATGCGCTGTCTTGGGTAGCCATCCTGTGGTTCGCATAACAACCGATGAAGGAATCAGTGGTCTGGGACAGGTGGCAGGTAGAAAACACTACTTGAAACCGCATATTCTGTTTTACAGGGATTTCATAGTTGGGGAAGATCCCACGGACGTGGAGCGGGTCATGATGCGGATCCGCAAAGGCGGTAGTTTTAAGCCGTGGGGCAGCGCAGTGAGTGCGATAGAGATGGCACTTTGGGATATTGCCGGTAAAGCAGCTGGTCTTCCGGTCTACAAGTTGTTGGGAGGTAAAATCCGAGACAAAGTTCGGGTCTATAATGGCGCAGTCAGGTTTCCGATGGACGGAAATTCCCCAGAAGCCCACGCTGCGAACATGGAAAAAATGAAAGCGTCCCCCGAGGGCTTCACCATTATTAAGCAGGGAATCGCATTTCATAGCGGAATGCCAAATGAAGTGCCGGACTATTTCTACGGCGAAGTCCAGACAGGGCGCTTTGCAAGGACCAGCGGTGTCTTGACTGAACGCGGATTGAAGCATACAATTGATTGTGTTCAAGCGATGAAGGATGCCTTGGGAGACGAGGTCGGATTGGCTTTGGACTGTGGTCCCGGCATGACGGTCCCTGATGCAATAAGGCTGGCACAGGCTTTGGAGCCGCTAAACGTGATGTGGCTTGAAGACACCATCACGGGTGACCATGTGCCGTACGTTTTAGCAGATGTCTACCGCGAGGTTACGCGAAGTACGTCGACACCGATCCACACCGGCGAACAAATTTATCTTCGGCAGAATTTCAAAGACCTAATCGAGACGCGAGCTGTGGATATAATCGGTCCCGATCCGGGTGACATCGGGGGGATCGCCGAACTGAAATGGGTTGCAGAATACGCAGACCTACACGGCATTCTTATGGCACCCCACGGTATATTCATCGGACTGATCGGTCTCGCTGCCCTCGTTCAGGTGTCAGCGACCTTACCCCAGAATTATATCGCCTTTGAGTGTCCGATCGGAGATCCCAAGTGGTGGTACGATATTGTAGAAGGGCTGCCGGATCCCATCGTTGAGGATGGATTCATCACGGTTTGGGACACACCCGGCATCGGAGTCGAACTCAACGAAGAAGCCGCAAGGCAGTATCTTCCTGAAGGCGACGAAGATTTTTTCGATTAACTCTATCCCTTGATAGGAAATTTTTACCGTATTGTCAAATCCTACACTGAGCGTGCACCCATTCCGAGCGACTGGTAGGATTGGTAATATTTATTCAACCTTGTCTTGCAAGGTCAGACCAAATCCAAAGGACAACTCGTATCAATGAAAATTACGGACTTAAAATGCACTATTTTGGGTAACAATCCTGTGGTCCGCATAACAACCGATGAGGGGATCAGCGGACTGGGAGAGGTGGAAGCCAGTAAACATTACCTGAAGCCTCATATCATGTTTTACAAGGACTTCATCATTGGGGAAGATCCCACGGACGTGGAACGGGTCATGATGCGGATCCGCAAAGGTGGCAGTTTTAAGCCGTGGGGCAGTTCCGTGAGTGCCATTGAGATGGCACTTTGGGACATCGCTGGTAAGGCAGCGGGCGTTCCGGTCTACAAGCTGCTGGGGGGCAAAATTCGCGACAAAGTTCGGGTCTATAATGGCGGAGTCAGGTATCCGATGGACGGAAATACTCCAGAAGCCCACGCTGCGAACATGGAAAAAATGAAGGCTTCTCCCGAAGGTTTCACCATTATTAAGCAGGGGATCGCATTTCATAGTGGAATGCCGAGTCAGTTCCCGGACTACTTCTACGGTGAAGTCCAACCAGGGCGTTTTGCGAGGACCGGTGGTCTTTTGACTGAACGTGGATTGAAACATACAATTGATTGTGTTCAAGCGATGAAGGAGGGTTTGGGAGACGAAGTCGGACTGGCGCTGGATTGTGGTCCTGGCATGACGGTCCCTGATGCAATACGACTGGCACAGGCTTTGGAACCGCTAAACGTGATGTGGCTTGAAGATATGATCACGGGTGACTATGTGCCGTACGTTTTGGCAGACGTCTACCGCGAGGTTACGCGAAGTACGTCGACGCCGATTCACACCGGTGAACAAATCTATCTCCGGCAGAACTTCAAAGACCTGATTGAACAACATGCTGTGAATATAATTGGTCCTGATCCATGCGACATCGGCGGCATCGCAGAACTGAAATGGGTTGCAGAATACGCAGACCTGCACGGTATTCTTATGGCCCCCCACGGTGTATTGGATGGGCTGATCGGTCTCGCTGCCCTCGTTCAGGTGTCGGCGACCTTGCCCCAGAATTATATCGCCTTTGAATATCCGGTCGGAAACCCCAAATGGTGGTACGATATCGTCGAAGGGCTGCCGGATCCCATCGTTGAGGATGGATTCATCACGGTTTGGGATGCGCCCGGCATGGGGGTTGAGCTTAACGAAGAAGCCACAAGGCGGTACCTCCCTGAAGGCGATGAGGACTTCTTCGATAATTAGGGGAACTGACATGGCGAAAATTAGATTGGGTGTTATCGGTGCCGGTGGCATTGTTTGTCGGCTGCATCTCCCTGCGCTCGTTGACGGGGAGGACTTTGAGGTTACGGTACTTGGTGGTAGGCGAGAACATCGACTGAAGCACCAGTGTGAAGAGTTCAACATTCCCCATTGGACGCAGGATTACGATTCTATTATCGCAGATGAGTCGATCGGTGCTATCTTGGTCGGTACACCGCACCCGCTCCATGTGTCTTGGGGCGTTAAAGCGCTGGAGACAGGGAAGCATGTCCTGATGCAGAAACCGCTGTGCGGTGATATGGACGAAGCCAACCAATTTGTGGAAGCCGCAGAAAAAAGTCGTCTAACAGTGATGTGTCTTCCTCACGCGAATGCCTCTATCAACAAGGCTCGTCAATTATTGGCGGAGGGCGTGATCGGCAGAGTTTCGGGCGCTCGATTCCGAAGCAGTCACGGCGGTCCAGAAATCTACTACGCAGAGATTAAAGACATTTTTGGTGAGAAGGATGACGATCTCTGGTTTTTTGACGCCAAACGGGCGAGTGTCGGGGCACTATTCGATATGGGTGTTTATGCAGTCTCCGGGTTGGTCACAATGCTGGGGACCTTTAAGCGTGTCACCGGTTTTGCAACTACTTTTGACAAACCCACAGAGTTGGAAGATGTGGCGACCCTCGTTCTCGAAATGGAGTCGGGGGGCATTGTCACCGCTGAAACCAGTTGGTGCGACCCTGCGCGGACATGGGGCGCAAGCATTCACGGCACCGCAGGCAAACTCACACTGCCGGGGGAGGAGGGTGCTGCGCTGAGTCAGTGGACGCCGACATCTTACACCCGTGAGACAGCACCTGTGGACCTGAAAGCGATTGATTGTTCAGACGCCGATCTCGGTGATATGCATACACATTTTGCGCAGTGCATCCGCGAGAATAGGCAGCCGCCGCTGTCACATGTTTACGCAGCGCGCCATGTCACTGAGATCTTGCTGGCTGGTATGGCCTCCGCCCGGACCGGCAGCGCGGTTGAACTAACGACCAGAGCAGATTCTTAAAACGAAAGGTAAACTAAACACCGTAACTCAGCCGCTCAGAACTTATGGACACTATCTTTAGGTTGAGCGGTTACCATCGACACTGTTTACCTGAAAGGAGCTTCAGATGCTAACCCAAGAACAGATCGATTTTTACAATGAAAATGGTTATCTCGGCGTTGAAAATGTGCTTTCGGAAGAGGAGGTTGCTGACCTTCGGCGGACCACGGATGAGTTCGTTGAGAAATCCCGTGAGGTCACTGACCATAGCGATGTGTTCGATCTTGAACCCGGACACACCCCAGAAAATCCTCGCGTGCGCCGTATCAAAAATCCCGTCCTGCATCATATTGTCTATGAGCAGACGTTACGCCACGACCGTATCCTCAATATCGTCGAGCAGTTGATTGGTCCCGGTGTGAGCCATAATGGTCACAAGCTCAACATGAAATACCCCGAATTCGGCAGCCCCGTCGAATGGCATCAGGATTGGGCGTTCTATCCTTATACCAACGACGACCTGCTGGCAGTTGGCGTGGCAATTGACGATATGTCGCTAGAAAACGGTTGTCTGATGGTTATCCCCGGCTCCCATAAAGGACCGACCTATGACCATCACCAAAATGGTATCTTCGTCGGTGCGGTAACAGATCCCAATTTTAGTGCGGATAGCGCCGTTCCTGTCCAAGTCAAAGCCGGCGGCATCTCGATTCACCACGTTCGCACACTGCACGGTTCTGCGCCCAATAAGTCCAGCAACCCCCGGCGTCTATTGTTGCTCCAGTATTGTGCCCTTGACGCTTGGCCCATACATGGTGGGGATTGGAATGTTTTCAAATCTTTCGCACTGCGTGGCGAACCTACAAATCAACCGCGGGTCGTTTCCACTCCTGTTCGCATTCCTCAGCCGTCTTCGGACCGAACAGGATCAATCTACGAAGTTCAGACTCTGCTAGAAAATCCCATCTTTGCGGAAAAGAAAGCCAAATAAACGGTGTCTTTCTTCAGAGAGGGCGGAAAGTGAAGGCAAGTGATCTAAGGAGACAATGTCATGGGAAATGGTATTGTGAAGGATAAGTTTTGGATCTGGGGGCATGACGCCGGGAGCCACAATGATCACTGGGGATTAACTGCCACTTCACGGATGACGCCGGTGGAAGGGGCTTTCTATCTTAACGTACCGAATATCATATTGGTCCGTTATAATGATCTGCCGGAACCACCGTATGAACAGTACGCACTAGCGTTTCGCCCGCTGAAGCAGGTAGTCTGGTCTATCGTAGGGGCGGGCGGTGCCTCGGCGAATTACGAGGTAGAAGCAGCACGTAATCTGGCGGAAAAATTCCCGAATTTTACCGGCGTGATGATGGATGATTTCTTCAGTGACCCAGCAACCGGTAAGGTTGCTGTCCATGATGTAGAGTCGCTGAACGCTATTCAAAAGCAGCTGACCGTAGTGGATCGAAAGTTAGATCTGTGGGTAGTGCTTTACAACCATCAGCTTGAACACCCTGTGGGGCCACATCTGGAAACCTGTGATGTCGTCACGTTCTGGACATGGAATGCCAGTCAATTGACTGAGTTAGAGAAAAACTTCACGCGCGCTGAAGAGATTGCGCCGTCGCCTCGTAAAATACTCGGCTGCTATATGTACGATTATGGTGATCGCCAACCGATGCCGATTGACTCGATGCAACATCAGTGCGAAATCGGTCTGCAATGGCTCCGTGACGGCCGCATTGATGGCATGATCTTTCTTGCCAGTTGTATCTGCGATTTGGAATTAGAGACCGTTGAGTGGACGCGGGACTGGATTCAGAGAGTCGGTGATCAGCTGCTCTGATTAGATAATACTTGATAATAGAGTAAACGCGGGTATCATGATGGAAGCCACCCGAAATGTGACCGATTTTAGCCAGACAGACTCTTTCACCTCTGGCCTTCAAGAGGCGATTGATGCGCTCCCCAAGAGTGGGGGTATTGTCTGGGTGCCACCGGGGGTCTATACCCTACAACGTCATGTGCAGCTGCGTTCCAACGTCACTATCCGTGGCGCGGGGCAATCCAGCCGAATCACCCGTGCGTCGGAGGTCTCTTCGCCGCTTGCGAGCGAAGCCCAAGAGGACGACACTTCTGTCCACGTCGAAAACGAATCTGAATTTGTCGTTGGAATGGAAGTCAGCGTGTTTGACACAGCACAACACGGTTGGTATGCAACACACGCCTTCATTGTGGATATCAGTGAAAATAGACTCCATCTTGACAGAGCTATCAATCATCCCTGCCTGCCAGAGCGGAATGGTGGGGTGGCTCACGCGTTTTCAGTGTTCGTGGGGTGGGAAGAGCGCGGATGCGAATTAGAATCGCTTTGTATTGATGGGGGCGACACAACCGGTCAAAGTGTTTTCGCCGACTTTACCGTGTCTGCTATCCATCTGGTGCGGACGGTAGATGCCCGCGTGAGAGGATGTGTCGTACGGCGTTGGCTCGCGGATGGGGTAAGTGTTCAGGGAGGTACCGGAGCGATTGTCAGCGATTGCCTTGCCGAAGGTTGTCTGGGACACGGTTTCCACCCCGGCACCTCCGTCCAGCACAGCCTCTGGACAAACAACATCGGGCGGGATAACGGTCGCGATGGACTCTATTTCTGCATGAATGTCCGTCACTCAGTTGTCAGCGAAAGCACCTTTCACGGAAATGGTCGGCACGGCATCGGGGGGTTGGCTGACGGCGGGGACCAATACAACGTGGTTACTAACAACACCTGTGTCAACAATGCCTGTCACGGCATCGACGCCTCTCGTGGCAGGGACAACACCATCAACAGCAACATCTGCTTGAACAACTCTCAAGAGGAGCCGGGCAGATATAGCGGGATTGCCCTGAGAGATGTCACCGGGATGACGGTCACTGGCAATAGGTGTCTCGACGATCAGGACACACAAACGCAAGCCTACGGGGTTGAAGAGAGTGGGACAAGCGACAGGAATCTCATCGTTACCAACCATTGTCAGGGGAATCTGGTGGGGAGCGTACTTACTGTTGGTGCCGATACAAAATCTGCCGAAAACCTTGGATAGAACCAGTTTTTCACTACGCTCGATCAGGATTGCCACATCCAGATCCGATGTCAAATGTATACCCACCACACAAAAACCGTCCTATTCCGGTTCATTCTCCGCTGCCCGTGGTGCTAGTTCATTCCACACCTCGCCGAATTCATAAACCTTCTTGAACATTGTGTAAACACCCTCCCACATCTCTTTCCGAGCCGCAACGGCAGCAGGATTATCCCCATTGGCGTGAAGCTCCTTGAGCTTGGCCCCCATCTCTTTCTGGGCGCGGGCACAGGCTTGGGCTGCTTCGGCGAGGCTCTCAGCGACCGCAACGTGGTGGTCAATCAATTCTTCAATCGGTTTATTTGGGTCTTCCTCTAGGTCGTAGGCGTTGGGTGCTGCGAACACATGTGGCAGCCGTTCTCCGTCCTCAGTACGTGGGGTATGGGTAGGATGGATGTGGGGTGTCACCGAGAGGTACATAATCATCGGCTCGTCTCCTATAACGCGTACCCGGTGAACTTCGTCGGCTAACGCAACGCACATCTGGCCGGGTCCCAGTTTCTCAACCCCGTCCCCAATCTCAAATATGACCCGACCTTCAAGGATCAGGAAAATTTCGTGTCCCAAGTCGTGGCTGTGAATATTGGCGACACTACCGGGTTCCATCCGTAAAAAGCGAGAGCGGATCTGTGGGGTAACCAGTACGTTACGAATGTCTTCGTCTCTGTGATAATCGTAGATGGCAAAACTCATCGTTCTCCTCCAGTTTTCGATGTAGTTGATGATAACACGCTATTCTATGTAATTCAGAAAAGTTCTTGAATCCTCTTCAAGTGTATCAAATCTCGCTAAGAAATCAAAGCCATTTTATCGGGAAAAAGATTCCAACCGAATCAAGCAGATGGAGCTGTATTGTCGCTGTGCACAGACCTTGGGTTGAATGCTTGTAATCATTGAGAAAATCAGATGAGGTAAGCCCAACCGTAAAACGTGAAAAGATCGCTCACCGAAAAGCGTTTACAATTAAGATAGACTTCATCCCAAAACGCTATCTATGCGCCTTGAAGGTGTTTTTGTATTGACCAACGCGTCTCAATTGCGTATAATGAAAAGATTGTTGATTACTGATGTACTCGCGAAATTCACTCTGTTTTTTTTATCCAATCAACGGGTAGCAAATAGGCAATTCAAAAGGAGAGTCGGCGATGGCAAAAAAGAGATACCGAGCTGGTGTGGTCGGACTGACAGGGATAGGGGCAAATCGTTTAGAAGCGGATTCAGGGGCGGTGCTGAACACCCCGATGCCGGGATCACACGTCGCATCCTATGCAGCGCTCCCGCACACAGATCTGGTTGCGGTGTGCGACCTAAAAACGGAGTTGTTCGACCAATTTAAGGAACGGTGGGGCGATGTACTTCCTGACGTTCAAACCTACACAGACTATCGCGAGATGCTTGAAAGGGAGAACCTCGATCTCCTCAGCGTTGTCACCTCCGACAATCGCCACACCGATATTGTGGTTGACGCAGCGAGTGCGGGGATCAAGGGTGTAGCGTGCGAGAAACCGCTTGCCACAACGGTTGACGACTGCAATCGCATGATCTCTGCTTGCGAAGCAAACGGTGTGCCGATTTCGATTGATCATACCCGCAGATGGTGGCCCGCCTATCATCGCGCAAGGAAGGCGATCCGTGAAGGTGCCATCGGCGGTGTGCGTCGTATTGTGGCACACATGGGCGGTCCCAGAGCGATGTTGTTCCGCAACGGCACGCACCTACTTGACGGTGTCTGCTTCTTTGCTGAATCCGAACCGGAATGGGTGTTTGCCGAATTGGACGAAGGTTTTGAGGATTATTTCTCCTATCGCGGAGACGGCGGACGTAGTCCTGCGGGCGACCCCGGTGGCAGCGGATATATCCACTTTAAGAACGGTGTTCGTGCACTCGTTAATGCGTCGAAGGGACAGGCGAGCGGTTTCTGTCTTGAGATCATTGGCGAGGAAGGACGCTTGGACGTGGAAAATACAGTGACTTTGTCAACTGGTGCCGGTAGATCTGAGTTGCTCGACCTTCCACCGCACATGGTTATCGGTATCCCCGCCTACATTGAAGAGCTCATTCATGTGATAGAGAACGGTGGGGAACTGCTCTCTCCCGCATCGGAGGCGAAGAAAGTGGTCGAGATCATCGTCGGATTCCTCAAGTCACAAGAGCGCGGCAATGTGCGTGTAGATCTGCCACTACCGCCGGGGAATTGATACC
>JAJDUM010000011.1 GCA_022826645.1 Candidatus Poribacteria bacterium
CGACTTTCTGCTTGAACGATTGACTATATCTCTTGAAGATACGATTTGCCAATGGATCAGACATCTGAATGCTCCTTTCTACATCTATAATAGTGTAGTAATCAAGAGCTATTCATGTAAAGCTTATTTAGGACGGGTCAGTTCCGATTTTACGCATTACGTATTACGTACTGTTTTTTACCAATTTCTGGATACACCGTAGTCCGCAAGCTGTGCAAGGGCATTTCTCGCAGGTGTTTCAGGGAGCACGTTCAAAGCAGATTTCGCGTGGTTGGCATACTCTTGAGCGACCCCACGGCAATGTGCTTGAATCTGATACCGCTCAAGTAGGGATTCGATCCATTCGATTGCCCCAGCGTCATCCATTTGCAGACTAAAAAGCCGTTCGAGTTCTGTTCGCTCTTCGGGCGCACTGACTTCGCGTGCATAGATCATCGGAAATGTCAGTTTTCCGTCACGCAGATCGTTAAATGGTTCCTTACCCAGTGTTTCTCCATCTGCCACAAGGTCGAGCAGATCGTCGATGATCTGAAATGCTGCACCGATAGCTTCTCCATATTCTGTTAGAGCTTGAAGGGCTTGAGAATCCTGCGTTCCAAGTACCGCTCCCATGGCACACGATGCGGTGATGAGTTTGCCGGTTTTCAGATCGATGATTTTTAGATAATCGTCCTGCGAAATAGTGAAATCGCCATTTTTGTAGGCGTGGATGACTTCCCCCTCACACATCGAGTGTGTGGCATCGGAGAGGAGTGCCATCGCGAGATCATCAGAACGTCGGTTGACTAACATCGAAAGCACGCGGGCATGGAGATAGTCCCCAACGAGCACCGCCACTTTGTTGCCCCATTTAGAGTGTAATGTTTCACGGCCCCGGCGGATGGGGGCTTCGTCAAGGACATCATCGTGGACAAGCGATGCAACATGGATTAGCTCGACGGTTGCTGCAAGCGTATGGGCATCTTCACCTTCGTATCCACATGCTTTTGCGGATAACAGCAGCAGGATTGGGCGTAGCCGCTTCCCACCGCCTTCGACTACATGCTGGACAGCGAGATCGACGAAATCGTAATGGCTCGTCGTTTTCTCGCTGAGTTTTTTTTCAACGGCTTGTAAATCGCCTGTAATGAAATGGCAAATTTCGCTAAGACTTAGTGTTGACATGGATATGAAACGTGAAACGTGAAACGTGAACGTTGATTCTCTCGCTTATAACTTTCACGTTATGCCCCTTTTTGTTTCTCCGTTTATGCTCCCCTCCTTGGGTTAAAGTTTTGAGAATACGTCATCCGCGCCCCGGATTGTCTGGTCTATATCTGCGTCGGAATGTGCCAGTGAAACGAAGCCTGTCTCGAACTGCGATGGGGCGACGTAGACCCCTTTCTCAAGCAAGTTCCAGAAATAAGACGCGTAGCGCTCGGTGTCTGCGGTCTGTACGCCGTCGTAGTCTGTGACTGTTTCGTTCGTGAAGTAGAACATCAACATCGAACCGACGCGGCTATGCCAAGCATCAATTCCGTGGCGTGTGGTCGATGCTTGGAGTCCCTCTGCAAGGGCAGCGGCACTCGCCTCAAGTTGATCGTAGACATTGGGCTCGGCCAGGGCTTTCAGCATCGCGATGCCGGCGGAGACCGCAAGTGGATTTCCCGATAGCGTTCCTGCTTGGTAGACACCGCCGAGTGGGGCGACGTTTTCCATGATCTCTTTCTTCCCGCCGTAGGCACCGACCGGCATTCCACCTCCGATAATCTTGCCAAGGCAGGTCATATCGGGGGTAACTCCGTAGAGGGACTGTGCCCCGCCGTACGCCACGCGGAATCCGGTGATTACTTCATCGAAAATAAGAAGGATGCCGTGTTCGGCGGTAATCTCGCGCAGCTCTTGGAGGTATCCATCATGCGGCGGGATCACGCCCATATTGCCCGCAATCGGTTCAAGAATCAGGCACGCGATTTGATCGGGGTTCGCTTCAATCGCAGCTCGCACGGCATCAATGTCATTGAACGGCACAACAAGGGTGTGACGTGTGAAATCGTCTGGAATGCCCATACATTCAGGAACACTGAAAGTTGCGACCCCGGACCCCGCTTCGGCGAGAAGTGAGTCAACATGACCGTGATAGCAACCTGCCATTTTGATAACCTTATCGCGTCCGGTGTGTCCACGCGCGACCCGGATTGCGCTCATCGTGGCTTCTGTGCCGGAGTTGACCAATCGAACAATCTCGATTGATTGGTAGGCGTTGACAATCAGTTCGGCGAGTTCTATTTCTAACGCTGTTGCTGCCCCGAAGCTGGTGCCGTTTTCTGCGGCTCCTTGAATTGCCTCAAGGATGGTTGGGTGTGCGTGCCCAAAAATTAGTGGTCCCCATGACGCCAAGTAATCGATATATTCATTGCCATCGATATCGTAGACTTTTGAGCCTTTGCCACGTTGGATAAAGAGGGGACTGCCACCAACCTTGTTAAAGTTTCTTACCGGGCTATTAACGCCACCGGGAATAAATTGTTGTGCTTTTTGCCATGCTGCCAAAGATTTGGCGTTATTCAATGTGTTTTCTCCCTTTCATCTACTCTGAAAGCCACTCCACAACCGATTTTGCGAAGTAGGTCAAAATTATATCTGCGCCTGCACGCTTAATGCTGGTAAGCACCTCAAGTGCAACCCGCTCTTCGTCGATCCAGCCGTTTTGTCCAGCGGCCTTGATCATGGAGTATTCGCCGCTCACGTTATACGCGGCGACAGGCACCTGAAAATGCGTTTTTACCTGACTGATTACGTCAAGATAGGATAGCGCCGGCTTAACCATCAGAATATCCGCCCCTTCCTTGATATCCAGTGCAACCTCCCGTAACGCTTCTTCCAGATTCGGTGGGTCCATCTGATACGCACGTCTATCGCCAAACTGTGGAGCGGATTCTGCTGCCTCCCGGAAGGGACCGTAAAACGCGGACGCATATTTTGCGGAATACGCCATGATAGGGGTTTGATCGTATCCGTTTTCGTCCAATGCCTCACGGATGGCGCCGACCCGTCCATCCATCATGTCGGATGGAGCGATGACATCTGCGCCAGCGCGGGCGTGAGATAGACTTTCTTTAATCAGCAGCTCCAACGTCGGATCGTTTAATACCTCTCCCTCATGAATGACACCGCAGTGTCCGTGGTCCGTATATTCGCAGAGGCAAACGTCTGTCATTACGAGCAGTTCGGGGACTGCATCCTTGATGGCTCGCACGGCCCGCTGGATAATACCATCGTCGGCATAGGCTTCGGAACCGACTGAATCTTTGGATTCTGGGATCCCGAATAAGAGTGCCCCCGGAATACGAAGGGCAGCCAGCTCCTTTGCTGCCCTAACGAGTCGATCGACCGAGTATTGGTAGCACCCCGGCATTGATGGAATTTCTGATTCAATATCGACGCCGTGGACGACGAACATCGGGTAGATTACGTCATCAATGGAAAGCTGCGTTTCACGAACGAGCCGCCGAAGATTCTCATTGGCACGAAGCCGTCTCGGACGATAAATCGGAAAATGACTCATAGATAATCCTTATGACACTTGATGCTGTAAAAAGTAAGAAAGCCCTTCAAGCTCTATAGATAAATCCACGTTCCTCAGTTTAATATGGCGTGGAACGGTCAGATGTGCTGGCGCAAAGTTGAGGACTGCTTTGACCCCTGCAGCAACGAGGCAGTTTAGCGCGTTCTGAGCCGCATGGAGCGGTACGGCAATAATGCCAATTTCGATCTGCTTGGATTGTACGGTTTCGGGAAGTTCCTCGATGTTCTGGATGACAAGGTTATTAATGGTTTGATCCCATTTATCCGAATCGTTATCGAATGCGGCGACAATCTCAAAATTGTGCTCCCGCAGTACACGATATCCCAACAGGGCACTACCCAAGTTGCCGACACCGATGAGGGCAACTTTTCGAGGGACATGGACACCGAGAATCTTATCAACGGCCTCCTTGAGCGCAGCAACCTCATAACCGATTCCTCGCTTCCCGAATTGCCCAAAATAGGCTAAATCCCTTCGGATTTGGGTTGCTGTAAAATCGGTGCGTTCTGATAGCTCCTTTGAAGACACAACCGTAACCTCTTCGAGTGCAAGTGTCGCTAAAAGCCGAGAGTACAAAGAGAGACGATTAATGGTGGCTTCGGAGATGTTTTCAATGTTCAGAATAGGCGAAGCATTTGAGGACATTTGACCCAACCACAAACTATATAAAAAACCAATACATTATAACCGATCTCCATATAAATCGCAAGAAAAAGCAGGAGGCTTAGAAATGAGACAGCAGGTTAGAACTGGAAGTTGATTCAGCGGTTAACGCAAAATTGCTAACCGACCGATTTTTTCGATCTTGCGTCCATCTGTTTCAACGATTACTTTGTAGAAGTAGACACCATTTGCCAAGCGTTCGCTATTCTCATCGCGAGCGTCCCAATCGGTTTCATTGTAGCCCCGTCTCGCTGAGGCGTCCTCAATTGTCCGGATGAGCCGGCCACTCACAGTATAGATTTTGACTGTAACCTGATCTGGTGCTTGTGCGAGGTTATAGGTAAAAACTGTGTTGGTGCGTATGGGATTCGGCACGTTTAGCAGGTGTGTGATGGATACGGGTTCCTCAAGATAGAAACGATATATTTGCGATTCGAGTGTGTTTTCACTGGTATCCGTGGCAAGGACTTGGAGTTGGTATTCGTCATTTGGTAGATTGGGTTCAAAAGCGATCCATGCTTGCGTAGGTTGGGTTACATCGAACTGAAACTCGTAGTAGTCCTCAGAAAGTGGAAATAGGGAATCGCTTGTTAGACCGAAGGCGAATTGAACGGTGGTTGGATTAATCCCGCTGTCGTCTGCGATCAGAATCTCAAATTTCGGCTGTTCACGTATAACTATTCCATCCATCAACATATCATTGTTGAGAAGGATTTCAACGGTTGGCGATTCAAGGTCGGGCTGCTCTGCTACAGAGAAGTTAAAATCACGGAATCCATCCTCACCGCCAAACGTATTTCCTGCCAAATCATTTACCTTAACTCTAAATCGGTAGTGACCGATAAACAGCGTTGCCTTATAGCGAATAGAGGTTGACGTTACCTGCTTGCCTCTAATGTCAAGGTTCTTAATTGTCTCAAATGTCCCTCCATCTTTACTCATCCCTAAGCTGAAACTGTCCATATCCACTCCATTTTCGTCCGTCAAGAGGAGCGAGATTTGAGGGCGGGGCGAGATAGTGCTACCGGGGGTGAGGGCTTCGCCATCTATCCACAGTTGGACTTTGGGTGGCTCCTGGTCTGAACTTCGCATTAGGGCGTAAGTCGAGGGTGCCCTTGTCTTAGTGGTTACGATGCCTACAGTCGTCTTGCTGAACTTGAACTTGTCTCCAAACTCGAAAGGTGAGTTGTTGGCGGCTTTGAAGCCCCAGTCCGTCGAGGACGAGACACGCACCTCGATTCCGAGGTTGTCGAGGATCAAAGGTTGATTGATCTGACCCACAGCAGGATTTCCTGCCGTATCGAGAGCCAATTTGTTTCGCGCATTGCGTAGCTCAAAGTGTTCACCATCCCGAAAGAGAATCAGCCAGTCACCGAGGTCGGGCTGCCCGTCCTTACCAGCAATCTGATCTTTCGTTCTGATGTCCACATGTGCAGAACCTCTACCACGATTGGTGTTCCACAGTCCAGAAACGCCGGTGCTTCCGTTTGGATTGATATCAGTTTCAAAGGTCAACACATCACCGAATTCAAATGCCAGATTTCTGTCTAACGCGTCTGTTCCCCCAAGGCGGGGGATCTCTAACTCAATCCCAAATTCCCCGCTCCTGAGGGTTTGACCGATGTGTCCGGTTTGGTCGAGTTCTTCGATCTCACGGTTGCCTTTTCTCTGCAGGAGGACGCGATACCGGTTTGGATCAAGAAAAAGGATTGCCCACCTTCCCGATGGCGTGAGGCTTGGATTGACGCGAATATAGGAGGGATGTAATTTTTGGGTGCTTGTGTTTTCGGCTTGTGTGGAGGTTACAAAGTTCTCCGAAACCAGGTTCCCGGTATGATCGCGCAAGACTTCTGAGGGCAGCCGTTTCCAAGCGTTGATACTCGGTTTCCATTGGTGGATCGCGAGATCGCTTTGTAAGGCGGGGTTAAATTCATCCGCTCCGGGATTCAGTCCCTGATTTGCGTGTAAATAATCTTTCAAAGCGTCCATGGCTAAACGGAACTTGAGTGATGCTGGCTTGATCAACCGCTCGGTATCAGAATATAGTTCGATTTGATATGCTCCGATTTGCGATGTAGGTCGGCGGGGAAGCGGGACAAAACGGAGGTCAGGCTGAGATGAGATAGGCGGTTCGATTGTATTGACGGACAGCGTGGTTTTGGGATTGAAGACAGCTCCCATTGGGAATGCAACCTCAAATATCCGATCCAAACTGAACGCGGTGAGTTCTTCGTCAGCCTTCAGCGTAAATTCGTTGACTACAAAAGATCCGGACCCTTTGTTATCAAACGAGCGGGGTTCATCAAGCTGACCGATAACTCCATCCTCATGGTCGTCGCCGGGCGATTCTGGGTCCGCGAAGACATAGATTCGATGAAAGCCGGTGGCCAAAGGTTCAGGGAGAATCAGTGTTGCTTTCGTTTCTTGAAGGTGCGTCTCCCCCGAATGCCACGTATCGGCTCTGACCGAGACACGTCCAAGTATATCTGCTTCCGGGTCAATCTGGCTGTCCCCATTCCGATCCAGATCCCCGTCTGCGAACCAAACCTCGATAGCGGTATCGATTTTCTTGCCGCCATCGTTCACCAGTTTGGCGGTCAGTGTATGTGCTTGTTTATCCTTTGAGAACGCGTAGCGGAGGGGAGCGATCGCTGCAGAGGCGATGGCAATGTTTGCTCCTTCGGGCACCTTGAGAGATTTCTTCTCGGTTCTGACGGTATGATTGGTGCGATCGGTCACTACGATTTGATACTGTATAGTCTGCCCACCTTTCGGCAGGGGGATTGCGGTTTGCAGCTTGTACCACCGACCACCGTTCACCGCGGGAGTTGGCGGTGCCGGGTGGGGTATCATTTCGACTGTATGTTCCTTGGATTCTCCGCTATCACTCCACGCTGCTTTTATCAACTTTAGTCCTGTGGGTCCTTCATTGTCTGCTATTAGTGCCGAAAGGTTTAGTGTATTGATATGTGGGTCAAGATCTTCACGGATTTCGAGGATAGCTGGCTGATACGTCCAGAATTCCGCTCCGCCCACCGCTGTCCGCTGATCGTCGAGAGCAAGGAGACGAACGATACCGCGCCCGGGGGCGACATTCTCTGGAACGGGGATGCGGATCGCGCCAAAATCACCTTGCCACACTTGGATGCCGTTCTTTTGCTGCTGCAGATCGTTAAGTAAATTGTCATCTAAATCGTTGGCGAACAGTGCCAGTGCCGACATCGTCCCAGTGCTGAAATCGGTCGCCTTGCGAAACGCTGCCGTTCCCGTGGTCGGTGAAGGTTGATACTGCCCGACAGTATTATGGCGGATGATCAGCTCTTTGCTCGGATCGACCGCAACGTTCTCCAACTCGACTTGAATTTTCAATTCCGGCACGGCGAGACGCGTTGCTGGATCACCGAAGAGGGTGTACTGTGTGGCGGTAGGGATCCACAGTTGGGGTGCAACCATCATGAACTGCGTTTTTGCATCGGCGACAATTGCACCGAGAGTTGAAGGTTTAACGGTGAAGATAGAGGTAAAAAGATTTCTATCGAATGCTGCATTGACCGTTGCAAAGGTCAAACGGGTTGCGCTCAAGACACCAATAGCACCGGCGCTGCCCATCAGAAATTGTTCGCTTAAACTGCGTTGTCCGAATCGTAGGGGTTGATCAAACTGCCCGTTGAGACATGTCGTTGTGATGATGAACGGTAGGTGTTCGTTTTGTAGATTCTCTGCGTCCGCAATACGGAGAATACCTTCATCTGCCCACGTTTGAGTGCCGCCGTGCCCCGAATATTCGACGACGAGGACCCCCTCATCAATTGTCGATATGATAGCTTGGTTGGCCCGTTCCGGACTCTCGATCCGTCGCAGATATACCTTGCGGGTATCGTAGCCGACGGGAATATACTCCTCAATGAGTTGTTCGCTGTTTCGTTCAAAGATTTCGTCCCCGACGTTGTTTGCCGCGTTATCCGCCACCTGCATCAGCCTGCCCTGCCATAAACCGGGTTGATGCTTTGCTTCATAATCGATAATCTTTTTCACCATAGCATCCAACTCGTGCGGCGATTGTACCGGGAGTCGCCCGATAAACATATCTGGCAGTGGATCGTCGCCGCTGACGGTGACAAAATGGTGATCCATGGCGGTTTCCCCACTCGCTGGTGCCCAACCGTGAAAGGTCGGTACGTAGATAGGGTGGAGATCATAATCCCTGTTGAGTACCTCCCGATACAACTGGACAATCGCGCTTTTATAGTCATAGTGGGCGTCGCCAACTAACAGGACGTATGTAGGCTTAGGGGTACGCCAATGGATGTAGGCGTGGCGTAAAAACTTTTGGATTGCGAGTGGGTTAAAGATTCCGTGATTGAACTGATCGTATACCTCCTCGATATCAACGATCGTAACAGATAAGCCCTGTGATCGCCGGAAGGCTGCGAGCGGTTGGATACTATTGATAAAATTGCTGTGAGAAATAATGATGTAATCTGCTTGATTAGCAGGGTCCGTGATTACTGACCGCTTGACGGGGATAATATGATCCACCCGAGTATATCGCTCTCGCTCAACCACAAAATAACTGGTCGGCGATGTTAGGTTGTCCTCAATGATTAGCTGAAAATTCCCGTCCTTCCGTTCAATCCGACCGTTAGCGAGTTTTGCGACCATACTTCCATCGTGAATCTGGTATACATCAACATTGCGATGGCGAAGGTTTGTCACACGGTACTGAACGTGTCCGATTATTCTTGGCTCGGTTTCTGAGTTAAATTCAAGTACCCCCTCAAACGCTTCAAAGGTGTGCCAATAATCGATTTCAAACCAATCCAGATAAAAGTCAGGTGCGCCTGCCAGTGTGTCATTTCGATCTTCGGCTATGATCTTCAGAACGTTCGTATCCTCCGGCTTACTAAATCGCGACATTTCGATCTTACGCGGAACTAACGGTCCAGCTTGCTGCCGCCACTCGGCGACTCCCCCAAGCTGCGCGCCGTTAAACAGAATGCGTGCCTGATGTCTGGCGTTCCGTTTGCGCGATGCACCTTGGAACTTAATCCGAATTTCAGCATTTCGATTCACTTGCCCTCTCGGCGCTATATGAGGCAATTGAACCGAGAAATCTTTCTGGTTGAACCTATCGTCCCCTCCACCTGTCAGACTTTCCCAGAAATAGTGGTCTGCCCCTTCAGATTTCACATCGAGCAGCCGGTCATACTTGCGGTCTTGTTCAAAATGTACGATTTTCTTGAAAGCAAGTGGGGTGGGCGCATTCAGCGTTTTTGGAGTAGCATCTCTAACAATTACCTGTGAACGACCAACGCCTCCCCAACTCAGCCAATACACGTTAGTATCCGTGAATCTATCCCCGATTGGTGCACCCCCGTAAAACACAATCGAGTCGTCCCGATTAAATCTACCGTCTGCGTTGTAGTCAAAGACATGAAGACCGACTCGGTGCCCACGATTTTCCATCTTAAGGGTTTTAAGTTCAATATCCTCGGGGGTGGCACCGACGCGTCTGAGTTCGCTATATTTTATTTGATACATCCCTGCTCGGCTGATCAGAATTTTATATCTCTGGGAAGGGGTGTTAGTCTGCTGTGCCGCGGGGGCAGCAGGGACACTCTGGGGCAAGCGTCTCCATGCTTTTGCCTGACTGTAATTCAGTAGTTTTGCCTGAAAGAGCTGCTCAAAAGCCTGCGATGGTTCTATCACAAAGGGAGGCGCAGCAAATCGGTTTGAATTCCGGTGGGGCTGGGTGGATAAAGGAGTGGCATTGAAGTCGATTCGGATCAACAATTCGTGATAGATGTTGAGATGCGATTTAGCGGGGTTATACTGAATAGGCTGGATTTGGAGTCGTGCGATCTGTTGTCCACGGATGAGTCCAATCGGTTTAACTTCGACAAGTTTGGCCGGGTACGGACGATCCCGCCGGTAAAAGTTCGTGTCAATGATGAGTGTTGGTTGGGGATTGGTGAGACTCGATGGTTGAGCGGGAATAATGCGCTCCGTTTGGCGGACTTCAAGACGGGAATCAATCACGGTTGCATATGGTGAGGCATCAATGGGAATCCCAATTAGTTGTGAGTAAACAGGCAGGCTAGGGCGTCCCACCTCCGTCGTGAAGGTTGCGCCTGCGAAAGAAATCTGAGTGAAGGTGTGTTCATTAATTTCTCGCGAGTTGAATCGCAGGGTCGGTGCCTCAAATTTGACGAGGAGACTATCCGTGTCTACTTGAACAATATGGAGCGGAGATTTGGCAGCGACAGTGGCGGCGGAAAGCCAGAAGATTAGGAGCGTGTAAAGTGTGAAACGGGCTGTCCCGCAAGTCCCGTTCCGAGGATTCCGCTCACGGAACGAGGATCCTCGATAAATCGGGACGTGAGACGTGGTGTGCAGATGAACCGCTGATACCGGATCCGGTTTTTGATTGCCCATTAATATAGATGTCATGCTTTTCGGTTGGGAAATATATCCCCATACTTCACTCAAGGATCTCAATCTCAAGCTGATTCAGGGTCCGCATCACCCCTTCGCCGAATTCCAGCATGGAGTTGGACTCAAACTCGCTGCCGGCAAGTTGAATATGATTTGCATCTGCTTGGATTTGACCGAGCGTTGGCTCCATTGCTACCCACTCACCTACATATACTTCGGGCCAAAAATGGTAGTAGAAAGCATCGCCTTGAAATACAAGCCCTGCACAAACCCGTGCAGGGATACCGACGGAGCGTGCCATTCCAATCAGTAGGACTGTATGTTCTGTACAATCTCCTTCCAGCGATTCTAATGTTTGTAATGCCGATCCGAATCCAACCTTTAGGTTCTTGTCATGGATATTTTCGTACACCCATCTGCACAGCTTCTGTGCGGATTTCCAAGCATTAGGCTCTCCATCAAGTACCTCGACAGCTTTCGCCCGAACTGTTGGGTGTTCCGCTTGGATATACACAGATGATTTCAAGAATTGTGCAGGTTCCTCATCGTGTTGGTCTTGTATGGGCGGGTTCGGCGTTTCTGCTCGATCTATCACAGGGACATTGACCTCAAGTATTCCGTGGCGCGGGTCGCTATCAATCTTCAGCTTCTGGCGGCTATCTATTATTATTGCCTTTTCCAATTCTCCCTCAGTCAACCGCAGCCGTGCCTTGAGACGGCGCGCACCGGGTGTTGGCTGTTCTCCTTGGGCGAAGATTTTTGTGTTTAGGATAACATCCACCTCTCCCGATTCGCCGAGTGCTGTTTTCATATCGGTCTTTGCTAGGACCATCTTGAGTCCCATCAGTCCGACTTCCATCCGATATATTGTGCCGTTGTGTCCCAACCACTGTTTTGTCGTAAGCCCTCCCATGATGTCCGTCGTGTAATCGATGATGTAGACCGGCTCTATCTTGCCGTCAAATTCAAGTTGATCTTCTTGCAGGACTTTGATGTCCGTTTTTACGGGTTTCATGAGGTCCAGATTGAATACGCGCAGCGTATACGCATCGCCGACTTTGATGCTGCGTCGCAGCAGAAAATAACCGATCATCTGTTCAAAAATTGTGTCGGTTGGAATCGAAATTTGACTCTGAGTCGTTTTTCCTGCGAGGCTTGTTTCGAGGTAAGCAACACCATCTTTGATACGCCCTTCAACCTGTTTTTCTTGGCCTGTCTCATTGGAGGTAGAAATAAAATAGCGAGGAACGAGATCCATACCGACATACGAGATCCGGGTTGTTGTGAGTCTTAATCCGGTACTAGTACGCTTGAGGTCCATCACCATGTCAGCGCGCACTCGGAGAGCCTCCTCGTCTTCATATCTTGATTTTTCCGTATAGAGATGGGCATACCCGATTTTCGTGCCCATCAGTGTTAAATTTAACCAATCATCTTGAGGCAACTGCATCATTTTCTCAATCTCCGCCGGATCAACTTTTACCCATTTCCCTACGGCGCTTCCCATCGAAATCAGAAGCAAACAACAGGCGAAAAGAATCTGTTGTTGCATAAGGGACATTTCCTCTCCAATTCATTGTGTGTCATCGTCTTCTCTCTTTCTCGTTATGATAGCATAGGTTAAGGCAGCGGGCAATCGAAAATCGCTTGTCAAGCGAGTCCTGGGAAGGTTTCTGCCACACGACTCTTGACACCAATAATTCAAAGATGGTATTATATCGCAACTGTTTTAGAAGTAATCCCTTCCGATTATGAATGAACCCCTGCAGGAGAGGAATATGAAAGTTGGCATCCGAGATGGTATGTTAGATTTACCGTTTGAAGAGGTATTCGGCAAAGCGAAAGAGATTGGTTTTGACGGCGTGGAAATATGTATCGGTGCCGATTATCGTGAGCACCCACTTTGGACTGAGTCCGGTGTAGACGACATCAGAGCGTTATCCGAGGCGGCTGGTATTGAAACGCCGGCTCTCTCTCCGGGTGGTTTCACTGCCTATACGTTCGCCCATCCAGATGACGCAACGCGCGCCGAAGGGATCGCAATGTTGGACCACCTCTCGTCGGTCTGTCCGAAACTTGGAGCGAGGGTTATTCTTGTGCCATTTTTCGGTGACGGCAAGATCGAAACGGAACATATAACGTCAGCACGTTTCATTGACGGGGTAAAGGCTGCGGCGGCGACTGCGGAACAACATAACGTCCGCCTCGCTTTAGAATCGACCTTAACCGCAGACGGACATCAACAGATCCTCGATCAGGTTGACTCCCCGGCGGTTGGTGTTTATTACGATATGGGCAATGCCACAGGATTTGGATATGACGCTGCCGAAGAGATCCGTCAGCTCGGAAGTGCTATCGCGCAGATGCACATCAAAGACACTTCCGGCAGTCACGCCGGCGAGGGCGGTGTCGATTTTCCTGCGGTTATCGAAGCCACTCACGCAATTGGCTATGACGGCTGGTATGTCCTCGAAACGCCAGCAGACGATGATCCGATAGCCTCAGCGATAAAGAATCTGAATTTCGTCCGAGAGAACTACTAAGATTTCCACCCAATGAGGAAGATATGAGTGTGAGTAGCACAAGGCTCATTGACCCACAGGACCCACAGTTGGAAGCCCAGAAACTGCTAAGGATGCCAACGCCGGCGGCTGAAGCACTGTTTCAGGGATACACAGTAGACCAGCAGCTGGAAGTCATCTCATCTACCCGTGACGCGAAGGCGCGCGAGGAGTTGTATTATCTCGTCCCGGACTGTACCGAGTTAATCCAGATGAGCGCCATGGAAGATGTGCTGCAGATCTTGGATGCCAGGCTTGGTACGGGGACAGCGTCTGCTTTGTTGCCGTGTCTGTCGCCCGATCAATTTGAAGAGATGATGGATTTTGTTTTGTGGCGCAGCGGCAAGCTCGATGAAAAGACGCTCGATTTATGGCTGTTTGAACTGTCGGAGTGTGAGGTGGATGAACTTGGAGATTTGCTCTCCGAGATTGATGTTGGGATTATCGGCAGTCTATTGAGTGGACGCGTCGAGATGGACGAGGAATTCAAAGCACTATTTATTGAGGAGGGATTGGTCGATCCGTCAACGCCGGGTATCGGCTACGCAGATGAGCGGGCGAGGGCAGTTATGGACGCCATTTGGGAAGCGGATGCCGACCTATTCGTTCGTGTGCTGTATGAACTCTTTGGACTAGATCGGGAAGATGAGTTAGGCGAGGAGTTGTGGGGGTCGCTTGAACGCGCGAAGGAGGAACAGGAAGAACGAGTCAAGAAGCGCGATAAGGCAGCTGGCCTTGACATCACCGAAACGGAGATTCTCGAAAAAGTAGACCTCGATCAACTTAACTTGGAGGACAAGGAGGCGTCTGAAGTTGACGAGGAATGAGAAGATATTTGATGCTGACGCGCTGGCCCATTACGATAGTCGATTGTTTCTCGTCCAAACGCTTGAACACGGACAAAAGACGGGTCGGATTTCACCTGCACATCAGGACAAAATTCACCACGATATTGCCTCCCTCGCTCAAAAGTTGATTGAGATCAAAGTAGAAGATCTTTCCTCTCGCGCGGAGATTCGGGGGCAGATTCAAGAAGCGTTTACCCTGACAAGTTTGGGGTTGGAATATGGTTGCGACGGTGTTCTCGACAAATCGATTCGCCTACTGAACAGCAACCGACTGATTAAATTCTATCAAATCGGTAATACGCTCGTTGATAAGTTGATAGAACGCTCCCAGAATACCCTTGAAAAAGCGGTCCTTACCTCCCCAGCAGTGCACACTCTTGAGCCAGAAATGATTCCCGCGTATAATGAGTGGGAACGTGACTTTCTGGAGTTGGTTGTTGAGCGAAAGCTGGCAATTGACGCCCCACAGCTTTCACTTTCTCAGCTATCCGCTAACCCCCGGTCCTTGATGAGTCTTGCCGACATAAGCATTGTCAATCAACAGATAGACTATATCGACCACCGATTTAGCTACCTCCAAACATTACCACCAGAAGAAATCTTCTCCGTTGATTATCCGCCGGATACCGATTCCGATACCGTCCGCCAAATTACGACTGCGCTGATGGTGAATTTGGTTCTCTATCGCGAGGTCGATTTTCATCTTGATGAGGAAGATCTGGACAATTTTTGCAATATCGCTTATGATATAGAGGGGTGTGTCATCAAAAAGACATCCGAAGACCTGTTGCTTGGTTGGATTCGGGGCTATATGGATGTAGCAGGTCAACCGGAGGAGGTCAAAAGATACGCAGTTGAATACTGGAAATATTGCTTGTCTGCTTTTAGGGAATTGATCAATTGATGGCTCTGCTCAATTTTAGCCATCGGTAGGAAACGTAGAGGAATGCAAACACTGGAGGTAAGAGAAGAATACATTAGAAAAGCAGTTTGGGATGGGATGTTGGGGACTGATTTCAATAAGCGATATTGGGATCATCTGATCCGGCGTTACTCTAAACGGGATAAATATACAAAAATATTCCTAGCAACGATGTCCTCATCAACAGTAGCGAGTTGGGGGATCTGGAATGAGATTAATATTTCAGGGACAGATATCTCTTTATGGAAAGGTCTCTCTGCCATTTCAGCTGTCACTGCAATCGCCCTTCCGATATTGGATTGGCCAAAAACAATAAGCAGAATGTCGGATTTAGGGGGAAAGTGGTCACGAATTGAATATGAATATGAAAATCTGTGGCTTAAATTGCAAGATGACACTTCTATAAATGGACTTGAAGATGAGTACATGCGCATCAGAGGGGAAGTAGCTGGATTAGATGATACAGGGCTCCCAGAGGATGTAAAATTAAAACAGCAGTGCCGTAATGAAGTCTTAGAATCGAGAGGATTAACTAATTGAGTCTCCTTGAAAAGGGGGTAAATAATAATGTCTAGGAGTAAGAGAGAACCCAAAAGTAAAGCTCTAAATAAAGACACTCTTATAGAGGTGAAGCCTTTGGAACCATGGCCCGATCCGCATCCTAAAGGAAAACCAGCCCCGCAGCCTACCCAAAAACCTAGTGAAGGGACTCCTGGTTCCAAACGAAATCCTAAGCAACCTTCAAAGAAGAATTGAGGCAGCAATCCACACGAAATGCTGAAGCTACACCTATGGCGCTACATAGCAAATGGCGTAGCGTAACTTAAACGATGTTACCTTAATTTTACCGTAACACCAACAATTCTATATCTACTGGAGTGAGTAATGTCACAAAACGTTATCACAGAAACAAATCTAACGAACGTTGCGCTTGCCAACAGAGGCAAAGTCCGAGATCTCTATGACCTCGGCGATGAATTATTAATTATCTCAACGGACCGGATTTCGGCGTTTGATGTCGTACTGCCGAATGGGATTCCGCACAAAGGACAGATCCTGACGGGACTCTCCGAGTTCTGGTTCGATTACACAAAATCAATCGTCGATAATCACATTATCAGCACTGATGTTTCGCAGTTTCCTGATGTGCTGCAAGCCGATGCAGAAGTGCTTGAAGGGCGGTCAATGTTTGTCCGGAAAGCGAATCGAATCGATATTGAATGTGTCGTGCGGGGCTACATCGCGGGATCCGCGTGGTCGGAGTATAAAGCGGATGGAACTGTGTGTGGGGAAAAGCTGCCGGCAGGACTAACGGAATCGGAGCGGTTGCCAGAACTCATCTTCACCCCTTCCACGAAGGCGGAGCAGGGTGAACATGATGAGAACATCTCAATTGCAGAGATGGTGGAGGTGATTGGAAAGGAGTTGTCAGAAAAGATTATCCAGACCAGTTTTGCACTGTTTGAGGCTGCGAGCGAACACGCCGAAAAGTCCGGAATCATCCTCTGTGACACCAAGTTCGAGTTCGGACAGATTGACGGTCAACTGATTCTCATTGATGAGGTTTTCACCCCTGACTCCTCTCGATTTTGGCCCAAAGACGAATATAAACCCGGCGGCTCTCCACCCAGTTTTGACAAACAGTATGTCCGCGATTATCTGAGTGATGTAGGATGGAACAAGGAGCCACCAGCTCCTGAGCTGCCGGCGGACGTCATCAATCAAACCAGCGAAAAATATCTGGAGGCGTATCGCCTGATCGTTGGTCGGGAGTTATTGTAAAGGACAACGCGAGCTACTATTCTTGATGAACCCAAGGATTGGAGAGGAATCAGCAATGGCTGAAGAGCAGAGGATAGGTGATTATCCTGCGACAATAACTCCTATTGGCTATGTTGACGTGGGTGAAGAAATGTGGAATATCGCTGATCTATTGGGTTACATACGTAAAACGCGGTATTTATCGCCTAAAAGCAGATTGTTCGATGACAACAATAAAAACAGACCTTTATCTTGGGGATTGTTTAGAGATTCTCACCAATTTTGATGCAGATTCATTCGATTTGATTATGACTTCGCCCCCGTATGCGGACCGCCGAGCCAAAACCTATGGCGGAGTCAATCCCGATGAATATGTCAATTGGTTTATGCCTCGCGCTGAAGAATTTTTACGGGTCCTCAAGTCCTCTGGCACGTTTATTCTGAATATTAAAGAGAAAGCCGTTGATGGAGAGCGGCATACTTATGTTCTCGAGTTGATACTTGAGATGAGAAGACAGGGATGGTTGTGGACGGAGGAGTTTGTTTGGCACAAAAAAAACTGCTATCCCGGCAAATGGCCAAACCGATTTAGAGATGCTTGGGAAAGATGTTTGCAGTTTAATAAAACCAAGAAATTCAATATGTATCAAGAGTCCGTTATGGTGCCGATGGGAGATTGGGCAGAGAGAAGGTTAAAGCATCTCAGTGAGACAGATCAGAGCCGGGACACATCAAAAGTGGGAAGCGGGTTTGGTAAGAATGTTTCAAATTGGTTAGACCGAAAAATGGCATACCCGACAAATGTTTTGCACTTAGCAACTGAAACAGGGAATCGCAAACACAGTGCTGTCTTTCCCAAGACATTGCCGGAATGGTTTATCAAGCTGTTTACAAAAGAAGGTGATTGGGTGCTTGATCCGTTTGCAGGTGCTGGCACGACCTGCCAAGTCGCTCAAACGCTGTTAAGAAATTCCGCCGGTATTGAAATGTTGCCTCAGTATTATCAAGTGGCAAAGGAGAATATCAAGCCAACACAATATACACTGTTTGAAGAGGCGCAACATGAAACCCATTACACAACAGGAGATAACTGATTATGTTGAGGCAAACATTCAAAACTTTCACCAAAGAAGGTTAGAGAATCTCCAAAAATTGAAACTGATGGATGTCATCAAGCGAAAAAACCCCTATCTATTCAAGGCGAAAAACATTAACACGGCACAAGATTTTGTAAAGACTATCTTAGACGCTTTTCTTTCTTCACAAGAAGAGGGAATTTTTGGCGGATTTCTGGAGGAGCTCGCGATTTTTATTTGTGCACAAGTATATGGCGGTCAGAAATCCTCAGCAGAGGGGATTGATTTAGAGTTTGAAAAAGATAGTATAAGATACATTGTATCAATAAAATCTGGACCGAATTGGGGGAATAGTAGCCAAGTCGCAAAACTTCGGGATAACTTCAGGAAGGCTAAACGAATACTCAATACAAATACATCAGCCGCCAATGTCGTTGCCGTCAACGGTTGCTGCTATGGAAAAGATCGACGGCCAGATAAGGGTGACTATTTGAAGTTGTGCGGACAACAATTTTGGGATTTTATTTCAGATGATGATAACTTGTATACTGACATAATTGAGCCTTTAGGGCATCAAGCGAAAGAAAGAAATGAGCAGTTTATGCAAGAGTATGCTAAAGTTATCAATAAATTTACCTCTGAATTCATTAGAACGTTCTGCGATGCTGACGGTAGCATAGTTTGGGAGGAAATCGTCACATTTAATTCAGCAAAAACCACATCTTGATTTTGGTAAGAGTGTTGGTCATCGTCTAACGTCAAATACGTGGCTCCGCTCGAACAATCCGTCCAGAAAGATCTCGACAAACCATTCGCCCTCGGGAAAGCTGCCGGAAGGGGCGTCTATATAGAACCAAGTGATCTGATCCCCTGTTGAGGAGGCGAAGGTTTCTTGGTCTTCTCGGAAGGGCGGGTCGTCTATGTCGTCCTGTGGCGAAAACCAGTTGACCTCAACGGTATGCCGTCCTTTGACGTTCACCCAAAAGATCCATAAGTAAATCCGATCGCTCGTTTCGAAGAAGGTGTCAGTAATTCCATCCGGACGATCATCGCTGACGTTGATGGCGAGGGTGGAGTCCAGAATCACAGGCTCATCCCTGAGCAGGCTTACCGATCCACTGCCACCCGAGCCCGCATCATCACACCCACCAAAAACGATGCCAAGAAGAAAGAGTGTTATAAAGAAACCGAACCGATGAGATTTATTGTGCATTCGTACATTTCTCCTCCCCGATGCTGCAGTCGGGATTCAAAACAACCTATATTTATGTTTAAGCCTGATTTACCTAAAAGCCCTTTAGTTCTAAGGTCCAAGTATGTATACTTGGGATACAGTCCCGATGTATCGCGCTATCACAGCGTGTAAGAATCCCAATCCTTTAGGTTTGGGAGTGCGTCAAATCATACCTGATCCCTTTTCCCCTGTCAACTGAAAATCTAAATTTACAGGAGTTGGGAACGGCTAGCAGGATAATCTCCCCAACACAGTAATGGAGAATACTTGATGCAATTTGACTATATTATTCACGGTGGAAAGATTGCCGATGGCACAGGTGAGCGTGAGCCTTTCCCCGCCGATGTGGGTGTCGTTGGTGATCAAATTGTCGCCATCGGGAAATTAGATCCCACACAGGCAAACCACAGTATCAATGCGGCGGGGCAAGTTGTAAGTCCCGGCTTCATTGATGTCCATGTCCATTCGGAAATCTCGTTGGTGGGTGGTCGAGATCAGTTGGGAGCTATCCGTCAGGGTGTGACCACTCAGTTGACTGCACCGGATGGGTTTGGCTGGGCACCGCTCCCACCGGAGCAAGCGCAGGAGATGTGGCGTTATACCCAGTTTGCGATTGGGGATGCGGAATTCACTCTCGATTGGCCCACCGCTGAAGATTATCTAAGCATCTTTCCCGGTAATACTCCCGCCAATGTTTATCCACAGGTGCCGCATTGTGCGGTTCGTTTAGGAGCGATGGGGTGGGACCCTCGACCGGCGACCGACGAAGAGTTGGCTGCCATGGTGGAAACGACCCGTGAGTGGTTGGAAGCGGGGGCAGGTTGCCTGTGCTTGGGGCTTGACTACCAGCCGAGTGCCCATGCGGATCTCCGGGAACTTGTAACTTTATGCAAGTTGGCAGATTCATACGGCGCAATCTATGCTGCACATATCCGCTACCGAATCCTCGGACGGAAAAAGGCGTGGGAAGAAACCTTTGAGCTTGCCAAGCAATCGGGTATCCCCGTCCATATCTCTCACGAACGGGTAGATGACGAGAGTGCTGCACTGCTTGAGCAGGTAGACCGCGAGGGGATTGATTTGACCTTTGAGTCGTATCTCTATCCCGCGGGGATGACCCATCTCGCACTGATGCTGCCAGCAGAGTTCCAGGCGGGAAGCCTCACAGCGGTCTTGGCGAATATGGAGCGGTCGGAGGTACGGGAAAAGTGCCTGCCCCATATCCGAGAGCAGTTGGGGCGTGGCGATCAGATTGTCGGTTATAATCGTTCTGGTCGATTCATCGGGATGACCCTATCGGACGCCGCCGAAAGTGTGGGTAAGTCCCGCGAGGACTTCGCTTACGATCTTATGCTTGAGGAGGAAGGGATAGAAACATTCGTTTTTCCTTGGCAGACGCTGCCAGAAGATAACAAAGTAACGATTGATCGCACGGCTGTCCATCCACGTATGATGATTGCCAGTGACGGCGTCTATGATATTCCCCATCCGCATCCGCGGGGATACGGTTGCTTTGTTCAGTACCTTGGACGCTTCGTCAGAGAGCGTCAACTGGTGTCGCTACAGGAAGCGGTCTACAAGATGAGCGGCTTCCCGGCGGCGCGCTTTGGGATTAAAGACCGTGGTCGAATCGCTGAGGGGCTGGCTGCGGATTTGGTTGTCTTTGACCCGGAGACCGTTGCGGATCGCGCGACATGGCAGGATCCGGTGCAGCCGGCAGTTGGCGTGAACTGGGTGCTGGTGAACGGGGTTCCCGTGATTGATGATGGAAACCCCACTGGACAGTTACCGGGGCGTGTCGTGCGTCATTCTCCCTAAGAGGATGGGGAGCGCAGGAAATTTCAAGATAAGATTTTGGCTCACTGACGTATTGTGCCTCACAAGTCGCGGGAAATGACTCATGGCATATCTCATCGGCATTGACGTTGGAACAACAGGGACGAAGACGATCCTTGTTGATGAAAATGGTCAACAACACGCCAGCGCCTTGGAAGAATATCCGCTGCACACACCTCAACCGAAATGGGCGGAGCAGGATCCATCAGATTGGTGGCTGGCAACGGTAAGGTCCATTCAGAGGGTGCTTGCCGAGTCGCAAGTTTCGCCTAAGGAGGTCAAGGGATTAGGGCTTTCCGGTCAGATGCACGGTTTGGTGCTGATGGACAAGGGGCACCGTGTCTTGCGTCCAGCGATGCTATGGTGTGATGTGCGGACGACGGAGCAGTGCCACTACATCACAGAGACTGTTGGTGAGGATATGTTAGTGCAGAGCACGTGTAATCCTGCACTTGAGGGATTTACCGCGCCAAAAGTGATCTGGGTGCGAGACAACGAGCCGGAGATTCTGGAACAGACCGCCACAATGTTGCTCCCTAAAGACTACGTCCGATTCCGGCTGACGGGGGAGATCGCTGCGGAGGTGTCCGATGCGGCTGGGACACTCTTGTTCGATGTGCGGCAACGATGTTGGTCTGAGGAAGTATTGCATAAGCTCGGGATTGATCGAGCACTCCTGCCGCCGGTGTACGAGTCTGTTGACGTTTGTGGAAAGATTACCGCTGAGGCTGCCGAATTGACGGGGCTTTCTGTGGGGACTCCAGTTGTCGGCGGTGGGGCGGACAACGCCTGTAGCGCGGTTGGCAATGGGATTGTCAAAGAGGGTCGGGTTTCGGCAAGTATTGGGACGTCGGGAGCCATCGTTGCACATACTGATGAAGCCAAGGTGGACCCGAACCTGCAGGCGCACAGTTTCTGTCATTCTGCACCGCACAAGTGGTATCTGATGGGCGTGGTCCTTTCAGCCGGGGGTGCACTCCGTTGGTTTCGCGATAATTTGGGGGATTCAGAGGTCGCGGCTGCTGAAATCGAAGGCGTCGATCCGTATGAAATTTTGACCCAGCGTGCCGCAGAAGCGCCTGTTGGGAGTGAGGGTTTAATCTTTCTGCCCTACCTCGCCGGCGAACGGACACCACACGCGGATGCAAACGCCAAAGCGACCTTCTTTGGTATGACGTTGCGGCACGGCAAGCCTCATCTGATTCGGTCTGTGATGGAAGGCATCGCCGACGCCCTACGTGACTCGCTGGAGATTATTCGTGGGTTAGGAACACCCATTGAGCGGATCTACGCCACTGGTGGTGGTGCACGGAGTTCGCTTTGGCGGCAAATCCAAGCCGATGTCTTCGACGCGGAATTGGTTACGATTAACATCGCTGAAGGACCTGCGTTTGGCGCAGCGATTCTCGCTGGTGTTGGAACGGGGGTTTACGACAGCGTTGAGAGCGCAGCAGATGAAATTATCAAAATCACATCAGCGACGCAACCGAACGCTGACAATGTGAGAATTTATGAGGAGTACTACCAGGTCTACGGCGCTCTTTATCCCGCACTCAAGCCACAGTTTGATCGGGTGACGGCAGTGGTTTCAGGTGGAGGGTACAGTGAATAAACTCACACATTTTGACGAAAAGGGGCATGCTCGCATGGTGGATGTTACACCGAAGGAGGAAACCCTGCGCGTTGCGGTGGCACGTGGGCATGTGTTTGCAAAGCCGGAGACGCTCCGACTCATCGCTGAACGTGGATTCGCAAAAGGGGATGTCCTCGAAGTGGCTCGTCTCGCTGGTATCATGGCGACCAAGCGTACTGGCGATCTTATTCCCCTGTGTCATCCACTTGCGTTGACCTCTGTCAAAGTTGATCTGTCGATTAATGAAGCAGAACACCGCGTCGAGATTGAGGCGGAGGTGCAGACCGTCGGGCGAACAGGGGTTGAGATGGAAGCTATGACCGCTGTTTCTGTCGCCGGTTTGACGGTCTACGATATGTGTAAATCGGTTGACAGGGAGATGGAGATTTCTGATATTCGATTGGTCAAAAAGACTGGCGGGAAAAGTGGTACATTCGTCCGGGAGGAGTGATCATCGTGAGAGAGAGTAAACAAGAAAACGGGATAACGAGAAAGCGGGACTATTTATTTTATCGTTTTCAGTTCTACTTACTTCCTGTCTTTGGCGTCTGCCTGATTTTGAGCTGCATTCTGCTTATCACACCGGATACCTCTGCCGAAGATTACGCGCTTATCATTGGCGGTGTTGGCGGCGAGAAATCTTTTTACGACGAATTTTGGAATGCGACTTCAGGGATGCACAGCTTGCTGATAGAGGAATACGGGTACGCGCCGGAGCATATCACATTTCTGTTTGAAGATGATGGGGAGGCATCAGATTTAGTTGATGGGAAATCAACGAAGACTGAGATTGAGGCTGCTTTTTCTGATTTACAGGTGCGGGTTCAGTCGAGGGACCGATTCATCCTCTTCATGGTGGGTCATGCAACCAAAACGGCAGATGGGCTAAAATTCAACTCGCCCGGACGGGATATCAGGGATATAGAATGGGCTGCGCTCATCAATCAGATTCCTACAGAGCAGATGGTGTTAATCTTCGGATTTCCCTATAGCGCGCGTTTCGTGCCTCAAGTGAGTAAGGAGGGGCGGACAATCATCACGGCGTGTTCAGCGCGTGAGGGGTACATGCGGTCGGGATTTGGGAATATCTTCATCAATGCTTTTTTGGACAGTGCCGCTGACGGGGATGATAATGGAGCCATTTCGCTGTTGGAGGCGTTTCTGTACACCCAAGAGCGGGTGAAAACGTGGTATGAGAGCGATGGCTCTGTTCAGTCGGAGCATCCCCATCTTGACGATAATGGAGATGGAGTTGCGTCACGCAAAGAACTGCCGAACGCTTCGGATGGCACGCTTGCACAAAGGACCTACTTGGGAAAACGTCGTTCGGTCCTCGCTGACTCCGTGTCGCTTGAGCCGGACTTAGATCGTTCCGACGATGAATTTGGAGAAGCATCTAGCGAGGATGACAGCGGACCGTCCCAACGCACCTTAATTTCCTATGATTTCGTTTCAGAAGCGGATGAGGCGAAGATCCAAGCGTTACTCGCTGATGCTCCGCGGGCAGATGATTTTCCCGAAAACGGTGCGGTTGTGCTTTGGGAAACAGAGGTGATGAACGTCAACGAAGACAGCAGCTACGTCTACTCCACACGGCGGATTGTGAAAATCTTTAATGATACAGGACATAAGTTTGGTAAGGTTAGCATTCCGTACACACGCGGAAACGATGACATCACAATTCATCACGCCCGAACCCTCACGTCCGATGGTCGTGTAGTCGATCTCGATCAACGAAGCATTGTCAAAAACATTCCACCGCCGAGTGCGGTCGAGGCGGGGCTGTTTGTAGATGCTCGTCTAATGCACTTTTCAATGCCGGAGATGTCCGACGATTGCATCATCGACTACGCTTATTCATCCAACAATCGGGGGCATCTGATGCAGGGGGAATTCTGGCACCAAGTCTACTTCCAAACTTCAGTGCCTGTCCAGCGTTACCGCTTTACGATTCATACACCAAAAAAGAAAACAATTCACTACCAGATTACCAGTCCGCAAGCCGTTGGGAGCGAACCGATAATCACAGAAACCCACTATACGCGTACTTATACATTTGAACTACGCGATGTTCCCCCGCTCCGTGAAGAGGCATTCATGCCAGCCGTTGAGGACCTCGCTTACAGTATCAATATCACTTCACTAGACTCGTGGGATAAACTCATGAAGTGGTACGGAACGCTTATCCGCGAGCAGGATTATGTGACCCCAGAAATCGAGCAGAAGACCAAGGCATTGCTGAGGGGGGCATGGAGCCGAAGGGAGAAGATTAAACGGCTCTACGAATACGTTGCGACGAACATCGCTTATGTCGGTATTGAACTTGGGATATGGGCGATAAAGCCACATTCTGCCCCCGAAATCTTTAAGGAGGGGTATGGCGACTGCAAGGATAAGACGACGCTGCTCAGTACAATGTTATCGGCGGTCGGTATCCAATCCTATCCAGTGCTGATTTCCGCGGGTGAGTCCAGCAGAGTTGTTCGTGAGATCCCCTCGCTTTCGTACTTTAATCACATGATTCTCGCTGTGGAGGAGAATGGCGATGGTGGACTTATCTGGTTAGATGCGACAGCAGAAACTTGTGCGTTTGGAGATCTCCCTGCTAGCGATCAGGATCGCTGGGCACTCATCGTCAATCCTGATTTTCTTATGAAGGCACCGGAGGAGATGAACCGAGAAGCGACCGCTTCCGAGGAAAACGGCAGGATGCAAGATCAATTATACCGATTTGCAAAAAGCCCAACAATCGAGGCAGCATCAAACCTCAAGCGTGTTGAGACACGGATACAGGTGGCGGACGATTTGTCAGTCAAGGTTGCTCAGACACTCACTGTAACGGGGGCATTTAACACGAAGTTACGAAGTCAATTGAAATATATCAATCCTGATGAACAGTTGAAATTCCTGCATGAATACATGGAACTTGATGACCGTGCGAAGTTAGAGAAAATTTCGGTTCCAAAACTTGATGCTATGGAGGAGGAACTGAAGATCGTCCTCAACTGGTGGTGCGAGGATTACCTCTTTGCTATTGGTCAGCAGTATGTCCTTGAGTTGCCGCTGGTTAAGCATCCTTACGCTGCGTTGCTCAGTGAAGAAAACAGGACACACCCAGTGGTCATCGGGAAAGCAGTTACCTTTTCGGACGAGGTTGTTGTCAATCTATCGTCTCTATTTTCAGTGGACTCTGTACCTGAAGACCGCGAGATTGACAACCGCGTTGGCTCCATCCAACTCAAATATACAAAATCGAAACGAAAAATGGTGATGAAACAGACCCTACGATTCAATCGTCCAGCAGTCCCTGTCGATGAGGTTCTTGATCTAAAGGCACTTGTCCGACAGGCTTCAAACAAGGGGACAAAGCGGGTGTTGTTACTCCAAAGGTGAATATAAATTTGCAGTGAGGTCTTGGTCAAAAATCCCGACTGTTTAGATTTGGCGGATGTGAGGAGAAAAATCGGTGAGGCAGAAAGATTACTATCAGATCCTTGGTGTAAGTCGAAATGCGACCCTCGATGAAATAAAGAAAGCCTATCGCAAAATTGCGATGCAATGTCATCCCGACAAAAGTCGGGGCGATAAGCAGGCGGAAGAGCGGTTCAAAGAGGCCACGATAGCTTATCAGGCTCTGATCGAACTCGGTCCGCAGCACATCAGCGATGAATCGTTAGGATCCGATAGGGCAACTTCTGGAAATGGCGGATTTAGACGTTCTGGTGATGGCGACTCCAAAATCAATGACTTCTTTGATGGTCTATTTAGGTCGAGACCGCAGACGAAACGAAAGACAAAAACGAGACGAACGGTTAAAGCAAAGGAAAGACGGGGTTCCAACCTAAGAACTGATCTAACCCTCCCATTTACTGAAGCCATGTTGGGAACGGAGCGTTCCATCCGTGTTCACCGTAATGAGGAGTGCGAGAGTTGTGATGGCACAGGCGCGCAAAGGGGGTCACCCGAATCAACTTGTCCCAGCTGCATGGGCAACGGCGAGCTTCTCGACCAGTTACTGCGGGATAGCACAAAGGAGAATAAACTGTGCGAACGCTGCCGGGGAACGGGTGTCCTAATTCACCATCCGTGTCGGGGCTGTCGTGGGACAGGTGTCGTCCGCAAGGATCGGTCTTTACTGGTGAAAATGCCGCCGGGGATTGAGACCGGGAAATCGTTGCGCTTGCCCGGTCAGGGGGAGTGTGGCTCACGCGGGGGACCTTATGGGGATCTGTTTGTTGATGTTGTTGTTAAGTCGCACCCGGTCTTGCAACGCGATGGGTATGATTTGCGATGTCAGGTTCCAGTTGGCTTTGCGACAGCCACCCTCGGTGGGGAAATTCATATTCCAACGCTGACCGATCCAATCGTATTGAACCTTCCACGAGGAACACAGCCCAATCAAACCTTCCGGCTAACTGGTCAGGGAATCAAAAAATCTGAAAGCGAGAACGGAGATCTTATTGTCACTGTTGTCATTGAGATTCCTAAAGCGCTAACAAAGAAACAGGAGCGGCTGCTGAAGAGGTATCTTGAGCTGGAGAATGGGAAATCTTCGGAGAAATCTTAACAGACAGCAGCTACACCACTGGGGAAGAACCGTTGGCATATGAGCAGGAGAGAATAGAGATGAGTTCCCGTGCTCAATCTGTTACTCCACCGGAAGGAACGCAGAACCGGAATGAATTCGTCACAGTGGTGTCCGGTCTCCCGCGGTCCGGTACCTCGATGCTGATGCAGATGTTAGCTGCCGCCGACTACCCATGTTTGACCGATGGTGTGCGGAAGGCGGACGCTGACAACCCGCACGGCTATTTTGAATACGAGCAGGTGAAACGGCTTCGGCGGGATTGTGCGTGGATGCCTGAAGCGAAGGGCAAAGCGGTGAAAATCATCGTTCAACTGATTCCGTTTCTGCCTTCCCAATTCAGCTATCGGGTTATCTTCATGGAGCGTAACATCAGAGAAGTGCTCGCCTCTCAGCGGAAGATGCTCCAACGTCAAGGAAAAAGCGGCGGCAATCTATCCGATGTAGAGTTGGGCAAGATCTTTGAGCGGCAGGTCTGTGAGGTGAAGAGGGGGCTGGCTCAACGCAATATCCCGATGCTTGGTGTGCCGTATTCGGAAGCGCTTCAACGTCCTGTGGAGATTGCAGAGAAGGTTCAAGCGTTCCTCGGTGAGGATTTGGATGTGTGTGCGATGGCTGCAGCGATTGACCCCAACCTTTATCGTCAGCGACGTGAGCGATAGATCTCAACACTGCCTGTATCGGCTCAATTCCCATTCATTTAGGAGAAAAAATGGACGCTACGACAACAAAACCGCTTGCAGCTGCGGAGGCAAGGGTATGCGTTACCGGTTGGGATTTCAATCGTCCTGACCCGTTCCCCGGACTCGGTGATTTTATTGGCTGGGCTGGGGCACTGGAGCGGATGCCCAACGGCAATCTGCTGCTCGGTCATTCCGCTGGTTACTGGCACGCCTCGTTTGCATCGCCGCGACTGTTTGAGAAGGAAACCGGTGAGCACTATGCCGCTGAGGGTTGGCCCGTGGATTTTGTTGCCCCAACAGGCGGACGCTCAATGGCAGTCCATTCCACCGATGATGGACGTACTTGGAGCAAACCTGTCGGCATGACTAATATCCCTTTAGATGATGGTCCAGTGACACTGTTTGTCCCCCAAGTTGCCTTGAATCCCGATCTTATCGGGGATAACATTGTCCTTTGTTTTATCAATGTGCAGGCATCTTGGTACGGATTCTCGGAAGCGCCTCCAGCTTTCCGCAAGGATCTCAATGGATTGAATACCCAGCAGTGTGTGATTAGATCAACCGACAGCGGAGCAACGTGGAGTGACCCGATTTGGTTGGATAGTCCGGGTTCATTTTACGAAAGGAGTCACGGTCAGGCTGTTCAACTGCCCGACGGAGGTATCCTTTGGCCCACGTACTGTTCAAGTCAAGATGAGAATCATCTCTTTGGTGCGATTCGGCGCTCCGATGACGCCGGACAGACGTGGTGCACCGTCGCTACTATCCGGCGCAACGGGGTGGATGTGGATGAACCTGCCATCGCGCGTTTTGACAGTGGTCGTCTCGTTATGGTGTCGCGCCCCGATGGCGGCATCTTCTTCTCAGATGACGATGGCGTGAGCTGGCGTGAGTCTGGACAAATCGTCGTAGGGAACGCAGATCTGCGTTCCTCACCGCTCAAAGCACCGCGATTGTTCGTGCTTGCGGATGGCACCCTCGTCTGCGTTACAACCTATCAAGGTGGGTTATATGTCTTCTTGAGCCGGGACGGAGGCGTGGGCTGGACGCCAGCACTTCCCCTCGATGTGTCTTGCTACGGCTATCCCGGTGGCCTCCAGATGGAGGATGGGTCGCTGCTGATTTCGTATTGTGAAAGTGGTATAGCCCCTAACCGTGTGTATGTGATCCGCTTCCAGGTCAACTCCGCACGTGATGGTATCGAACTCCTAAATATTGGACAATCCTCATAACAACTCTTGGTGGGGTTGGCGAGATTTATTCATTAATGAACTAATCCACCAATGAACCAAAGAGGATTGGAGGTATGATTTGGATCTTGAGCAGAAAACAGCGTTAGTTTCTGACGCTTTAGAAAAACTTTACGGTGCACCCGAACCGGACATAGAAGAAGATGTCCTTGAGTGTTTGATACTTACCGTCTTGTCCCAGAACACAAACGATGTCAATCGTGATAAAGGATTTGCGGTCCTCAAAGAACGCTATCCGACGTGGGAAGAGGTGCTCAATGCCGATGTGGAAGACATCGCGGACGCTATCAAGATTGCGGGGTTGAGCGGTCAGAAGAGCCGCACAATCAAGAATTTCTTGACATGGCTCAAGGCAGAATATGGTGAGTTGGATCTGGAATTCATCCGTGAAATGGAGAACAAAGACGCGATACAACTGTTGTCTCAGCACAAAGGTATCGGCATCAAGACGGTGTCCGTCACACTTGCGTTTGCTTGTGGTCGTGATGTGTTCCCCGTGGATACGCACGTTTTACGGATCAGCAAACGGCTTGGGTTCGTGCCATCAAATTGTACCGCGGAAAAAGCACATGAATTGATGCCCCAAATCATTCCCGAAGGCGAAGCGTATCCGTTTCACATGAACCTTATCGCATTTGGACGTCAGATCTGCGACGCACGTAAGCCGAAATGCAATCAGTGTCCCATCACGGCACATTGTCTCTATTATCGGGGTGAGTTGTAAATCGTGAAGTACGAAAGGGAAGGAACGTTATAAACGCAAAAAAGCGGCCTCCCCGTATGATACGGGAGACCGCTTTTTTCATTTTAACAGTGTTGTCCCGCTACTGTGTCGAGGACTCAGCCTCACTTGGCACCTCACGGGCAGGTGTCGGAGGACGTTCCCGCCCTGTCCCAACTCGTCGGGATCTCGATTCATCGGACTCAAAACGCCGAGCCGCCTCCGGATCCATCTCCCTGAAACGGCGGAGCCCCTCCTCTGTACCATACTGGTCAAACAATTGCTTTGCTTTTGAAAAACGCTCTGGTGATAACCGCTCCTTGAGCTGCGTTTCAATGCTTTTGGCAGTTGGCGGTTCATCTGTATACTTCTCCTCGTGGTGAACGTGCGCCGGCGTGACCGGGGCCTTCGATTCCTCCATTGCGGGTGAGACTTCAAAAGGTGTCGGGGCACCTTCAAAAACACTCTCCCTCGCAGCACTGTCGGTCCGTATCGGTGCTTGGAGAGGATCGTCGTCGAATAATTTTCCTGCTTCTATAGGCGAATTTGGAATCAAGCCCTCTTTGATCAGTCTTCCAACATCTTCAATGGGGACACTGTACATTGAACTCAAATGAATTTTATCTATGTACAAATCCACATCTTCCCCTTCTGGGACGTTATACGTTATCCCATCTATTGTTACCTTCCTCCTAGCATATGAGAGAGATGAAGGTGCCATAAAAGTGCCGGTTTTAATCTTGTACTCCTCGCCCCGAGGACGTAAAACCCTATGTATCTTCCCGTCAGGGGTCTCAGCGTACTGCGATGTCATCTCATACGTATTAAAATATACAACCCCCGCCGATTTTAAGTCCTTAGGCACCCCCGGTGATGCATACCGGACTTTCACCGCTGATTGCGGTGTTTCTCCATTTCGCTCCGTTTCGCCGATGGTTACGCCCGGGACGTTAGATTCAGCCAGCGTTGGAACAACCTGTTGTGATTGCCTGTTTCTATCCAAGGTACGCCGATCGGTAGAGACCTCCTCAGATTTTTCCAGAAACCCTATATTTTCTTTTATAAGTTTCTCAGATTCAATGTAGGTTCTATAATTTGTGTAACCCCTATATCCTATTCCACAGACAAACAGCACCAACAATGCAACGACACAGTACGTGAAACGACGCATGATAACCTCCTATTTTGGCTTTGAGGAAGCGTATAGTCCGATCTCGCCTTTACCCGTTCCGGCATACACGCTACCACCTCCTAGCTAATCTTGACGTTTTTTACTGTGTTTATATGGCCAAGTGGACCTGAAACCTCAACCGGCACAAAGCATAATAGGTACTCGGCCTTTGTCCATTGAGAACATATTCCGGTCCGTCATTACAAGATAAATTCGGGCAAGGATTTATCTCAAGATCTCCCTCATCGGTAGTGTTATAAAGGTACTCCCACTCTGAATACCCAGTCGTCACCCATACACCATGTCTCGCATTGAAACGTTCATATCGCCATCTTGAATAGAGCTCCATGTTTCTATCTTCTATATAGCTTGTTCTTGATGAACCACAATACGGACAAGTGAAATAAAATGTGGTTAGCCAACTTCCAACATGAACGGATCTTAATTCCTGCACCTGCCGCGTATCTCCATAGCCTTGAGCATAGACCTGTGTAGAACCAGACAACAACAAACCGATCAGAGCGAGTAGAACCGTTGCTGTAACAAACCATTTTGCTGACATTACTCAACCTCCTATGAGTTGTTAGGAATACCGTGGCATTCCGTTGGCTAATCTGCTTCAGAAACAACTAAACCATCATAATTAGGGTCTTATGCTAGTTGCTAAGGAGTTGGAAACGCCAACTCTTTCATCTGTAACAAGGACTCCTTTTTGAATAGTTGATTGAGATAAATACATAGCGTATGAGCGGTGAGTTTGGCGTACAACCGCGCGCATACCCCCCAGAAACTATGGGCATGATTGTTTTGTATCTGAAATTGTTGAGTCAATTGCCCATTGACGGTTTCCACTATCTGCCTAATTTGGTTAATCCACCGCTTAGTTTGTGTGGAGATTTGCTGTTTCTGGTTGCGTTTTGGCAAGGTTATCAATTCAATACGGTTCAGTTGAGCTAATTGGTCTTTGACTTTTGTGCTAATGTAGGCTTTATCTCCTATCACTTGCTTATCTTGGTGATTAGCGAGTAGTTCGTGACCCACCGCTAAATCGGTTTTAGAAGCGGGTGCCAGTTCAAAATCAACAATCACTCCACTGGCAGTGACTAACAGATGCAGTTTATAGCCGAAAATGGTCTGTTTCTTGGATTCGACTCGACCATAATTGGCATCATAGCATGACCAATTGTTGGTTGACGAAGGCACCAGATGAAACTGCATGACTGGGATCGGCAAACTATCAATAACACACAGTTTGTCCGACGCTGCTTCAATGTCTGCTAAGAGCACCTGTCGAATCTGATTGATGAGTGCCCCCAAGTTGCGCTGTCGCCGATTGAATCGACTCTGACACGGCAATATAGGGAATAGATGCCGGTGCTGGCTAAATTCGGATAGCAGCTGGGTTTCCATGTCCCCCCCCTTACATTCAGCAATCAATATCATAGCGATTAACTCACTATCACTACAATCGGGACAGGGGCCAGGGCGCCGGAGTAAGGGTGTGAGTTTTATCAGAATGTCATCAACAATGACATAAGTCCATAGACACAGGTCATCAAAATCGGTTATCATAGGGGGATCCTCCAGTTTTAGATGGGTGGTCGAGTCCATCTATAGTAACAGACTGGAGGACTTTTTAACTTCCCTTTTTTAGTTCACATTAAAAAAGGGAAGTTAACTAGCATAAGGCCCAATTAGCATTATAATTCATAAAATAGACACTGTCAAGGCTTTTTTACCATTTTTTTGTAAGAGGGGACTGATATCAAGTATAATATTTGAGCCGGTTTGCTGTGAAAGGGCAAAAAATCCACAATTTTGGCGAAAATGTCCCCGCTCAGTTAGCAAAAAATCGGTTCTCCTATGAGTTAAAACCACATAATGCTAATTATCTATAGCTAAAATCTTTTCAGATAGGAAACCTCTCATGAACATACTACAAATTTCAGAAGAGAAACAGACCACTGTCAACAATGAAACCGAGTCTCTGATTAAGACATCTGTTGCACCAAACACGATTAAAGCGTATCGCAATGCTATTAAAAAACTGGAGACGTGGCTTGGTGGACGATCCCTCAGCGATTACCTGCTCGCAGACTATATTGCTGAATTACATCAAGAGGGAAAATCACCGGCGACTATCAACGTCGTCGTCTCTGCGGTCAAGTGGCAAGCAAAAGAGCAGGACGCAGCGATTCCCCTTGGGACAACTAGCCGCACACTCGCTGGCATTCGGCGGGAGGGCAAGAACCGGGGGCGCGGACAGGTGGATGGCATAACATGGGGCGAGGTAAATCGAATCTGTACGCTTGCTGAAGCGGAGGAAACCGTAACCGGACTGAGGGATTCGACACTAATTCGACTAATGAGCGATTGCCTGTTACGAATTTCGGAAACTGTCGCGGTAGATGTAGCGGATGTTGATAACGTGTTGACGATTCGTCGGTCAAAAACTGATCAAGAATCGGAAGGCACAACGTTGTATGTTGGTGATCCCACACGCGAGGTGATAAGGCGGTATTGTGAATCAGGGGGTCTCACCTCAGGCCCCCTCTTTCGGCGGATTCGCCGTGGCGATAATATAACCAACGGCAGGCTATCGGTTCAAGGTGCAAGAAACGCGATCAAGCGTAGAGCACACGAGGCGGGTGTGGAGGGTATTATCTCTGGACATTCCCTCCGTATAGGCTCTGCTGTCTCGCTTGCTCAAGCGGGAGCGTCTGTTGTAGATATGCAGATCGCAGGTCGATGGAAATCGCCTCAGATGCCAGCACATTACGCAAAGACAGAGTTGGCGGATCAGAGCGCAATTGCCCGTTTCAAATACGGAAAATGACAGCTTCGACGTTGCAATCACACCATGGTGTGCTATACTATATTTTAACATTTGTATCCGAGGTGATTGATTGCCGAATATAGAACATCATACCGTAATTATTGTGGGCGGGGGGCCTGCCGGTCTTCCGCTCGCTGTAGTGTTGGGAGGTTGGCACCCTTACTTTCGTGGAAGTCGTATGTTCAGCCTACGCTATCCGCAGTTGGCTGCGGGCCTGCAGCAGATCCAAGGAACTCTTCTGGGATTAGATTTCAAGGGGATAGCCAGAAACGTCCCGCCCGTAGATCTCTTCCGACTCCTCCATCACCCCAGACAGTTGTTTGAAGAACTCGCGCAGATCGCGATGGAGTTTCGCCAAGAAACACCGATAGATTACCTGCTCCTCACGCAAGAAAAGGTCGGTGGTCTATGGAACAATGTCCCCAAAAATCTTCTGACCCTTTCACCGGGACAGTGGATGGAGTTTCCTTTCTATCCCTTGGCGCTACATAGTGAGGAGCACGGGATAGACTTAAATGTCAACGATCTGATAATCAAGGGGGATTTGCTACGCTACTATCACACTGTTCCCGATCGATTTGGACAGACAGACCGCATCCATACCGGCGAAAAGGTCGTCCGTATTGAACCGCATGAACGCGGCTTTCTGGTAACGAGCAAGGATGTGGGGACGGAAACAATCCACCAATATACTGCCAAGTATCTCGTTTATGCCGTTGGGCAGCGGTGCATCCTTCGGCGGCTCGATGTGCCCGGAGAAGATCTCCCGTTTGTGGCGAAAAGTTATGATCGACCGGAGGATTTCCCCGGCGAGCGTGTTATTGTCGTTGGTGGCGGTAGGTCAGCGGATTGGGCGGCGACGGAACTTTATGATGTGGGCAAACAGGTTTATTACGTGATGCGTCAGCCGTTTGAGAATCATTGGCGGTTGGTCAGTGATAGCCGCTACGGGTTGCCCTATTACGCTCGGATTGCCGAAATTATGGAGAGCCGAGATCCCCGATTTCAGACGTTGTATCAGAGCCATATCCGCAAGATTGAAGAAGGGGGATCAACGGGACTGGTGACAATAGACAATCAGGGTGAGGAACAGGTTATCGAAGTCGACCATGTGATCTTGGAGATCGGCGGTAGCGCAGACTATTCTCTCTTTGAAGGGTTTGAACCGCTGCGACAGATCGAAAAATATGACAACTATCGGTTCCAGCTGCATCAGGTGATGACGCATCCGCATAACTATGAGGCGGTCAATATCCCGAACCTTTATATGGGCGGGTATCTTGCGTCGGGGATTGGGTTGGTGGTCATCGCCATGCACGGAACAACTTACGCGATTGCTGGAGATATCCTTCAAAAAGAGGGACTTATCAATTCTTGACTGTGGGTTAGGGTTATGAGCCAACGGTGTTAGTTTGTAACTGTTGATATCGTGAAACGTGAAGCGTGAAACGTGAACTCAATATCGTTGATAACTAGTATTCGAGGTTATTAATCGAAATTCTGGAATGAACAAAGACTTGGAGCAAAACATGACACGTATTGGCGTTATCGGTACAGGGGGCATGGGCGGTGCCCATTGCAATTCGCTGCCTCAAGTTGAAAATTGTGAGTTTGTCGGCGTTGCAGACCTCCGGTTGGAGGCGGCGCAGGCTATCGCAGACCAACACCAGATCCGTGCATTTCAAGATTACCGCGAACTGCTGGAGATTGTGGATGGCGTCGTGGTTGCGACGCCGCCGGTGGCGCATCGAGAGGTTGTCTTTGCAGCAGCAGAGGCGGGTGTTCACGCGTTTTGTGAGAAACCGCTGTCCCTCACGCTCAGCGATGCGGATGCGATGATCGAGGCTGCGGACAAAGCGGGAACGCACGTGATGGTGGGACAGGTGCTCCGTTTCTATCCCGTGCATGTTCTCGGCAAGCAGTTAGTTGATGATGGTGAAATTGGGGATGTGACCTATATTGAAACAGATTATAGTGGTCCTTATCGAGGTGCGCGGGAACGTCCATCAACGTGGTACGGGAGTGTCGGTGGGCTTCTGGAAAACGGCATCCATAAATCCGATCTCATTAACTGGTATGGCGGAACCGCACAGACGGTTGCAGCGGAAGTGGGTAGCTTTTCTGGGCACGATGATTGGGAGGATTACACGATCTCACTCATTCGGTACGATACGAAAGCAGTGGGGATATTGCGATGGGGTGGATTCTTGGGTGCACGTGGCACAAACGAGACCATCATTGACGGGTCGAAAGGCTCGCTGCGACTCGATATGGGAGCCGACATTGCGTACCTCAAGAAGATTGGTGAATCGGAATGGCAAACACTTACCCCTGATCGCACGGCACCGCACGGCGTTGTCGGTGAATTGACCCATTTTGTCGATTGCATCCGTGAAGATAAAACACCCTTGATCGATGGGAGGGGCGGCCGTCATGCTGTTGAGGTCGTTTTGGCGACCTACCGTTCAGCGAAGGAGAAAACTAAAGTCAGCTTGCCCATGCAGGATCTGTAGAAAAAACGAAGTAGCAAGAATAGATCAATCGCTCCAGAAACTGATGAATTCCCAGAAAAACAATAGAAACAGCAGCCTATTTGGTTCCTCATTGTTGTTTTTTCGGACAATTTTTCTAACTGCTTGATGTTGCCGTTCTCGCTCATCTTTTATCTTATCTTGCAGTTGCTGTTTTTCAGCGTTGGTGAACTTCCTCATCGGAAATCACCCCCCTTTGGTTCTCCGGCTAGATAAGTGGGTGTACTCATTCGATACTCTAATTTAGGCGACAAGGGGCAGATTTGCCAAACTATCCTAGGAAAATTATACCATAAAATTATCTAACAAACAACGCTCTCATTCTTGAAGAGGTTTAGCATGGTTACGAACAGCGAACAAAATCCGCGTCCGAACATCCTCTGGATCTGTACGGACCAGCAGCGTTACGACACGATTGGTGCGTTAGGCAATCCGTATGTTTCAACTCCGAACATCGATCGGTTGGTCGATGAGGGGGTTGCTTTTACCCACGCCTATTGCCAGAGCCCTATCTGCACGCCCAGTCGGGGCAGTTTTCTTACGGGGATGTATCCGAGTGCGGTGCACGTCAACGGGAACGGCAACGAATACTTCCCGGATAGCCCGCCCCTTGTAACGCGTGTGCTCGCAGATGCTGGTTACGACTGTGGATTGATCGGCAAGCTGCATCTTGCCAGTGCCTACCACCGTATCGAACCTCGCGCGAACGATGGATACCGCTATTGGCAGTATAGCCATGCGCCCCGCGATGACTGGGAAATCGGACACGACTACGCGGACTGGGTACGATCCAAAGGATATATTCTGGGGGAATTGACCAAGAGCATTGACGGTGTGCCTGCCGAACTGCATCAGACCACATGGTGTGCAGAAAAGACGATTGAATTTATGCGACAGGAACGGGAAGGACCGTGGCTGGCGAGCGTGAATATCTACGATCCTCACCCACCCTTCAACCCGCCCAAGACTTACAGGGATATGTTCGATCCAGTGGATATGCCGGGACCTCTTTTCCGGGAAAGCGATCTGGAACAGCAGAAAAAGTTAGAGGCGGTAGATTTCCAGTCGAAGGGACGCTCGCCAGAGGAGTTGGATATCCGCAGTCCGATCGTGCCTCAGTCACCGGGAACGGCTGAATTGGCTTCATCGGGCGGACGCGACGGCAAAACCCTGCAAGCGGCGTATTACGCCATGATTAAGCTAATCGACGATGTGTTGGGACGAATCTTGGAGACACTGGAGGAGACTGGACAGCGCGAACGGACGGTGATTATCTTCACCAGCGATCACGGAGAAACGCTCGGCGATCATGGGTTGATTCAGAAGGGCTGCCGGTTCTATGAAGGCTTGGTCCGTGTGCCGCTGATCTTCTCTTTGCCCGGACACTTTGAGGGTGGTTTGAGAAGCGATGCGTTGGTGGGTTTACTTGATAAGGCACCGACTCTGCTGGAGTTGGCTGGCTTGGAGATCTCTGACCGGATGCAAGGTATGTCGTTATTGCCAATTCTCAGAGGAGAAGCTTCTCCAGATCATCACCGGGATTTCGTCCGTTGCGAATTTTATGATGCCTTAGATCAGCCGGACGGCACCTTTGCCACGATGTACCGGGATAGGCGATATAAGTTGGTGATGTATCACGGTCACGCGCACGGAGAGCTTTACGACCTTGAAGCGGATCCAGAGGAGTTTGAAAACCTGTGGGATGCGCCGGGCGCACAAAGCCTTAAGGTGGATTTGATGAAGCAAAGCTACGATGCTTCGATGCTGGCGATGGACCGGGGACCGCGACGAATCGGACCGATGTAGTCAAAACGTTTGAATTGAAAACTTACCACAGAGACGCAGAGAGCACAGAGAAGTATTAAAGGAAACGAGTACGTGAGGAAGCGAGGAGGCGAGTTTTTTCCCGCTCCCATGCTCTCTCGCTCCCGCATTCACCTAATAAAATTTCTGCGTTCTCCGCGCCTCTGCGGTTAATTGTATCCTAGGAAAAGGAGCAAAACCAATGTCTGATTCCAATAGCCGTCAGCCCAATGTAATCTTTGTTTTAACCGATGATCAAGGACCTTGGGCAGCGGGCTGCTGCGGAAACGATGAGGTTCGTACACCAAACATAGATCGACTCGCTGAAACGGGTGTTCGTCTTGAGAACTTTTTCTGCACATCTCCCGTCTGCTCTCCGGCGCGCGCTAGCCTGATGACTGGACGGATACCGTCAGCGCATGGCGTACACGACTGGATTCGAGATGGGAATATGCCGCCGAATTCCGCGAAGTATCTTGAGGGCTTAACATGCTACACCGACGTGCTCGGTGCGAATGGCTACACCGTCGGACTCAGTGGGAAATGGCATCTCGGCGATAGCATGACCCCACAGCACGGCTTCAGTCACTGGTTTGCGATGCCACTCGGCGGTAGTAAGTATAACGACGCAGAGATGATCCGAGACGGAGTTGCAGAGGTGCACCCCGGTTACGTTACGGATGTCATTACCGACGACGCGTTGCAGTTCATTGAGGCGAACAAAGATCAACCGTTCTATCTCAGTGTCCACTACAACGCACCGCATACGCCTTTTGACGGACACCCGCAGGATATTGTGGATTCTTACGACGATTGTCCATTCAAAACGTGTCCCCAAGAAGCGGCGCATCCGTGGGCAATTCCTGGTGCTCGCATACATCTGGGAAACCGGGAATCGTTGAAAGGGTACTTTGCGGCGATTACCGCGATGGATTTGAACGTCGGTCGCATTCTGGACAAACTTGAGGGGCTTGGTTTACGAGAGGATACGCTCATCATCTTCAGCAGCGACAACGGCTATTCCTGCGGGCATCACGGTTTTTGGCATAAGGGGAATGGCACCTTCCCGCTGAATATGTACGAGAACTCCGTCAAAGTTCCCTTTATTATGAGTCACCCTGGTGGTATACCACAGGGACGTGTTACCGAAGCGATGGCGAGTCAGTACGATTTCATGCCGACCCTGCTTGACTATCTTGGTTTGGAAATGCCAGGGGATCCGTTGCGCCCCGGACGGAGTTTCCGACCGGCGTTGCTCGGTGAAACGGATGATGCACAGGATGAAGTTGTTATCTTTGACGAGTATGGTCCCGTCCGGATGATCCGGACGCAGGAGTGGAAATATGTGCACCGCTATCCTTATGGTCCGCATGAACTCTATGATTTGGTGAACGATCCAGACGAGCGAAAGAACCTTGTGGACGAAAAATCGAAAGTTTCGCTGGTGAAGGAGATGCGTCAGCAACTCGCTTCTTGGTTCAGCCGATATGTTGTGCCAGAACTTGATGGGGCACGGTTCCAAGTCACAGGTTTGGGTCATGCTGCCAAAATTGAGCCGGGTTCCAGCGGTGAGGGTGCTTTCCATCCGCTGCCAGAGGACTGGGATGAGGTCCGACAACGACAATTCCCGCGCAGGTAGGTTGCTGGTTAGGCAGGCAAGGATAAACCACCCATGCGATTGGATTAAACAGGTGCTTGCTCATGGTACCTGACTTGAGGCGATTGGAGGAGAGTTATGGTCCCAAAAGACTCCGTTTTAACTGAGGTGTCAACAGTGAAAAATGGACTCACCCCCCAGCAGATCCAACGGTTCAATGATGACGGCTTTTTAATTATCCGTGATTTACTCCCACGCGACGCGGTTCAGCCGTTGATCGATGAACTGGCGCAGCGGGTTGGCGAAGCGACGCGGGAAGCGGTAAAACAGGGGGTGCTTGATCCGAAGAGTACATTTGATGATGCGCCGTTTGAAACCCGTTTGGCACAGGTGTGTAAAGCCTGTAAAGAGCCTGATTGGGTCTGGCACCATTACTTTTCCAGTCAGAAGCCGAGAAGTGCTGGGATGTTCATCCTGAGAACAGCACCTGTGCTGTTAGATGTCGTTGAATCGCTGATGGGTCCTGAAATTCTGGCACACCCACAGTTCAACTACCGTGCCAAGCTGCCGGACCAAGATCTAACGGTCATCCCTTGGCACCAAGATCTGGCTTATCTCAGACCGGAAGAAGCGGGGGATACGTTGGTTGTCAATTTCTGGGTTCCGCTTGTGGACGCTACAGTCGCCAATGGGTGTATGGAGGTGATGCGGGGTTCGCATCGGCTGGGGTTGTTGCCGCATGGCCATCTCATATCAACGCCGGGGCACAAGGGAGGCAAGGGTATCGCGAATACCGATTTGCCGCCCTGCGAAGTTGTGGCAGGGGAAGTTGATGTAGGCGATGTTTTAATGACGACAGAACGGCTGGTGCATCGATCTGTTCCGAACCGATCGGATACAGTTAGGTGGAGCGTTGATTCACGGTACAATCAGATTGGGCTTCCAACAGGGCGTGAGAGTGTGCCCGGCTTTGTTGCCCGCAGCCGCAAGCATCCTGAGCGCATTGCACAATCAGATCATGACTGGAATCAACTTTTTGAGGATTGAATTTCAAACCTGTACAACAATGCGAAGACTGCGTTTGCGGGTCCATAGTAGAACATAAACTTGTAACATTATAGCCAACCGCAGAGACGCGGAGGGCACAGAGACTTTTTTGAGATTATTAGTGAACTAATGCACCAATGAACAAATGAATTAATTACGCAAGGAGATCGCAATGGGAAACAGAGCAGCCGAAGATGCTACCGCTACACTAGAGGAAAACTATCGAGGGCGCACCCCACGGTCGCAGGAACTCTTTGAACGGGCGCGAAAGACGATGCCCGGTGGGGCAAAAGGTGCGTACTTTCATCAACCGTATCCGCTCACAATGGCGCGGGGCGAGGGGTGTTACCTATACGATGTCGAAGGGCATCGGTATGTAGATTTCGCCAACCATCACACAGCGCAGGTCTTGGGTCATAATCACCCTGCGGTTATAGATGCTATTCAGCAGCAGATGTCGAAGGGCATTGCGTTGGGCGCGGCGGTCGGTATAGAGGCAGAACTCTGTGAGGAGATGTGCCAGCGCGTGGCATCGTTAGACCGGATCCGGTTCTGCAACTCCGGCACTGAAGCGACGTTACACGCTATACGGCTCGCGCGCGGTGTTAGCGGACGGACTAAAATCGCCAAGTTCGAGGGCGGTTATCACGGCAGCCACGATGTTGTCGAGATCAGTTCTGCACCGTCTTTGGACAAAGTGGGCTCCGAGACCGATCCTAATCCTGTCCCTTCAGCAGGCGGGATGTCTCCACACGCGGCAGAGGAGGTAGTCGTCCTCCCCTATAACGATGAAGCTTCGGTTGAACGCCTTGTCACACAGCACCGTGATGAGTTGGCGTGCATTATCTTTGATACCAAAGCGGGCATTGTACCGCAACGTAAGGAGTTCGTGCAGTTCGTCGAGGAGATAGCGCGGAAGAACGGCCTGCTGTTTATCTTGGACGAAATTGTCGGCTTCCGAGTGGGGACAGGTGGATTGCAGGAATACTACGGCGTTACGCCCGACTTGACCGCCTATGGCAAGGTTGTCGGCGGTGGCTTCCCTGTCGGTGCGTTTGGTGGACGAGCGGATATTATGGATCTGCTTGATGGTACCCGTGGCAGTACAGGTTTCTTCCAGAGCGGGACATTCAGCGCACACCCAATCACCATGGCGGCTGGTTTAGCGACCGTGAAACAGCTCACGCCTGACGCTTTCGACCACCTGAACGGGTTGGGGGACCGGTTGTCTGCTGGATTGAACGAACTATTCGCTCGTGAAAATATCGCAGCGAAAGCGGTGAACACCGGCTCAGTATTTAGCATCCACTTTACCAGCGAAGAACTCGTCAACTATCGCAGCCTCGCCCGCACCGACAAGGTGATGGCACACCGTGTTTTCCTCGCGTTGTTGGCAGAGGGTTATTTCTTGAGCCACGGATTGTCTATGAACGCCATCTCACTGCCAACTGAGACCAGCCATGTGGACGGGTTGATAGAGGCGGTGGGACGCGCTATCAAACAGTCACAGTGAACGATAGGAGGAATGGTTATGTCTAATACTGATACTCAGGTCTACGATCTCCTTGTCAGTGCTGGGCGGGTTGTATGTCCAGCAACTGGATTTGATGGTCCGGGGACAGTCGCGGTTCGTGGCGATAGAATCGTTGCTGTCGATGATCAGATTGATGGGTCTGCGCGGGAGGTCTGGGATTTCGCCGATTCCATGTTGCTGCCGGGATTGGTAGATATGCACGCTCATCCCGCACGCGAAGACTCAAAGTACGGTGTTGATCCCGATATTCACTTCCTCCCCCGCGGCGTGACGACTGTGCTTTCCCAAGGGGATGCAGGTGCCGGCAATTGGTCCCGATACCGTGAATCGATTATCGAAGGTGCACGCACGCGCGTCCGCTTGGCTATCAACCTCTCTGTTACAGGGGAATCGATCCCGACGAGTGGCTGTTTTGAGAATTTGGATGATGTGGATGTAGATGCCTGCGTGGCAGCGATCGAAGATGGCGGGGAAGCAATCTGGGGTATTGCCGCCAACATAGCCAAATCCTGTGCTGGTGATAATGATCCCCGCGAGATTCTGAACCGTGCGTTGGAAGCCGGCAATCAGACAGACCGCCCGCTGCTCTTCGGTACGCGACGGGAACCGGATTTTCCTTTCGAAGAACAGTTGGAACTGTTACGCCCCGGAGATGTAATCACGTACTGCTTTCAGAGCAATCTGGATTGTCTGGTGGAGGACGGGCGTGTTAAGGATGAAGTTTGGGCGGCTCGTGAGAGAGGGATATTGTTCGATATCGGGCATGGCATGAATTCATTCCACTTTGATGTGGCAGAGGTGGCAATCGCAAACGGATTCCTGCCAGATACCATCTCGACAGACCAATATATTCGGCATGTGGATAGCAACCCACAACATGATCTACCTCGTACCCTTTCCAAGTTGCTTGCCGCTGGCATGACCGAGGCGGACGCGTTAGCGCGGATAACGGTGCGTCCCGCAGAATTTCTTGGACTGTCCGGAGAGGTTGGGACATTGGCACCCGGTGCCTGTGCAGACCTTGCTGTGTTGTGGTTCAATGAGGAGGCGCTGCCGCTGCAAGATGTCAAAGGTGTGGAACGATCTGGGGGTTGTTGGGAGCCGATTCTCACTGTGCGAGCAGGGGAGATTGTCCGTACCTAAACGGTTAGAATCGGAAGGATTAGCGCGTCCCTAGTTCCAGAGAAATAGCTATATTAGATCGGAGATGGAAGCCAGGTTATGCAACCAAAGAATGGGGTTCGCTTCATTAAAAATGTGATGATTCCGACCTCAGATGGCGTTTGGTTGGCGATGGATATGCATGTTCCCGACGGTGGTGACTGGGAACAGACGCCGCGTCCGCTGATCCTCGAATATATACCATATCGCAAAGACGACACCGCTCCGTATTCAGGTTATCATAACTATTTTGCACAGCACGGGTTCATCGGGGCACGGCTGGACTGTCGCGGTACAGGCAGCAGCGAGGGGGTCAACACGGATGAATACACGCCGCGTGAACAGCAAGATGGCGTTGAAGCGATCGAATGGCTTGCGGCGCAGCCGTGGTGCAGCGGGAAGATTGCGATGTTTGGGGCATCGTATGGCGGGTTTACTTCTGTACAGATCGCTGCACACCGTCCCCCGCACCTCACGACCATTATCCCCATGTACTTCACCGATGACCGTTATACCGACGATTGCCACTATCGCGGCGGTGCACTGCGATGCTACTACGATATTGGGGCGTATGGTTGTTCGATGATTGGTATGAACGCGATGCCGCCGTATCCCGAATACAGCGGCGAGGATTGGGCGCGGATCTGGGAAGAGCACCTCGAACACAATACCCCCTATCTGCTGAAATGGCTGGCGAATCAGACCGATGGTGAATATTGGCGTCCCGGTAGTTTACGTGGACGATACGACCAGATCGGGTGTTCAGTCTTCATGATTGGCGGTTGGCGGGACGGCTATCCAAACCCACCGTTGCGAACTTTTAGCAATCTCGCTGTCCCCAAAAAAGTCCTCATCGGACCTTGGAATCACACACGGCCCGACGGTGCGATCCCCGGACCGCGCATTGACTATCTCCACGAAATCGTCCGCTGGTGCGACTATTGGCTCAAGGGCGAGGACAACGGTGTGATGGACGAGCCTCCGGTTTGCGTCTATATGCAGAGTTACGATGAACCGAGTGCGGATCGGACCGAAACACGCGGATATTGGCGCGTAGAAGAATCATTCCCCTTAGAGTCAAGCAAATCGCTAATCTATTGGCTTGGCGACGACGGTCAACTCTGTCCTCAGCCACCGGATCGAGGGCTGCCTTTCGACAGTTACAGTTACCGTCCGACCGTCGGGGTTACAGGCGGGTTGTGGAGCGGTGGTGTCCCCTTCGGATTGCCGACGGATCAACGTCCTGATGAAATTTATTCGCTGAACTACACGACGGAACAGTTGGACGAACCGTTAGAAATTATCGGGAGGCCGCAGGTCCTATTGAGTATTAGCTCCACGGCGCCTGTGATGGCTTTCGTTGCGAGGTTGTGCGATGTTGCCCCCGATGGCACGAGCGCATTGGTCTGTAGTGGTGTGTTAAACGCGACACGCCGCGAATCCGCTACCAATCCGACCCCACTGAGCCCTAACGAGATTTACGAAATTGAGATTGATCTCGACTGTACCGCTTGGCGCTTTGAACCGGGACACTGGGTTCGTCTTTCTATATGTAGTGCAGATTTCCCAAACCTCTGGCCCACGCCGTATCCGGGGATCAACCGCATTTATCGAGACGCCGAGCATTCATCGTGCCTGAAGCTGCCCACTGTTCCGGTGAGAAAGGCGGAGGAAGGGGAATTACCAGCGAATGAAACGCAGTTTGAACCTTCGCTTACGGAGATCAACGTCTATCAGCTCTCGCCTGATTCGCGTCCGTGGGAGATTGTCCAGGATATTCTTGGCGATCGAACTGGATTGCGGACGCATACGAACATGACGAGTATCGTGAGTTCGGTAACGCAAGTGGAAACCGACGCACAACTTGAGGTGTGGGCGCATAATCGTGATCCCGCTGATGTTGCAGCATCGGGTAAACATCATCGCTGCATCGTGCGCAGCGACGGCGAAATCAACGTCGAAACTTGATGCGGTTTTCGGAGCACTGAAACAGCGTTTCACGTCACGATTGACCTACATATTACTGTGAACGGCTTACCGCACCATCAACAGCGGTGGGTACGAACGTTCCCCCGCGTCTTGCTGTGAAATGCCGCTAGGGTTGCTGAAGTTTTTAGGATTGACGCAGGTTTGTGAAGGTAGTAAAATAGAGCGTCCCGAATTACCACAACCCCAAGCCTCAACCGTGCGAAGTGTGTGAGGTAAGGCGAGAAAATTACCGCTCACAGTGGATTGCCAAATCCACTGCATGCGTACAAAGAGGGCTTGGATATGTCTATCCAAGCCGAGCGGGTTTTAGAACTAGCAACTTGGGTTATAATATGAAAACATTACCGAATTTTCGGATTTTTTATCCATTTAATCAATAAGCTGAAAGGAGCTACAAATTATGGATCTTACACGACAGCCACCACGGCGTGCATCAAACCTTAGCCTAGCTGGCATTGTCGGTGCAGCACGAATGACCGACAAAGCTAGAGCCTACAACAACAGTACAATGGGCGAGTACCTCTATGGAGGCAATTCCGGTCTAGACGCTAAAGTTCTCGAATTGCTGGGAATTTCCGACGATGACTTTGCCAAAGCTGCTGGTGAACACGATGACGAAGCCTTGCAGGCATGGGTGCTTGAGAATTCGAGCGTCACGCAGTCAGAAATTGATGCGTTTAATGAGAGGGAATTGAGCCTTGAGCCACCGAATGAGCAATACAAGCAAATGCTGAGGGATCGGCTTGCCAAATACGCCCCCGGCAGGACGGATATCACGACGGTACTTCAATCGATGGAGCTAGACGATTGGGGTAGTTTCTGGCAGGTTGACTTAACGGTCGGACCACCGCGTAGTCCCCACGCTAAAGATGTCGCAGGCTGCCATGGTGTCGCACGGATGGCAGATAAAGCGCGCGCAGCACGCGCCGGAAAAATTGGAGAATATAAGTACGGCGAGGATTCTGGGCAGGATAGACGTATCTTGGAATTTCTCGGCATATCTGAGGCTGATTTCCAAGAGGCTGCGGTCAACAATCCCAACGACGTTGAAATCGGTGACTGGGTGCTTGAACAGAGTGGCAAAGGGGCGGATGAAATCGCAGCGTTTAACGAACGGATGGCGAATTGGGGTCCTGAGGATGAATCGTCAAGAGCCTATTTTGAACAACGTCGTCAAGAGGTAGATCCGAGCCGTACGGACATTAAGACGTGGGCAGATCTTCAGGACGTTGACGACAAACTCAGTTTCGAGTAGGAAGAAAACTGAGTATATCGAGGACTGTTCCGGTTTTGTCATCGACGAGCACAACTCCCAGATTGCCCCAACCGTGATTGTAGTAACTGACAAACCACGCGAACCCTTGAAACGAGGCGTATCCGTGTACACCTGTGTGTGCCTTTAGGTGCTCTTGTAGACGCATATCTTTGCTGGCTATCCCCAACGCTTGTTTGGGCGTTAATTTGGGAGCAGGATTGATGGATTCATTTAGCACAGATTCTGCTTCGGTGGGCGGTGTTTCTGGTTTGCCTTCAGCGATTGCACGCAACAGAGCTGCTCGCTGGCGATGCGCGTCTCGAATCTTTTCATACTGCATGATACTGTCCTCTCCTACCTTTGAGAGGTGATTTGCTGCATGATGGCAAATTGCCTCTCGTCTCACACCTTCTGCTGTTCCTCCAACTGCATCGCAATTCAGAACGCCCCGCCGAAAATAGGCGACTGTTATCTCGTCATACTGGTCGGCACACATCTCCGCTGCGTCGGCTTCGAGATTAAGAATAGCAGCATAATCCCTCCTCCGTTTAAAGATCTCCTGCTGCCTTTTGAAGAAACTGGGGTAGATACCGTATTGGTAGAATCGATTCGGATAGATCTGCACCCACGTTGAAATGAACTGGGTAGTTTTCTCGCGTTCCGCATCTATATCGGGCGAAGTCCTTTCCGTTTCCGGCCTTTCCCAATGTGCCCTCGCAGCCTTCAGATGATATTCCCGCCGTTCCTTTATATGCGCTAACTCTCCGCGGCTCCGCTCTGCCAGTACATTCTTTCCATGACGGAGGTAGTATTGAATTTGGACTTCCGTCATCGGCATGGAGATGATTTTCAGGCAGTCCGCGGCTGCTTCATGCCACAAGGCTGCTTTGGCGAAATTTTCCTCCCACTCATACCGCTGGATCATAACCTTAGCGTTTGCAGTGCCTTCACGAACTGCGTAGCACAGTTGAACATGGTAAGCCAGCGTCCAAAGGACGATGAGGGAATAGATTGCCTTCATAGATAAACCCTATACATTGCATTCCGCTTTCACGTTTTACGCATCACGTTTCACTTCCCATATTTGAACCGTGCAATCGCGCCTTGTTCTATTAATTCTGCACGCGCATAATGTGCGGGCATCTGAGGTGATTTCCACCGTCCCGCGACCTGCATATTCACAACAGACGCACCCGCTTGGGCGAGCGATATCGCAGAGCCAATACGCAGAGAGTGTCCAGAAATTTTGCCTTCGATACCTGCCGCGCGTGCCCTGCGCTTGATAATTTTTCTCACGCCATCAATCGTTAGCCTGCCTTCGGCGATGTTATCACCGCGTCGAACCCACCGAAAGAGTGGACCTTCTGTGATATTTGCTGCCTCACAATACCGCTTTATCGCCTCTTGTGTAGGAGTGCCAATATACAGCGTCACATCGGGGATGCCTGCCGTACCCGGATTGGTCTTTGACTGACGAATCCTCAATGCACTCTTGACATCCTCGACATCTACCGCGACTGCTTCACTGATTCGTAACAGGCAATCGCTCATCAATCTAATCATTGCTGAATCTCTCAGTCCAGCGATGGTTCCCTCCGTTTCAGCAAGTACGCAAATCTTATTGACCTCCTCCCACGTTATGCCATCCACCTGTCCCCGTCCTCTGCCCTTCCCCTTACGCCGAATCCCGGCAAGTGCCTTTTCCGTGATCTCAAATGGGATTCCGCCACCTTGATTTTTTACCGTCCATTTGATCGCAGCGACAATTTTACTGATTGTCGCCGGCGACTTTCCGTCTTGATACAACGCTGTGATATAAGTTGCAAGTAGGTTATCGCTCAGTGTGCGTCCATCCAACCACTTTTCCAACTGTTCCATTGCGAGCCGATACGTCTCAACGGTACTCGGTGCGATACTAGCATTGACTAACTCCTCTGTCTCGTTGCTGATAGTGACATGGTTCCAAGCTGATGCATTCATGATCATTCCTCCATTCTGAGTCCGTAAGCTCTCTGAAATTCTACTGAAATACTATTCTATCGAATTAAAATAGGTGTTGTCAAGGCTTTTGTACTATTATTTTTTTTGAAAAAAAAGCGATGATAAACAGACCATTGTTCCTCAAACACCGATAAACATTAGCTAGAGCGTCGGGGATGTCCCGAAAAATCGGGATTTACATCCGTCCATCCCAAATGGAAAATGGTTCAATGTCCTTGTTAGTAAAAAATCACGCACCAAATCAATAAATTTTGGGCACAACGGCTGAAACCCAAGCCACCACTGGGTTCTCGACGAGGGACACTTATGAATTAACACCATAGAATAGTATATGTAACGCCTTATCTGTTTCTGTAGGGAATTTCCCAACAGAATATCAACGTATTCTATTAAAAAGGAGCTTACAAGCTATGAAGAAATTTTACATACCCTTGGTGATTTTGACCCTGTTCAGCAATTATATTTACAGTGTGAGTGCATCGGATCCAGCAGACTGGATGCCGGATGCGAATCTCAGAACCGCCGTGCGTGCCTCCCTTGGACTCGCGGACAACGAAGCACTCACACAAGCGAAAATGTTAGACCTAACGGAACTCAAAGCCGCTGGTAGAGGAATAAGCAATATCACCGGCTTAGAACACGCCACCAATGCGACCACATTACGGCTCGCAAACAATCAGATCTCCAATCTCAATTCTCTTTCCGGCTTGACATCAGTTACCAAATTAAGGCTCCAAAATAATGATATTACAAGCTGCACCGCACTTTCAGGATTAACGAACTTAACCGAGTTATTTCTGTATAGCAATCAGATTACAAATGTTACACCGCTTGCCAGTTTGACGAATCTTGTGACGTTACGTCTTGCAGGTAATCAGATTACAGACTTTTCCCCGCTTTCGGGTCTTTCAAAACTCAGCGATGTGGATGTTACTATCCCGGAACCGGATACAACGTCTCCGGGAGTCAGTATTTCCGTGCCATCGGGTGTGCAGAACGGTGCTTTTTCTGTGACAATCACGTTTACGGAGACGGTATCCGGCTTTGTGCAATCAGATGTATCTCTGAGTGGTAGTGCGGCGAGTATCACGTCGTGGAGTGCAAATAGTGATGACACGGTTTATACAGCGACGATAACTCCGACAGCAAGTGGCACTGTGACGGTTGGTGTAGCTGCCAATATTGCTACCGACGCGGCAAACAACCAAAATACCGCCGCCACGTCTCAAACGGTGACCGTAGATGTTGACGCTCCTACAGTGACCATTGATGTGCCATCGGGTGTGCAGAACGGTGCTTTTTCCGTGACAATCACGTTTACAGAAGTGGTATCAGGTTTTGGGCAGTCTGACCTCTCGCTTTCTGGCACAGCGAGTGCATCCATCACGGCGTGGAATGCGACAAACAATACCACCTACACCGCTACCATTACCCCAACTTCCAGTGGGAGTGTGACGTTCAGCATTGCTGCAGGCGTTGCGACCGATACGGCAAATAATCAAAACACCGCCGCCACATCGCAAAGTGTTACAGTTACAATCTTGGATACAACGTCTCCGGGAGTCAGTGCGGGTGCATCGGGGCCAGCAGACTGGATGCCGGATGCGAATCTCAGAACCACCGTGCGTACCTCCCTTGGACTCGCGGACAACGAAGCACTCACACAAGCGAAAATGTTAGACCTAACAGAACTCAAAGCCGCTGGCAGAGGAATAAGCAATATCACCGGCTTAGAACACGCCACCAATGCGACCACATTACGACTCGCAAACAATCAGATCTCCAATCTTAATCCTCTTTCCGGCTTGACATCAGTTACCAAATTAAGGCTCCAAAATAATGATATTACAAGCTGCACCGCACTTTCAGGATTAACGAACTTAACCGAGTTATTTCTGTATAGCAATCAGATTACAAATGTTACAC
>JAJDUM010000123.1 GCA_022826645.1 Candidatus Poribacteria bacterium
GGGCGGTTGGATGCCATTTATGGTGAACAATATAAATATGTAGACGTTCACCAATAGTGCCCCTTATCGAAGCCTCATGAAGTCCCCCTGATAAGGGGGATTTAGGGGGTTGGTTGTGTATCGAAAGTGTATAAGTAATTATAGAATTCACCATAATATGCAGCCTAATGCTGCCAATATCTCCGCGTAGCGGGAAGGCGATTTACGTACTAATCCAAACCACAGTTGATGAAGGTTAAACCTATGGGCACGATTGATTACAGAGATTTTGACCGAGACATATGGGAAAAGGAGTTAGAGGACTTCGTGCCTCCTGTTGTATACGACATGCACACCCATATGTGGTCGGAAGCACACAAGGGCACACTCACGGATCCTCCCACCGGACTTCGTTTGGAAATTGATTATCAGGACCATCTGGCATGGGCGGCGAAACTGTATCCGGGACGCGAGATGCACTACCTTGTTCTGGGCACTCCAATGCCCGGTATGGATGCGGAGGGACACAACGACTGGATGGCTGCCCAGATGGCAGCAGATCCCCACTCAGAAGTCAACATGATGGTAACGCCGGAAATGACGCCGGACTATGTTGCAGCGCAAGTGAAAAAGCACGATTTCTTCGGACTAAAACCGTATCGCACATTCGCATCGGATCCGGCAAATGCTCGAATTCAGGATTTCTTGCCCGAATCTTTTATCGAAGTGGCAAACGATATGGGACTAGCAATCACAATGCACCTAGCTAAGAAAACGGGTCCGGCTGACCCTGAAAACATAAAAGACCTGCAATATTACACGGAACGATACCCGGGTGCCCAATGGATTCTCGCTCACTGCGCTCGCGCTTTCAACGCCTTTATGATGGAGGAAGCTATCCACGTCCTCAAGGATATGCCAAATATCTGGTACGACACATCAGCAGTAAATGATATCTACTCTCACTTTCTCCTGATGAAGCATGAAGATCGGCGACGGGTAATGTTCGGATCGGACAATATCGTGGCGGGCTGTGCACGCGGCAAGTATATCACCTATGGGCGTGCGTGGGAATATTATGGCGGTTTTCCAGATCTGCCGCACTGTGATCCGACGCCGACCTTTGTCATTTACGAACAGTTGCGTCAAGGGCGGCAGGTCGCAGATATGCTTGAATTGACCCCTGATGAGATTGGGGATCATTTCTCCCGGAATGCAATACGGTTTATCAAGCAGTTACGAGCCGGACGTAACTAGTATAGCGGAGGTTCAGTTGATGAAGAGAACACCACTTTACGAAACCCATCATGCGCTTGGGGCTACCTTTGCGGAGAACTATAAAGAGTGGGAACTGGTTGATTATTTCACAAATCCTGACCAAGAGCACCACGCTGTGAGACAAAGTGTTGGCGTCGTAGACCTCTCGCATCGTGGGAGGTTCCGTCTTACCGGAAGCGACCGAGCCGCATATCTCCACCGCATTATCTCTAACGATGTTGAGGGGCTTTCGGTTGGACAGGGGAACTACGCGACCATCCTAACAAATCGTGGAAAAATCATCGCTGACATGAAGGTTTTCGTTTTCGAGGAGGCCGTTGGTATTGAGACGAATGCCGAAACAACGGCAGCTCTCTATCAGGAACTAGATAAATATCTGATCGCTGATGATGTGACGATCGAAGATTTCACCGAGCGCACAGGTGTCGTTGGCGTGCATGGTCCAAAGTCTGCCGAATTGCTTCAACAGGTCTGCGGATTCGATGTCAAAGACCTCCAAGAATATCACAGTGTTGTTGATGAAGTGAAGGGAGGACGGATCGTCTGCATCCGCGCTAACGAAACGGGCGAAATGGGTTACAATCTCTGCGTTGCCTCGGAATCAATGGAATGGCTGTGGGATACTATCCTGACAGAGGGCCGTTCGTCTGAGATTGCGCCTGTCGGCTTGGCTGCCCTGAATAGCCTCCGAATTGAGGCAGGTATTCCGCAAATCGGAGCGGAACTGGGGGATTCGGTGTTTCTAGGGGAAGCCGAGTTAGAAAGTGCCATCAGTTACGAGAAAGGCTGCTATATCGGTCAGGAAATTGTGGCACGAATGAAGTATCGTGGCCACCCGAACCGATTGCTACGCGGGTTCGAAATCACCGGTGACACGTTACCCCAGAGTGGCGATCTCCTCTATGATGCTGATACAGAGATAGGTTGGATAACCAGTGCCGTGGTTTCACCCACGTGTGGCGGGCCAATCGCAATGGGGTATGTCCGAACCGCTTTTACCGATGAAGACAGTGAAGTAGAGGTCGAAACAGTGAGTGGTCGGGTGAAAGCAAGGGTTCAACTGCTACCTTTTTACCGGCGTAACGCCTAGTGTTAGGCAGAGGCAGATTTCACCTTGGAAGCCGCAGACCTACCGCCGATTCAGCTTTCATGTTACCTTTTCGTTTGACAAAGCTATACCTTTTTGTTAAACTCTGTGTCAGTGCCAAGGCAGGGTGTCTTGATTCATATCGCAAATAATATAGTGAGGGAGAACGAGTATGACAGGAAACGATAATAACCGTGCCTATTGGAAAAAGAACCTACAATACCTTGGGATTTTATTGGCTGTTTGGTTCATCGTCTCTTACGGATGTGCTATCCTGTTCGTCGACTTTCTAGACAAGATCAAAATTGGCGGTTTCGGTCTCGGTTTCTGGTTCGCACAACAGGGATCAATTTATATCTTTGTCGCGCTGATTTTCATCTATGTGTTTCTCATGAACCGGCTCGATAAGCATCACAGCACGTCCAATAGGGAGGAGGAGGAATGAGCGTACAGGCATGGACATTTGTAATGGTTGGAATATCGTTTGCCCTCTACATCGGCGTGGCGATCTGGTCGCGCGCAAGCTCAACTGGGGAGTTCTATATTGCTGGTGCCGGTGTGCCTCCCGTTGTAAACGGGATGGCGACGGCGGCTGATTGGATGAGTGCCGCATCGTTTATTTCGATGGCAGGTCTCATTTCCTTCATGGGACGCGATGGCTCGGTCTATCTCATGGGCTGGACAGGTGGCTACGTGTTACTGGCACTACTCTTGGCACCGTATCTGCGCAAATTCGGGAAGTACACCGTGCCCGATTTTGTCGGTGACCGGTACTACTCTCGGACAGCCCGTATCGTTGCGGTTATCTGTGCAATCTTTGTATCCTTCACGTATGTCGCCGGACAGATGCGCGGTGTCGGCATTGTCTTTTCAAGATTCCTAAACGTTGACATCACCCTTGGTGTGGTGATCGGCATGGGCATCGTGTTCTTTTACGCAGTGCTTGGCGGGATGAAAGGGATTACCTATACGCAGGTTGCACAATATTGTGTCCTTATCTTTGCCTACCTCGTGCCCGCGATCTTTATCTCCCTATTGATGACGGGCAACATCATCCCGCAGCTCGGATTCGGTGGAGAGTTAGCGGATGGCTCTGGGGAATTTCTACTCGACAAACTGAACGGATTGAGTCAGGAGCTCGGCTTCGATGCCTATACCGATGGACGTAAGGCGACAATTGATGTCTTCTTTATCACAGCTGCACTGATGCTTGGCACGGCTGGCCTTCCCCACGTTATCGTGCGTTTCTACACCGTACCGAGAGTCTCAGCTGCACGAAGTTCCGCGGGTTGGGCGCTGTTATTTATTGCTATTCTCTACACAACTGCTCCTGCAGTGGCGGCATTTGCACGAACGAACCTTTTGAACACAGTTTCAGATACAGAATATACGGAAGTGCCGGGATGGTTCAAGAACTGGGAAACAACAGGACTTATCAAATTCGATGATAAAAACGGAGACGGTAATATTCAGTATCGTGGAGCGCATTCTCAGGTCGAAAATGAGTTGACCATTGACCGTGACATTATGGTGCTGGCTAACCCTGAAATCGCCAAGCTGCCGAACTGGGTTGTCGGATTAGTCGCCGCGGGTGGCTTAGCAGCTGCGCTCTCAACGGCTGCAGGGTTGCTACTTGTAATTTCCACGTCGATTGCGCATGATTTACTGAAGCGGGAGCTCGTTCAAGATATTAGCGAGAGAGGCGAGCTAATCGCCGCACGCATCGCAGCAGGAGTCGCAGTTTGCATTGCGGGCTATTTCGGCATTGATCCACCCGGTTTCGTTGGCCAGGTGGTTGCATTCGCCTTTGGTTTGGCTGCTGCCTCATTCTTCCCCGCGATCATTATGGGTATATTCTGGAAACGGATGAACAACATTGGCGCGGTCAGCGGCATGATTGTTGGAATTTCTTTCACAGCGGGGTATATTATCTTCTTTAAGTTCATTACTCCTGAGTTGAATGTACCTGCTCACTGGTTGTTTGGCATATCCCCAGAGGGTATTGGGACGCTTGGCATGGTTCTAAACTTCTTAGTGTCGGTTCCCGTCTCGTTACTTACGGCGCCGCCACCACCTAATGTCCAAGAGCTTGTTGACAATATCCGCAGCCCACAAGATGCTGGACCGCCTCATGAATTATCCGTTTAATCCGTGTTCTCTCCGAACCGACTGGGAGTACTCTCGCCAAGTCATCGGGATGTCTAGGTGGGCCAAATCCGAGCGACTACAACGCCTTAGATAAGGAAATTTATGTTACCTTGGCTATCTTGGAATCGTAATTTTCGGCTATTGGCAGTAGCTGTCTTCGGGTCAGGTATCTTTTTTGGCGTCCAATTTGCGCTTTTCCATAATTTCATTGTTGACCGAATTGGCATTGAGGCCCACGAGTTGGGCTACATGGAAGCGTTACGAGAGGTGCCCGGTTTTCTTAACGCACTCTTTATGGCGGTCACGATGCTCCTCTCACCACCGCTGCTTGGTGGGGTTTCCCTCATCGTGATGGGATTCGGTTTAGCGTTATACGCGCAAGCTGACAGTTTTTCGGCAGTTCTAATCTATTCGTTTATCTGGAGCATCGGATTTCACGCGTGGCTACCGCTACAGGGAGCAATGTCACTCTTCTATTCGGAGGGGGAAGAGAAGGGAAAATGGCTCGGCAGCTTGAGGAGCGTCCAGAGTCTTTCGATGCTGGCTGCAATTGTCCTGTGCAAATTCGCTGTGGATGTGTTAGAATTTGGCGGCTTATTCCAGATTGGTGGCGCAGCAGTTGCCATTGGTGGTATCGCGTTGATGTTTGCCTCCCGCCAGTTGCAGACTGAGCGTGAGCCGCGATTTGTACTGAGAAAACGCTACTGGCTCTACTATCTGCTATCCTTTCTGCAAGGTTGTCGTAGGCAAATTTTCATCACATTCGCGGTTTTTGCCCTCGTGAAAGTCTATGGCACCGATCGCGGCATCATCATTACGCTTATCCTAATCAATCAAGTGGTCGTATTTCTCTGTTCACCATTGATGGGCTGGCTTGTGGATAGATTTGGCGAGCGCATCATGTTGAGTCTGAGTTACATCGGTTTGACCTTTATATTCATTGGCTACGCACTACTGAAGAACCCAAACCATTTATATGTTCTATACTGTCTTGATAATTTCCTATTTGTCGGTGGAATCGCCATGACCACTTATATCAATAAGATCGCACCAAAACGCGATCTCAAACCGACGCTGGCGATGGGTGTCACAATGAACCACATTGCAGCGGTGGGCGCACCGCTCATCGGGGGATTGATATGGATCAAACTTGGCTACGAAATAATTTTTCTCGCCGGAGGCGCCATCGCGTTCATTACCCTAATCGTTACCCAGTGGATGAAGACGCAGCCTTTGCTTGCCAGCGCAGAACCGGAAGTGGCAGCGGATTAGTGGATGCAACAATCGGGAAACCTGTATTTTATACATTACGTAATATCCCATACATTTTATCTATTTCAACCGTTATCTGGAGCACTAATAATGCCTAAATCGTTAGTTGTTGTTGAGTCTCCTGCGAAAGCGAAGACAATCAACAAATTCCTTGGTCGAGACTATACAGTGTGTTCTTCAGTGGGGCACATTCGTGATTTACCAGCGAAAAAACTGGGGGTGGATGTTGAAAACGGATTTTCCCCTGAGTATATCACCATCCGGGGCAAAGGAGATGTGATCAAGAAAATCCAGGCTGAGGCAAAGAAAACTGATGCGATCTACCTCGCTGCTGATCCTGACCGCGAAGGTGAGGCAATTTGCTGGCATATCGCGGAAACGCTCAAAAGCGCGAAAAAGCCAATCTATCGGGTAACCTACAATGAGATTACCGAAAGCGCCATCCACGCAGCAATGGAGGACCCCAGCGAAATTGACCAGCGGTTGGTGGATTCGCAACAGGCTCGACGGGTTTTGGATCGGCTGGTTGGCTACCAAATCAGTCCTATCTTGTGGCGTAATGTGAGGTCCGGATTAAGTGCCGGACGGGTGCAATCCGTTGCTGTCCGGCTTATCTGTGAACGGGAAACGGAGATTGAAGCCTTTGATCCTCAAGAGTATTGGACCATCACGGCAAATCTGTCGGGGAAAAACCCACCGTCACTTGATGCCAAGTTGCTTCAGATCGGAGAAGAGAAGGGAGCCATCAGCACCTACGGCTTCCCCATTGATAAAGCGCGTGCGGCGGCAATTGTCGAAGATGCGAAAACTAAACCGTTTATTGTCAAAGACATCAAAAAACAGGAACGCAAACGGAGACCTGTTCCTTCATTCATTACGAGTACGTTACAGCAGGAAGCGGCACGCAAACTCCGGTTCACTGCCAAACGTGCGATGGCGGTTGCCCAACAGCTTTATGAAGGGTTGAATGTCGGAACCGAGGGCGCTGTTGGGTTGATTACCTATATGCGGACTGATTCAACTCGTATTGCAGAAGAAGCACTTGCAGAAGCACGGGGATACATCACAAAGGCATATGGGGCAGACTATCTTCCGAAGAATCCTGTACGTTACAGGAGCAAAGGGGGAGCACAGGACGCGCACGAAGCGATTCGTCCAACTTCGGTCGAGCGCACACCTCAAGCGCTGAAACCCTATCTTTCCCCTGAACAGCATCGATTATATGATCTGATCTGGAAACGGTTCGTCGCTAGTCAGATGAATCCTGCTATCCTGGATGTGACAACGATCGATGTTTCCGCTGAGAAATATCTGTTCCGTGCAACCGGGTCAATCCTCAAGTTTGATGGGTTTATGCGGCTCTATCTCGAAGGGCGCGACGACAGGGGCGCAGAATCCAATAGAGACGATGAAACCGATGCAATTCTACCAGCCCTGGAGATTGGCGAGCAGCTTGACCTGCATAGCCTGACCCCTAAACAGCACTACACGCAACCGCCGCCTCGATATACCGAGGCGACCCTCGTCAAAGCGTTAGAGGAGAAGGGGATTGGCCGTCCGAGCACGTATGCATCAATTATTTCGACAATTCAAGATCGAGAGTACGTACTCAAAGAGGAACGAAGTTTTCAGCCCACGGATGTTGGTCGGTTGGTAAATCAGCTATTAATCAAAGGATTCCCGGATATCCTCGACACGCAATTTACGGCAAAGATGGAGGATCAGCTTGACGAGATAGCTGAAGGAAAATCAGACTGGGTAGTCGTTCTGAGTGCGTTCTATGAACCCTTCAATCATGCCCTTGAAGCGGCACCCGCTGTGATGAGTGAGGCTCGCAAGGATATGGAGGAAGAGTCTGATGAGGTCTGCGATAAGTGCAATAGCAAAATGATTATTAAGTGGGGAAAATATGGTCGTTTCCTCGGTTGTTCAAATTTTCCGGACTGTCGTAATATTAAGAATATAAACGGGGACGATACCTCGTCAGCCTCAGAAGAGGAAGCTACCGATGAAACCTGCGAGAAATGTGACAGTCCAATGGTGATTAAAACCAGTCGGGCCGGTGGAAAATTCCTCGCGTGTACGGGATATCCGAAATGTAAAAACGCAAAACCTATCAACATAGGCGTAGACTGCCCTGAAGCAAACTGTGGCGGCTATCTCGGTGAACGGCGCAGTAAACGTGGAGTCTTTTATGGATGCAGCAACTACCCGAAATGCAGGTTTATTGTGTCAGATAAACCGGTTCGCAAGGAATGTCCGGAGTGCGACGCGCCATTCCTTATCGAAAAGACTACGAAAAAGAAGGGGCGTTCCCTCGCCTGTAACAATAAAACATGCGGCTATGCGGAGTCCTCGGGTGACTGAGACGTGAAGAGTGCCCCGTCCGCCTGCCAATTGCAATCAACAACTTCGAGGTTATCTTAATTGAAATGATCCAGGTTTATAATGTCTCAATGAGCTATAAGGAGGACATTGAAGTCCTTCACGAAATTAACTTTGAGGTCAAGAAAGGGGAGTTTGTCTTTCTCGTTGGCACCAGTGGGGCCGGCAAAACAACGATTCTGCGGCTCTTGTACAGGGAGCTAGTTCCTACCTCTGGGCGCATTGTCCTCGCGGGTCAAAACCTTTCCCAAATTTCTCGATCACAAATACCATATCTGCGTCGTAGGATGGGAGTGATCTTTCAGGATTTCAAGCTGCTGCCCAATAAAAGCGTTCAAGAAAACGTTTCGCTTGCCATGAAAGTTACTGGAACCAAGCGACCTCAAATCCGCCAGCAGGTCGATCAACTCCTCCATCAGATGAGTTTGGTCCATCGAAAAGACGCACTTCCAGAGGATATTTCGGGTGGGGAGCAGCAGCGGGTCGCTATTGCGCGCGCGATGGCAAATGACCCGGTAGTTCTCCTCGCAGACGAGCCCACAGGAAATCTGGATCCGAAACTGTCACTTGAGATTATGCATCTCTTTGAGAGTTTCAACTTCCGTGGTACAACGGTCATGGTTGCGACACATGATCTCTCACTCGTCCAGCAATTAGGAAAGCGGGTGATACGCATCGAGGATGGGAGAACTGTTGAAGAGTGATGATGCGGGAAAGCTACACCACGCCTACGCTGCGAAAATAATTTCCTGAATTGTGCGCCGAAGCGCAACCGCTCACCGCTACGGCACGAATGTGCGGCAACCCACATTCATGACTGCTGCAGCCATACTACATGACATTGCAATTCTTCAGTCCGACCGAAGCGGACATTTTAAGGATTCTAACCGAACGTATGGTGGGCACAGATTCCCCTGTCGGGTGGGAACAACCTAGTGCACGCGCAACCTCAGCCGCTGGTCACGCTCCCACTGTAATAACCATTGATGCCTTCCTTACTGCGCTACCAAGAAACGTACAGGTACGGTTCCGTCGAGCCCTTCACCTATTTCAATGGTGCCCAATCTTGTTCGGTGGCAAGTTATGCCTCTTCACCCAACTTGCCTCAGGCGACGCAGACACCTATATTCGATCGTGGGCGGAAAGTCGTTTCGGGATACGACGACGTCTGTTTCGAGGCTTGCGCGATGTGACGTTTCTCGGCTACTATAGCCAATCTTCTATCGGCGTCTACGAGAACGTAACTGACGAACCGAGGAGAGGATGATAATCCAGGGACGTACGGTCAGTCGGGATATCACTGAATCGGTTGATGTGTGTGTCATCGGATCGGGCGCAGGTGGCGCTGTTGCTGCTAAGGAACTCGCCCAAGCCGGACTTTCGGTGGTCGTCTTGGAGGCGGGCGAAGTTCACGATCCTACGACATTCACAGGGAATACACCAGAGATGCTGCTCCGTCTGTTTTGGGATGGCGGCATGCGGACGACTCGCGATGGCTCGGTGCTGATTTCTCAGGGGCGGGGAGTTGGTGGTTCTACTGTCCATAATCTGTGCTATGCAGTGCGTATCCCTGACGCGATTCTGCACCGATGGAAAACTGAGTTTGGGATTCAAGATTTATCACCGAGCAATCTCAGTGCCTCTTTTGACCGGGTGGAAGCGACCCTCGGGGTAAAGCAAATTCGTGAGGAGCAGGTCAACCAGTTGAACCGAACCATTCGCCGCGGTGCCCAAGTCATGGGTTGGCGTGGGACGATACAGCGGCATAATCGGGGTCCATGTCCCGGTTGTTCTGCGGACTGCCTGCTTGGGTGTCCCATTTCCCAATCGAAAGTCGGTAAACAGAGCATGGCGGTCAGCTACATTCCTCAAGCGCTGGAAGCTGGCGCTCGCCTTTATACGGACTGTCTTGTAGAAAACATCGACGTAGAAAACGGTCACGTGGTCGGAGTTACGGCACAATTTCGGTTTCGCGATACACAGTCGTTGGAGCAGGTTGGGCGGACGACATCTCTATCCATGGGGGCTGCGGTTCAGACGGGTAACGCGGCTGAGATAGGCGATAGGTCGAGCCGCAAAGGGCGCAAGTTCACAGTTCGCAGCAAAGCGGTGGTTCTGGCAGCAGGTGCGATCAACTCGCCTCAGCTATGGTTGAACAGCCGCCTTCCCGATCCGTCTCGGCAGGTTGGGCGTAATTTACATCTCCATCCCGCTATCTTTGTGGGCGGTTTCTTTGATGAGGCTGTTGATGCTTATCGTGGGATTCCCCAAAGTTTCTACGTTGACCATTTTCTCAACCTGGAGCGTAACCCGGATAACGGATATCTACTCCTTCCTGCCTTCGGACCGATGGCGTTAGTCGCAGCTAGTATGCCATCCTTCGGGCGCGAACATAGAGATCTGATGCAAGCTCATCGTAGCATAGCCGCACTACTTGTACTGCTCCACGACCGTTCATCGGGACGGGTCACGGTGAATCGACGAGGCGGTGCGATAATACGCTACCGTCTCAACCGAGATGACCGAGAATCATTAATCCAGGGGTTAATACACGCAGGTCAACTTCTTTTTGCTGCCGGTGCAAAAAAAACCGTACTCCCCTACACGCGTCGGATCATTATGCAACGGGAGAGCAATCTTGAAATCATTCGTCAACGCGGGATTGTCGAAAACGACATTCTCATTACCTCTAGCCATCCCCAAGGCACACTTCGGATGGGAGAAGATCCCCGTGCGGCTGTTGTAGACCCCACGGGAGAGGCCTACGCCGTCAAAGGGTTGTTCGTCGCGGACGCGAGCCTGTTTCCGACCTCCATTGGTGTTCCACCGATGTTGACCGTTGCCGCCATGGCAGACCATATTTCGCGGCACTTGGCCACGAAATGGCGCCCTTGATTATAGTCCAACCAATTAATCTGCCGATCATGTTTTAGACATGTTCATATCTCAATGAACACATTATTTGCTGTCTACTCAAAACTGTCCGTGCGTGCGAGACACCGACATATATTCACGCTGTTAATGGCCTGCGGTTTAAAGAACGACGGACGCGGTTTAGGATTACGTATGAGTGAGTATAACGCTACATTCAACAGATAGGAGATTACAATGAAGAAATTGCAAGTCGGAATTATTGGTTTGGGTGGAATCGCCCGCTCCCACTGTGATGCCATTGCTACATTGGATAACGTAGAGGTAGTAGCCGTTGCTGACCTCTTCGAGGAAAAACGGCGTGAATACATGGATAAGTACGATATCCCAAGGGGATATGAAACCCATACCGAGCTATTACAGGACGATGAGGTTGAGGCAGTGGCGGTTGTCCTCGGTCACCAACTCCATCATCAGCTCACTGTAGACGCCTGCAACGCTGGAAAGCATGTTTTGGTCGAAAAGCCGATGGCGATCAACCTGCAGCAGTGTGACAATATGATAGAGGCGGCCGCTGCAAACAATGTTAAGTTGATGGTTGGGTATAGCCAACACTATTACGGCACAAGCGTCAAGGCGAAGGAGATCCTCGATTCAGGTGACTTGGGACCGCTCATAACGGCAGTATGTTACATGTCGAAGAATTGGGGCTATCCGGGACGTCGACCTCAGTACCGCAGCCGCTACCACGGCGGTGGTATGTGGTTGACCAATGGCGTTCACGTCGTGGATCGACTCACATGGGTCATGGCATCACAGGCGGTGTCGGTATCCGCGGCTATCGGTGCACGTGCACACTATCAAGCAGGCGATGACTCTGCCACGGCGTTTATCCGATATAAGAACGGGCTTGCCGGGGTCGCCGTGGCTATCGGATATGCTGACGGTGCACCTGACTTTAGTTGTCAAGTAATTTGTGCCAATGGTACATTGCGCTTCAGTCAACATGGTGAAAAGTATGTTCGGGTCGGAAAGGGCGATAAGTGGGAAGATGTGCCCTTCGATGATCCACCCGTCGAGATGCACAACGAATGGAAATCGTTTGCCGAGGCAATCGAAAAGAATATCGAGCCACCGACACACGGAGAGTGGGGTCGCCATATTATGGAGATCTTGTTCGCTGCCGAACAGTCTCAAATCACCGGTCGAGAGGTAGTCCTCGATAGCGGAAACGGTTGGACAACCCAGACCTCCGGCTCTCCCATCACGATCGATCACGGATGGGTTTAAGGGTATCGTAGTCGGATTGTCCCAATGGACAGATAGCTGCATCCGAATTGCTGTCAGAAGAAATGGAGGCAAGAAATGTCCAATTCAGTTTTGCAGGAGACATGGGCACACAGCAATGTGGAAAAAAATCTGTTTCTACTATCAGAACACGGTTGTGGTCGTGCGACGGCATACGGCGATTCCAACAAAATTATCACGATTCAGGACAGAACGCACGTAGCGTGGCTCGATACAATCGCTGAAGGCTTCCGTGTACGCTCCCGGACACTGGATCGGAAAGCGAACCAGTGGTCTCCGACATATACCGTCGGTGAGGCATACGATAATCACGGCGGTCCTGCATTAACGGTAGACAGCTCGGGCTACCTTCACATCGTGTATTACCCGCACCATCATCCCTTCCGTTACCGGCGTTCCGTTCGTCCAAACGATGCCTCGGCATGGGAGGACGAAATTGAGTTTGGTGAACGATGTACCTACCCCACGATGGTCTGCGGTTTGGACGACACCCTCTACCTAACGGGAAGAGAAAATCGGGGAACCGATCCATGGTATGTGAACCTTTACACCAAACCACCCGATGCACCTTGGCAGGAGCCTAGCACGATTTTCCAAGACGATAAGGGCGGATATGTTCGCTATCAGGGGGCGTTGGCTTGGAGTCGAGACCATCGGACGTTGCATATGACCCTGTTGATCTTTGATAAAAATCGGTCATATACTGTCGGTTATCTCCGCAGTCCTGATAGTGGCAGAACATGGGAGCGAGCTGACGGCACGCCGGTTTCACTTCCTGCCACGCGCGAGACAGTTACGCTCATTGACACCGAACATAGCGACTTGCGTTTTGGGTCTATCGCAGTTGATGGTGAGAGCACCCCTCACATCCTCTACTCGACCTGTCCTTCCTTTTCTATACCGTCCCAAGCATGGGTTGTGTGGGTGGATGGGAACGGTAGGTGGAGTGGCCGCTCACTCTCCGACGAACTACCTAAGGAATGGAAGGGTTGGAGTCTCGCTATGGATGGTGCCATCCACATAGCACCGAACGGTGGCATTTTTGCCGTACTTGCCCTGATGAAACCAGAAACCGTCAGTGAGGGAAACTGGGCACATCAGAGTGCCGAGATCGTTGGATTGCAAGCCCCGCATATCGGTGGCAAGTTCCGGATTGACTTACTCTCCAAACCGGATATGACAGTTCCGCACTGGCTTCCGACCTTGGAACGTCCTACAGGGCATAACCGCGTTGACGTTCCCAGTGTGATGTATACTGACGGTGTCGCAGGTGAGGGCTGTCACGATATTCTTTCCAACTGCGTCTATTGGACAGAAATGCAGCCACAGTAATCTCCTGTTTTTCTATGTCTCGGTAAGAGCGATTTCCCTTTGAAAGCAGTCCGTTAAGTAAAGTAGGCGCGACAGTCGGTATCTTTTATTTTAATAAATCAAGGAAGGTGATAGTAGGAAAATTACGGTGCAGAAAAGCGGTCAAAAAAGTATCTATCGGATATTAACCCCCATTCTGTTTCTCGCCGGGATTCTCTTTTTTACATTTCTTTCGCGGGTTGTATTTTCACCGCTGTTAGTACAGATTGAGGAAGAGCTGCATCTGTCCCACGCGAAGTCCGGTAGCCTGTTTCTCCTTATCTCTATCGGATTTGCGCCGGTGATGCTGGGATCAGGTTTCGTTTCCCAAAGGATTACACATCGTGGTACAATCCTACTTGCCTCAGTAACTTGTGGGTTGTCAGTGCTGATAATCGCATTCAGTCGGTCGCTGCTCGGAATCCAAACCGGCATGGTAATACTCGGCGTGGGGTCGGGGCTCTATTTTCCATCGGCGATGGCAACGATGACCCGTCTGGTTGATCCAGAACACTGGGGAAAAGCGATTTCCCTGCACGAGGCTGGTCCGACGATGGGCTATGTCTTAGCACCGATCGTTGCCGAATTGGGATTAACTTTTACATCGTGGCGAGGTGTCTTGATAATCGTCGGTGTTGGCGGCTTGATAATGGCAGCGGTGTTCGCTCTGTTTGGACAAGGCGGAAGATTTGCCGGTGAGCCGCCGCGCCTGGATAATGTCGGACGCATCTTTTGCCAACCATCATTTTGGGTTATTGCGGTCCTAATGAGTTTGGCTTGCGGCGCGAGTGTGGGGGTCTATGCAATCCTCCCAGTCTATCTCATTAGCGAACAAGGACTAGAGCAAGGGCTGGTGAACACCCTCGTAGGGCTTTCGCGGATATCTGGACTTGTGGCTGTTTTTCTCGCTGGCTGGTTGGCGGATCGCTTTGGCGCAAAGCGGGTCATGGGAGGGGTTTACACGGCAACTGCTATTCTGACCGGCTTGATGGGTTTCGGTCAAAAGATTGTCCTGATAACTGTGGTATTTCTCCAGCCAGCGGTCGTTTCCGCTTTCTTCCCTGTGGCACTGCTGGGGCTGGCGAATGTAGGACCTCCCAAGACCCGCAACGTGGCTGTCTCCTTGATGATTCCCTTCGTCTACCTCTTTGGCGCTGGGGTTGTTCCCGCTGGCATGGGGGTCGTGGGAGAATACTATGGATTTGCCCTCGGTTTCCTGCTGATGGGTGGATTGCTGCTAATTAGCTTGTGTCTCCTACTATTCTTGCAGGATCGACCGCAGCCAGTACCCGAGGCAAGCGGATAGATGAAGTGCTACCGAATTTACGATTGATGTAAGGTAGTGTCCGTTAATTTTGAGATGAGGTCAATGAATATGAAAGTCCGAGATATACAAGCCTTCCCGCTCGCGTACCCCGAACCGCACTACAAAGGTATTGAACGGTATATTACGCTTGCACGCGTGGAAACGGAAGACGGAACGGTCGGTTGGGGCGAATGTATTTCGCAGTTCCGAGAGGCGGCGCTTGCAACTAAGGTTATTATCGAAGAGGGTTTAGCCCCGTTGCTTGTTGGTGAGGATGCTATAGACGTTGATCGACTCTGGCATACAATGCTTTCACGGATTTGGTGGTATGGGCCTGAGGGAATTGCAGCGTTTGCTGTGAGCGCCATAGACATGGCACTGTGGGATGTCAAAGGAAAAGCCTTGGGGGTGCCGGTCTGTCGATTGCTGGGCGGACAGCTGCATGACAAGGTTGTTGCCATGGCATCTTTTATCTTTGATATGGAGGATTTTGACTGGACGCTCAACGAATTTCGCTTTCTTCGTGAGGAGGGATACCAAGTCGTTAAAGCTGGATGGGGGATGCGGCCAGAAGCGCTCTTCGGTCAAAACCGGGAACGTGATATCGAAATTGTTCGGCAGGTACGGCAGGTGATCGGAGACGATCTCGAGCTGATTGTTGACACCCCCGGGCACCACAGGCTCTGGGATGTCCCGACCGCTATTCAACGTTTCCGAGATCTTGAGCCCTATCGACTCAGATGGATTGAACAACCGTTACCACCTGACGATCTTGAAGGACATGCCCGACTTCGGGCGGCAGTTGCTACGCCCATCGGTACAGGTGAGGACGAGTGGAACATCGAGAGTTACCGCCGCCTCATCCAATCGGGAGGCGTCGATGTCGTGCAGATCGATCCCGGCCGTTGTCACGGAATCACCGGTTCTCTTCATGTTATCAAACTTATCGAATCGGAAAATCTGGAATTCAGTTTTCATACCTGGAGCAGTGCGCTTAACACGGCTGCCAGCGTGCATCTGCTCGCTGGTTCGATACATGGCGTAGCCATGGACCTCAAACCGCACGAATCGCCAATGCAGCACGAGCTAATCGGCGATCCGTGGGTGCAAGAGGACGGTTATCTCGCTGTGCGTGAAACCCCTGGCTTGGGGGTTCATGTGCGGGAAGATATTGTACAAAAGTATCTCTTTGGTTAAGAGTGTTTTCAAATGAAATCACATGTTATCGGCATCGACATCGGCGGGACGAAACTTGCCGCTGTCCTCGCTGATAAAGATGGGAACATCCTTCAGAAGGCGCGAAAGCCAACTGAGTCAGAAAAAGGACCTCAACATGCCGTGCAGCTACTGTTGGGTATGGTTGATGAGGTGCTTGGTCTGAGCGGATTAAGCCGTGAAGAAATCTCAGGCATTGGTGTGAGTTGTGGCGGGCCCCTTGACACGAAAACCGGGGTTGTCTACTCACCGCCGAATCTGCCGGGGTGGGACGCACTGCCGTTGAAGGACATGATCGAGTCGGAATTTCACATCCCAACAGTCCTTGAGAATGACGCAAATGCCAGCGCACTCGCCGAAGCAAGATTCGGGGGCGGACGTGGCTACAATTATGTCCTCTACATGACGATGAGCACAGGAATCGGCGGTGGCATCGTTGCCAATGGAGAGATCTATCACGGCGCAAATGATAGTGCTGGAGAGGTAGGTCACCAGATCCTGCTCCCCGACGGTCCTCTCTGCGGGTGTGGCAAGCATGGGTGCCTCGAAGCCCTATGTTCAGGTCCCTCAATCGCGCGTCGTGCCCAAGAGGCGATCACAGATCAATCTAACACAAACATTTTGAAGCTGGCAGGCGGACAGATTGACCATGTCAGATCAGAACATGTGCTCCAAGCCGCACGAAATGGAGATGCCTTGGCGGTCGCGCTGATGGAAGAAACTGCCTACTACATGGGATGGGGAATCGCGAATCTCGTCAATATCTTGAACCCCCAAATTGTGTTACTCGGAACAATTGCCGTTGCTGCCGGTGATCTGCTACTTACCTCCATCCGACGCACCGTAGCGGAGATGGCAATGCAGCGCCCCTCAGAGGCAGTGAAAATCATGCCTGCTGAATTGGGTGATTCCATTGGGGATCTTGCCGCAATTTCGTTGGTGATTTGAACCCGGGGCTAACCCAATCTAAGTTCGAGATACTACATGCTATCCAATTAAATGTCGGAGATGGTTCATGGACCGTATCCAAGAATATATTTCACACTTACAGGGCGTCTTGGACCGCCTTTCTCTGCCTGACATCCGTCAATCCATCGATCTTGTAATGCAGGCATATCACGCGGATCGCCAAATCTTTGTCATCGGTAACGGCGGCAGCGCGTCTACCGCCTCCCACATTGCCACTGACTTGGGCAAAGGAACCAGTCTGCCCGGTGTGCGCCGCTTTCGGGTAATCAGCTTAACCGATAATGTCTCAACGATGACGGCGTGGTCGAACGATGTGTGTTACGAAGATGTTTTTCTTGAACAACTCAAAAACTTGGTCAACCCCGGCGATCTTGTGATCGCTATCAGCGCGAGCGGCAACTCTGAAAATATCATTCGCGCCATTCGTTATGCCAAGGATGTAGGTTGTAAAACTATCGGTTGGACAGGATTCGGTGGTGGGAAACTTCAGGAGCTAGCAGATGTAAGTGTTGTTGTAGACAGCCATGAATATGGTCCTGTTGAAGACGTACACCTCATCCTTAACCACATCCTGCATGCGTGGATTCGCCAAGAGCTTGGCGACTGAGAATCAGTATGATTCTCCGTTTCGCCTCTTCGTGGTAGAGAACGCAATAGTACCCGCCCTGCTAAATGAGTGACGGCGCAGGTCAATAGAAAACTGAAAGGAAAAAAACGTGGAATATCGACGACTCGGACGCACAGGGTTAGAAGTGTCAGAACTTGGTTTCGGCGCATGGCACATCGGCTGGACATCACCGGAGGAGGGAGATGATGTCGGACGACTCCTCAACCGTGCCCTCGACGCTGGCGTGAATTTCATTGATTCATCGGCGGCATACCGTTGGAGCGAGGAGCTAATTGCCAAATACATCGGGCATCGCCAAGACGAGTTTTACTTCGCCACGAAGTGCGGCTCGTGGCGTGTGCAACAGCCGGATGGCGAGTGGGTGCAAACCTTGGATTACTCGGCTAAAGCCATTGAGCCACAAATCGACCGGAGTCTACAACGTCTGAACACCGACTGTATTGACATCATGCAACTACATAGTCCCACCTATGATGATGTGGCGTTTGGCGACGGGTTGGAGGGTTTGAAGAAGGCACAGGAAGCGGGAAAAGTGCGTTTCATCAGCCTCTCTGCAGACGGGGATGCTGCGCGCAAAGCAATCGAGATCGGTGAATACGACACGCTGCAGCTCACATATAATGTGTTTCAGCAGGAACCCGTGGATGTCATCGCTGCTGCACGCGAGAAGGATATGGGTATTATCATCAAGGGGCCCATTGCGAATGCCATTTACGAACAGTCGCATCCCAATGAAAACAACGCTAAAGCATGGTACAACGCCCGGAAGATTCTTGCCCCAGAGGTGATAGACGATATGTCTCGCGTAGAGGCTTCGCTGCGGTGGCTGCTGTGCGATTCAAACGTACATACTGCCATTGTAGGCACCACTAACATCGACCACTTCGAGGACAACCTCGCCGCCACAGAGCGTGGTCGATTACCTGACGATATGTTGCAGGAAATAAGGCGTCGGTACGAGCAAACAATGGCAGACGGTGCCGGATAGGAATTACTGTACCTCTTAAACCTACAGAAAGGAATGTAACGCTTTACGCCTGCGCGTTGAGAAAAAAAATATGATACGCTATGCTTTTATAGTGCTGTTCTTGGTTCTGACAGCGTCTGTCTCGGAAGGTTTGGAGGTGGGCGATAGTGTCTTACGGACACCTATTACATCCGGTGACGAAGGGATTAAGTTCACCGATTACCATGGGAAATCTAACCTTATCGTCGTAAGTGATGGATTAAAGTACGCAGAGTTCAACTCCCAATTGCAGCAAAAATCGGACACCTTTGAAACAAAGTATGATGCGACCGTCTTACGTTTACAAATCGAAAGTGGGATCATTGTCATTGACAAATCGGGATACGTGCGTTGGAAGTTCTCCGACGATGCCGGTTTGGCGCAGTCTGCAATTGGAGAACTCGAAACCGAGTTGGTAAAACTCAAACGCGATGAGCCGCTTCCGATCGGTTCGCCAACGCCAGATTTCAGGCTTATCGACGCCGAGACTGGTCTCCTTGTCAGCCTATCCCAATTCAAAGGAAAGAAGCACGTGCTGGCGACACTGCTGCTGCAGACCTACTGACCGAGTTGTGCTAATTTTACGTCGCAGTTTGCGACAAATCGCGAGTTATTTGATGAGAAATATGATACCGTTGTTGTTGCCATAAAACCTGAACCGAAACCAATCGTCCGTCGCTTCAAAGATCCGGTCACAATGGACCTGCCGCTTCTGGCTGATCCCGGATCATCAATCCACGAAGCGTACGGGATCGTCAAACCGTATCGGTTTCACAACCGGGATATGTACTTACCGGCGACACTCCTCATCGATAAGCAGGGCGTTTTGAGATGGTTGTACATTGGCAGGAAAAACTCTGACCGCCCCAGGTTGAATCTGATAATTGAGCAACTTGAAAAATTGAACGCTGAATGAATTGTAGGAGTACACCATGACCTCAAAAGATTCTATCGTCAAAGATGTTGAACGGATTGTACTGAATGTGCCATTCCATCCGCGTTGCGCCCACGTTAAAGAGGTAAGAGTTTCCGACTGGTCCGTTGTGGAGTTATGCAAAGTAACTACGGCATCGGGAGTGATTGGAATCGGAGAAACGCTGCCGCACTATACGTGGGGACGATCGGGGGACGAACAGTTTAATCGAGTGCGCGACCGCAACCTCTTCGATTTCCTTATGGATGATAGTCTCGGTGCAGGTCTACAGATGGCACTATTTGACGCTGCCGGAAAGTTGTTAGACGTGCCCTGTCATCGCCTAATGGGAGCACAATACCGTGAGGCGTGCCCTGTGTCTTGGTGGGCGCAGGATATGAAACCTGAAGAGTGGGCAGCGGAAGCAAAAACGGCGGAGGCACAGGGATTTACCAATATCAAGGTAAAAGCGCGGCCCTGGTTCGACATCGATCAACAGTTAGCAGCGGTATGCGAAGCGGTATCGCCCCACTTTAAATTAGACGCCGACTTCAATGGGTTGCTCCTTGGTGTGGACTTGGCTGCGCCACTGATTAGCCGGCTCGAACAGAAATACAGCAATCTGGCGATTGTGGAATCCCCTATCCCGCAAGAGGATGTGGCAGGAAATGCGCTGCTACGACAGAAAATCCGCACCCCGATTGCCATGCACATGGGGAATCCGCCAGTGATGACAGCAATCAACGAAGGTGTGTGTGACGGATTTGTCATCGGTGGGGGCGTCAACCGTACCCTGAAAGATGGTATCCTGGCAGAACGCGCGCAGATGCCATTCTGGTTACAGATGGTGGGGACAGGATTGACCACCATGTTCTCCGTGCATCTGGGCGCGGTGTTGGAGAGCGCCCGTTGGCCCGCCATCCCGTGTATCAATATCTTTTCGCACAACCTACTCAAAGAGTTTAAGGTCGAGGGCGGACAGGTTAAAGTGCCACAAGCGCCGGGACTCGGGGTGGAACTCGACTGGGATGCGATTGAGCGGTTCCGGGTCGAACCCGATTTCAAGAAACCGGTTGCACGGCAGATTCACACCATTCTCTGGCCCGACGGACGAGCAACGCACTATCCGGATGGTGGATATCGTTCAGTCTTTCTCGCGGGCAAACTTCCGCCATTTCTACCGGGCATCTCCTTAGAGCGTCGCTTGGATGACGGTTCGGAGGCCTTTGATCAGGAGTATCGACAACTATTTCCCGAAGCAAATTGATGGTGTCTGCCTACCCGCTTATAGGCTAAGGAGCAGCGGATGAATTTCTCAAACTCAATGGTATCGTCCTTCACGATTCCACCAACCGTCGTAACTGGCATCGGCGCAGCGGAGCAGGTCGGTAAACACGCGAAGCGGTTGGGAGGACGCAAGGCACTGGTTGTCACCGATCCGGGCATCGCGGAACTTGGGTATGTTGATGGGATTGTCAAGCAACTCGGTGCTGCCGGGATAGGGGCATCAATCTTTGAGGATGTAACGCCCGATCCCACCTTAGAAAACGTCAATGACGGCTGGGAACAGTACCGAAACGAAGATTGCAACCTAATTGTCAGTATCGGTGGCGGCAGTGCGATTGACTGCGGGAAAGGTATCGCCGTGAAACTGACCAACGACGACCCGCTCGCGGAGTATATGGGGATAGACAAGATTCCCAATCGAGGTGCGCCCCTTATCGCTATTCCTACGACAGCTGGAACCGGTAGTGAATGTACGAAAGTCACCGTCCTCACCGACACCGAGCGGAATGTTAAGATGATGCTCAGCAGCCCGTGTCTGTTAGCACAGGTGGCACTCATCGATCCACTCTTATCGCTCACGACGCCACCAGGTCTTACGGCAGCGGTGGGCGTTGACGCCTTGACCCACGCGATCGAGGCCTACATATCAAAACGGGCACAACCGATTACCGATACACTATCACTGAAGGCAATTCGGCTGATTTCCGGTTCAATGCGCCAAGCGTGGGCAAATGGTGAGGGCATTGAAGCACGGACGGATATGATGATTGGAGCGTCTATCGCTGGTATGGCGTTCAGCAACTCGTCCGTTGCGCTTGTGCACGGGATGTCTCGTCCAATCGGCGCGTACTTCCACATCCATCACGGTCTGTCGAATTCCGTCCTGCTCTTAGATGTCATGGAATTTAGCGTTGTTGGGACCCCTGAGCGTTTTGCGGATATTGCGCGCGCGATGGGTGAACCGACAGAGGGATTGTCTCTGATGGGGCAGGCTGATCGAGCGATCGCAGCGGTGGAACGGCTAATTATCGATATCCAGATGCCGCGCTTGGGGGAGATTGGTATTGACCTGGACAAGTTTGAGGCGGTCGTTGATCAGATGGCATCGGACGCGATAGCAAGTGGTAGTCCCGCTAATAATCCGCGCCAACCGTCACATGAAGAAATTGTTGCCCTGTATCGGAGATGCTTCGCGGAGCGGAAGGCGTAATTCTTTTCTGGCATATACAGTGTCAGGGTGATTGGAAGCGTTCAGACCCCTAAGATAAACCGTTGTGCCTCATTCAGACGCCCGTGGGTTTCTGGATGGATAAATTTACGCTGGTCTGTCAGTTGTTTATGATCCCTACGGCAATAATACGCGAGCATTCCGTAGCGGCGGGCGGTGGTTTGATTCAATCCGCCAGCATGCCAGAGATGTGAGTTGAAGATAATAACGGTTCCTGACCGGGCAAGAAGTTGAATTTCCTCGGGATGTTTCTGGCTCGGATCTTCCAGTGCGTCTTTAGGGTGCTTGCCGCTGCGATGCGATCCCGGCACAACCCGCGTCGCACCATTTTCGATAGTGAAATCGTCCAGTAACCACATGGAGTTGCAAACATAGTAATCACCGGGTGCCACGCCCGAACGCCAGTCTGCGTGAAACGCTTGATGCCCCTGTCCGGGCAGCGCCATGCGGCAATCCAATGAGGAGAGCTTGAACCTCGGACCTATCACATGACGTATGGCAGCCAGCACACGCGGATGCGAAAAACCGATCGCGAACATTTCTCCTTTATTAACAAGGTTGCTGACCCTGATCGTCCCACCCTCTTGATGAAGTTCCTTGCCAGCGTCCTCTCCCTCGATTGCTGCCAACTCGTCCAATCGATGAATCATAGATGCAATCTGTTTTTGGGGAAGAATATTCTCAAGTGGAAGATAACCCCTCACATCCAAGAAATGCTTCTCTCCTGCCGATAGTGTGTCGTCACGGACACCGAGTTTGTATAACGCTTGGTTCATGTCCACTGTCAATCTCCCCAACTAAGACTCTCCAATGCTAATCGGCTGCTAATGTTCCCATCTGTTATCTGAGGTCGGAGGGAGTTCTTTTGGCCTCCCACATTTCCCATGATTCGACCGTTTCGGGCTGTCGCTCACTGCGTGCGATAAAGCCGGGCCATTTTTCGAGCAACCATTCTAGTGGACTACCGGTTGGACTGTACCGCAGGTCCACACTCCAGCGAATATTTTCACTGGTATTCTCGAGGGAACGGTGAAATGTCAGATTGCCAAATACGAGGACATCTCCTACCTTCATGCGCACATTTTGCACCTCGCTCCAGCTTTCAATATCCTCTATAGGAATGAGTCGCCCATTCTCATCCCGGCGTGGCGGTCGAAGCCCCCGTTTATGGCTCCCAGGAATTATCTGGAGGCAGCCGTTGTGCTCATCAACATCTACCATGGGAATCCATACCGTCAGAATTTGACTCTCCTCCGAGAAAATAACTTGCTGACCTGAATCGGCGTTTCCATTGTAATAGATGCTGTCTTGGTGCCACGGAAAGACCGATTCACCTCCGGTCGGCATCTTGAAACGAATCCAGTAATCCCCATTAACAGTAATCTCAGAACCAATCAAAGAGGCAACAATATCTAATATCTTCGGATGGGTTAATAGTTGATAAACCTCGCGGCTGAAAACCTCTCTGTTCCAATTCCAACTTAGAAGCGGTCCCTTCTGAGATTCGCGGAGAATCTGTGTCAGCCGATGGTAAAAGGACAGGTCTTCGTACAGACTGGGTATTTTGCCTCCGTCATAGAGTTCTTTAGCGCGATCGTCGATGGCAGACGAAATGACCTGCCGCAGCGGGGCAAAATCCTTATCATCAAGCACACCGCGAAGTAGCAGATATCCCTGCTCGTCGTATGCCTGACATTGTTCCGTAGTTAACCAACTATCCATGAGAACCTCCTACCTCGACAGAATTGGGAACAAGCATTCCGTTAACCCCAACGCTGCTCGGGTGGATCAAATAGAAAACCGTGAAACAGTTTCCGCTGGTCTGAAGAAAGACGATTGTTGTAGAAGCCTTTGGAATAACCCCAATGCTCTTGGGAAGCGATCATCCACGGATGCTCATAGGCATAATAGAGCATGAGTCGGAAGCCACCCGGTTGGGTGAAAGGGCCCGCCGAATGCCAAAGGGCATTGTGGAACAGAATTGCTGTCCCCGCCGGGGCACAAATCTGCACCGCCCCGGGAAAAAGATCAGGGCGCTGTAGATCGTCTTGGGATGGTTCATGTGTTGCCTTGTGGCTTGCCGGTATAACGCAAAGATTTCCCTGACCGGGCGATGTCATATCGTTCAGATAGTAGCCAATCTTGAGTTGTAGAAAGGGAATAGGCGGCCCCATGCCACGGTACCCGCTGTCATGGCCATCAATATGCCAACCCATCCCTCGATCCGTTAGATCACTTTCATACTCAACAATCGCATCAGATGCGTGATGGTGTGGCATCTCATTGAGTAATCCTTTGACATAAGCCATCATCGGAGACCAGTCTAGCATTTCAAGGAACAGTGGATGGTCGTCTAGGATATAGAAGATGCGAGTGCTTTTCTCGCCTTTAATATCCGTCATGCCTGTATGAGGAATCTCTTTTTCCGTCTTTTCTCGCCGTTGGGCCATTACCCGAAACAGTGCCTCTCGGAGTTCTGCCACGTGGGATTCCGATAGAACATTTTCCAACACCAAATAACCGTTATTGTCGAAAAAAAAGCGTTCCGACGGTGTTGGCTGCACTTCGTCTGCATGTGTTACGTTCTTTTCTGACATAATATGGACACCTCTACAATCTTGGGTATGTGAATACTGAATTCTTTAGGGCTATTCGCTCACTCACATCAGCAACTGAAGGCGTGAGCGATCTTCCGGTGGAAGCGCGGCGTAGACCCGTTCCCGGATCATATCAGGCGAATAGCGCCGCGAAAAATGGGTTACTACAATGTGTGCACTCTCAAACATTTCCAGTAGCATCGGCAAGGTATCCAGATGTAGGTGCATTGTCTGTGCTGCACGGTCCCTATGCTCGGGAAGCAGGAAGGTACACTCACAAATCAGTACCTGACACTGTTTCAGGAGTGGATGGAAGTCAATAGGAACGGTGCGCGTGTCTCCCAGATAAGCCACAAGGGGCAGCTCAACCTGGTTTGTTACGGTAACACCATTCTGCTTCATTCGGGCGATTTCCGGTCCCGGGGTGCCAAAAAATTCAGCCTTGAGTTTGTCCCTTCTTTCACAAACAAGGTAGCCTACCGACGGAACGCGATGATCTAGCGGCAAGACGTGCGCAACAAGATTCTCACGAAACGGAAGCGCATCACCTGCCTCTACCGGTGTCAGGTGATAATCCCATACCTTGCCACAGTCCAACAACGAAATCCGTTCAATTAGGTCCTGTAGCTGGTCAGCACCCTCTTTGGGCACGTAGATGTTGCCTGGAGGTATCCCGTTGAGCCATCGCTGACTGACATAGATTGGTATCCCAAAATAGTGGTCCAAATGGAAGTGGGATATGAACACATGGCCAGTGCCGATAAAACTCATTGGACATCTGCCCAGATCGAAGATGAGATCCAGCTCTTTCACCCGCAGATAAGTCGCTACAGCGGAACTCGACTCCCCTTCAATTGCTAACTTCCCACAACGCAATGACACCATCTCGTCCAAGTTCCCCTTATACCAATGCACCGGTGCAAGATGACCCACTTCCCGCTGTACAGCCGAAACAGTAGTTCCCCGTAACGATACGCCGATGCCCGAACAACTCCAGATCGAAATCTCTTATATGCTGCGGCACCCCTTTTTCCACAGGTAACTTGAGCGCTAAGTTGAAATCACAGTCATACATACTACCGTCCCACCCAATGTTAATCTGATGCCGACACATCAGGCCATCTAATGTTGCCGAGTTAAAGGAGTCGCGGAGCAGTTGATTGTAGCCTTCAAGCTGATCCTCTCGCTTCAGGTCACTGCGAAACCGACCGATCGGCATATTGGCAATTGTCAGTAGCTTTGTAAATTCTATGCCGTATTCCGATCGCAATGCCTCTCTGTAGTCCTTTTCAAGTTCGGATTGGTCTGCCGGCAGCGTGGGTCCAACAGGATTATACACAAGATTGAGGGGTAGGTGAGGTTGGATGCCATACCCGTAGCTGTTGAGACGTTGCAGTGCTGTGATACTGTCCTCAAATACGCCTGTGCCGCGTTGTGCATCAACGTTCTCTTCCATGTAGCAGGGCAGAGATGCGCAAAGTTGGATCGTTTGCTCCCGAAAGAATGCAGGGAAGGATTCATAACCCGCTTCGAGCAAGATCGTGAGGTTAGTTCTTACCAGAACCGGAAACCCTTTTTCCCTCAACGTTTTTACAAATCGACGAAACTGTGGGTGCATCTCGGGCGCACCGCCCGTAATATCTATAAGTTTGGCATCTGCCTTTTCCGCGGCAGCGATCACATACTCCATCGTTTCCCAATCCATCATCTCTTTGCGGCGTGGCGATGACACCACATGGCAATGAGCACACTCCAGATTGCACCTGAGCCCGATATTCACCTGAATCGTCTCAACGTTCAAACTGTGTAACCCTTCTCCATTGTATTGTGCGATTGCCTTCTCAAACCCATTCATGACCTGTATCTCCTGCATTGGTGAAAACCGGTTGAAAACAGTGTGCTGATCTGATAAAATAGGTAAGCACTTTTACTTTATCGAGATATGCCTCCGGGGTTGTTAACGACAACGATAGGAAGTATACTGACTTAAATAGAATGGAGAACTCATGAGTGTTAAAATCGGCGTGATCGGCGGTTCAGGATTTTATCAGATGGAGGGACTAACCGATGTTGAAGAAATCGAGGTTGAAACCCCTTTTGGAAAGCCGAGCGATTCATTAATTTTAGGTACACTTGAAGGGACGCGTGTGGTTTTTCTACCGCGTCACGGCGTGGGGCATCGACTTCTCCCATCGGAGATTAATGTGCGCGCTAACATCTACGCCTTGAAAAGCTTAGGAGTCGAGTGGATTATCTCTGCAAGTGCAGTCGGTAGCCTCAGAGAAGAGATCGAACCGCGCCACTTTGTTGTTCCCGATCAACTTTATGACCATACCAAGAACCGGGTAAGTACCTTCTTTGGCGAAGGACTCGCTGCCCACGTCAGCCTTGCCCACCCGTTTTGTCCTATCCTGAGCCAACTGATACATGACGGTGCCCGCGATGTTGGTGCAACGGTTCATAAAGGTGGTACATATATCTGTATGGAGGGACCCGCCTTCTCTACGGAGGCTGAATCCAATGTTTACAGGCATCTCGGATTCGACGTCATTGGTATGACCGCTGCGCCGGAAGCGAAACTTGCCCGCGAGGCAGAAATCTGTTACGGCGTTCTCGCTTGTTCAACCGACTATGACTGCTGGCATCCCGACCACGATGCGGTCACAGCGGAGATGATTCTTGAGAATTTATCCGCTAATGTGGAAACCGCCAAACGTATCGTCAGGGCTGTGATTTCTAACCTTTCTGCAGAACGCGTTGACTGTTCTTACTCTCATGCACTTGAGAAATCAATTGTCACGGATCCGACGCGAATGTCCGCATCAACGAGGCAGAAACTTGACCTATTAGTCGGCAAATATCTAAAATAATCTCCCGACCTTTATTGCGCTTCAAGCCTCTCAAGTAGGTTTGCTGCCCGTTCCCGTTTTGCCGGATCCGTATCGCGGGCCACGATCCGCTGCAGCACCGAGACCGAACCTTTGTCTCCTTTTTCCGCCATCTCAAATCCCATCTTGTCCCGTTTCTCGTGGTAGCTATTATCGTACTCCTTGACCGCCATATCCCACTTCTCCCAGTAGTACTTCAGATCGTCCCGATCCCAATCGGAATCCGCGTAGATCTCTTCCCAAGTGGCCGGCTGAGCGTGTGGTAGTAGGCTGCCCGGTGCAATGGGATCGCTTACTTTCTGGTATCTGGCATCCATCGACATACGCAGCCTGTCGCTCGAATTCGATACGCCCTTGTGCACCACCATGCTATGAAATATTAACACGTCTCCCTGCTTAAACGGGTTGTTGACCCAAGTTCCTTCAAGTGGGTTGGTGACCGCAATGCCACCCGCCCCCATCGCTGGCTTAAAGTCGTAGACGCCTTGCCGATGCGAGCCTGACGCGATTTGTAGTCCACCTAACTCCGGTGGTATGTCGCACAACGGTATCCATGCAGTATAGGTCTCAGCCGTGCCCTGGATAGGGATAAAGTCTTGGTGCGGGGGTGTGGTGAACACCTCCCGCTGCGGGAAAATCGTTCGTCCAATAATCCGCGCATGCGGCATCACAGGTTCACCCAATATCCGCTCCATCACACCAATTAAGTTTGGATGATGCTGCAGAGCCTGAAACTCTTGGAGTTTGTACATGTGCAAATACACTCCCATGTACTCCGGTTGCGGCTCAACACAAAAACTGTTCAGATCCGCGAGGGCGTCTTCCAACGGCGTGTCTTTCTTAACCCAACCTGCATCTCGCGCAATTTCAAGACACTGTATCCGCAAGTTCTCCAGCACGTCGATGGGCAGTAGGCCACGGATAAATAGGTATCCGTCTCGCTCGGCGCGCTCGCGCAATTCAGACTCATCATTCACAACGTCCGTCGAATCAAGAAAAGGTTGCATCTGTGTTCCTCCTTAAAGATTCCTTACAAAAAAGATTATCACGGATTTTTAGAAGTGTCAACTTCCTTTTTGATATCGAAGATGGATAGAATCCCGATTGTTTACAGTCTAACTATCTTGATTGGGTCGATCGGTCAAAGTCTGATATTCTGCAATTTTTTGGAGAAGCATTAACTGCTCGGATCGTTCAATTGGGGCTGCATCTAAGGGTTTAGGGACAAAGTTTGTTACCAATGCCTCAAGCATCGGCTTTCTATTGGCTTCCGCTGCGCCGACATGATAGAAGTGTTCTTTGGTCAGGATGTTGAATCTTGACCATAATGCGCCGAGGAAGGTATTTTCTCGGTGTTGGTTGCTATGCCAAGTGGACAGAATAAACTTACAAGGGCACTGGCTCAGAATCGTGAACAGTTGTTGTTCATTTTTTTGGTCCCAACTATCGAAGTAGTCCACGTGTCTTCCCACGTAGGGCGGATCGCAATATACAAAATCGTCCTCGGAAAGCCCACTTAGTGTTGCTCTAAAATCCTGACAGATAAATGACCAATTGAAATTCCGTGACGCTGCGTGAACGAAGTCAACCTGATTCACAATCTTTGTAATATATGCCTTAGAAAATCGCTGTGGTTTGTGCCCGAAGGGTACATTAAAACCTCCCTTGCCATTGAAACGAATTATGCCGTTGAAGCAAGATCGATTCAGAAAAAGAAAATCCAAGGGATCATGATATTTATTGAATCGGGATCGCACTTCATAATAGTAATCTTTACCAGACTCAGACAGCATTTTGCCTTCACGTTCCAAAAAACTCCTAACCTTCAAACCATTCAGTTTCCCATTAGAAATTGCTTGATAGAAGTTAATCAAGTGTGGGTTGCTATCTGCAAACAAGGCATTACGTGCCATAACGTTGAAACCGACGACTCCAGAACCCATAAAAGGTTCGACCCAAGTTCCTTCAAAAGCCCAATCTACAGTTTGCTTGATCAAAGGTATAAGTTTGGTTTTTATCCCCTGACACTTAATTGGTGGAACCATAATTTTCATTAGGTACTCCTGATTAAGAATAGGTCAAGGGTCCACCTGTTTTAGAGCCTCGATCAAACTTTTTTCGATCAGGTCACATAATTCATCTATATCTGATTTCTCTGCGATTAGCGCCGGTGCGACCGCAAACCATGTTGGATCAACGCGAATAACCAAACCGTTCTGCAGCGCGGTCCGTTTCAAAGCACTCCCAAGTTCAGGATACGGCTGCATGGTCTGGTTATCCGTCACCAGTTCCACACCGCGCAATACGCCCTTCCCACGCACTTCCCGGGCGACGCCGTACTGCTTCAAATCCTCAAGCCTTGCAGCGAGATGGTCCCCCAGTTCACGCGCTTTATGAGCGAGCTCTTTTTCTACCATCTCATCAATGACGGCGATGCCCACAGCACTTGCAAGTGGATTGCCCGCAAATGTGTGACCATGTGCAAAATTCACGTCATCTGCTGCCGGACCGTAGAAGACTTCGCCCATGTCCTCCCGTGCTATCATCGCGCCCAAGGGGATCGTGCCGCTAGACAGTCCTTTCCCACTGCAGATGATATCCGGCGTTACGCCGAAGGTCTGCGCTGCGAACATAGATCCGGTCCGAGCGAACCCGGTGATGATTTCGTCGTAAATCAGGATGATGTTGTGGCGGTCACAGATCTCACGAACCAACTGAAAATATTCCGCGGTCGGTGTGATGATGCCGCCTGTGTTACCGATAGGTTCAATGATGATTCCTGCGACGGTGTCCGGATCCTCGTTAATGATCACGTCTTCGAACATCTGTGCGCAAAACCGGTTGCACTCCTCCCAAGACGAAAAACGGTCGCGGTAATAGGTCGGCGGGAAAACCTTCAGGAAGCCGCCCATCTGTGGCTCAAACGCAGTTTTTCGCTTGCCCGTACCGCTAGCGGACATCGCACCGAAAGTCGCACCGTGGTATCCGAAATATCGGCTGATAAACTTGTACTTGCCCGGCTGTCCGCTCTGCTTAAAATATTGACGGGTGAATTTCATCGCAGACTCAATTGATTCCGAGCCGCCGCTGTAAGGCTTGATATAGTTCAAGTTACCGGGTGTCACCTCGCCTAACCTCTCGATGAAATCCAGCGTAACATCTGCAATCCCATGCATTGAAGGCACAAAACTTAGCGTGTCCATCTGCCGACGCATCGCTTCCATAAGTCGTGGGTGTTTATGTCCGAGCGTAGCGACAAATATACCGCCGATGCCATCGAAATAACGTTTCCCTTCTACATCCCAGTAATAGAGCCCTTCCGCCCGCTCCACAATAAGCGGATTCTTGAAAAATTCCGCAGTTTGCTGATAGTCCAGAAAAGTGCGTTTAAGCAGTTTCTTTCGACGTTTGTTAAGGTTCAATCGGTTTTCCTTTCTTCATCTAAGAACCGGCGCTGGCTTCTGAGCGCGAAGGATTTATGATCAATTGCACGCTGCACCGCCAATATCCCGTCGAGATGATCGACTTCGTGCTGTAGAAGCTCCGAGAGATCTCCCTCAAGTGCCATGCGCTGTTCCTCCCAATTCTCATTCCGATATGTAATTCGACACCGTTTATGACGATGGATCTTGACGAGAAGGTCAGGAAAACTCATGCAGTCATCCCAAAGCTCCATCATCTCCGCACTCTTGAGATCTAAGACCGGATTGATGAATACCACCGGTCTGTCGATGTGCATGTAGACCACCCGTTGCATCGCGCCGATCTGTGGTGCGGCAATGGCACGACCCGCGTTATATTTTCGTCTGAAACCCACAAGAGTATCGTGGAGGTCTTCGATGATAGGCTCCACCTGTTTCAGCTGCTCTTGTCGGACAGGCTCACATATCTCAAGAAGTTTAGGGTTGCCCAGTAGCAGAATTTCCCTAACTGCCATTCTGTATCCTCGCTTCGGGATCAGGAGTGATCTAACTCCCAGATCGGGACGTAAAAGGGGAATATCGTTTGGAGAATTTTACCCGTTTCGCCACTAATTTCAACCGGCTTTGCGGCGGGGTGCGATCCAAAGATCAGTTGTGTGAGTTGCCGACGGGTCAAGACTAAGGCGTCTGCGGATCTCTCAGTTGATAGGTCAACACCCCCATCCCTGAATCTGAGCGTCACCGCTTCATCGGTTTCTTGACAGACAAGACAAACCTCTCCACGTATGTCCGCTGACTTACTTCGCAGGTGATGCTCAATCTGTCTCAACAGTCTTTCAAGGCTATTGATGCGCATCATCTGATACCCCACGCCGTTGGCTTCCTCAATCGGGCGTCCGCTCCCCGGTTTCTTCTCCTCTATTAGTTGTCCTAAGCTCGTTGGAACCAGTGGTAGGAGCACTTGAATCTCCGAATCAGAAGCACGGTTTAACAACAGGTGTCTGACCAAGGTTTCCAATCCCGCTTTATCGCCTCCCCCTTCAATCAATCCGGGCTTGTTAACCCCTTCGCCAAAAATCATGTAAGCGATGACCTCCTTACCATGTGTTGCCAGGAAGGTCTTTGTCTTGGGTAAGGTAAAGAGCGCGCGATATTCCTCGCCGGTACGGGCGATCCGGTGGGGTTCCGCGGCGTGGATTTTCATCATGGCATCAAACGAATCGGTGTCCGTAGAGTGCCACCGAACTACGTCGAAAGGTCCGTCCTCAAACAGCGTATGTTCCCCCGGGAATAGTCGATACAGCCGCCCCTGTGAGCCAACCGCCTCCCAACCCGACTGCTGATAGAATGGAAACGTTGCCTCCAGCGTCCATAACACGGACAGAGGCCACCCCTCATCCTCCATGACGCGGACACAATCCCGAAGACATTGCGTCGCATATCCGCGTCTGCGGTAATCCGGATGTGTGACCGTGGGACTGATGATTCCGAACCGGAGCCTATCCTCCCCAACAACAGCCTCGCGCCCCCATACCGGTACATGGGCAACGACCACCCCATCCACCTTGAGAATACGCATATACTCCATCTTGGACTGGTTAAACACCAACGGATAGTCTGTACGAATATCTTGGTCTGTACCTGTCCTAAAGACCGAATTGATCAGCGCGATCACCTCTTCAAACTCCGATGCTCTACATCCGTGTGGTCCATCAATCATTGCTTTCGCTCCTCTCGCCGCGTGCACGACACATCAAGACTTGGGGATGATCGGCAAGATAAGTCTCGACGGGTATTCGGAACTGTGGAACACGGTCTGGTGCGCTACCCGCAACTCCGTGTCCGACCAGAAATCCGCACCGGTGTTGTGGTTGCGATCAAAGTTGGGGAAATCGGAGCTCGACACATCGAGCCGAATCCGATGCCCGCGCCGAAGCAAGATGCCTGTCGGATTAAGGTAGATGGTATATTCGTAAGGTCTCCCCGGTTCGATGGGGATCGGATCGTTGTAACCGTTCCGATAGCGTGCCCGCATGATGCCGTATGTCAGATTCACCGCTAAACCGTCGGGGTGCACATCAATCAGTTTTGCTGTAAAATCGGTGTCGGGCGCGCTTGATGCTGCCCACAATTTTAGGACCACTGGACCCGTCACCTCAATATCTTCTTCGAGTGGGGGCGTTTGATAGACCAGAACATCTCGTCTCCCGTCCAGTGGAGATTGATCTCGCGGTGCCGCTTGTGCGTCAATTCCCATCAGGCTCATCACCGGATCTCTAGGATCGTAGTCATACGCATCAGGAGGTTCATTGCCCGGCTCAGAGATGGAGAGCGCGCCGTCACCACCCACGGTATTAGCGGAGCCATCGCTGCGAAGGAAAAACTCAGTGTATCGAGTGCGATCCAAGGGCCACTCGGACTCAAATCGCCACCTGTCTTCACCCATAATAAATAGCTTCACCGGTGGTTCAGATTCCAATCCATTATTAATCTCCTTGAACCGATAATCATACCACCGAGTGACTTCCTGAGGATAAGTGGTATCCGCGTCGTGACCAAAATCCAGCGGTCCTTGGCTTCGAGTTAGGTTATTACTATTGTGCCCCCACGGTCCAATGATTAGCCGATGTTGGTCTCGAAGCGATTCGGGCCCTTCCGTCACCATACCCGTGAAATTATCAATCGTCCCAATAAGCCGGTCATACCAGCCTGTCAATTGGCATGTGGGCACATTGACCTTGTGATGGATGTCTTGGAACGCCCAAAATTCTTTATCCTGTTCCCTGAGGTACGTTTTGAGGAGTGGGGTCAAGCTAGAAAATAGATCATCGGGCAGTCCACCTAAGGGCAAGTACCAGATCCACTTGCCTCGTTCCACTTCGTGCCACTGTGCATCAGCTTCGTCCTCAGATTTGGGTCCAAACGCATCCCCGATCCGACGACGCGCGTTGACCGCCATCTTGTAGGTCCACTGGAGACGACGCCCTGTTTCAAAAATGCCAAAGTTTAGGTCGAGCAGCCGTGACGACATACCGCTCGCAAACAGCGCCTTGAGGGAGGGCGGTTGTGTTCCGGCGAGACGCCATATACACCATGACGGATAGGAATGTCCCCAGGTCCCGACCTGTCCGTCGCTGCCGGAAATGCCCGCTGCCCATTCAACGGTGTCGTAACCGTCTTGAGCGTCGAAGGTTTCGGTATTGTTCTGAAACTGCCAGAAATACTCCCCATCGGAAATGCCGCGCCCCCGGATATCTTGGACGACTGCAATATACCCCTTACCAGCCAACGCTCGTGCAGTCTGGATGTAGGTGTCTTGCCCTTTGTCATACGGTGTGCGACATAACAACACCGGACAGGTTGCTATCCCGACTGGTCGATAGATATCCGATCGGAGCAGCACTCCATCCCGCATTCCGGTGGGAACGTCCTGCTCAACAGTTAGGGAAAAATCTTCGCTTTTAGTCATGGGGTTACTCTGTTTTCACGGTGCCAAGCTCAACGGTCACTCATTCTGCTATAGCGGTAATTTCGCGATACCGGGGCTTACCGGCTCCACACCTAGCACTTTGGCAATGGTATACACATCTTTATCTCCACGCCCGGAGAGACAGAGCACGATGATTTGGTCTCGATCGAGTGTCGGTGCGAGTTTGCGGATGTATGCCATCGCGTGCGCTGCCTCCAATGCGGGAATAATCCCTTCCGTTTCTGATAGTAGCTTGAACCCTTCGATCGATTCTTCATCAGTAACCGAGACATATTCGGCACGCCCCGTTGCCTTGTAAAAGCTATGTTCGGGTCCCACACCGGGGTAATCCAAACCCGCTGAGATGGAGTGTGCGGGCGTGATTTGCCCGTCCTCTTCCTGTAGTACGTAGCATTTCGCACCGTGAAATACGCCAACGCTGCCCGCACTAATGGTCGCCGCATGTTTGCCGCTGAGTATGCTCTCGCCTGCCGCCTCAACGCCGACCAGCTTTACACTGCTATCCGAGTAAAAGGGGTAAAACATACCTATCGAATTGCTGCCGCCGCCGACGCAGGCAACCACGTAATCTGGTAACCGATCCGCTTGCTCAAGGGTCTGCGCTCTGGCTTCCTGACCAATAACTGCCTGAAAGTCGCGAACGATCATCGGATACGGGTGAGGACCAACAACGGAGCCAATTAGATAGTATGTCGTCCGAACATTTGTCACCCAATCGCGGAAGGCAGCGTTGATTGCATCCTTGAGGGTGCACGAACCAGAGTTCACCGGTACCACTGTTGTTCCCAGCAATTTCATGCGAAAAACATTTAAGGCTTGCCGTTCTACATCTTCTTCGCCCATATAGACTTCGCATTCCATGTCGAACTTTGATGCCACGGTTGCAGTCGCAACACCATGTTGTCCGGCACCTGTTTCGGCGATAATCCGATCCTTGCCCATCCGTCTGGCGAGCAGAATCTGTCCGATGGTATTGTTGATTTTGTGTGCACCCGTATGATTGAGATCTTCCCGTTTTAAGTAAATTTTCGCGCCGCCAAGCGTTTCGGTCAGACGTTCAGCATAGTACAATGGGTTCGGACGTCCCACATACTCACGGAGGTAGTACTGAAATTCCTCTTGGAACTCAGCATCCTCTCTAAGCGACATGTATGCCTCTTCCAGTTCTAATAGCGGAGACATTAACGTCTCTGGGGCATATCTACCCCCAAACTCTCCGAAATGTCCCGTTGTGTCAGGTAAACTCTGATTCAATTTGTAACTCCTTCTATTCTTGATATGTTGCTCCAATTTGATCTTCGCTCATGCCAAGAAATCGTGCAAAGAAATCGAGAAGTACGGAACGCAGATCTGCGTTCCCTACGGTTTCTCTAGGCCGCTGCACTTTCTTTTGATATGAGCCTCGATTTTATTATGCCAACCCCCGTCGTTTGCGTAAAAACCACTCTAACCCAAACATAAAGATAACTATTCCGAAAATGAGCGGCATATCCCAAACCTCCTCGTCAACAAGCCGCGATGTTGCACTCTCAATTAAGGGAATGTGGCTCACCATCTGTGACGCATCTTCAAGCGTATAATACCTGCCGCCACTGGTATTTGCAAGGGTTTGCAACAGCTGTGCGTTCAGCTCTGCGTTTGTGAACTCAGCGTACGACTCGGCGACCTCAAAGAGACCGTCCTGCTCACCGAGACTCTTGCCGCCTAACGTGCCAACCAGCGTAACCCGGTATTCACCGTGCCGCGAGGGAATAAACCGCCCCGTGTACAACCCGTCCTGCCCAAGCACCTGCTGTAGAGTGATCTCCCGCTTTCTGCCGCTGTCGTCCGTGATAATGACCCGAATCTTCGCCTGATTGGTCACCTCGAACTGATGATCATAAGCGGTCGCGTTGATGATGACCGTTTCTTTCAGGGCATAAGATGTCTTGGGAATATCTAACTTCAGTCGGTCTTTCTGAACGGTTGTCAACCACTTCGCCGTCTGTCGCCAGAAACGCTCGTGGCTATCATCTTCATGTGACATCTGCATCTGCCAATTCCACGAACTGACAGGCGTGAAAACCATCACCCGACCTGCGTTGTAGTTGTGCGTAGCAATGAGGACGCGATTCCCATATTCATTGCGGTCTGCGGGATGCACAGCGAGGACGATTGCGCCCGCTTTGGCTCTCTGCACCCGACTGTAACTACCTAAGGTCGGCAACTGTTCCCAACGCTTTAGGCTCTCCCGCGGTTCGTCCGCCAACGCCATCAACGGATCTGCTTTCCCCTCAGCGGTCAACTGTAAAGCATATCCCGTCGCCGAGGTCCCCTGCCCTCGCAGTGGCGGGGAAGCAAACCGACGTCTTACCGGTGCTGGAGCGGGTGGCGAACCAAGCTCAAGTTCGACCGGAAGCGCCTGCGCGAGCGGTGTATTGATATAGGAATCCTCGATACTATGGTTGCCTAACGAACGTGATCCGCCGAGCATCAGGAATCCGCCCCCGCGTGTGCGGATGAATTCAGCCGTATCCTCAAGCTGCTGCTTCGAAAATTCCGAGGCAGCTATATTTCCAAAGATGATCGCATCATAGTCAAAGAGCACCTCTTTCGAAGTCGGATACAGGTCAAACTGATGTCCAGTTGCGCTGTTCGCCCCGCCTACGCCGGATTCGGAGGTGAGATATCGAAGCGTCAATTCTATATTCGGATCGTTGTCCAACGCGCGCCTGATAATCCCAATTTCTCTGCGTAGTCCCCCCTCAACATATAAGATCTTAACGCGCTTGCTGGGGGCGACCTTTAATAGGAACTGCTTCCTATTGTTTTGCGGAACAGCCTCGTCCGTTTCCGCCGGGATCTCGACCACATACTTCTGTGTCCCTGGGTTCCGGGGAATAAACTTGATTCGGACACGGCGGCTGGGGCGCTCTTCGTTAAGATTGACATTAAACGTCTTAACAACACGGTTCTCATCCCTGAGTCTGAGCGTAACCTCCCGCGAACTGTAGCGTTTGCGGCGGATGGTCGCCCAAATATCAACCGGAAAATCCTCTTCCGCCGTGCGTGGAGCATCAACTTTCACCACCTCAATATCTCGGATCCCTTCCGGTGAACCAATTCCGACTGTATGCACCGGCACCTTGCGGTCACGCATCCGGAACGCAAGTTTCGCAATATCCTCACCACTCGCATCTGCGCCGTCGGAGAGTATCACAACGCCCGACAGCGGTACCCCTTGCAGATTTTCAAGTGTCTCATTCAGCGCAGCAGGAATATCCGTGGTTTCGCCGTTGGCTTCGTCCAATTCCGCGGGAACCATCCGCTTGGGTGTTCCCGCAAACGAAAAGAGCCGTGTCTTGAACTTCTCATTGAGCGAATTAAGTATTCCACCTTCGGGCGCAAAAAGCAGGGTGTTGGCGCTGCTCAGACGGGATTCATCATTCACCGAGTCGGTTACCTGCATACTCTTGGATTCATCTAAGAGTACGGCGAGATAGGAGTCGTCCGGGCTTGTCTGATAAATGGTCACAAAAGGCTTCAGCAGGCAGAATGCCAATCCACAAAGTGCGAGGGTTCGCAGGAAAATCAGAAAGCCACGGAATCCTTTATGCGTCCGCCCCCGCGTCGTCCGATACGCCCAAACCGATCCCACAATCAAACCAACAAAGATCAGAAACAGAATGAGCCCCGGCAGACGAATTCCGAAATAAAAATCCCCCTGACGGAAGATATCGATTGGGTATTTTAGGAGTTGTTCAAACATCTAGGAGTCCTTTGGATTGGGTCTTATTCCCAATGATCGTCAAGCCATAAAGACTTACATGTTCTTATTCATCTTCTGTTTCCCGAATGTACAGCTTGGAAAGTCTTGAACTTGGGAAATATCTGACTTGCCGATTCACGCGGATTCTTACATCTCGCGGATTTTTGACCTGTGTTGCCTAGGTGATGCCTGTGCCCTATGATTCAGGAAATGTGCAAGTTTCCCAAGGCAACAGTGTATTCCTTAAATTCACTCCCACATTATGCCTATTCCTCCCACACAGATATTTTCTGGTTCATTACTCCGTTCCTGCACAGACGCAAGGCTTTTGCTATACGAAGCCTGGATGCCATTCGTTCCAATCATACATTGTATCAGTAGGAGACACCATAGCGTAGCTTTCAACACGCTGCCGAATTTTCTCGGTATAAATTGAGGTGGGCCAAGGACGTAAACTTCCCCTAGCGTCTCCGAAATTACCTATGGAAAGATAATAGTCTCCTAGGTCGCGCCATATAGGGTTTTCCCATGCAAGTCGTCGGAATAATTTAGAAATAAGAATACTGATTGGAGTAAAATATCCAACTTGATTTTCAATAGCGTTCGTGTACCCAAGATAGGAAGTCTGTGCCGATCCATTCGGAAAGCCAGGATGGGATAGTTTTCCTTTCAGAATTGATATCTTGCTAGAAACCCACGTGCCGAAATCCGAAACACAGAGAAAATCAAGGGTTTCTCGCGGATGCTTTACATGCGATTTATCAGATCGCACTAGCTGGCGTTCAATATTATCCGCGGGTGCAGAGTTATCGCCTCGCCAAGAATGGGAATGTGCCAACAACCCATAGACAATGGGAGTGTGCAATTCTTTGTAAGGCGTTCCTTCCCGAGTTGGATACAAGTTTTTGATCTCTGCACAGGTCTTCACAGCATCTTCAATATGCCATGCTTTTAGTGTGGTTTTGCATTCAAATGCAGCAGCAACGCCGGCAGCGAGATACAGTTTCTTGGTGAGCAACTTCTCAGGATACACATCCTTTAGAACTAAAACATCAACTTGTGGACTTGTGCGACCATCTGCGCTGATGATTCTTCCCTTTGTAACCACTTCGCAGGTGCGCGGCAGCCAGTCGCGCAACAATTCAGTCCAATTCTCCTCGCCTTGGTCCCCGGCGGTTCCCGAATCTTCCGGCGACCGCATTTGAATACGATTGTACTCTGCAGCCATTTCATCGCTTATTTGTCGCATGAATTCATGTAAATCATGAATTTTCTCTTTAGGCATTATGTGATTCCTTCTGGGATCAGGTTAAGTGCCGATAGCCCCTTGTTACTTGTGTGCTCGGTCATGCCCCAAAAAATCCTGTGACAAATTTGCGATGTTTCCACCCTCGTCCATGTTGAGTCGCTCAATTTCAGATTTCCCATCGCTTATTTTGCAGAAATAGAGTGCCGTATCAGTCGTGGGAATCTCCTCTTCAGCGATGCGTCGTTGCAAACGTCGAAGTAGATGCTCACTGTGAGTCTCAAGGATGATCTGGATATTCCGATTTTTTATGACATCAACGAGGACGTCCGTCAGATCCGCCTGCGCTTTCGGATGCAGATGTGCCTCAGGGTGTTCGAGGATAAGGATGGAACCTTCCGGGACATAATAGCAAAGTGCCAGCGTCGACAAGATCTGATAGACCCCCAAACCGATGTCCGCAAGCCGAACTTCTGGACCATCTTTATACTGCTGGATCCGAAATTCGTAATCCTTCTCGCCATCGGGATCCGTTTGGAGACGGTAGGAGTGGATTAACTCGAACCGCTGCAACCAATTCAGTATCTGCTCATCGATCGCAAGCAGTTGAAGCCTGCCCGAAAGTAGCGCGGCAATTGCCTGCTCGCCATACTGCCCTACACCCTTTGGATGTTCACCACTATAGGCGTAGTAGCGTCGAGGAGGTTCGCGGAGCGGTCCGAGATGATGGACGCGAGAGAACAGATCCTTGAATGCCCGCTCAAGCGACAAGAAAGGCGTATCTGGTATCTTCGCAGATCCGTCCCGAATCCCGTAGCACCGAAATGGGAATGAAGAGAAGGCGCCTTGCAATCTTTGGTTGGGAGGTGCTATCAGTTTGTACTGACTATCGGAGTCCCGCACTATCCCGAAGAATTCGTACCCGTCGGACATATAGCCAAAGCCATCAACTGCGACCGAATCTGCGCCCGCCGCAACGAGCGTGGTTGAGAAAGAGAGCGTCTCGATTTCAACGCGGTTGGAACTTTGAGTCAAGCCGGGGAGCGCTCTCCCGGGCGCACCGCGACTCTCAATGATCAGTTTTTCTGGCAATCTCCACGATAGGGTTAGGTCGAGGCTTAAATCCACATTGTGACGATGGATGACCTCCTCGAAACTGCATAAGTCGACCACTGATCCCTCATCACCGAAGTCAATCGTCCCATTCCAATCGGACGGACGCTCCGCAGTCTGCTTGAGCATGAGTAGCGTCTGAAAAATACTGCTTTTCCCGGAACTATTTGCGCCAAAGAATCCGGTCAATGGTGCTATTTCCAATTGACCTGTGTTTTCCCACGACTTGAAATTCTGCGCACTGACTTCGGTAATCATACCTCAAATGTCCCTTTCCGTTTTCCTGTACTACGTTCTCCATACATCTCTTAGCCTCTCACTATGATCCGATTGGGTTGCGAAGTAAGTAGGAAGATGTTGGTTCATCAGTGGAACTAATGAACTTTTGAACCAGTGAGCCAATGAACTCCCGTTGATGTGATTTACGCATTAAGTATTACGCATTAAGTATTACGCATTACGTTTCACGCGTCACGTTTTACGTTCCACTTATTTCGACACGGCGTCCCGTGTGCGCTGACTCATGCAATCCGTCAATCACGTGCATATTCGCCAGTGCGTCCGTTATCGGTAGGAGCGGCGGTTCCCCAGTGGATACAGCTTCGCACAAGCTCAGGAGTTCAGCCGCATACGGATTCACCCCTTCGACCGTAACCGTCTCGGTCTTGCCATCTCGGATCAGTGTGAAACTGCACTCACCCTCGCTGTTTCCCCACGCCTTTGGTGCGAAGATGGTTCCTTCCGTCCCAGCCACCTCATAGCATTCACGCCATGTCCAGCCGAAACTGCAATCGAACTGTCCCGTAATGCCATCGCCAAAATCGAGTGTTCCAATCAGTGTGTCCCATACATCGCTAATCGGTTCAAATTTGCCGGTTGCCCATACGGCTTGGGGTTCCGCCCCAACCATGTGGCGGATGACATTGATACAGTAGCAACCCAAATCCATCACAGCGCCGCCACCCTGATCGCCCCGTAGCCGCCAGTTTGTTCTATCCGTCAGTCCCGTTGAAAACGAGGAACCCGCAAAGCGTACCTCCCCGATCGCGCCATCAAGGATATGCTCCTTGACCGAGCGCGTCAGAGGGTGGTGGCGATACATAAACCCTTCCATCAACAGTACATCTGCGGAGGACGTCACCTGAATCATCTGCTCAAGCTGAGTTATATTGATAGCAATCGGCTTCTCACAGAGAATACCCTTCACCCCGCAACGCACCCCTTCCAAGATATGTTTCAGGTGGAGCGTAGGCCATGTCGCAACTATCAACACGTCTGGCTGCTGCTGCTCAAGCATCCGCCTCAGATCATTATAGGTGTTCTCCACGTTGAACCGTTCTGCGAAGTTTTTGACCGCCTCAAATTTGACGTCGCACGCAGCGACCAGGTCTATCTCCGAGAGGGTTTGCGAGGCGATTCCGTGTGCAGTGGAAATCCCGCCGCAACCGACGATGGCAACCCTGTATTTTTCACTCATAATTTCTCCTTACTTTTCCTACTTAAGGGAAAGGGTAGACACAAGATCTACCCCTACATTTTTGCCTGTTCTGTGTCCGTTTCTCAGATATGACTTACGCGCTTCAGTTTGTAGTAACGCGTTTCTTAATCCCGACTTATCGGGTCTGTCCCGCCCGCCTGTCCCGATTTATCGGGGCATCACGTTTCACGCATCACGTTTCACGTTATCAACAGCTGCAAACTAGTACACTGTCATGCAAATTATGACAAGTCACTCCCTGCTCGGCTTGGATAGCCATATCCAAGCCCGCCTTGCAGCGGTGTTGTGGATTTGTCAATCCACAACGAGCAGGACCATTAGCATTTATCTGACAGAGCACTAGCACCATTGGTTATTAAATATATCAACCTATACTGGATATGGACACCGGTGCCCCTGTTTCACTTGACCGAATCGCCGCGAGTGAAATCGCTAAACTCTTAACCGCATCGCTGTACGGACTCAGAATCTTAGACCCCTCGCCCTCACGAATGGCACCGACAAAAACCTCGTCAATGCTCGGTCCCGGCGCTGTTTTCGTGACAACCTCTCCATCTTCTCTTACATCCAAACCGCCGACGCCCCAGTGGATGAGTTGGTTCTCATACAAAATATCCAACACGTTCGCGTGGGACCAATCCCCCGGATCGTAAGACCAAGAGGTAGTTAGCGAGCCAACCGCACCATTTGCGAACTTCATCGTTACACAGTTATTATCGGGGCAGTCAATCTCTTTCAGAACCCGGTTCGCACTGATCGCGTAGACCTCTTCCACCTCGCCGACAAGGTAACGCATCATGTCGATCGTGTGGGTCGCCTGCTCTAAAATCTGTCCACCGGATCTGCTCATTTGACGCTGCCAAGAATTCGGATCGCCACGCCCACTTCCAGACCAATACTTGCCGATAACAATATTGACCGTTTCCTCATCGAGTACCTGACGCGCCAGTTGCGTTGAACCCAGATACCGTAATTGGTAACCGACGCAGGTGATAATCCCCGCGGCATTTACCGCTTCCTCAACCTGACGTGCGATTTCCATGTTGACCGCTACCGGCTTCTCAACGAGAAACGGCAGTCCGCGCTCTATCACATCCAACTCCGGTGTCCCGTGTGCAAAGACCGGTAAACTCAGATAGATGCCATCAAGGTCGTTACGTTCGAGCATGAGATTATGGTTCGTATAGGGTTGGGCACCATAGCGTTCGGCGGCGCTTTTCGCACGCTCTTCCTGAACATCGCATGTCCCTACGATACGGACACCCTCCAGATCGGACAGACGTTGCATATGTCCGTTAGCATTCCCGCCACAGCCGATAAAACCGATTCTGACTTCTTCCATTGCGTTCCTCTTCTAATCGTGATTGGGTTTTTCTGTCCAAATTGTAGCAAATCCAAGCCCATCCGTCAATGTGTTTATCGTAAGCGCAGACCGTGATTTTCCAGTCGGTCACACGCTGCAACATGATACTATCAACCCCGCAGCTGACCCGTCCTAAATAAGCTTTACATGAATAGCTCTTGATTACTACACTATTATAGATGTAGAAAGGAGCATTCAGATGTCTGATCCATTGGCAAATCGTATCTTCAAGAGATATAGTCAATCGTTCAAGCAGAA
>JAJDUM010000052.1 GCA_022826645.1 Candidatus Poribacteria bacterium
GACATATCGAGTGTATAAAGTTGATAAATTTAGTTCTAAATCGGAGGAGTTAATTCGCTTTTCCGATTTTTCACCGGTTAGTTCAAGTTGGAATCGAATTAACTTTTCAAAATCATTTACTTTTAAAGTGATTGAAGGTAATCCTCAGGAAGGATGTGATTATAAAGCCAATGTAGCCCAAATAGAGGGACTTCCGAATAGTTATTATTCACCAATTGAAAATGATTTAGCAGCTGGTTGGTTCCACAGAGTTAAAGGCATTTATTATCTAGATAGCGATAGGGATCACTATGTGATTAACTGCTTTATGAAAATACAAGGAAAAATACATTCATACGCTGGCCCCCAACTGAATATTCAGACCTTAGAAGAGCATAATTATAAGTTCAATTACGAAACACATTACGGAGATTAAAGTGGGATTAATCTCTTGCTCAAATCATTTGACTGGCTGCTGTAATCTCCAAAATACGGATTTTAACCGATGATCATCGTCGAAAAAATCGTCACAACGCAAACGGAACCGTCTCCTTCTCAGCGCGATATCGTAAGGCTCGATTGGGAGGCGCGCCAAAAATGCCGTCAGCGACTCAGAACGGAAGCCGGACGAGAACTTGGACTCGCACTGCCAACCGGCACCCGCTTGTCGCCCGGCGACGTTCTGTATCGGGATGCAGACGTTGAAATCGTCGTCGAAGGAAAGCCTGAGAAGGTATTTGTCCTTCGTCCTGAGAAACGCGAAACCTTCGGTCTCGTCTGCTACCAAATTGGAAATCTGCACCGTCCCATCGGATTCGACGACGGCGCCATTCTAGTCCCTTACGAACCCGTTCTTGAAAGACAATTAACCCGACTCGGATTCACCTACACCGTTGAGGAACGGATATTCACAGGTGTCCCACAACAATCACAGCCACATGCCCATGTCCACTGATACCGCCCCAGAGGGTAAATCCCTATTGACGCTCCTACAGCTCACAGACAGTTTTTTCCCCACAGGTACGTTTGCTCACTCCTTCGGTCTGGAAACCTACGTGCAGCTTGAGCTCGTCAACGACCCTGAGACATTTGAGAGGTTTCTCCGGTCAACCCTCCATCACGGCTTGCGAAATGGTGATGCGGTTGTTATTGGATTGACCTATAAGGCAACTGAGATCGAGGAGGTTGTTGACCTCGATGCACGGCTCACTGCGATGAAAGTTGCGCGTGAATCACGGGAAGGGAGCATCAAAATCGGTAAGCAATTTCTTCGGAACGCCGCGATCCTTGAACGAAATGAGATGCTAAGCCGCTATGCCGAAGCGGTCCAATCTGGCAAATGTGCAGGACACCACGCGATCGCTTACGGCTTGGTTGCGTCCGCTGCCGGAATTGATCTATTCTCAGGCATCCTCGGTTATCTGCACGCCCACGTTGTCGGGCAGGTCTCCGCTGCAGTACGCCTCATTCCGCTGAAACCTACGGACGGACAAGAGATCATCCAAGGTATTCGACCCGATCTCATCGACATCGCCCGATTTGCGGAAAGAGCAAACATAGACGATCTAAGCGGCTTCACCCCCGGGCTTGACATCCGTGGTATGCAGCACGAAAGGCTATATTCAAGGCTATTTATCTCCTAACTCAGGGCAGTTGCATGTGAATGTAGGAGCAGCCCTTGTGGCTGCCCTTTTTCGGAAAACTGAATCCTGAATTTCAAAGGGTAAATCTCCATGAAACCGTTAAAAATCGGAATCGGCGGTCCCGTCGGATCAGGCAAGACCGCGCTGATCGAAAAGTTATGTAAAAGCATGCGGGGCACCTACGAATTGGCCGCGATCACGAACGACATCTTCACGCGCGAAGATGCCGAAATTCTCACCCGCCTTGAAGCACTGCCACAGGAACGAATTCTCGGTGTCGAGACCGGCGGCTGCCCACATACCGCTATCCGTGAGGATATTTCCGCCAATCTTGAGGCGGTCGAACAGATAACAGCGGACTTCCCTAATCTAGATATTCTATTTCTTGAGAGCGGTGGAGATAACCTCGCCGCCTTCTTCAGCCCGGAACTGGTCGATGCCGCGATCTATGTGATCGATGTCGCCGGCGGGGATAAGATCCCCCGAAAAGGTGGTCCGGGAATCACCCGCTCCGATCTCCTAATTATCAACAAGATAGATCTGGCAGAATATGTCAGTGCCGACCTCTCCATCATGGAACGCGACACCAAGAGGATGCGAGGCGAAAAGCCCGCCGTGTTCACAGACCTGCGAAAATCGGAAGGACTGGAAGATGTAATCTCTTGGATACAGCGGGAGTTGTTATTTGAAGATACAAATAGAGCCAATTAAACCCTATCGCTACACACTAAAGTTCAATGAAAGGGCTATAGCAAAGCGGAATCAATTTATCCTACGACGATTAAGTATTAACTTTGAGATAAGGTTTGTACGCTCCTCTCTTGAGAACGGGGAGCCAGAAGGTCTAGTGCAAATACCATAAGGGAGTTTAATCATGCGAGCCGTACAAGAACTTCAGTCAGCCGTTTCCCAGCTTTCAGCGGAAGAACTTGCCAGTTTCAGGGAATGGTTTGATAAATTCGATGCCGAAGCATGGGATCGACAGTTTGAAGAAGATGCAAAATCTGGAAAATTAGATCAGTTGGCTAATCAGGCAATTGCAGATTTTCAGGCTGGGAAATGCAAGCAGCTATGAATCACTTCACAACTCCTTCATTTTGGGAATGCTATCGAAAGCTGCCTCGCAATATTCAAAACTTGGCAAATGACAATTTCAAATTGCTGAAGCGAAATCCGAGACATCCATCCTTACATTTGAAGAGAGTTGAAAGGTATTGGTCTGTAAGAGTAGGAATCAAATATCGGGCTGTCGCTGTGGAAGGTGAGGAAGGTCTAGTTTGGTTCTGGATTGGAACACACGCTGAATATGATAAACTGATTCATTAATCATTTTCCCGCTGTTCTAGTTGACAGATTAGGTGGTGGTATCATCAATGGTTCTGGATCATGATGGGAAGGTATAATGCGTAAGAAAATTCTTAAACTATACGATGACCTCAATGCCGAATACGGCAACCTACATTGGTGGCCCGCCGAAACACCGTTCGAGATTATTATCGGTGCAATCTTAGGTCAAGCGACCGCCTGGCGAAATGCCGCCAAGGCAATTAGCAACCTCAAAGCTGCAAATGTACTGGATCCGGAGGAGATGAGCAAACTGCCCCAAGACGAATTAGAAACCCTCATCCTCCCGTCAGGCTACTACCGAGCCAAAGCCAAAAAGGTCCGCGCATTTCTGACACATCTACAAGCGAACCACAACAATCAGCTAAACTCACTCTTTGACCAAGAGCTGCCGACACTCAGAGAGGAGCTACTCTCGATTTATGGCGTCGGTGAGGAGACCGCCGACACGATCCTGCTTTACGCCGCCAAGAAGCCGAGTTTCGTCGTTGATACATACACCTACCGCTTGTTGGAGCGATTGGGATGGTTCAGCGGCAAGTTCCATTACGGAAGACTGCGGGCGATCTTCATGGACAACCTCCCACACGACAGCCATCTGTTCAATCAATATCACGCCCTGATAGTACGTCACGGCGCAAGGATATGTCAGAAAACACCCCAATGTGAGAAATGTATGTTACAGAGCCAATGCCCAACCGGAAATGGTTCCCGTACCTATCAATAACCTTTGGCGTGAGTTGGCAAGGTTGTTGTTTTCACACTGTTTTCACGTTTCACGTATCACGTTTCATTCTCGGTATCAACAGTTGCAAACTAGCACTGGTGGTCCAATAGATTTCACGTTTCCACTAACCTTGTGAAAAGGTCTGGTAATTCATAATGCGTTTTTTCCGTAGAAGTCCGCAGAGCAAGCCGATGGATAATCACTATGCCGACCTGCGCGAGAAAATGGTGGAAGAACAGATCCGAAAACGCGGGGTTAAAGACAAAAGGGTGCTAGAGGTCATGCGGAAGGTGCCCCGGCACCTATTTGTTGACCCGGATAGCATGGACGCTGCTTACGAAGACAATGCCATGCCAATCCAATGTGGACAGACAATCTCTCAACCTTACATCGTTGGGCTGATGACCGAGTTACTGGAATTGGAGACATCCTCCAAAGTGTTGGAGATCGGTACCGGTTGTGGGTATCAAACCGCTGTCATAGCGGAGATAGTTGACCAAGTCTATACCGTCGAGATTCTACCTGAACTTGCGCAGAGCGCGTCGAGACGGCTCGAAAAGTTCGGCTACCAAAATATCCACCACAGATACGGGAACGGCTATTACGGTTGGCGGAAATACGCCCCCTACGACCGGATAATCGTGACCGCCGCGCCAAAAAAATTGCCCAATCGACTCATCAATCAGTTAGCGGAAGGCGGACTCATGATACTTCCAATTGGCGACTATCACCAAGATCTGGTTCGAATTAACAGAACCGAACACGGCATTGAGACTAAAAACATTAGCGGTGTCCGCTTTGTTCCGATGACCGGCGCCCCTGATTGAGGGATGAAATCATAACCAAGGGTGCGAGTTTGCAACTGTTGATATTGTTGGTACATGGGCTCATTAGTTGATTGGTTCATTAATGAACTCGTGAACCCTTGAACTGAATGAACTAAGGAGAGGAGACGAGGTGGTACAACAAATCTTCAAACAGCTGCTCGAATTCCTATCGACGCCTACCGGTCTCTGGACCCTTATCGGCATCGGAGCGGTCATTGCGTTCGCAGCGATCTATCATCAGAAACGTCAGATCCCCGGATTCACGATCGAAGCCATTACAGATGATACCTGGTTCATTAACCGTGATGACAATCATCGTATCGCAATCATTGTTTCTCTGCGGCTCATCAACAAATCCGGTAGCCCAATCCGAATTCAGCGATGCAAACTCAGCGGTTACTCGCCCAAGATCCCTCCGGAGGAATTGGTGTTAGATGGCTACGATAAGACGGTTGGATTAGAATACCCGAAGTATGACCCGTTCGAGCCGGGACAGGAGTACATCGTCAACCCCTACACCGAGCAACAGATGTGGATCTTCTTTGAATCAGGAGCCGTAACTATGACCAATATTCTCCGAGCACCGATCATCATCAAAGATGCCAATCGACAACGGAAGGCGATCCAACTTGAGATCCGCCGCAGCATGGAGCAGATTACGCTCTATCGCGAAGCTGCAATGCGATGGTAAGCAACCCGCCGACCGCTTCCCAAGTCCGCTTTCTCGCCTACCCCGATTTATCGGGGGAACGGACTGATAAGAGGGATTTAGAGGGTTACCTTGATTGTTGTAGGGGCAACCCTTGTGGTTGCCCGCTGTCGAGTCGGGACCTGTCCCTCTGACAAGGGGGATTTAGGGGGTTGCCTTTGAGTTGGGAGTATCTAAGCAACTCCAAAATCTACCATAAGCTAAACAACAACCCGCTGGGATATACAGGTTTTAACAAGTCGGAGTTATATGTTGACATTTGTTGTAACATGTGTTACAATATGTCAGGTTGTTACCCAATAACAAATCATCGGTGTTCCTGTAGGGGTGCGGTTTTCCCGCCCATCGTCGATTCAAATTCGCACAATGTAAAAACATACCGAGAACCTCCGTAGGTTGGGTAGAGCGACAGCGAAACCCAATGTCAAGTCCTAAAATAGCTTTACTGTCAAGTCCTAAAATAGCTTTACATAAACAGTTACGGATTACGGTTGATTTATAGCAAGTTGCTTTTGACTTTTGTGATAAACAGTTTGAGGGGTTTGATACCCCAAACTGAGATGAGGTCGCTCATTGTTGTATATAG
>JAJDUM010000012.1 GCA_022826645.1 Candidatus Poribacteria bacterium
AATCGGGCATTTTATTGAACAGGTCTATAACCAGAAACGACCCCATTCGGCGTTAGGATATTTGACGCCGGTGGAATTTGAACAACAATACTTGTCTTAACTTTACTGATTTGTGGCCCAAATTAACGTTGGCACTTCATATCTTCCCACAATAGGTGATTATTTACTTCTCTTAATGAAGGTAATGACAAATTAGATTCCAAGGCATCTCTATAGAAAGCAACTGGAATAAACATTATTTGTTTATTATGTAGCATTGATAGTAATTGGTATATATTCAAGTAGTGTATAAGTTCTGTGTCATCAGGCGGTGTTTCTATGTAAGATTTATCTGTAACAATCATTATTTACTCCTAATTTAACTAAAGTGGACCCCTTGCCAAAATACAGGAAAAATAAGTCAGATAATTAAGATTAACTGACACTGCTTTAACCGAGATTGAACTTACCCCCATCCTTTAGACAGCCAAGTGCTATACACATATCGGCCCTCTGGGGCTTGGAAGGAGGGGTCTATCGCCCGGCTATAGACATGGCGCCCCTCTGGGGCTAAATACACCCATGCACCGCATCCCGCTTCACGTTCTTTTTTCTCTTTACATATATGATACCATTTCCGTTATTAGAAATGCACATCTTGAAAAAATCCTAAGTATCCTCGCGCAGCCGTTGAATATCATCCTCGCATATAAACTCCACCGTCACACCATTTCGACGGAATGCGTCGCGGAAATCCCACCACCCACTATCCACCGCTTGCAGGATAGGCGGCCTCTCTGAATGGGCAACTGCAACCGCGATAAATTTCCGATCATCTGGATCGAAGCCATCCAACGCCGGGTCATCTGGGAACTCTTCAAACGCATTCTCTGAACCATCAATAGGCGTAATGTGGATTAGGTCACACCGTTGCGGGTTTCTCCAGTTTCGCAGTACCCACTGGAGAAACCTATCGCCGACGTCATTACCAGTGAAATGTAGGTTTTGGGCGTACTCACCGAGAATTTGCCAGTTATCATCGAGCACTAATTTCACCGCATCTCGCATAATTTCCTCAAGCCTCTCGGCACAAGTTTCCACGCAATCTTCGGAGGCCTGTTCTGAAAGCGCGTTGGCAACCACAGCGACATTTGTATCTACAACAACCATCAACTCATCACTTTCCGCTGCTGCATCTCGACTTTGGTCTTTTTAATTAATTCGCCTGTAACATCGCCGAAGAAATCTTGGGGCCAATTCCGGATGTTGCCGTATTCGTCAACGTCAAGCCGTTCAATTTCGGATGTGCCATCGTTGATTTCACAGAAATAGAGTGCCGTATCAACCGAAGCAATTTCTTTCTCGGCGATACGTCGTTGCAGTCGGCTAAGCAGATACTCGCTGTGACTCTCAAGGATAATCTGTATATTCCGATTTGTCACGGCATCAATCAGAACATCCGCCAACTCTGTTTGTGCCTTCGGATGCAGATGTGCCTCTGGTTGTTCAAGGATGAGGATTGAACCTTCAGGAGCGTAATAGCAGAGAATTAGCACCGGCAAAACTTGGGAAACGCCAAACCCGATATCTATCAGTTGGACTTCGGGACCGCCTTTGTACTGTTTGACGAGACACTCGTACTTTCCATCTGTATCAGAGAGTGGACGAACATCATAAGAATCGATCAGTTCTAACTGTTGTAACCATTTCGGTATCTGCTCATCAATAGAAAGGCGTCGAATCCGCCCCGAAAGCATCGCGGCAATCGTCTTTTCTCCATACCGGCCTATATTTTCTGGATGGTCACCTTTCCAAGGGTAATGGCGGCGGGGATATTCGCGAAGCGGACCGAGGTAAAAAATTCGGGAGAATAGGCCTTCAAACGCCTCTTCAAATCTGGAAAAAATATCCCTAATTTCAGTTCGTGCAGTGCGAAGCCCATAACACCGAAATAGTTCTGGTTGCTGACCCTCAAATCTATATAGATCAGTTTTATAATGAAAATTATTCACGGCACCCCGGAAAATATTGGTTGAAAAAGAAATCTCCTCCGATCGATCTCGATAGCGTTGACTCGGAGACAATGTGTCTAAATTCAAATTATAAGATTTAATATGTTTATTAATATCTGCAACTGTAGAAGACTTCCACGACACAGAAATGTCAAGACTTAAATCCAGTTTGTGTTTGTGGATAACATCATTGAAGTTACCTAAGTTGACCAACGAACCCTCATCACCAAAGTAGAGTGGTTTATTCCAATCTGATGGCTGTTCCACGGTCTGCTTGAGCATAAGCAATACCTGCAAGATACTGGTTTTGCCGGAGCTATTCGCGCCAAAGAGTCCCGTCAGTGGGGCAAACTGTAATGTACTGGTATCTTGCCATGATTTGAAATTTTGTGCTCTGAGTTCGGTAATCATCACCTATCCCTCCTTTCACAAGTAGATTGAAAGCGATAATTTTTCTACGTTCTGTTGACTTTGCATCTCAACCAAACAATCAAGGGAGTACACAGACGCATGATCCTTCGTAGGGGTTGGGTCTCCCAACCCTTTGGTTACACATCAGAAACGATTTCGACCTGCTGTAGGTCGATTTTTCCTGGTCTCGGAACGGACCAAAATCGACAATTCTTCTCCCCGCTTGCGGGGCCGGGGGTGTCGAGATATGAATCTCGACCTATGCTATTCCGAGCATCCCGATGAATCGGGACAATCTATTCAACCCGTATGGTTTGGGGGTCTCAACCTGTGTTGGTCAATGGGCGAGGGAACCTCGCCCCTACGATTACAGATACAGCTCACATATTCGTAGGGAACAACGATCGTTGTTCCCTACACACAACTCTCCTCCCCCTTCTCTTCATGTGCCCGTTGAATCTGCTTTGCAAGCGTTTTAACATCAAGATCATTTAGCCATTGATACCGATCCACAGAGTAATCGCCTCCTGTTCCGTATTGTCGCAGAAAACGGATGGTTCCCAAAAGGCCAAGTTGATTTACGAGTGCTTCTATACCGAGTTGATGAATTTGCTCGTCAGTCATTGTTTGTGGATTCATGTAACATCATTTCCTTAAAGTGCCCGCCGATTCGATAAGCGGTTGGAAAACCGATGTGTAAACCGTAAACAACAGCATTGGGATGCTTGGCAAGGAGACGTTTCGTGGCTACCAAATCGTCGCCGTTCATTTCGTATTCACCTGTTTCAATATCAATGACCAAAAACTTGCCTTTGTGTTTCGGTTCAACTTTGGCACGTATTTCTCGCCTATAGATTGCTTCACCCCGTGATGCCACCTCTTTGGAGGTATAATTGGTATATGGCATAGTGATCCTCTCCTTAACAGACCCGTTTACAGTGTGTGGGTAAATCGGTGTCGAGATATGAATCTCGACCTACGGGCATAACTGGTTACGGCATACGGTGCCCCGATGGAATCGGGATGCAAAGCCATATGCCTACTACGGCTAATCATAATCCCAGAACTTCATTCATCAAACCTTCGCTTTTCCGTTCAAGTGCCAGCATCTCATCGGCAATCTCCTTGAGTGAGCGCAGCGGCGTGTACTGGTAGAAATACCGATTGAAGTTGATCTCGTAGCCTATCTTATCCTTCTTTCTGTCCAACCAACTGTCCGGCAAATGCGGTTTGATCTCTCGACGGTAGTAATCATCAATCTCCTCTGTGAGGGGAACACGCTCATAGTCTCGGAGTGCGGAATCCGGCTTTGGATTCCCTCGCTTGTCTCGCACTATGACCTCTTGCTCCTCACCCAAAATTTCACGTTTTTCAACCAGCGGTCTCTCAACCGTTACTTTCGTGTAGCCGAAAAAGTCGTTTGGATAGATTTTGGAGTGTTCGGTCTCTTCAAAGTCGGTGTACAGTTCGGCTATTTGACGAATATGGCTATCGGAGATGAAAACCCCCTTGTCTCCGAGATTCCTTTTCATTTTATCGAAGAAATCAACGGCGTTGATTAGTTGAATCTTGCCCTGTCGCGCCGCCGATTTTTGATTGGTCAAGATCCAGATATAGGTGGAGATGCTGGTGTTGAAGAACAGCTTATCGGGCAGCGCGATGATACACTCTAACCAATCTTCTTTGATAATCGAGCGGCGGATCTCACTCTCACCGCTGCCGGCATCACCCGTAAAGAGCGGGGACCCGTTAAAGACGATTCCAATCCGACTCCCGCTATCTTCCATCTTGGAGAGCATGTGTTGTAGAAACAGCAACGCGCCATCGGAGGAGCGCGGCGTACCGGCGGAGAATCTGCCGTTGGCGTTTTGCGATTCCGCTTTCACCGCCGCTTCATCAGACTTCCAACTGACACCAAATGGCGGGTTGGTTATCATGTAATCGAATCGTTCCGTTTGAAATTGGTCATTGGAGAGGCTGGATCCATGTCGGATAGCCCCAGGATTTTCACCTATAATCAGCATATCCGACTTACAGATTGCGTAGGTCTGTGCGTTTAACTCCTGACCTGACAGCCGGATCGTCGCATCCGGATTAATGTGTTCACGGAAGTACTCCTTCCCAATCGTCAACATGCCGCCCGTCCCACAACACGGATCGAAGATACTGCGTATAACCCCCTGCCCGCTCAGATCTTCACGGTGTTCCGCAAACAGCAGCGAGACCAATAATCGGACAACGTCCCGCGGCGTGTAGTGTTCTCCGCTGGTTTCGTTGGACATCTCCGAGAATCGGCGGAGCAATTCCTCAAAGACCTGTCCCATCGTGTGGTTATCCACCTTGTCCGGGTGGAGATCGACTTCGGTGAACTTATCGCAGAAGATGAACAATCGGTTGTTGTTGTGCAACCGCTCAATAAGCCCATCAAGATTGAAGTTTTCGATGATGTCGCGCACGTCCTGACTGAATCCGCCGATGTAGTTCTCAAAGTTGAGGCGGATATTGTTCGGGTCCTCTTGCAGTCGAGAAAGATCGTACTGGGAGGTGTTATAGAAGTTGGTGTCTGTCACTTTAAGAATAATCGGTGGCAGTGCATCTTCGGGCACTTTGTCCTTAAACTGATTGTAGGTATCGATGGCTTTCTCTTTTCGTCCCTCCTCGTCCAAGATGCAGTCCAATCGACGCAGCACCAAAAACGGGAGGGTGATGTCGCCGTATTCGTGGGGTTTGAACAGTCCCCGCAGCACATCGTCCGCCACATTCCAAACCAGATTTGCAAGTTCTTGGTAGTTTGCCATTTGCTTCCTTTTTTGAAATTGAATTTATTGTGAACAAAAACAACAGAAACCGAGTTTTCAAGAAAAAACTCGGTTTCGCTTCGCATTTTGCACTTTCTTTTGATATGAACCAAGAGGGATAGTTCAATTGATCAGTTATCCACAATGACTTAACAAAATCTAACAGAATTTAACACGTTTGGCAAAAATCAGGTCTCCTTGCCCAACGGGTTGGGGGACCCAACCCCTACGGATTCTACCCCCCGTCTGCCTATCTTTACCCGTCCGCGGGTGCGATGCATTCGGGAGAATCATTACTGGGTCGATTGACAAAGCGTGAAACCGGGTAAGCCATCATTTCTTCGCCGGGGTACGGCTTGAGGAGTCCGTCCAACTGCTTGGCGCTTTGGTCGCTTGGATCTAACCACCGGTCGTAGTCGTCGGGGTCAAGAATAACCGGCATCCGGTGATGTATAGTTTTCAAGAACGAGTTCGGGGAGGTGGTGATGATTGTGCAGGAGAGAAGCGGATCGTCATCTATATTCGGAGACCACGCCTCCCATAACCCCGCGAAGGCAAACGGTTTCTCAGATTTGAGCCGAATATAGATTGGGGTCTTGGTTTTGCTGCCGGGATCACTTCGCCATTCGTAATATCCGTCCGAGAGGATGAGGCAGCGGCGTCGTTTATAGGCGGTCCGAAACGACGGTTTCTCCGCCACGGTTTCGGCGCGCGCATTAATCATCCGATTCCCGATTTTCGGATCCTTCGCCCAAGACGGAATAAGCCCCCATTTGAAGAATTCGACAGTCTTGTCTCCGTTGTTTGGTACAACAGGGACCGCCTGAGAGGGAGTGATGTTGTAGCGGGGAGCCATTTCATCAGGGGCAGGGGTGTTGAAACCGGGAAAGGTTTCTGTCAAAGTCTCGGGTGTGGATTTCAGTGTGAATCGTCCGCACATGGGAATCTCCAAAAAATGGTACAAGTTATCATCTTTAGTTTTTCATTATACTTGGGGTGAAGGGCACCCAAAAAATAATGCGTAACGAGTAATGCGTAGGGCCTGTCAAGTCCTAAAATAGCTTTACATAAACAGTTACGGATTACGGTTGATTTATAGCAAGTTGCTTTTGACTTTTGTGATAAACAGTTTGAGGGGTTTGATACCCCAAACTGAGATGAGGTCGCTCATTGTTGTATATAG
>JAJDUM010000116.1 GCA_022826645.1 Candidatus Poribacteria bacterium
CTATATACAACAATGAGCGACCTCATCTCAGTTTGGGGTATCAAACCCCTCAAACTGTTTATCACAAAAGTCAAAAGCAACTTGCTATAAATCAACCGTAATCCGTAACTGTTTATGTAAAGCTATTTTAGGACTTGACAGAAAAACGGAACGGCGATCTCTGTTCCTTACGAATTTCAGCTGTTGATGTCAGTTAGGGTCGGGCAAGTTGGGCGTAGCGAAATTCCTATTAACTGGGGAGGATAGAACCTAATACTGGATGAAAGAAACCGAGTTTTTTCTTCAAAACTCGGTTTCTCTATAATCAATGGTAGGTTGCCTTGAGGATTAGAGAGGCAATTCTACCATCCGTCCCTCTTGGCTGGATCTGTAGATGGCGAGGATAATCTCAACCGCTTTACGCCCTTCACGACCGTCGACCAGATGGGGCGTCCCGTTTTCGATGGCGTCGATGAAGTTTTGCATCTGCAGACGGTGATTCTCGTGGCTGATCGCACGGGGATCTGCAGCGCCGCCCCCACCCGATCGCGTCTCGGCGAATTGCTCTCTAATCTCTGCATCTTCGGGCAGGTCCGGATCGAACTCCCACCGAATAATATCTTCATCTTCCAGGGTAACAGTGCCTTTATTCCCGGAGATCTCCAGTTTCTTTAAGAGACCGGGATAAACAGTTGTCGTCCCTTCGATCACACCCAACGCACCATTCTCAAAGCGGAGCGCTGCAACCGCGACATCCTCAACCTCTATCCGTTCATGCGTCATTGTGTCGGTAAACGCCTGCACCGCTTTCACGGGACCCATGAAGTACTGGAGGAGATCTATTGCGTGGATCGACTGATTCATCAAAGCGCCACCACCGTCGAGTGCCCATGTGCCTCGCCATCCGCCGCTATCGTAATACTCCTGTGTGCGAAACCATTTGATATAGGCATCGCCTAACGTAATCACCCCGAAACGGCCGCTCTCGATCGTTTTCTTGACCAGTTGGCTGCCTTCGGTGAAGCGCGAGTTGAAGATTGCACACAAGCGCACCCCCGACTTATCACACGCTTGAATAATATCGTCGCAGCGTTCCAGGGTAATCTCAAGCGGTTTTTCGACGATAACATGTTTCCCCGCTTGTGCTGCAGCGACCGCCGGATCCCGATGTGCACCGCTCGGTGTACAGATGCAAACAACATCCAGATCGGAACGCTTCAGCATCTCGTTGTAGTCGGGATACCAATCCACATTGTAACGATCCCCCACCCGCCTACCGTTTTCTTCGTTCCTTGAACTCACAGCGACCAATTTTCCGCCCTCAAGTTCTGCGATTGCTGCCGAGTGATAATCGGAGATCATGCCGCAGCCGATAATTCCAAATCCATAGGTTTTCATAAAGTAGTAACGCCTCCATCCAATAAGGTTAAATCATGACGATGCCATTATATATCTGCGTTGGGTGTGTGTCAAGTCTCAACGCCGCCATTTTTTGATAGTATTTCCTACCCAATTTATGATAAAATCCTTGAGGTATGTTTGGTACAATAGATCGTCGGAGGTAGTGCATGAACGAAGCAATTCAGAGCGCCCGTGACGTGGCGTTGGACATCTTAAAACCGAGTCCGCGCGATATCGAACACGGTATGGAGCTCCACCAAAACTCGATTGTCTGTGATTCATACGGATTTGCGCCACGCGCCGCTGTCGACGGGGAGGCTGTCGCAGCCGCCGCTGAAGCCGGGGCGTCGGATGTCGAAATTCGGGACATGACAGAAGATATGTCGATGACCCGATATGTTACCGATGAGCGAGAAAAGCAGGAGTTCATGAACGCGTGGAAAGCCGCAGGGGTGACCTGTATCGTGCAGAACGCGGGAGAGGAGGGGCAGTCGGCACTCCGTCTCGTCAAGCGCCTGGCGCGTTTCACCTACGCCACAGACATGATGCGCGACTTTATCCAGAAAGCAGTTACGCCGGACGATATCGTTGCAGCAAAGGAGGCGGATAAGCACTGCCTATATTTCAGCGGGAACGGTGTGCCATTGCCTCAAGAGTGGGTTTCGGTCGAAGAGGAGTTACGGTATGTCCGCATCTTTTTCCAACTCGGTATCCGTATCATGCACCTGACCTACAATCGGCGCAACATGATCGGTGATGGATGTGCGGAACCGGCGAACGGAGGGTTAAGCGACTTTGGCAGAGCAGTCGTCGCCGAGATGAACCGTGTCGGCGTGATTGTGGATGTGGCGCATTCCGGTTGGCAAACCAGCCTTGAAGCCGCCCAGACTTCAGCGCGTCCGATGGTAGCGAGCCATTCCGGCTGTTGTGCGGTGAACGTGCACGATCGCTGCAAACCGGACGAGGTCATCCGTGCGATAGTAGATACCGGGGGCTATATCGGAATCTGTGCGATTCCCGCGTTTCTGGGCGGCAGCGGCGACATCAGTGCGCTCCTGAATCATGTCGATTATGTCGCCAAGAATTTCGGGGTAGACCACGTCGCGATCGGCACAGATGTGGCTTATACCTCCTCTGGGAGCCGCGAAGCGCAGCAGCGGACTCCAAAACGACCGGCAGGGCGAAAACGGTGGGAGTATTTCTGGAACCCCAATGATCCGATGTTTTCATCACAGTTCCAGCAAGCAGACCAGAAACTGAGTTTGGCATGGACCAATTGGCCCCTCTTTACGGTCGGTCTCGTTCAGCGTGGGTATTCAGACAGTGAGATCCAGAAGATCCTTGGTGGCAATGTGCTTCGTGTCGCTCGTGCTGTGTTGGTTCATTAGTTCATTGGTTCTACGATACTGATGGGGGTTATAGTGACAAAACCGATTCGTCTGGGATTAATCGGCTGTGGCGGAATTGTCCAACTGGTTCACGCTCGCGCATATCGAACTTTGACGGATACTGTCAAAGTGGTTGCAATAGCGGATGTGCTTGAGGAGAATCTACAGCACGTCGGTCAAACCTTTGATGTGCCGTTAGATCAGCGGTTTGCCGACTACCGGGACATGCTGGCTAACGCTGAAATTGATGTGGTGACGGTTGCTACGCCGCATTTCCTCCATGCCGAACACGCTATCGACGCCGCATCGGCGGGCGTGGCAGTCGTATCAGAAAAACCGATGGCAACCTCATTAGCCGAGGCTGATACAATCCTTGATGCTGTCGAGCGCAACAATGTGTCTTACGGTGTCGTGCACAACTATCTGTACACACTTGCAATGCAGGAGGGGTTTGCCCAACTGGCGAAGTTGGGGGCATCGATTTTTGGGCGCGCTGCAGGGATGGGACTGAAACCGGCTGACTTCTCAACTGAGCATTCGGATCCCGCTCAAGCGTGGCGGGCGAGCAAAGCCAAAGGCGGAGGATGTATCGGTGACTCCTCGTATCACGAAATCTATTCGGTAAATGCCCTAATGGATTCACCAGCGCGATATGTTGAGGCACGTGTCAAGACCTTAAGTATTGATGTAGACGTGGATGATATTGCGATGCTGCTTTGCGAACATGAGAACAGTGCCGTGTCCACAGTTTCCAGCGCATGGTGTGTCCCTGACATTGATACCGGATGGTGTGAAGTCCACACAAACGAGGGTTCACTCCGAATCAGGCATCGAAAGAATCTGGCAGATTCACTGATGCGTTATACCAGAGAAGACGACTGGCAACACCTCGAAATCCCCGGTCGGTCCGATCCTGAGTTCAACGACCCCACCGGGCATGTGGGATATTTTGCTGCGACATTTGATGCCCTCGCATCAGGCGGGGAGCTCCCGATCAGTGGGGAACACGGACGGCACAATCTCGCGATCATTGAAGCTGCACGGATGGCGACTGAACGGAGGCAGGCGGTTGATCTCGAATCGCTAAAAAGGGGATAATCGGGGACAGAAAAGGGAAGAACATGCGGCATTACATTGATGTCCATTGCCATATCGGCATGAGTATAACCTATGACCCAATCGCTGGGCAGAATACCGGTCTCTGTCTGGGACGGATGGCTTCAGCCGGCATCGCCGCCGCCATTATTGGTCCCACCGCGGTCGGCAGTCCGCAAGCGCGAGGTGCCCTCGATACACGCGACCAGAACGCGGTGATATCAAGAGCCTGCCGTCAATTCCCGGACCGGTTTCCGATTGGACTGGCGCTTATTGAGATACGTCACGGATCTGCTGGCGTAGAAGCGTTGGAGCGGGAACTATCAGACGCAGGTCTGATGGGCGTTATGTGGCATCCGGGCGGTGTGTCACCCGAAAGGCGACTTTATCCGTTTCTTGAAGTTGCAGCGATGTGGAAAGGGCTCTGCCTCTTACATGAAACAGCGACCAAGACGGCATCGATTGCACAGCGTTTCCCCAACTTGACTTTCATCCAACATGCCGACCCTGAAGCGGTGGAGGTTTGCAGGGACTTGGAAAATGTCTGGTTTGAAATCGTGCAGGTGCCAAAAGGGGCGGATTCCAAGTGGGACTTCGCCGGGCTAATCAATCAAGTGGGGAATGAACGGCTTATGTTCGGTGGGGATGCGCCCTATTACGATTACCGTATCCTCCAAGCCGAGTTGGAGTCGGCGAACATCGACGAGGAAAGCCGCGATCGGATCGCTCACAAGAACGCCGCGAGGCTGATTCAACAGTTCCGTCCTGATTGGGAATTGCCGGCGGAAAAACTTTCGCCACCCCAGGCGTATACAGAAGCGGAACTCTGGACAGTCGAGGATGACAGATTACGTGTAGTGGATGCGTTTTGATAAAGGTTTGCTCGATTATCAGGGGATTTTTGAATATAGGTTGGAGATGTGACAGGTTATGTTCGGACGGACTCCCAAATCATTTCGATTCTTGCGTTTTCTTTACCACCTGCCAAATTTCGTAAAATTGGCGTGGCGGCTATTTTGGGATCCGCGCGTCCCAATCTACCGGAAAGCAATTCTCATAATTTTTGAAGTGCTCGCAATCGCATTTGCGGTAGGTTACTTCCTCTTTCTGCGTTTAGACTTTCTTCCCGATATCTTCCCGATTCTCGGATATACCGATGACCTCATCATCGGTCTCTTCCTGATCCTCGTTCCCGGTGCGTGGCTGTTCATCAAATGCGCGCCAGACGAGATCGTACAGGAGCATGTCGAGCGGATCTCGCAGGGGAACTGATAGGCTACCCAGAAATCGATTGGGCGTTCTCCATCAGCTCTTCTAACTTCCACCGATCACGAATCCCTTTCGATGCCTCAACCCCGGAACAGAGATCTATCCCAAACGGGCGGACTGTTTCGATCGCCGCCCTGACGTTCTCTGGGCGGATCCCGCCAGACAGAAACGCAGGTACTCTACAGGCTTGGATCAATCGAGCACTCAGATTCCAATCGCTCTGCCTGCCAGTGCCACCGAATCGCGCTTTGCCATCCTTGACCTCGGCGGTATCGAACAAGAGCGCATCCACACCCGCGTCTATGTGTGCTGCTATCTGTGCGGAGATGGTGTCTTCATCGGCCCCCGGCTCGCTTTCGGTGGGCAGAAACAGCGACTTCCAGACCTCGCAGGATACGGATTTCTTGAGTTCTGCGACGTGCGCGGGCGGTTCGCGTCCAAGCAACTGGATTGCGAACGGCTTAATCTGTGCCGCTGCCCTTTTTACCCAATCGGTGGGGCGATCAAACACCAGAATAACAGTCGGGATCGGTGTTTGTCGCGTGATCTTTGCAGCGGAACCAACAGAGACGGATCGCTCAGAAAAAGCGACTTCGACGACGATGCCCGAATAATCCGCGCCAGCATCTGCTGCCATGCGTGCATCAGCGACACTTGTCGTCCCGCAAATCTTCACCTTGCATCGGTTGGAAGTCATACGCGTTGGCCCAGAATCGGGATAATACTATTCGCCCTCAACGAAGATAGTTTGCCGGTCGCCGGTCGAATAGCAGATGATCATTGTTACAGGCTGCCAACCGGTATTGACCGCGTTGTGCTTCACATCTTGCGGAATCCGCAACATCGATCCCTCTTTCAACGGGATAACTTCGTCGCCGAGTTGGTGGTCGCACTGTCCCGAAAGCACATAAATCAGCTCCTCGCAATTCGGGTGGTAGTGGAGTGGATTGCCTTCGCCGGCGTTGAGATAAACAATCCCAAAGGTCATCTCCGCGTCCGGATCAATCTCATCGTTGCATAGCCACTTAATCGCACCCCAAGGGAATTGGAGCGCTTCCCCTTCGTTAGCATTGGTAAGGGTTACTGAACTCATACGGGTCTCCTTAATCAGAATTAGATGCCTAACGTTTGCCGCATATATTGACAACTCATAGTGGCGCTCTCTTGCGGTGTTTTGTCCGTCCGATCCTGTTCGACTGTCAGCCACTCAGCATCAATTCCGTCGACCGCGTCCATGATGCCTTCCCAATCGAGAATTCCGTGGCCGACTTCACCAAAAGCACCGTCCGCGTACATGTCCTTGAAATGGAGATAGGCAACCCGATCGGCGTACTGCTTCAGGAACGCAGCGGGGTCTTCGCCACCGTGCTGAACCCAATAGGTGTCCACGCAGGCGTGAACCAACATCGGATCGGTTGATTCGTAGAGTGTGACAAGTCCGGTCGTGCCGCCGAAGTCTTTGAATTCCCAGCTGTGGTTATGATAGCAGAACTTAATTCCTGCGTCATTACAGCGGCGTCCCACCTCATTGAAGATCTCGGCTGAACGTTGGTAGTCTTCAAGCGTGTCTTGTCCACCAACGCCAGAGACCATCAAGTAACGGGAACCCATCGCTTCAGTAAAACGGACCGCTTCCTCAAACTGTTCGATGCTGCCATACCCTGTATGGACGCCTGCCAACTCCAAGTTGTGCGACGCAAGCAGTGCTTTTATCTCTTCAGGGGTGCGAGCCCCGTTGTTGAGATTGCCGGCTTCTATGCCATCGTAACCCGCCGCTGCCAGTTCGGCAAGCACACCCGGAAGATCACTGTTCTGGCGGTCACCGTAGATAATCAAGCCACAGCCGATTTTGTATCTGCTCATGTTTATCTCCAGAAGGTAGAATGGTGGGGAGTAGTACCCAAAGCGTAGGAATTCATGTACTCCATTTTTTCGAGGGTAGCTCTATGAACGTCAATACATCAGAAGAAAGATTGCTTGCAGAACTCAAAGAACTCGTCGATCGAATGAGTGAGCTCCTGCAATGGGGTAACTTAACTGTTACCGAAGCCTGTCAGCGGATACGACAGACACGCGCACGCGCTCAAGCACTGATACCAGAACAGATGGAACTGTATCAACGCATCTACGGGACGCGGTTTCGACGCTTGTTTGAGCAGTTTGTTCTGCCAAGGCAATCTCAGTCACAATACAATTGGCACAAGCCGTACTGATTGGCTTCACCTCTGTATCAAATCACGCATCGAAACTACGGATTCATCACCGTTACCTCTTCACCATCCTTAAGGGTGTGTTGCCCGGCGATAACCACCTGCTCGCCCTCGGATAGGCCACTGGTAATCTCCACACGGCTGCCGTCAACCAACCCCATCTCAATCTGGCGGCGGTTACTGCGTCCACCCGCGACCACAAAGACGGTTTGCGTTTTCTTGATGTTATCTTCGATTATTGCAGAACGCGGGAGGAGGATCGCATCTTCACGAATTTCCACCGGAATTTTGACCTTCGCAAACATCCCCGGTTTCAATCGTAGGTCCGCGTTATCAATCGCAATCTCAACCTTTGCTGATCGACTTGCTTGATTGAGAGTGGGACTGATGAGGGAGATCTTGCCTGTCACAGGTTGGGCTAACGCATCGACCTCAATCCACGCCTCCTGATTTTCCGGGTCTAATCTGCTTAGATCCGCCTCGATGACGCTTACCGTTGCTTTCACCGTGTCCATATCCACAATCTCGAAGGTCGGTGCCGTTGGGGATGCCAACCCACCCAGATCCAGATAACGCATAGATAGGATGCCAGTAATCGGTGCAGTGATTGTTGCATCCCCGAGCCGTTCCTGCGCGAGATCCAATGCGACCTTCGCCTGTTCCATCGTGGTCTCAGCAGCGATAATTTCCGCCTCCCAACTCTTGGCGGCTGCTAATGCTTCGGCCGCTTTGAGAGTTGCCCGCGCAGCCTCCACCTGGGATTGCGCCAATGCCCGATCCTTTTCCCACGTCTTCGTGTCCGCTTGGGCGTAAGCAAGTTTCAATGCTGCTTCCGCCTGTGCAACCTGTGCCTCCATCGCTTGGACATCTTCCTCACGTGCACCGTTTTGGATGAGAGCGAGTTGCTGGCTAGCGACCTCAGATTGCGATTTGGCGATATCCAGTTGGGTTCTGGCTGCTTCAAATGATTGCTTGCTTATTGCTCCGTTGTCAAAGAGTTTTTTCATCCGCTTGTGATTGTTCCGTGCATTCGTGAGGCTTGCTTTTGCTCCAGCCACCGCCGCTTCCGCCTGCCGGAGATCCTCATCTCTTGCGCCACGCTTAATCTTCTCTAAGTTCGCCTTGAGCGATTCCAAGCCTGCCTGTGCCTGTTCGACCTGTGAGGTCGTGCGCGTCTGCGATAGATCTTCCACCTGCTGTAGAGCAACGGTAGCGGAAGCCAGTTGGGCGCTTGCCTGATCGATCTGTGATGTGACGCGAATCTCAGCGAGCTGCTGTACCTGACTTAAAGCGGTCTGTGCCGCCCGATGTGCTGCTTCCGCTTGGCGCACCTGGAGCGCCAACTCCGCATGTTCGATGATCGCGAGCGTATCTCCTTTTCTCACTCTTGCCCCTTCATCCACGTCCATCTGAATGATTTTTCCGGGGACTTCGGGAAAGACCGTCACACGCGAATTTGCTTCAATCGTGCCGGATAGCTGCAACTCGGAACGGATCTCGCCGCGGGGAGCTTTAAGTACCTCCACCGCCTTAGCTGTGGCCGCAAACGCTTCCGTCACCTCCCCGCCCCGTCGCCTGACGGCAGATCTGATCAAAATCGCTGCGATTGCGATTATTATTATGAGTGCGATGATTAAGAACTTTTTCACTTTGTAGTCTCCATTATGCAATATTTGGTGTGTGATACGTGATAAATGGTGCGTAAGAAAAACCTACGTGTTACGCATCAAGCGGATCGGACATATCTGTGATGAGTGCTTGAACCTCCGTTTCCAATTCCAGCGTGATGTCCTGTACTGTCTGTTTCTTGTTCTGTTTGTAGGTTTCGTAACGGTCAAGTAGGTTCTTTGGTGCTCCAAAACGCATATACGCTATCCGAGATCCCCTCGGTTTTGACTCTCCGAAAACCTCCCTTTCCAACCGGGTGATGACATCCAAGAAACGTTCCGGCGATCGGTTTTCACCGACATACCCATCATAGATAGCAATGAAATTGAAAAGACGGTTTAGGTCCGGATAGAACTCTTGAAACTTTTCTAACCGTTGTTCATGGATCTGTCGTTCATAAGCGGTGATATCTTCCGTTTCCCTGTAGACTTCCGCATCGATAAGGTTCTTCAAGGCACGGACCCGCGTTCTGGGAAGCACGGTTGGCTCCGGCGTAACTCCCATGAACTCTTCCATCTGTGAGAGGATATGCTCGCGCAACTGCCCTATCCGCTCATTTAACGACCCATCCCTGTCAGCCTTAAGTCTATATTCCCGCTCTAACGTTGATAGCACAGCAGCGCCGATCCCCCGTAACCGTTCGTAGAGGTCCCCCGCAGCGGGCGAACCTTGAGGCAGAATTTCTCGCTCTAATCTGGTAAGTGCACCCGCAATCTCGTCCCACATCTCCTCATCGTAGATGTACTTAATTCCAACTGGGACAACGTACAGCGGTTTGACCGTCTCGGCTTTTACCATGTCGTCCAATGCCCAGAAACAAAGTTGCATGGCGCCACTTTCAAAGGGCAATACCGTATCGTTCTGGCGTGAAATCTCACCCTCAGCAAAGACCACCAGTGGGCGCTTTCCCTCCGCCAAGAGGCTGCGCGTTGTCCGAAATGCTCCGCGATCCACACTACCCCGCATCACAGAGTAAACGCCAAACCGCTGCATGAAATAACTTCTGATTCCTCCTGTGAACGTTTCGCGCGCACACATATAGTAGAACGGCTTCCCAACCCGCTGTGACAGCGCAAACATGATCGAAGCATCCGCGTAGTCGGCGTGGTTGGGAACCAAGACCATCGGACAATCTGAGATCTCTTTCAGCTGCTCCAGAGATTCAGCGTCGATAACGAATTTAGAAATTTTCAACGGACCCTTCAGAACGAAAGGCACCAGCCGTTGAGCTACCCCTATGAGCAATGGGTTTGGTTTGGGCGGCTTGAAATCTAACATTTCGATTACATCCGAAAAGCAGTTGCAGGTGTTGAGCCACTGTTAAGTAAGGAACACATATCTGCGTGTCTTGCACACGCTAATTCGTTGCTGGCATCTTCTGCCCTATCGCCTTTTCCAACCGGGCGAGTCCCACGGCATAATCGTGCAAGGATTGCAAACGGTTCACCTCCGCTTGCGAGAGCGCAAGTTGGGCGTCGGTCAGTTCAACACTGGTGATCATCCCATTTTCATAGCGCAAATTCGCAATCCGAACACTCTCTTGGGCTTGCTCAACCGTTTCCCGTTGGACATCGATCAATGTTTTCGATTCAAGCAGATTGAGGTAAGCAGACCGCACCTCAAGTTCAATGGCATCCCTCATCTGCTGCTTGCCAAGCTGCGTCTGTTTCAGACCAGATTCTGCTTGCCTCACCGCAGCCCGTGTTGCCAAACCATCGAAGATTGGGACATTGAGCGCAAAACCGACGTTCCAAATCCGGTTCATCTCCTGAAGCCTTTCGTTGTGGTCAAATTGATAGTTGGTGAAAAAGGAGAGAGCAGGACGGCTGCGAGTCTTGGCAACATCAACCTGTTTCTGTGCCGCGCCCTCGCTAAATTGCAGCTGATCGAGTTCCGGCCGTTTGTCCATCGCCAGTTGGATTAACGGCGCAAGGTCAAAGTCACGAACCGGCTGCTCCAAGCTGCCTTCTGCGCCAACTGAGTCACCCAAATCGATGTTCAGCATGTTCTTATAAACATCCATAGCGACCCGAGCACCATTCTTGGCACGGATGAGGTTCGATTTAGCGTTGGCTAACAACACCTCTGCACGCAGGATGTCGAAGTTGGTAGATGCGCCCGCCTCAAAAAGAGTTTGCGCAATCTTTAACTGTTTCTTGACAAGCTCGACCGTCTGTTCAGAAACCTTAACAAATTCGTGTGACAGGAGGACGCGATAAAAGGATTCGGAAACGTCAAGTACCAACTGATTGTGAGCGACATCCAGTTCCTTGTGTGCTGCCGCCAAGCTCAGTTTCGCACTTTGATAGTTATTGTAGTAACGTCCCCACGCAAAGATCGGTTGGTTCAGACTTACATCCGCCTGGAAATTATGGTGCGCTCCAAACTCCAGTTCGATGACATTCTCATCTCCTGCCCCCGCACCGGAAAGTGGGGCCATCTCCGGTCCTGCGCCGGGAGGACCAAATGCACCACTCGCCTCAAGGACCGATTTCGGCAGGTCCCTAGCGTATCTGTAGCTGCTGTTCAGGGAGACGTTGGGGAGCAACCCGGCCCGGGCAGCACGAACCTGTGCTTCGGCAGATTTTACACGTTCTTGGGTTGTTTGGATCGAAAGGTTGGTCTGTCGGGCGATTTGGATGCTATCTTCGAGCGTTAAGGTTTTTGGCTCTTCTGCCGATAGAGTGCACGTCCATAGCAGTAGTAGTATGGCTGTTCCGATAAAAAAGTGTCTTTGGGTCATTCGTGAAACGTGAAACGTGGGAAACGTTTCTCTATTCTCCTGTTTTTTTGTCAATCTTTGGTGTGTTGAATTTCAACTGGCTGCTTCACAAGTATCATGTGGAACGTTGCTTTGGTCGCATCTCCTTACACCAATCTGGGCGCTTACCCAAAAAGGTGAGCGTTCCTCTACTCAAGTCGCGCCTCGATCCTTTTTATGATATCTTCTCTTGTGAACGGTTGTCCCAAATCCATCACATAAACACCCAAGTTTTGGGAACTGTCGCTTTGCCCGACGTAAACGATGCGTGTCCCATCAGGAGTAAAGATCGGGTCAGAATTGATGAGGTGGTTGTTAGTAAGTTGTTTCTGATGCTTGCCGTCTGCGTTCATCACGATTATTTCGGTGTCGCCATCTCTGTATGAGTCAAACGCAATCTGCGTGCCGTCGGGCGAAAAGGTGGGATGTGCATTGATCGCAGGGTCATCTGTCAGTTTTGCAAAGTTACTTCCATCGCTATCAATGGCACAAATCTGGCTGGAGACGCCGAGGGCTCCACCGACAGCATAAGCCGCAAAAGCGATGCGCCCTCCGTCCGGCGAAAACGCTGGCCCGTGGTTATTGGTTTGGGTTCGAGTCAACCGTTTCTGGCTTTTGCCATCTGTGTCCATGATATAGATTTCACTGTTCACACCAGCCCTATTCGACTCAAAAGCAATTTTGCTGCCGTCGGGCGAAAAGGTGGGATTGCTGTCCGTAGCGGTATTGGCTGTCAGGCGTTCATTCGCTTTCGTACTAATGTCTATGACGAAAATTTCGTCGTTGGGGTTGGTCCAACGGATAAAAGAAACGTACGCAATTTTTTTGCCATCCGGGGACAAAGCCGGGTTATAGTCGCTGGTATCGTTGAACGTCAGCCGCTGTCTGTTTTCCCCGTTGATATCCGTAATGTCCATGACATAGATCTCATTATTATCGTCAACGAAAGCGGTGAAAGCAACCGTTCCAGCCGCCGTTGAAACGTCGTGGATCTGCACAAAGTCGGGGGTCAGGCGTGTGCTTGGATGGAGGTCACCGGTGAGTCTGCCGATTTCTTGAATCCATTCTTCCCGGTCCGTGTTCTCTAAAATCTTCAGAAAGGAATTCAACGCAAACCTATCGTGTCCAGCTGCCATGTATGATTCGCCCAATGCGAGCTGAATATCCATCCGTTGTGGCGCGTACCGCGCAGCAGTTCTTAGGGAGTCAAGTGCCTCGCCCTGCTGGTCAAGGTGTTGATATGCCAGTCCCAGTTGAAAATGGATTTCTGGGTTTTCCGGTGCTGCTTCGAGCAATTGCCGAAAATAGGCAGCCGCGTCCTGATACTCACCGGTGGAAATTAACGCCTTGCCTTTCTGTATGGCGATGTTATCCCCGCATCCACACACCGATACCAGAAGTATGAAGCATACGAAAATCGTGAAGAGTGAAACGTGATGCCTGACGCTTCGTGTGTAGGTGCCTCTGTTAGGGGTTTCACGGTTCATTGGTTGATCTATTCATCGGTTGGTTGCTACAAGGAATTGTATGTCTCAACTCGCAGTGGCGAATCAGTCTAACCACAATCGAAAAGAGCATAGGTTTTGCCGCTTACTATTCTGCTGCAATTTCATCCTGTCCAAGAGCGCAACGGAATCCTACTATATAAGCGAGGTGGTCTTCTGTGCCTATGTCGCGCGATGGAGTTCTTGCACCGATCGGGTTGAGACTGTCGTAATAATACCAGGAACCCCCGCGGAGGACGCGATATTTCTTCCCGAACTCTTTTGAGGTGAAAGTGCTACCCGGATACGCATCATACCAGCTATCCGTCCACTCCCATACGTTTCCCGCCATGTCGTAAACGCCGTAAGGACTGACACATTGTGGATGAGTTCCAACCGGTTTTGGACCCGACCCTTCCCACGACTCTACATTGCATTTCGTTATATCAAAATCGTTTCCCCAAGGCCAGATTCTCGCGTCAGTACCTCTGGCTGCTTTTTCCCACTCCACTTCTGTTGGAAGCCGCTTGCCCGCCCATCGGCAATACGCATCGGCATCCTTCCAATTGACATATACAACAGGCAGGTTGGCCTCTCCTTCAGGATATTTCCGGTTTTCCCAATGCCTGGGGGCAGGGTATTCGGTGGCATGGATAAATGTCTGATCGATAAATGTCTGGTAGTCGGCGTTAGTCACCTCAAATTCGTCGATATAAAAAGCGTCTAAATGGACCTCCTGCTGCGGTTTTTCTGACTTAAACCATCTGGGATGTTCTACAATCTCCCCACCGCCTAATTGACGGGTGACAAGCGCTTCTTCTTCATCACTGGTTCCCATAATAAATTTACCCGCAGGGATTAAAATCATATCTGACAGATTAAGTTGCTTTAGTTGTAAGGCGCGGGAGAGTTTTCCGCCCTCATGCTTCAGTTTCGCCGTCGCTGCCCGATAGCCACGTTTGCTAACCACTACTTGATATGTCTCTCCCTGCGTCGCTTGTCCTTTATAGGGGGTGGCACCGACTTCGACCCCGTCTATAAAAACTGTCGCACCTGACGGCTGTGAAGTAATTTCGATTGTCGGAATCCTTTCACAGCCTACACTTGTAAGCGCTGCGATGAACAGAAAAATGGCACAAAAACGCATACGTATTGGCTATCTCCTTGAGGGTGGAGGGTTTAAAATCGTCCCCTACATAATTTCTTCGTGCTGTCCCTACTGTCACGATCGGAACATGAAGGGGTTTGGGCGAGAAAATGAGAGTGGGATGGGGTGCAAGCCGTCACAAGAGGAAACGGGGAGGGTGACGGCTTACGACCTGCATGATGTCTTAGTATCTTAGGATAGTGCCCCATTCACCGACAACCCAGAGGCCACCGTCTGCGGATTGGGTGATGTCGCTCAAATTACTACCGGTGGGGCTTTCTTGGGCAATCCATGTTACCCCCCCATCCGCGGTGTGCAGAATAGTTCCAGCGTCGCCAACTGCCCAGCCCTCGTTGGCATTGCGGAAGCATATCCCCTGCAAAGTATCGTCGGTTGGGGTAATCTGTTGGTTCCACATCGCGCCACCATCCGTAGTAGCGTAGATCGCGCCGCTCGATCCAACCGTCCAAGCGGTTTGAGCATCTACGGCGTAAATCGATCTTAGCTCGTCCGGTCCGATGATCTTCGCTTCCCATGTCTGACCAGCATCCATCGTTTTAATAACGGTTCCACTTGCGCCGACAGCCCAACCGGTGTTGGCATCAACGAAGTGGGTGCCGTACAAATTGTTGAAAGCCACCATCATGTCTCCGGAATCTTGACCGTTCCAAGTCTGGCCGCCATCGCTCGTATGTGCGATTTTGCCGACTTCACCGACCCCCCAGCCGTCTTGCGGTGTTGAGAAGTGGAGGTCATAGTAGCCAAGCGCGCTCTTCCAACTGGTCGCCGGATCGGAAAAGACGATTCGCTGCGCCGTACCGTGTCCTTCGTCTGATGGGTCGCTGACACTGTGCCAATCTGACCCACTGTTTAGCCCTTCAAGTAGGGTTGCATTGCTGCCAACAATGTAACCTCTATTTGGTTCAACGAAATGGATCCCGAAAAGTTCAAACACGTTTCCACTGTATTGGGCTTGCCATGTCTGACCGCCATCGTTAGTGTGCAGCACGGTTCCCGATAGCCCCACTGCCCACCCCAATTTATCATCGTAGAAATGGACTTTGGTTAAATGATTGCTCATCGAGATGTTTTCCCACGTTGTGCCCCCATCGCTGCTATGCAGAATAGTCGCAAACTCGCCGACCGCCCAAACCTCTTGATCCGTCACATATTGGACGGTGTAGAGTCGGTTCGGCGCGGGCCTAGGTTCGAGCGGTGTCCAAGTCTTACCGCCATCGGCAGTCTTCAGAATGACACCAAACTCCGCTGCACACAATCCGTTGTTGGCATCGGCAAAATGGATGCCCCAGATCGGTTCCGGCATACCGTTGGAATGAGGTACACTGCTCTCTTGAGTTTCCCAAGTTTCACCGGCGTTCGCCGTATGGATCAGTGCGCCATTGCCGCCGACCGCCCAGCCCATCTGATCGGTGAGCATATACATTCCGTCAAGACTTGCTGCAACCCCGCCCTGCTGGGCTACCCATGTCTGTCCGCCATCTGTGGTATTAATCACAGTACCAGCGTCGCCGACCGCCCAACCGGCTTTCGGGTTAGCGAACTGGACGCTCCGGATCGCGTTATTGGTCCCAGTATCCTGTCGAGTCCATGTGGTGCCGCCATCCGCGGAGTGGATGAGAAGTCCTCCATCACCGCCTGCCCAACCGTGTCGGTCATCGACGAAAAAGACGGTTGATAGCGCGGCACGCGTACCGGTAGAAAGTTTCATCCACGTTGCACCGCCGTCAACTGTTTTCAGGATGGTGCCTTCCTCGCCTGCGATCCAGCCGACCTGTGGAGTGATAAATCGGACCTTGTGAAACTCGTTTTTGAAGGGGAGCGGTTGGCTCGGTTGGCTGACCCATGTCTGACCCCCATCTTTGGTATGTAGGATTGTGGACTGTGCCCCAACAATCCAGCCGTGTTGTTGATCTACGAAAAAAATATCTATTAACGCTGCCTGCCATTTCGACTCGCGAACAGAGGTCCATGAATGCTCTGACGCGAAGGTGTTCGCCACAGAGATGACCAATAACCCTATAGCGATCAGCGCCGTAATTTGCCATCGTTTGTTAATTTTCATTGATGTTTCCTCCTGTTATCATTTCATTGCCTGTTGTGTGAACAATCATATTATACAACGGCGGATAAAACGCGTCAAGCAGTTCTTTGATAAGGTCATTTAGTTTTACTGTAGGAGGGATCTCCGAATCCCGACATCTCACTGTAGGCGTAATCTCCCGGTTGCGCTTTTTCAAACAAAATGGTTAAAAAGCCGAAAACTGAATAGTCCTAGTTCTTTGGTGTTTGTAGGGCTGTTGAGTTTTCCGTTTCTTGGCAGATTTCGGAATAATCCGAATCCGTGGGCGGGGCGTCTTGCCCCGCCGTAGCCATGACCGGAAGATCGAGGCTACGGAATGCCTCCAATCCGCCTTGACACCTCGTTACACCGGTGATATGATAATTTGGGTCGCTATATGTTGTTTCGTTGAGACGAAATTAATCCCGATTTGGTTCATTGAGATTGAGCTTTATTTCATCGTTTAATCCAACCTATTACACCGGTACGTAATGCGTAAGAAGCGATTCGGAATTTAACGATATGGACAAACTCGTAGGTATTCTCGAACGCATCGTTTTTGAGAACCCGGAAACGGGCTATACCATCGCGCGGCTAACCTCGCGTGACTATCCCACCGAACTGATTACTGTTGTAGGCAATCTCGCTGCTGCAAGCGCGGGTGAGAGTCTCGCTCTCAGTGGGGAGTGGGTCAACAACCCCCAGTACGGCAGGCAATTCAAGATTGAGGGCTATGAGACGGTGCTGCCCGCAACGGTCGTCGGGTTGCGGAAATACCTCGGTTCCGGGATGATCAAAGGTGTCGGACCGGTGATGGCAGCGCGAATCGTCAATGAATTCGGGATGGATACGATGGATATAATTGAACAGACCCCTGAAAAGTTACGCGAGGTTCAGGGAATCGGCAAGAAACGTGTCAATACAATTAAGGAGGCGTGGGCAGCGCAACGCGAAATCAAAAACGTAATGCTGTTCCTGCAATCCAATAATGTCAGTACCGCCCACGCGGTCAAAATCTATAAGACCTACGAGAGCGACGCGATCGAAATTGTCCGTGAAAATCCATATCGGCTCGCCGATGACATCTACGGGATCGGCTTCAAAACGGCCGACACCATCTCGCAGAATCTTGGCATTGCGCACGATTCCTCGCATCGGGTCATGGCGGGAATAAAATATGTGTTGAGCCATAAGGCGGACGATGGGCACGTTTTCCTGTATCGAGAGGAGTTGCTTACCGCATGTGATGAGATTTTAGACCTACCATCCGATGTGATTGAAGAAGGGATCGCAGAATTGAGTGCCAAGGAGGAGATTATTTCCGAGGCCACGCCTGAGGGGGAAGCAATTTATCTCGCACCATTCTACTATGCGGAAATCGGTGTCACCAATGCAGTGTCAAGTCTCTTGCGAACTCCTGCCAATCCTGTCCAATTCGACTATGTTGATAAGTCGATGGATCGACTTGAAAAGCAGATGGGGATTCATTTCGCTACCAACCAGCGGGATGCGATTAAGACTGCGTTAAGGGCGAAGGTGATGCTCCTGACAGGCGGACCGGGGACCGGAAAAACGACGACCACGGTTGGTATGCTCCACCTCTTTGATCTGCTTGAAAGAAGGGTCCTACTCGCCGCGCCAACCGGACGGGCAGCGAAACGCATGAGTGAGACAACCGGACGCGAAGCCAAAACGATCCACCGTCTGTTAGAGTTCTCACCCCAGGACTACGGTTTCAAACGGAATCAGGATAATCCCTTGGAAGCGGATGTAATTATTATTGATGAGATGTCGATGGTCGATCTGATACTGATGAATAGCCTACTGAAAGCGGTGCCGTGGAACGCGACCTTAATCATGATTGGGGATGTGGATCAACTCCCATCGGTGGGGGCGGGAAATGTGCTAACAGACCTGATCGCTTCTGGGGAGGTTACGGTGGTCACATTGACAGAGATTTTCCGCCAAGCGCAGGAGAGTTATATCGTCACCAACGCCCACCGAATCAATCGGGGCAATTTCCCACAGACGACCGGACCCGCTGACCGTAACTTCTTTTTTATGGAGGAAGAAGATCCAGATCGAGCGGTTGACCTGATATGCGATCTCGTGGGGAAACGCTTGCCCAAACATTACGGCTACCACCCGATGGACGATATTCAGGTGCTCTGCCCGATGCGACGGGGCACGGTTGGCTCCGAAAATTTCAACAAACGGTTGCAAGAGATCCTCAACGATTCGTCGGAAGAAGCTATCCGTGGTGGACGAAACTTCCGCGTCGGGGATAAGGTGATGCAGGTCCGGAACAACTACGACTATGAAGTGTTTAACGGCGATATCGGGCGCATCACCGATGTGGACCCCATAGAGAAGTTGGTTACGATTGAATTCCCTGAGAAACGGGTCGCCTTCGACATGGCGGATCTCAACGAATTGGTGCTGGCTTACGGTATCACCGTCCACAAAGCGCAAGGCAGCGAATATCCCGCCGTCGTCATACCGCTGATGACACAGCACTATCTGATGCTACAGCGCAATCTCCTCTACACCGGCATCACGCGAGCGAAGGAGTTGGTCGTCCTCGTGGGCACCAAGAAAGCCCTCGCTATGGCGATCCGGAATAACAAGGTTGTGGAACGGAATAGCTTTCTCGCGGAACGGCTTCGACGAGTGTTAAAGTAGTAGGCATACTCCGTATGCCGTAACCATCTGCATTAGGGGTACGCAGAGCGGATCTATTGCTGGACTCGGTTTAACGGCACGCGGAGCGTGCCTACTACTATTAATCGCCCTCTCTACCTCTCATTGCCCCTTCTAACCTTTTACCCGTGTCTCTATATCCTTCGCCTCAACGCGGACCCCGCGCCATTGACGAATATCCTCACTAATTGCGTAGAACGCCGGAATTACGAACAGCGTCAATAAAGTCGCCACCGACAGCCCCCAAACGATGGTGCTCGCCATCGGCATCCATATTGCAGACTTCCCACCGACCCCCAACGCCATCGGTAATAAACCGCTTACAGTCGTGATTGAGGTGAGTAGAATCGGGCGTAACCGCGTCCGTCCCGCATTGATAATCGCCTGCCATTTCCCAGCTCCCGCTGTCCGTTGACGGTTAATAAACGCAACCAACACGATCGAGTCATTAACCACAATTCCAGCGAGTGCGACAAGCCCGTATGTCGAGGCGATGCTCAAAGGGTTTCCAGACGTAATCAGTCCTACCATCGCGCCGATGAACGCAAAGGGGACCGTCATCAGAATAATCAGGGGTTGTAGGAAGGATCGGAACTGTGTTCCCAGTATAAAATAGACCAGCATAATCCCAAAAGCGAAGAAAACGGGGATATCTGAAAAAACCTGCTGGAACTCGGCAAATTCACCGCCCGATTCGAGGGCGTAGCCCGGATAGCGTGGACTGATTTTATCGAAATGGTCGTGGAGTCTCTGATTTACCTGCACGCCAGAAGCTACACTTTCATCCACATTGGCGGTGATTGTGATGGCTCTCTCCTGTTTGTAACGATGAATGGTAGAATAACCTTGCGCCACACTCAGTTGGGCAACATCGCGGAGTGGCACCGGCACCCCCATTGCTCCCATCAGCTTCAAGTCCTCCACATCTTCTACCCCCCTGCGAGTGGATTCACTGAATTTGACAATGACATCAATCTCTTCATCGCCATCCCGGAATACAGTTGCCTTCGTGCCTTCAAACGCATTGCGCGTGGTCAAGGCGATCTGCTGGACCGTCAACCCATATTCGCTAGCCTTGTCCTCATCAATATGTAGTTTAATCTCCTCTTGACCCAAAGCGTAATTGTCGTTGATGTCAGTGACGCCGGGGATCTTCGCGAGTTTTGACTTTAGTTCGTCCGCGATTGCTTCCAGTTCCTCGAAGTACTTGCCTTTCACTATGACTTCGACATCCTTACCGTCGGGAGGTCCCTCTTCTCTTGTCTGAAATCCAAATCGTTCGGGCCCTGTGATGCGACTGTATTTCTGGCGGAGTTCCACGATAATTTCATCAAGTGTCCGCTCGCGATCTTTGGCGTCAGCCACCTCAATGTGGAGCATTCCGAGGTTACCGTTACGCTCGTTGAAGTTGTTCTCTACCTCTTGCCACCCCGTCCTCGCAATAACTGCCTTAACTTCAGATTTGGGCATAGTGAACGTCACTGCCTCAAATTCGCGGAGGACCTCATCCGTTGTCTCCAAGCGGGTGCCTACAGGCATCGTGACGTGGACAAAAATCATAGGATACTCATCGCCACGGAACATGTCAACCTCGACCACCCCAAGAGGGATTGGAACGACACTGAGGAGTAAACAGCTGATAATGCCACCCAGTACCCAGTACCGACGACGTAGCGCGAATTTCAGGAGTCTGGTGTACGGCTTTAGTAGGTAGCGCATCAACCGGTCTTCCGACTTGGAATGTCGAACTTTTCCCCAATCCGCGATGTGGAGCGGCAAGACGAAGAAACATTCAAACAGAGAGGCTGCGAGCGTCAAGGCGACGATGATTGGAATGATTTTCATGAACTTGCCCACTATCCCTGGTAATAGTGCAAGTGGGAGGAAGATTGCAGCAGTCGTTAAGGAGGCTGTTATCACGGGCAAAGCAACTTCATGTGCCCCATTGACAGCAGCTTGGATCGGTGACTCGCCCTCCTGCATCCGACGATAGACATTTTCCATCACAATAATAGCATCATCCACAATGATGCCGAGGACCAACACCAACCCGAACAACGACATGTTGTTAATCGATTCGTTGGCAATACCCATGAGACCAAAAGTCATTAACAGTGTCAACGGGATGCCAATCGCGACAAAGATTGCGTTCCGCAACCCCATGAAGAGGCATAAGGCGAGAAGAACCAAGAGCACGCCGAAAAGTGCGTTCATCTGTAACTTGCCGAGTGAATTACGAATATGGATTGAACTGTCGTTCACCAATGTGATTTCCGCGCCTTCCGGCAACCGAGTTGTCCGATACTTTTCTACTATGGTTCGTACCGTGTCAACAATCTGGGTCGTACTTCCTTCACCTCGCTTTGCCACTGAGAGTGTAATTGCGGGTTGGCCGTTCAGACGGGGAATTACGGTCGCTTCTTCATAGGTATTCCGAATCTGTGCAACATCCCTGATCCGGATCTTACCGCCGCCGAGAATCTGCTGCACAATCACATTCTGGATTTGGTCGATCGAATCGAACTCGCCGACGGTACGCAGCAGGTATTCCAACCGTCCAATCTTCAGTTCCCCTGCAGGGACGTTCATATTCTTAGCTGCTAGTGCGCCGACAATTTGTTGCAGCGTCAGTGAATACCGATCAAGACGGTCGGGATCAACCTCAATCCAGATCTGGCGGTCGCGTATCCCGTAGACCGAAACCTCCAAAACGTCCTCAACCGCTTCGATTTCGTCTTGGAGTTCTTCCGCCAGCTCGCGCCTCTCTTTTTCAGGAAAGTCTCCTGCTACAATTACGTCAATCACCGGGGTTAGTGTATTTGACTCCAGCTTGAACATGACAGGATCTTCCGCGTGTTGAGGCAGATTCTGGACTTTATCTAACTCTGTGCGGAGGTCTTGATACAGTTTGTCAAACTCGTCACGTGAGATATTCTGATCGAATTTGACGCTGATGCCGGTGAACCCCTCAGCAGCGGTTGAGGTGATAGACTCAATTTTATTCACATCGGCGATCTCGTCCTCAATCGGTTTGGTAATCAGTTTTTCCATCTCGTCGGGCGAAACACCGGGATATACCACCCAGATAAGTACCCAGTTGAAGGACATATCGCGTTCAAGCTCGCGGGGCATATTGATGAGCATGTATGATCCCAATACAATTACCGCGATGGTAATCATGTGAACCAGTACAGGGTTGTTGACGGACAGTCTAAATACGGATTTCATTATCGGTTATTCCTACCTAATTACCTCATGTTAGAGATTATTGCGCACTTCTATACTTGACCTTATCCTCGCTTTAGGATATGCTTGTGTGGAAACAGACGGGGACTCACACCGCAATTCAATTAAACGATAATAACACTGGGCATCGTTGACCACTGAAGGGCAAATTTCAACATGGGCTGGATAAAATACGCGGCAATTACCGCGTGTGCATTGGCTGCTGCGGATCTGTGCGTGAAGCTAGCAGCCAACAGGATTTCTAGCAGTCTGTTAATGCTTATATACGGCTGCTGTACATTATCGACTGGACTGACTTGGGTGCTTTGGCAATGGGCGCGTGGCATGCCGCAACATGCCCAACTCTCGGGCGTTTTGGCGAGTATCGGGATGGGATTTGCCTTCAGCGGCGTGACCTTGGGACTGTACGTCACCTTTAGTGCAGGCGCACCGATTTCTCTCGGCTCGCCCGTTATCCGGTTCGGAGGGATACTGTTGACCAGTTTGGCGGGCATGATATTATTACGGGAACCGCTTACCTTACGATATGTTATCGGCGTACTTCTCGTCTGTAGTGGTATGTATTTGGTTATTACAAGGTAGACAGAAGCGGAGTCGGCGGATACATCGCTGAACGGTTACGCTTCCCACACATACTTTCCTCGAACGTATGCCATCTCGAAACCGGCGCGGCATAGATTACGATGTGAGATGAGTGGGTTACGTGGCTTAGGTACGGCTGTCTCACTCGTGAACCAACTGCAACCCAGTTCGATCCCGTCAAGAACGCGTTGGTTGATCATCGCCTTTTGAATCCCACGCCGACGGAATCCCGAAAGCGTGGCCGCATCTGTCAAATGTGCCGCGCCATCTCGGAGGTACATCGCTGCAACCGCGATAGGTTCATCACCATCAAACGCTAAATAATGATGCCATTGTGGGACACTGAAGCGCGCCTCAAACCATTCCCTTCTACTCCTAAACTGAGTAAAGACTGTTGACATAACGGCGAACCAATCGGAACCTTGAGTAGCATCGACTCTCTTGATACAAAAGTCTGGGTTTTCGTTCTGGATCGGCGAACCGTCTCGATACATCTTTGCTGTGCCCTCTGATTCGTGAAACCCCCGCTGTTCTAGCCAATCCATAATTCTATTCGGCTTAGCCAACGGACTGAGCTCAATCGCAAAGCGGTTAATCTTCTGCCCCGCGTAGTAATTGAGAATTTGCTCAATCTGTTTCATGCTCGTTTGCGAAGCAAGCCCAAGACCAAGGACGCGATTAAAATATAGGCTGTTACTCTTTCGGACTGATAGCAGCGTCGCCGAACCAATATTTTCGGTTTCAATGCCGAGTTTCGCTGCATATTCGCTTGGTGCACTTCGATGAAAGGCTGCTCCCGACAGCGCTTCAATATTCTCAATAATCTCACTTAATTCTCGTGTGACGATTTCGCCCATCTTCTTTCGATCCTATTTGCTGGCGACTCATGCTGACAACATAATTCCCGCTCCGAATCTGCCCGTCCTTCCCTTCTGGTGTCGTTCAGAAAAAAACAGGTGTGGGTTGCAATAGGTACATATCTGAGCGACCTCTATGTTTTGTCCTGGGATACCTGTTTCTATAATTTGCCGCTTATTGGCTTCCCAAAGGTCAAAATGCCCCTTGCCATCAGAGGATTCGCCGTTGATGTAGCCGTTCGTGCTGCCAAAGGTTTCCTCAACTTCTAAGATGACTTCAGGACCAACCTCATAGTGGCAAGGACCGATAGAAGGACCGATCCCTACCAGAATACCGGCCGGATCGCAGCTGAATTTTTCCCTTAAACTGTTTACTGTGTTCTGCGCTGCCAATTTAACAGTCCCCCGCCAGCCAGCATGAACCGCGGCTGCAACCCTCTTTTGTGGATCGAAGAAAAGTACCGGCACACAGTCCGCCATAAGAACCGTCAGGCATAGATGGGGAACATCTGTTACCATCGCATCTGTCTCTTCAACCGCGGTGTCGAGGTCGGCTGCACCGTAGCCTCTCATTCCATCTGTTACGATTGTCACTGTCCCGCTATGAACCTGTTTGGCGACTACAAAATCGGAGAGCGGTATTCCGACGCTTTCTGCCAAACGTGCGCGATTACTCAGGACAGTTTCAGGCGTATCTCCTACGTGAAACCCTATATTAAGGGATTCGTAAGGCGGGGAACTTAGACCGCCGACGCGGGTAGAAACAAAATGGTCTACCCCGCCCTGTTTCGACAGGTTCTGGAACCGGAACGTAGACACCGATTGGTGGCGCGTTTCTAACATACCGTCAAGCATCGCTTTCAAGTGCCTGAAGTAACCCACGCATGTGACCAACGCAGTACGCGATATATTCTCTGCCTTCAGGTCCATCCGTGCTGAGTCGCATGATGTGGTCGTAGTCGATGACGGCATCATACCCCACATCGTGCAACGCTTTAGCCACGCGGTACATATCCATATCACCGGAGTCCGGGATTACCTCTTCGTACCCTCTCTTTTCAGGGATCTTTCCGCGCACGTTACGGAAGTGGACGTGAAAGATTTTGCCCTGCTCACCGAAATGCCGAATCCCCTCAAAAACATCTTCGCCCGACTCATAGCGCGTGCCTACACAGAAGGTCATACCGTTGTTTGGTGAAGGCACTTCGGAAAAGAGGCGATCAAATGCTGCAAAGTTGTAGAGAACCTGTGGCACACCGTAAAGGCTGGGAACCGGTGGATCGTTGCCGTGCATCGCAACCTTAACCCCAGCACTCTCCGCGACGGGCACGACGCTCTTAAAGATTTTCAGAGTACGTTCCCAGATCTCATCGTGGGTGGGTGCGCCTTCCGGCGGCGCTTGGTCAAGTGCTTCGTTCAGGTCTACCTTCAGATGCTTATATCCTCCCCGTCCCTCAATGAAGCTGTGCATCGATTCAGAGAAATGACCGAATTGGCCCGCCTGAAAACATTGGATGCCCATCACCGGCAGATCGAACTCGCCACAGAGTTCTGCGTTCACGATCAGGTTCTCAATTTCCGCTTCGGAACCGGGTTGACCGAGAAAGGTCCTGATGCAGTCGCTGTTAGCGGTATTAGCGCGCTCAATCTTGAGACCCGCTTTGTCGATGACCTCTACCACTTTTTCCAGTCCCGCACGGTTTGCTCGACCGCCTGCTTCTGAATATCCGGGACAGATATTCAACGTGATGTCCACGCAATCAACGCCGATCTGCTTGAGAAAGGCAAGGTCATTTGGACGGTCCAACCAATCAGGACTAATACGGGTGCCAATTTTCATCATCTTTTCTGCTCCTTGTGGAATGGCGAATACTAAAAATAAATAAACACTTTCGCCCCTCGGTTTCGATCCCGCCTGTCCCGATGTATCGGGGATTTATCGGGGCCGGTAGGTGCGGTTTCTAACCGCACCGGTTTGGAGTGTCTCATTAATTCTAAAATCTACCATAAATAGATAAACGGTTAGTAATATTGAAATTACCGGTAGACTGCTTGGATCATTGATCGGATATAACCAACAGCAAACGCACGTCCTGCCCATTGGGCGTTTTCTTGAGGGAAGCTGGGGGTATGATCCATCATGAAAGGACCCTCAAAACCCACTTCCCGATAGGTCTGCATCGCTTCATACATATCCACTTCCCCCTCATCCACGAAGACCTCCTGAAACTTATCTGGAGTTCCCCGTAAATTGCGGAAGTGGACAGCGGCAATTTTATCTTGAGACCCAATACGCCGGATAGCAGTGGGGACATCTTCCCCCATCTCGCGGACACACCCCTGACAAAACAGCATAGCGTTTACATGACTTGGAACCGTGTTAAACATACGCTCAAAATCGTTGAGGGTGGATAGAATTCGGGCTGCACCGCCGAGTGGCTCCGGCCGCGGTGGGTCATCCGGGTGCATAGTGAGCTGCACCTCCGATTCTTCGGCTACCGGCACAATGCGTTCAAGGAAGTGCTGCAGATTCGCTCGAAGATTTTCTTCGGAGATGTAGTGGTCGGGATAGTCCGGCGCTTCCTTCATGAATTCATCGTAGTCGAATGTGCTGTAACGCGCGCCACCTCTGCCAACAGTCGCCGTTGTTCGAAAGTTCCCGATACCGCGGAAATTGTAACACAGCGTCGGAACACTGGCTGCCCCCATGTTCCGTATCAAAGTGCACCAACCCTCGATGTGTTCATCTCTGCCGGGTTTGCCGAGCGTAATTTCCTTCGCAGGTCTAAGCCCGACGTTGTTGAACTTCATCCCGTGGGATTCCACTTTTTTGCGCACATCTGTCCAGATATCACCACGGTCATCGGGCTTGGGCGGCGGTGGATGCATAACCGCAACATAGTCCACGCCAATTGCCTTGAAAATGCTAAGATTATCGTCGTTGATCCCCTCTAAAGAAAGGTGATCTTGTATCGTCATGGTAGATCTCTCCGATCTGTACGATTCAGCGCAATCCCGTAGGTTCCTATTCTTCTAATGAACATGTCCGCGGGCGGCGATGTCCCATTGGTCTATGATCTCTCCAGCCCTTAGCACGGTGTAGGTGTCTAACAGGTTCGCAACAACACATGAGTGGTTCGGTACGACTCGAACCTTGGAACCTATCTCCAGATCAAAATCTCCGCGTATGACAACCCCATGCTCTTCTGAGAGTCTGGTAACAATCATCTCGTAATCTGTATCCTCAAACCTATCTGCCGGATATGCTAATCCGAATCCCTCCATCCCCGGCATTCCGTGTGCACCCTGATCCGAACTCAGAGTTTTGGAACCGGAGTCGATAATGAAGTAGTCCGAATTTTTACTCACCACCGTTGCCAACACTGACAGCGCAATCTGATTTATCTCAATGACCTTGAGACGCAGCGGCATTCTATCCATAAAGACATAATTGCCCGGTCGAATCTCAGTGATACCGTCGTAACTATCACTCGCAAGGGTGCCGGGGGTAGATCCAACGGACACTTCCGAGACTTCGATGCCGTTACTTTCCAGCGTTTTCCGCACGCGCATCATAATCCCGCACTCCTCTTGGGCGATCTTCCGCGCTGCATCGGCATCATCTGCGCCATAAGTATGTCCGGCGTGGGATAGCAGCCCTACAAAGTTCAGATTGGGTTCTCCAAGAATTTTTTGCACCAACCCCACCAAATCCGGATCATCTTCCGTAAGTCCACAACGATGTAATCCGACATCAATCTTTAGGAAGATACTGATCTCTTTCTCGTGTCTCCCGGCTACCTTGGCGATTGCGTCCACACCCGCAGCACTATCAACGATGAGCCGAAGGTCAGTATCGTTTGTACGCGCAGCGGCGATAAGACGATCAAGTTTGGCATCGACCACCAAAGGATACGCCACAGTGACAGAGCGGATCCCATTGTTGATGAAGACAAGTGCTTCGTCCACCTTCGAAGACGTGATTCCAACCGCACCTGCGTCTATCTGTTGTCGGGCGAGTTCTAGGCACTTATGAGTTTTAATATGTGGCCGAACGTTGACGCCGCGGGTATTACCGATGTCTTGGATCAGTTGGATGTTGGCTTGTAATCTGTCCTGATCTAACAGGATGTGAGGGGTTTCTAAGTCTAAAACCGATTGGTCTATCTGTGCCATCTGTTTGCCTCCCAAGAGAACAACGATTGTTTTCCTTATTCTGTTAGTTGGATTATATTGTTACGTACATGGGGCTTGCCCACGCCTTCGCCCCGTCCGTCTGCAACACGCGAACCCAATATGGATGGCAGCCTGCGGGCAGCGCTGCCTCCTGAAACGTAAACGCTACTTCCCTGCCAACGCCCAACGGCAGCCGTTCAAACACCACCTTCATATCAATCCCACCGGCATCAACGACAACGGGTGACTCACTAATCTCCTGAAGCGTGACAGTTCGATTCAGGACGGATGTCCTAAAATCAAGGGTTGTCTCACCCGGTGCATCGAGTCTCAGAACCACGCCATCGGCATCTCCCGTGGTTACAGATCGCCAAGAGACCCTACGCTCGGTCACCACTTCGATCCCTTCAGCCGGGGTATCAAAGGCGTAACCTTCCGCCTCCAGAATCTGGCCCCTATCTATCTCAAGGTTTCCGTCCCACCGTACCAGTCGGTTTCGCGCTCGGATACGCTGCCCTGACCACGCGACGCGGATCTGATCCTCCGCCTGTTCGGTTGTCTCGGGGAAGGTGTAGATCTGTTCCAACCCTCTGAAGATGTCCACCCGTTCAATGGGTGCCGTGCCAATTATCTTTACAGCGATCTCCGGCGGCTCGCTTGCCTGTAACGCCGATCCCATCGGTTTCCCGTCGGCGGTCACCTCAAGTAGGATGCGCTGCCCTGTTGTTCCGTAACAGCGACGCGCTTTCAGGGCTTCCCACAGTCCTGCCCGTGTTAGCTCCGTTGCATAGATACAGGTCAATCCGCCGTACACACCGAACGAGCCGCTTCCCGGAGGAGCAGCACCCGGACGTCCCTTGTGATCGTCGCTCCCAGCGGTGAAACCGACCCGGTAACCTTTCTCTAACGCGTCTCGCAGAAACCACTCGAACTCGCCCCACTCGGAATAGACCTCAACGAGCGGTTCCAATTCCGGAGCGTGCCAGTTAAGATTTGCGTAGCGTCCCCCGACATGAGGCAGCAGCAGTACATCTTTTCCCCGCAGCGTGGAATAGAGCTCTGTAACATGTGTGCAGTCGGTGTCAATATCTGATTTGTCAGGAATCAGCACATGGCTGGAGCGATGTAGGGGACCATCTTCTCCCGGATAGTAGACGTTGTGGTCGCCTCCCAGCGGCGTATTCGCTGACCACTCATAGCCAACGAAAGTGACAAACCGACCGGGATTATATTGAGTATTCGCTTGTGCTTTGATTTCCTTCCACACCGCCTTGGTAATCTGGAAGTCGTTCCCTTGATGCCCGGCGAAATCGACCAATGCCGCCTCACGGGCAAAGCGGAAATAGGAGGAAACCGGGTTGGTTCCAACGGTCTCTTCACTCTGACCGTGCAGGTCGCCCCAGAAAGGTTGATGTACGCTGCGATCCTCCACGCAGCGGAGTGGGTTTCCCTCAGCAACCAATCCACTCTCTGAATCGGTTGCTCCCACCCAATAGATCCCCGTCTTAGGTGCTTTCACCCCTTCAAAACGGCGGACCGCTTGGTCTATGGGCTGGAACTGATACGTCTCTGGCAAACCCGTCAATCCCCCGGCATCAATCTGAACCGTTCCGGTATACCCTGTGCTCGGATTGCCCCAGAGGTCTTCCGCCTTAACCCCGACCCAACCCTCCTCATTAGGCGTGGTTTCCGACGGCCCCAATACCACCAACCGATGAGCGGGACCACTAACGATTGGAATCTTGGGCGATGGCACCTCTGTATAAACCCATGTCCCACACCAATCGACAGCAACACGAAACTCAAAAGCCTCTTTGCAAAAAGTCTGTGCCCGACTTCCCGGACTTCCGCCGGAGGTGTCTCCGAGAGTTAGCGTGATGCTATCCCCCTCAGAGAGTGAATCGTCAAACACGTCAACGGTCACGCACAGCCGCCAAGGACGGGTATAGCGTTGCTTTTCAAAACTTGCCCGCAGCGATGCCGGACCTGTCGTAGAAACGGTGGCGTATTCTGGCGCGGAAGGGTTTTCAAACTGGGGTGCCGCCCAATCGCTGACATCGCGCCAAGCAAATTTTATTACACCGCCGTCATCGACACCGTAACGACCCACATGGTAGGTGATGTGCCATATGCCGACCGAGCCCGCCACGATAGGGGCAGCTGGATCTATCTCCGCCCAACCGTACAAAGCACGCACTTCTGATTCCGTCATAGGTTATTGCTCCGCATCGTGCGCAAGATGCTAATACCACCCAGCCTTGTTGACCACATTGCGTAACTCTTCACCGACGGCAAACCGACGAGCGTTTTCGAGCAGAACCCCGAATCGGCGGTCAGGAAGGTTTTCAGCATCCTTCACGGCAATATGAGGCGTGAGCAGAACGTTAGGCAGGCTCCATAAACGGTGATTTGAGGGGAGCGGTTCTGTCTCAAATACATCGAGACCGACCCCCGCGATTTCGCCCGTCTCGACAGCGGCCGTGAGGTCGTCGATTTTCATCGTTTTGCCGCGACCGATGTTGATAAAGTAGGCACTGTTCTTCATCAGCCGGAAACGTTGGGCATTCCATATCCCCTCGGTTTCGGGCGTGTGCGGCGTTGTGGCTATCACGAAATCGGCGCGCGGTAGCAGGGCATCCAGATCCGTAGGCGGGTGCATCTCGACGTACGGAAGGTCATATTCGGGTCTCGGTTCTACACCGATTATTTCCATGCCGAATTCCGCGCATAGCCTCGCTGTCTCATGACCGATACCGCCTACACCGAAGATTAATGCAGTAGATTCAGTGAGATCAACATACCCACTCTTACGCGCGTCGGGCTCCCATCTTCGCCCGCGTTGTGCTTCGACGTAGTAAGGCAGCCCGCGAGAGAGCCCCAGCACGAACATCATGATATGGTGGCTGATATGATCGTAGTAGATTCCGCGTGGGTTACAGGCTACCACGGGATGTTCAATCAGTTCCTTGTAATAGTAGCCCGGAAACGGACCCGCATCGGGATTTTGCAGCCATTTCAATTTCGTCGCAGCCTTCAGTGCATCGGGCGGGATCCAGCCGTATGCTGCATCAGCATCGACAATTTCACGGAGTGCTTCTGCATCAGTTTCGGGGACAGCGACCCGATATTCCGGGAGGTTTGCTTCCAAACGCGGGGCAAACTCGCGCTTCAGGTCGTCCAACGGTGGCATCATCACAAGTTTGATCATAGTATGTTCCTCTGTAATTTATTGATAACGAAAAACCCTTCGCCCATATAAAAAGGAAGTGCAAAACGGTGAGAGAAACCGAGTTTTTTCTTCAAAACTCGGTTTCTGCTGCACCATTTCTTAACATGAGCCAAATCCTTCATATTAAGGAAGCGTATAACAGAAGCCGGTTTTTTAGAAAATAAAGGCGGGGAACCCCACCCATATGATTCAAGCGGGCAGTCACCAGTCTTCGTAGGGGTTGGGTTTCCCAACCCGCTGGGTGTTGTGCTAACTGAATCGGGATCGGCGTGATTCCATGTTGGTATGCACATCGAGCAGAACCGCGCGACCGTCTGCGTTCAGTTGCTGTGCCTGCTCAAGCGCAGGAATCATCTCACTCGGCTTAACCACGGTAATGCCGACCGCTCCCATACCTTCAGCGATTTTTGCATAGTCCCCCGTCATCTCGGTCGTGCCAAACTGTTCACGCGCTGTGGGATAGCCGCCCGGATAGGTTGACATGCCACCATTGTTCAGAACGACAGTCGTGATAGGCGCACCAGCGCGGGCGGAGGTTTCGATGTCTAAGCCGGACATGCCGAAAGCACCATCACCCATGAAGTTCAAGCAGAACTTGTCGGGCTTCGCAATCTTTGCCCCTATCATCAGCGGTATGCCGAAACCGAGGTGGGTGGTCTTACCCCAACCGATGTAGCTGTGAGGCACCGTTCCGGGGTAAAACGGCAAGATCGAATCACGGGGCGCGCCGGCATCGTGTGTGACGATGCTATTCTCCAAGTCCAGCGCCTTCACCATATCCCCGATTACACGGTATGTGTTAAGCGGTTCTTCATCGGAGTCGAGCAGCGGTGTCCACTCATCCATCCACGTCTTCTTCAGTTCGGCGATATCTGTGGCGACCTGCGTTTTGCCTTTTCTCCCGTTTTCCCCAAGTTGGGATTTGGCTTCTTCAATCATAGCCTCTAACGTCAGTTTGGCATCGCCGGGCAATCCGATGTCAACGGAGAAATCTTTGTTGATATCTTCGATGCTTTCGGCATTGTGGATAATGACCTTACCGTCCGGGATTGGTTGACCGTAATGCGTCCGGGTCAGACTTGAACCCATCGCAAGTAGCACATCCGATTCCTGTAGCCATCGCCGCGCTGGCAGGGTCGTTGCCCCGCTACCGGAACCGACCGAAAGGGGATGTCGCTCGTCGAACGAGGACTTACCCGGCATAGTGCAATATACCGGTATCTCGGTCAACTCAGCAAACTCCTTGAGCGCATCCGTTGCCCCGGAGAGCAGCACCCCCATACCCGACCAGATCACAGGCTTCTTCGCGTTCAACAGTTCCGTTACAGCATCCTTGATATCGCTAGCAGCAGGGACCTGAAGTGACCGCTTCGGAGGTTTGTAGTTAAGCGCATCCTCCGAGACATCCTGCATCCCAATGTCGCTCGGCGTCTCAACAATCACGGGACCGGGACGTCCATTCCGTAGGTGGTGGAACGCACGTCGCATGACGTTAGCAACTTCATCCGGCTTGGTAATGACCTCGCCGTACTTTGACACCGTTTGATATGTGCGAACAGGCGAGAAGGACGGACGAACGGCATACTCACCAATTGAGGGACCACCCGGTAGGTACAGGATTGGAACGTTGTCGGCAAAAGCCTGTGCAATACCGCCCATAGAGTTTTCGGCACCAGGCCCGCCTTGTGTAACGATGACGCCAAACTTATTGCGATCGTTGACACGGCTGTATCCGTCAGCCGCCATCACGGCGCCGCGTTCGTGGCGGAACATAACGGTTCGGATGCCTTCTTGGGCAACCGCTTCGATAAGTTGGTTGGAGGGGAAACAGGATATCCATTCAACGCCTTCAATTTTCAATATTCGTGCTACTGCTTGTGTTGTATCCATCTATGGGATTCTCCTTTGTTTTAGTGGTTGGTTTATTAATTCATTCGTTTACTGAACCGCTGAACCCGATATCACGTTAGGGTCTGGATGATAGCTTGGGTTATTATAACGGATTCGCTATACTTTCGCAAGGGTTATGATTTCCGTTCCGCACGCTTGACAACCCGCAGAAAACTGGATAAAATACACCTCGTATGTAGCTGGCGAATACATCCAATTTGATGATAAGTTGCTACTGGCTGTTCCGCATCCCTCAAGAAAATAGTGTGTAACGCTTAATGCGTAATATTAACAATTTCCTGCTTACGTATTACCCGTTACGTATCATCCTTCTGTACGTCCCAACCTCTGTACGGCTGAGGAAAATTGAACGACCAACGAGTCTCCACCGAAGCGGGATCCCATGACATGGATGAACATGAGCTCGTTCGCCGATGTCAAAATGGTGATAAGCGAGCCATGGAAACCATTATGCGCCAATACCAACACTGGGTGTATAATATCGCTTACGGGATGCTCTCAAGTCCGGAAGATGCCAGCGATGTCGCGCAGGACGTTTTTCTTTGGCTGTGGGAGAATATCGGACAGTTTAGGTTCAAAGCTCAGTTTTCGACATGGCTCTACCGGATCGTTACCAACAGATGTCTCAATCTCAAAGACCAACGGCAGAGACGTAAGACCGATCCGATGGAGATTGACGATTCTCAACCGTGGGTGCCGCTCGACACCGCCACTCCCGAAAAGACAGTCCTCCAGGCAGAACAGCGGGAGATCTTGCAGAAGGCGCTGGATGCTCTCAAAGACGATTACCGGAAGATACTAATCCTCCGCGAGATGCAAGACCTGTCCTATGAAGAACTGGCGGAAGTCCTCGGTTGCTCTGTTGGACGTGTTAGATCACGACTGCATGAAGCTCGACAGGCGTTGCGAAAGGCGGTTCAGCAGCTTGAGCGATGATGGGATTGATGGATGCCAACGTGTGCGAGGAACGCGGATCTGCGTTCCTTGCTATTTTCCAGACTCTATATTTATTCAAATATTTCAGTGCACTCACACCAACCCGAAAGGATCTCTGCTATGTCATTTCCGCTTGCTTATAGTGCCCTCCGTTGGGACAACCCTAAACTGGAACAAACACTTGTGCAGCTCCGAGAAGCCGGTTGGGACGGTTGGGAAGCCCGTCAGTCGCTCGATTGGCTCGGCTCTGCGCGTCGCGTTCGCCAGATTTGCGACGCTGTCGGTATACAGGTCGCCGCGATATGTGGTCCCAACGTCACACTCGATGTAACCCATCCAACCCATGAAATCAACAAGCGCCGGATTGAGTTCGCCTCCGACCTTGAGGTTCCTACCTTCATGACCAAGGGTCCAGGACGGCTCGATAGGGAAACCACGGACCTCGATCTCGATCGCATGGCCACTGTTTATGATGATCTCGCTGCTTACGGCGAACCCCTCGGCGTTACCGTCACCTTCCATCCCCATACAGGGCATGTGGTAGACAGTGCGGATGAGTGGAAGCGATTTATGGCGAAGCTCCAGCAGTGTCGCCTCTGTCTTGATATGTCTCATGCCGTCCACTGGGGCTACGATCCCATTCAGGCGGTCTATGACTATCGTGATCGTATCTCCTACGTCCACCTTCACGATTACAAAGATGATGGCAACGTCGAACTCGGAGAGGGGCTCATGTGCGACTACCCCGCCTTCCTGAAGGCGTTGGAAGATATCGGCTACAGCGATTGGATAACCGCTTGTCCCGGACCCACCGAGCGTAGCGATGAAGCGAAGATGCAGATTAATCGTGCTTACCTGAAAAGCATCGGCTATTGATGTTAATTCATCAGTTCACCAGTTCATTAAACTAACGCAAGTTGCTATGTGTCACACCCGCTTGGCTTGGATAGACATATCCAAAGCTATTTTTGTCCGTAGTGAATTTGCCAATCCACTGCGATCGGTAATTGATTCAATTTCGCTTTCATTGGCTCGGTTTGCAACGGTTTCTATAACTTGCAACTTAGGTTAATTAGTGGTAAATGTGGGCTGTTCTCGGCATCAATTCTATGTCATTTATCGGTTTCTAACACCCTATAGGGTAACATACGTTAAGTGGTGTGCTAAAAATCACCTTAATTTTTCTTTCCCCTAATCCGTCCAAACCCAGGCAGGGCGCGGGTTTGACGGACGGGGCAAATTTTGCTAATCACTCCGACAAACCGACTGGAAAACGTTGAAATTTTTTCAAAAGTGTTAGATTTTGTTAGATTTTGCCAGGTCATTGTTCATAACTTTTCGACGCCGATTTATCAGAGGTATTCACGGCACTTTTCTTACGCATTACGTAGGTTGCTAGGGCGTGTTGACACTCTGTTTTTGCTACCGCGAGAAACGCTAAATCAGTAGAAGTTCACCGGTAACTCCCCTTAACAAAGTCTCAAAAGTCCCCCTGATAAGTGGTACATCCCGATGAAATCGGGGGCGGGATTTAGGGGGTTGGTTGTGCATCTAAGATGCAGAGATAGTTATAGAATTCACCACGGATCATTATCACGGAGGAACGTAATCACGTGCCTCGACCTGCTCTCCGCACACTCGTTCCCTACATGCTCGGTGTGTTTATCGCGGGATTCCTGCCCATCCCCCTTTTCTGGATCTGGTTGGCTGCACTAATCTGCTTATGCGGCGCTATCGGATTCTCCTATCTGTCGAAAGGCGATCCCCGTGCATCAAAGATCGGTTGGGTACTCCTATTGGGAGCACTCTGTGCCTGTGGCATGTTCCGCCTGAAAGTTGTACTCACTTCGCCCATCACCCCAGATATCTATGACCATCAGGTGCATTTCTCAGGAGAAATGACCTACCAGCCAGAGCGGGGCGAACGGTGGGAAGCTGGCTATGCAAACGGAACCCTCCGACTGATAGAAACGCCGGATCGAACCGTAGACGCAAAGCTCCTGATCCGGTTCCGTGAACCGATCCCGCTGCGCTACGGTGACCGAATTGAGGTCCAAGGGGTATTGCGCCGTCCAAACGAGCAACGCAATCCCGGAGGCTTCGACTACCGTTCCTATCTTGCCCGTCGAGGAGTCTTCGGGATCCTATACCCGAATCGGGGTCAAGAGATTGTCCCCACGGACCGGTCCGGCTTTCCACCATTGCGTTGGACAGAAGCGGTGCGCCGGCGCGTTGAAGCCGTCATTGATAACGCGTACCACGAAAATCGCACCCACGCGCAAGTGCTAAAGGCGATGTTCCTTGGGCTGCGAAATGAACTCTCACCCGACATCCTTGAGGCATTCCGTAATAGTGGGAGTATCCATATTCTCGCTGTGTCGGGCTTGCATGTCGGATTGATTGCAACTGTCTGCTTTTTCGCTTTTACGCCTGCCCCGGAAAGCCACCGATCTGTTGACAATTGCCGCTGTGGTTCTCTATGCCTGCCTCGTCGGTTTTCGCCCGTCGGTTTTTCGGGCGTCGCTGATGGCGGTCATCTTTCTGATTTCGCGGATTATAGAGCGGGATAGGGATCTGTTCAATCTACTTGCGTTTGCCGCACTCGCGCTACTCTTAATCAACCCAGCGCAGCTATGGGACATCGGTTTCCAACTCTCCTTCGCTGCGGTAGCATCCATTGTCTATCTTATGCCCAAGTGGGAGCGATTTATTCCCCGCCTCCTCGGATTAGATCGAACAGATCCAACGGTCGATCGAGGTGATGGCGTCCCCCTTCGCTCGGTATGGGTGCGGGTCGTATGGTGGCTGGTTATGGGGCTGGGAGTAACGTTATCCGCGCAGGTAGGCACCACGCTGATCGGCGTATGGCACTTCCATCGCATTTACCCGATCGGGCTTGTTGCGGGCCTCTTCACTGTCGGACTCGCCGCATTTCTCGTCAACATGACGTTGGTTTCGGTGTTGGTCGGCTTAATCTGGTTGCCACTTGCTACGCTGTTCGCTTATGCCAATCACTTTGTGCTATGGATCTTTCTGGGGTTGATAGAATTTTTCGGTCAACCGTGGGCGGTGTTGAAGATGCCACCACCCAGTTTCGGATTCATGGTCATTTACATCGCGGGCTGTTTCGCGATCGTGCATTGGGTGTGGGTGTGGATGCACCGACAGCAGGTTATGGTGATTGGACTGATGGTTCTATCAATCTGGGTCTGGGATGCCGCTTGGCGTGAACAGGGGAAGCTGTTAGATATTACGTTTCTCGATGTCGGACAGGGGGACGCGGCGTTCGTCCGATTCCCTGACGGCAAGACCATGCTGATCGATGGAGGACTCAATTCATCCAGAATTGAAGTAACCGAAGCGGGAATCAAAAGACGAGTCGGTTTCGACAACGGCGAGCGAACGCTCGACCCCTTCCTATGCCATGTGGGCACCTTCACGTTAGACCTCCTCCTCTTGAGCCATCCCGACAACGACCACGGCGGTGGGTTCGCGCACATTCTGCGTGAGTTTAGTGTCAAGGGTGCCTTGGGGATACCACATCAGGATTTGTCGAAGTCTACTCATCAGATTTTGCATGAGCTTGTCGATGCGAAGGATATTCCCCACGAACTCGGTTACGCGGGAACGGTTGACCTGACCTCTACGACAAAATTGGAACTGCTGCACCCATTCGACGCGAACTCAACAAACCTACACGACAAAGATATCAACAACGATTCCCTTGTTCTGAAGTTGACCTATGGTGACATGCGGATCTTGTTCACAGGGGACATCGGACGAAAGGTCGAATTGAAATTGGTTGAATCGGCTGCAGACTTAGCGGCGGAGATCGTTAAGGTGCCCCATCACGGAAGCAAAACCTCCAGCAGCGCGGAGTTCCTCGACGCCGTGCGTCCACAATACGCCATCTTTTCACTCGGTCAACGGAACCGATATCGCTTCCCCTCTGAAATGGTTGTGGAACGTTACCGAGAACGAGGCTGTCGTATCTTGCGGACAGATAAACTCGGCGCCCTCCGTTTCCGAACCGATGGCCGGCGGTGCTGGATCACCCATCATGTGGAGGGACAGTGACCGCAACGATTATTAGGGCTATTCAGTTTTCCGTTTTTTGACCGGTTTTGGCGGGTAGATTGAAGATGGTCCCTTACACCGTAGGCGGGGCATCTTGCCCCGTCGTAACCTTGACCGGGAGATTGAGCTACGGGAGAATTAAATGCCCCGGCAACGGTTATAGAAACCCCTTGAAATGTGGTGAGGTTTATGATACTATCGCAGCAGAGTAACAACGCACCCGTAGGAGCGAGGTTGCCCCGCCCGACAAGCGCTTTTCGCTCCAGCGGAGCGATATGTCTATAGAATTCGGAATATTACAATGCCTGCACTCCGGAGGAGCGCTATGTGCATGGCAGTACCGAATTGCCCAAACAAAAAGCCCCAGCGGGGCGACAAGTGTATAGAAAAAACACAAGGATTGGTAGGGAACGCAGATCTGCGTTCCCCACGATAAGCGTCAACAGAACTTAGAGGTTTTCAGTAACGACACGACGACGATTGTGGAGATATCGGCATGAGCCTGAAAATAGAGTTAAAAAATCTTGGCATCCTAAAACATGCAGAGTTTTCGCTCGGAGATTTGACCCTTATCTGCGGCGAAAATAACACCGGCAAAACCTATGCAGCCTATGCACTGCACGGTTTCTTGCAATTGTGGCGGGGGCTAACTGATTTCGGGGTGAGCGATACCCAGATCCGAAGCTTGCTTACAGATGGTGGTATCAAGATCGGATTGGGGGGATATGTCGAAAGGGCAAATCAGATGCTCGTAGAAACGTGCGACCGGTATGCCGCTGAATTGGATAGGCTGGTTTTTGCAGCACCTGAGGGACGGTTCCGTAACAGCGAATTTCACATCGAAATAGGATCGATTCACATACGCGATAAAGAGGTCAAACGCGAAATGGGAATCGCTCAAGAGCGATTTCTTGCCTATTCAAAGGAAAAGGGTGATGAAGATCTCACAGTAAGTTTGGTGGTGAAAAAAGAACTTGGACGAAAAATTGATCCTGATTTTGCAAGGGGTGCCATTAGCTTAATTATCAGTAACGTCGTTTTTTCCGATGTTTTGCCTCTGCCTTTTATTTCTGCAGCCGAACGCACCGGGGCCATTGCTTTTCGGAAAGAACTCAATTTTGCTCGAAACCGTCTGCTTGAAGAAATAGGGCGATCTGACCAAAAAACTGACCCTCAGGAATTACTATTCCAATCGTACCAACCTTACCCTTTGCCGATAGAAGATAATGTGGCTTTTATACGCCAACTTGAAGGTATTGAAAAAAGAAAAAGTTTCATTGCCAGAGAACACCCTGAAGTATTGACAGACTTTGCTGACATTATCGGTGGTGAGTATAACATAACACAAAATGACCAACTCTACTATATCCCCAAAGGGACGCGGGAGAAATTGACGATGGTCGAAAGTTCAAGTGCCGTGCGTTCACTTGTCGATATCAGTTTTTATCTCCATCATGAAGCTCAAAAAGGGGAGTTGCTTATGGTAGACGAGCCGGAATTAAATCTGCATCCGGCAAACCAGCGTCGTATTGCGAGACTTTTTGCACGTCTGGTCAATTTGGGCGTTAAGGTCTTTATCACTACCCACAGCGATTACATCGTCAAAGAGTTGAACACCCTAATTATGCTCAATCACGATAAACCGCACCTAAAAAGAATTGCCAACGAGGAAGGTTATCAAGAATCTGAGTTAATCTGTTCCGATCAGGTCAAGGTCTATATGACTCAAGAAGCATTGGTGCCATTAGAGGAGGGACAAAAGAGACGTAGAAGGGGACTCACACTCGTAGAGGCTGATGTCGATCCAGTGCTTGGCATCGAAGCCCCCAGCTTTGACGAGACGATTAATGAGATGAACAGTATTCAGGAAGATATTATATGGGGGGCAGAGTAAAGCTTATGAATGATACTGGAATATTGAAGGAAATGCTCGTCTCTGATGCCCAAGTCCCGTTACAACAGGAAGGCCTTAAACGACCTTCTGTCCAACTAACTGTACTGCCATCGGAAATTAGGGCCACTGCCTAAACCAAGATTGTGATACAATATCAATCGAATTGAAAGGAGCTATCCGATGGCAAAACGGAGAAGATTCACCCCTCAATTTAAGGCAGAAGTGGTTATAGAATCACT
>JAJDUM010000076.1 GCA_022826645.1 Candidatus Poribacteria bacterium
CTATATACAACAATGAGCGACCTCATCTCAGTTTGGGGTATCAAACCCCTCAAACTGTTTATCACAAAAGTCAAAAGCAACTTGCTATAAATCAACCGTAATCCGTAACTGTTTATGTAAAGCTATTTTAGGACTTGACAATCCTTACGTATTACGCATTTCGTATTATTCTTCATCGGTCAACCTGCTTGAGCTGTCCCCATATCGTGAATTTTTTGCCGGCAGGCGCAACAGCAAAAGCATCTCCAAACCATGCAGGACCAATATTATTCCTCGGATGATTGGTGAGTTGTTGCTGATTTCCCCCGTCGGTGTCCATCACGTAGATTTGCCGGTTCCCACCCCTATCAGAGGAAAAGGCAATCCGTTTACCGTCAGGGGACCATGAGGGTCCCCCGTCATTTTTGCGATTTTCAGTGAGTTTTTGTAGATTACCGCCATCGTCGTCCATCACATAGATTTCATAATTTAGCCAGTCCCCCTTCCTATCGGATGAGAAGACAATGCGTGTGCCATCGGGTGACCAGGAGGGAAACCGGTCATTCTTGCGGTTTTCAGTGAGTCTTTGCTGATTCCCTCCATCAACGTCCATTACATAGATTTCAGAAGTGATTAATTCAAAATCGCCTATAAAGTGCCCCTCCCTATAAGACATGAACACAATGCGTTTACCGTCCGGTGACCATTCGGGAGACCAGTCACCAGCGCGATTGTTAGTGAGGTTTTGCGGATTCTTCCCATCGGCATCCATCACGTAGATTTCAGAAGTGGGGAAACCGTGTATGTCAAGGATCCCATCCCTATCAGACACGAATGCAATCCGTTTGCCGTCCGGTGACCATGAGGGATTCCAGTCACCAGCGGGATTGTTAGTGAGGTTTTGCTGATTGCCCCCGTCGGCATCCATCATGTAGATTTCACCGTTCCCATCCCTCTCCGACATGAAGGCAATGCGTGTGCCATCGGGCGACCATGAGGGTGCTAAGTCCCTATCGGGATGATTGGTGAGGTTTCGCTGATTTTTTCCATCATCGTCCATCAGGTAGATTTCATAGTTCCTATCCCTATCAGACACGAAGGCAATCCGTGCCTGTGCCCCAACGACTACCATCATCGGAGTCAGCACCAAGACTATAACGCTAGCTAAAATGAAATGGGCGAGATTATATCTCCGTGGCATCCGTTATTCCTCCTCTGTTGTCAAATCGGTCTTTTATCCTTAAACACCGTTTTTTCAATAATAGCGGTTATTGGTCAACCCGTTTGAGCTGTCCCCACATGGTGAGGGTCTTACCGGCGGGAGTAACTGAAAGAACAGCGTTATACCATGCAGGAGCTTTCTCGTCCTCGGGGTGATTGGTGATGTTTCGCGGATTTGCCCCATCGGCATCCATCACGTAGATGTCCGGATTAAAATCCCTCGTCCTATTCGACACAAAGGCAATCCGTTTACTGTCGGGCGACCATGAGGGTGAATAGTCCCTATCGGGGTGATTGGTGATGTTTCGCGGATTCCGCCCATCGGCATCCATCACGTAGATATCTGTGCGAAGAGCCCCGGGTCCAAAGGCATCAAAGGCAATGTGCTTACCGTTAGGGGACCATGAGGGATTATTGTCATCAGTGTCATTAATGGTAAGGTTTCGCTGATTCTCTCCATCGGCGTCCATCACGTAGATTTCCAGGTTTCCAGCGTCGTCCCTCCTAGAGGTAGCAAAGACAATGCGCCTACCGTCCGGAGACCATGAGGGTGATCTGTCCGTATGCCCCCTATTATTGGTGAGGTTTCGCTGATTCTCCCCATCGGCATCCATCACGTAGATTTGCCAATCCCACACAAAGGCAATCTGTTTGCCGTCCGGAGACCATGAAGGTTCCTTGTTATCGAAATCATTGTTGGAAAGGTTTCGCTGATTCCGCCCATCGGCGTCCATCACGTAGATTTGCCGGTTCCCATTCCTATCAGAGTTGAAGATAATCCGTTTACCGTCCGGAGACCATGAGGGATCCCTATCATCCCCAGGATTATTAGTGAGATTTTGCTGATTGCCCCCATGGTTGTCCATCACATAGATTTCCATGTTCCAATCCCTATCAGACATGAAGGCAATCCGTGCCTGTGCATCAACGCACACCATCAGCGGCGTTAGACCCAAGACGACAACGCCAGCTAAAATCAGATGTGCGAGATTGTATCTCCGTTGCATTTGCTATGCCTCCTCTGTTGTCAAATCACTTTTTTGTTCTTTGGGGGCGATAAAGGTCAGATTGTTTAGGAAACCTCTTTCCAACTAATATTATACGGCTATTTGAGCAGTTTATGCAACGCTGTATCCCCAAATGGGGTATCAAGCAAACAGGATCACTAGCTTATTCCACTGCGAAACATTCTACACACCCCTCCATAATAAAGTATATCAACCAACTACACCGAAATGTCAGCCAAATTTAAGGCGTACTGACATAATATGTCATAACTCCCTAAAAAAATGGTTGAGATTAAATGTAGGAGCGGTAGATTTGGATTTAGCAATCGAATCCGAGCGCAGCGAAGAATCCGTACTCCATCCTTTTTCTAGGGTCATTTATGGTAGTTTATAGAATTAATGAGACACTCCAAACCGGTGCGGTTACAAACCGCACCTACCGGGCGGGTGAAACTGTTTATTTATTTTTAAAATTCACCATAGTTTTACTGTAGGAGGGATCTCCGAATCCCGACATCTCACTGTAGGCGTGATCTCCCGATTGCACCTTTTCAAACAAAATGGTAAAAAAGCCGAAAACTGAATAGCCCTAATCCTTTTTCTAATTTCACTTGCGGATAACTCAAATCCCTGTTATAATCAACTTAGCTCCGGCTTGCGATTTTTCTGAAAACAGACGAAGGATCGATCGACCATTTCCGCAATATAGAGATCAGGTTTTTGAAAGAGAGGACACTTTCAAAAACGAAGATATCCGTCTGTTAGAAAGATGGTTGGGAAAGCGAAGCAGATCAAAAGATACAGTCAGCAGCTCAAGTTTTGCTCCAAATAAGTTTTTGGTATGAGTTCTTGCAATTAAGTTATAGCGCTTATCCCGCGCTCACTCACAAAATGTTGTGGGTTGACCGTTGATTTCACGGCACTAAGGGGGAGACGCTATAGGGTAGCCATCTTCGGGATACACGAATGCGACACTTTATTTTCAGTGATGTTCATGCAAACCTTGATGCATTTAATGCCGTTTTATCGGCTATTGCTGAGGAGCGAGTTGATAGAATTGTTTTTCTCGGTGATATTGTTGGTTACGGTGCCCAGCCAAATGAGACTGTTGACCGACTGAAAGAGCTCAAGCCCGACGCCATGGTTCGTGGAAATCACGACAAGGTTATTGCTGGTATTGAGGATGGCAGAAGTTTTCAAAATCTCGCTCACGCCAGTGCGATGTGGGCACGCGTTCAGATACGGCCCGATAATAGAGACTATCTGCAACGTATACCTCAAGGACCGATAACACTTGAGGAGGGGATGCAAATAGCACACGGGAGTCCTCATGATGAGGATTTCTATATCATGGGCCATTGGGATGCGCGACCGATCTTGCGTCAAAGTCAGAGTTGGATCGTGTTTTACGGACATACACATCTTCCGATGATCTACTCAACAGAATCGAAATTCGCCCAGTGCTATCCAGAAGATGATGAATTTTACTACAGCCTCTCAGAAGACAAGCAGTATCTAATTAATCCCGGATCCGTTGGTCAGCCACGCGACCTCAACCCCAAAGCCAGTTTTGCCATCCTTGACACCGACGAGAACATGATCTGTATCAAGCGCGTTGAATACGACATTCAGGCTGCACAGCACAAGATCCGCGAAGCTGGTCTGCCCATATGGCACGCCGACCGATTGGCAACCGGACGCTAAGTGATATTAACTAACTCTCAAATTCTAACCGCTGACCCCGAATCCTTAATCCCTGATCTTCAATGACCATTACCCGAACCGATAAAGCTGTCATTATTGCGAGTATTACCACTCTCTTGACATTCTTGATAAATGCCAAACTCGGTTCAATTTGGCTGCTTTATCTGAACGTTCTCGTGGTGGGAACCCTGTTTGGTTATGTCAACCGACCATGGAACCAATCCTCACATCTGTCGCGCAGTGTGATTGTCGGGGTTGTTGCGTCAGTTACCTATATCCCCTTGGATTGGCTGTTTTCGAGAAATGTGGGACTGCTATCCTATCTGAGTCTGCGTGATATCCCGGTAGCCGCTGTGCCCTTGAGTCTGCTCCTAACTTGGATAGTTGGGGTAACGATAATCATCTACATCTACCATCGCCTTAGCGAAGTTTGGGAACGACCCTACATCCCCGCATTGATCGTTGGAGGTATCGCGTTTGCCTGCAGCACTATCTTTGACCAACTGGGATCTGCACGGCTATGGAACTGGAACGCAATTCGCTTCTCCTATTTCCCCTATATCGGCTCAGTTCCTATTTCCGTTCCTATAGGGCTTGCGCTGACCTTTCTGTTTTCCCCTTATTATCTTCGCAGATACCATATCATCGTGGGAGGTATCCGGTGCGGGCTCTTTATCGGGATTATGCAATTTCTCTGCTTTCTGGTGTTTCACTTTATCGGGATATTATATTGAGGAGTCATCGTCTTTATGTGTAATGTATGTTTTATGTGTAAGGAGCCCTAATGATCAGATCAACAACAATTCTCTCTGTACGGCGTGACAATCAGATTGCCATTGGTGGCGACGGACAGGTCACTCTGGGAGATACCGCAATTAAACACGGAGCGAAGAAAATTCGGCGTGCCTATAACGATCAGGTGCTATTAGGATTTGCCGGTTCAGCTGCGGACGCGCTTACTCTGTTTGAAAACCTTGAAAAAAAATTAGATGAGTATCGCGGAAACCTTCAGAGATCGGCGGTCGAGTTCGCAAGGGATTGGCGAAGCGATCGCGTACTCCGACGGTCAGAGGCACTGATAGTCGCAGTAGATGTGGAAAGCGGTTATCTCCTCTCTGGGACCGGTGATGTGCTTGAGCCAGACGATGGGGTCCTCAGTATCGGATCCGGCGGCTCTATTGCCCTCTCTGCAGCGAGAGCTTTACTGAAACATTCCTCGCTCACTGCCAAAGAAGTCGTCGAAGAATCGCTGAAAATAACGAGCGAAATTTGCGTTTATACCAATGACAGTATTGAAACCGACACGCTTGAAATTTAGACTCAGAATTATCTCTACTCAATTACGAATATAGGACGTGCGCATTTCAACGCGGGGCAAGATGCCCCGCCTACAGTTGGCTGCGTAAGTCCTAGAGTGTAGAAAACGGAGGCACACATTGTCAACACTCAATTCCTCATCGAACCAAAAAACGCTGGCGGACGCATTAACCCCCAGACAAATTGTTGAAGAACTCGATAAATATATTATCGGTCAGGCGGAGGCGAAACGTTCGGTCGCTATCGCGCTTCGCAACCGAGCGCGTCGCCAGATGCTCGAGGACGACATGCGGGATGAGGTCGCCCCCAAGAATATCATCATGATTGGAACGACAGGGGTTGGAAAAACCGAAATTGCGAGGCGACTGGCGCGTCTGGTGGAAGCACCATTTATCAAGGTAGAGGCTTCAAAATATACAGAAGTTGGCTATGTTGGGCGAGACGTGGAATCGATGATTCGAGATCTTGCAGACCTCGCAGTTAATATGGTGAAATCTGAACAGGCAGAGATAGTCAAAGAAAAAGCGCTTGAACTTACCGAAGAACGTCTCTTAGATTTCTTGATACCGCCGCCCCGGTCAAAGATGAGTCCCGATTCTGCCGAAAAGGATGCCGAACTTACCGATGAAGGTGAAGAGGGCCAGATCTCAACCGAAGCGGATCCACTGGCGTTAGCGATGCAGCAGTTCGATGCAGCTGAAAGAACGGAGATTAGTGAACAGGAGCAGGAAAGATATCTGCGGACACGGGAAAAGTTTCGTCAACGCTTGAGAGATGGGAAACTAGAGGATAAGCCTATCGAGATCAATGTAAGTAACCGAACTGTTCCTTTTGTTGAAATTTTTTCTCCAAGCGGCATAGAGGAGATGGATATCAACTTGAAGGATATGTTTGGAAGTATGCTGCCCAAGCAGGAGAAGAAGCGTCGCGTACCTATCTCTGAGGCACGTCAGATCATCGCGCAAGAAGAGGCAGAAAAACTGATCGACATGGATAATGTTATTAGCGACGCCGTTGCCCGTGTCGAAAACTCAGGCATCGTTTTTCTGGATGAGATTGATAAAATTGCAGGGCGTGAGTCGAAGGCGGGACCCGATGTTTCGCGAGAGGGGGTCCAACGCGACATCTTACCGATTATCGAAGGAAGCACCGTGATGACAAAGCACGGTATGGTTCGCACCGATCACATTTTATTTATCGCTTCAGGCGCATTTCACGTGTCCAAGCCTTCGGATCTCATTCCAGAATTGCAGGGACGGTTCCCAATTCGTGTTGAACTGAAGAGTCTGAATGAGGCGGACTTCAAACGTATCCTCACCGAACCGAAGAACGCGCTAGGGAAGCAATATATCGCCATGTTGAAGACGGAAGATATCGACGTGACCATCACGGGGGATGCAATTGATGAGATCGCTGCCTTAGCTTTTCAAGTCAATGAATCGGTAGAGGATATCGGAGCACGTCGTCTCCACACCATCATGGAAAAACTCTTTGATGAACTCTCCTTCGACGCGCCAGACTTGGCGGAAAAAGCGATCACAGTCGATGCTGCGTACGTCACCGGCCAGCTATCCGAAATTGTGAAGGACGAAGACATCAGCAAGTATATTCTTTGATACGCCTGAGCAGCCCAGTAACACCTGTGCAATAAACAGATTCGCACGAAACCGAACTTAATTCATTGGCTGTCCGTTCCGGGAAACTGCGCCAAGAATTGATGAACCTCTTCCACCGTCGGCAGACCCGTGCGTCCGCCGAGTTGGCGGCAGTTGAGCGAAGCAACAGCCGAGGCGAACCTGATTATTTCTGCTGCGTCCCAGTCTTGCAGCACACCATAGATGAACCCACCGTGAAATGCATCCCCCGCACCGGTGGTATCCACCACCTCCACCGGGAAGGCTGGAAGCGCGAGGGGTTCTCCTTCCCACTGCGCAACGCAGCCCCGTTCGCCGAGTGTTACCGCCGCGATGCGGGCACCCAATTCGCACAGTCGTTCTACAACCGCTTCAGGTGGAGCGTCGGGCATCCAGCCTTGTGCAAAGACCTCCGATACGATAGGCATATCGACCAACGGCAGTAGCAGATCCACAAGTTCTTCGCTGTGCCACGTGCCGTCCAACACCACAGTCACACCCGCCGCTTTTGCCCACTCTGCCGCTTGGACCGAGGGTTCGTCGGCATCATCTAAGTGCAGAACCTTGGCAGATTCAATCTCTTGGCGATCAAGATCTGATACGCTCAAGGGAGTGTGGGTCTCCCTGCGGGACGTGAAGCAGCGTTCACCGGTGGTCTGATCAACAAGCACCAGAACGGCGCGGGAGAAGACGTTCGGCTCAAGCATGAATCGGCTAACATCTACCCCGTCCTTCTGAAATTCTTCGCGGATGAACACACCTTCGGGATCAGCACCGGCTCTTCCGATGAAACGGGTGGAAACCCCCAACCGGGCAAGGGTGACGAGTGCCGTCGAGACGGGACCACCACCCTGGCGCAAGTATTGAGAAGCGCGCCACGATCTCCCATACGTCGGCGGTTGGGGAACGACAAAGAGCATATCCGCTGTGCATGTGCCAATTCCAATGACATCTGGAGAGTTATCTTGGTTCATGGAAAGCTCCTGACTGTTGAGTTTGGGAGGATAGTGCTATAGCCAACTCCTCACAAGTGGACTGGCTGTCAACTTGTGTAGGGAACGCAGATCTGCGTTCCCTACGGAAATCTCTTTCTGATTAAGGTAACAACCTGCGTCATGACACTATGTCAGTTCCCAAATCTCCGCCGCTGTGCCGCCTAAAATCCTTTCGCGCTGTGCATCGTTCAGGAAAGGCAGCCCCTCCTGGACGAGGCGCAACTCCTGATCTAAGGTCGGCCAATTATGCTTGAGACGGTGATGCCCCGGATACCCCGTTCCCCACACCATCCGATTGGGTCCAAACGCGCCTACTAATTTCTCGATGACGGGGTGCACGTCTGTATAGGGGAAATCTTGGCTGGAGCGACCGGCGACATCCGACAGCTTCAAATAGATGTTATCGTGCTGGGCGAGATCAACGATCGGTTGAAAGTCCGCTGCGTCCGCGCCCACTTGAGGATAACCCATGTGGTCAAGGATCAGTTTCAGGGAAGGATGTCGATCCGCGATGACCGCTACCTGATCTGCGAACTCCGCCCGCAGATGGAATTGGATAACCGCATCCTGCAAAGCGATCTCCTCCCACATCGGTTCGTTCTGACGGGTCAACAGTATCTTTGCGTCAGGGTAATACATCGGGTGTAGGCGAAAGCCAGCCAACCCCCGATCCTTGACCCAGTAGCGCACCTGTTCCGCGTTGTCTGGGTCCTGCGGGTCGATCAGTCCATGCCCGATGAAGCGGTCTGGGAAACGTGCTACGGAATCAGCGATGTAGTCGTTGTCCCATGTGGACCAACTGGTCTGCACCAGCACCGTCCAATCCACGCCATGTGTGTCCATCTCTGCCAACAGTTCGTCGGCGGTACCCGGCTCGTCCGGGTAGGAATTCCAGGTAGGCGCGGTCGGTCCAACAGGGTATTTGGGTGGATCAATCTCCCATACGTGGACGTGCGTGTCAACAATCATCAAAAAACTCCCCCTTTCGTAAGGAACGCAGATCTGCGTTCCCTACTTTACGCGCAACGTTGTCTCTTCCTTTATCAATATGTCCATCATCGCATGAACACGGGGTAAATCCTGCGGTCCCACATCCTCGGCAAAGGGAATAACGGGCCCACCGGCCAATCCAGCGTAGTCCATGGCCGCATGTAACGCCGAACCACTGTACCGCGCTGCGTTTTCACCGCGAAAATCCTCAAACGGCACCATCAATGCGCGAATCCGCTCCGCTTCGGACCTGTCACCGGTTGAGAATTTGTTAAGCAGCGTCAAGCTCATTCGAGGTACGAAATTCGCCATGCCGGAACTGAAGCCTACCGCGCCGTGCGACATGTAATCGATGCAAGGATCTTCTGCCATGCCACACACCATCGCCGCGCGCTCGCCTGCCCTGTCTACAATGCGATCAAACGCGTTGATGTCTTCCACCGCATACTTTAGACCGACCACCTCATCCAATTCACAGAGATTTATTACATCGTCCACCGGCATAATATCTAACCGTCGCTGATAGAGGACCGTGGGCAGTTGTACCACCTTTGTAATCTCTCTCAGTCCGTTGTAGACACCATTGGCAGAACCAGGACCTACCACCGGCATAATCATCACCCCGGCGACTCCCAATGATCGGGCGATGTGTCCCATCTCTATAGATCTCCCATACCCTGGGCCAATACCCGGTACAATATACGCAGAATCTCCAGCTGCATCCAGAAATGCACCCACCACGGCTTCGTACTCCTCCAGGCTCGCATCGTAGACCATACCGGTACCACATTCCGGCATGATGAAATCTATACCGTGTTGGGTGAGGTAACGGACGTTTTTCCGTACACCTTCCAAATCTATCTGCCGATCTTCCCGTCGCGGCGTAATCGCAACCACCAACACGTTGCGACACGCTTCCCTATTCAATGCCTGCTGACCCATTCTACGCTCCTTCCCGATAGCTCGCTAACTTCTTCTGAAACGACTTCTTCTCAAGAACTTCGCGATTCACCACGTTGTCTGGAATCTCGCCCCGTGACACCTGAATCGCCTTCTGACAGTTCATCCGACCGATGTCTCGGTAACACTCCTCCGTCAAGGCGATGGCGTGGGGCGATACAATAACGTTGTCCAACTTTAGTATCGATTCATTGGGGTCTACCGGCTCCTCTTCAAACACATCGATACCCGCAGCGCGGATCCGCTTTTCCTGCAATACCTGCGTTAAGACACGTTGATCCACAATAGGTCCACGCGCAGTGTTGATAAAGAACGCTGTCGGCTTCATGAGTGCGAACTCCTTTTCGCCGATTAGTCCGCGTGTCTCATCGGTCAGTGGGCACGTAACACACACGTAATCGGATTCGCGCATCACCGTGGCGAGATCAACCACCTCCACGTTCAGTGACTCGGCAACCTCCGGCGAAACATAGGGGTCAAACGTCAGGAATCGCATACCGAACGGCTGCAGTAAACGAAAAACTTCAGTACCAATGTTTCCAAGCCCGACCGATCCCAGCGTGCGCCCAATAAGGTCAACCCCGGTTTCTAACCCTTCGCGCCATGTTCCGGCGCGTGTCGCGCGGTCATACGCAAAAAAGTTTTTTGAAAGCGCGAACATCAACCCGATAATACCTTCCGCTACGGGACGGCGCACACCACTCGGCGCGATAGCAATCATCACATCTGCTTCGGTCGCTGCTTCAAGGTCGACGTTATCGTAGCCGACCCCGTGCCTCGCTATCAGAGTCAATTTGTCCGCCCCCTCAAATGTCTCACGGGGATACTTCCCGCCAAGTGCTATGAAAGCGTCTAAACCCTGTATCTCGTCCGGGGGCACGTACGGGCGTTCATGGGCAATGAATGTATATTCGATATGCGGTTCTTTCTCCAAGAGATCTAACCCAACATCCTTGAATCGAACGTTACCGTCGTCTCCGAGAAAACCGGGAGTCAATCCAACGCGGAATTTATCATTCGCCATTAATTTCTCTCTTTCTGGTATTAAGCAACTCTATTTTCAATCTATATAGCACGGATCTCAACCGTTTTGGGGTTCGCTCGGTTTCTGTGTAGAGTCAAACGCAAGACAAGAGAACTTGCGGACGGTGAAAATACCACTCTATCGCCAAATCCCGTAGGCGACCAAATGGCCCACCCAAGCAGCGCCCAAGCCAAGCACGACATGCAGGGCGACATTGGTAAGCGCAGCAGCACTCGCTCCAGCTTGCCACAGATTCATCGTCTCATTGCTAAATGTCGAGAAGGTTGTGAACCCGCCCAGTAGTCCCATAAAAACGAATAAGCGGGTCTCCGGACTCAAGAAGCCGCGTGCACCTGTCCATTGGGAAAGGAATCCGATCAGTAAGCAACCGACGAGATTGACCACCAATGTGCCGTAGGGAAATCCGGTGGCTCTCATCAGATGCTGAACATACCCGCTTAAGAGGTATCTGCCGATTGAGCCGAGGAATCCACCAAATCCGACCCAGAGTATCTTCCCCACGCGAATGAGCTCCCTTCTTCTGCTGCCGGTTGGTGCCTACCTTATTAACTGTTCCGAAGATTGTAGAACACCTGTTTTCCATTAAACTGGGCGCGGCTGCCAAGCTGTTCTTCGATCCGTAGTAACTGATTATATTTACAGATTCGGTCAGTGCGGCAGAGTGAACCGGTCTTGATCTGCCCTGCATTTACGCCTACAACAATGTCCGCAATCGTGGTATCTTCCGTCTCGCCCGATCGGTGTGAGACGACCGCCGTATAGTTAAATCGCTTGGCAAGCTCGATAGCATCGAGCGTCTCGGTCAACGTTCCAATCTGATTGACTTTGATGAGAATAGAATTACCGATCCCGCGGTCTATCCCTTGCTGCAACCGATCGGTGTTCGTTACGAAGAGATCATCTCCAACAAGCTGCACCTTCTCACCGATAGCTTGGGTGATCAACTTCCACCCTTCCCAGTCGTCCTCTGCCATGCCATCCTCAATCGAAACGATTGGATATTTCTCAACCAATTTAGCGTAGAAATCAACCATCTCTTCAGGAGATTTATCCGGTTTCGCTTCCGCTTCTAATCGATAAACCCCATCTTTGTAAAACTCACTGGAAGCGGGGTCGAGCGCCAATAACACCTCATCGCCGGGAACATATTTCGCCCGTTCGATGCCCTCGATAAGCACCTGTAAGGCTTCTTCGTTCGATCGTAGATCTGGAGCAAATCCTCCCTCGTCACCGACCGCGGTATTGTAATTCCGATCTTGCAGGACAGCCTTGAGATTGTGGAAGATCTCCGTTCCCATGCGCAAGGCTTCGGCAAAGGTCTGCGCGCCCACCGGCATAATCATGAACTCTTGAAGATCTACGTTATTGTCTGCATGCGAACCGCCGTTCAGGACATTCATCATCGGCAACGGCAGCTCCTTCGCATTTGCCCCACCAATGTATTGGTAGAGCGGAAGTCCGGCTTCCGAGGCAGCGGCTTTGGCGACCGCAAGTGAAACTCCCAAAATTGCGTTTGCGCCGAGATTCCCTTTATTCGATGTGCCATCCAGCGCGAGCATCGTTTGATCTATCGCTTCCTGCGCGAAAGGGTCAGCTCCCTTCAGTGCGTCGGCGATAACCGTGTTCACATTCTCAACCGCTTTCCGTACCCCCTTGCCGAGATACCGCATCGAATCAGCATCCCGAAGCTCGACCGCCTCATGTTCGCCTGTCGATGCGCCAGAGGGAACGGCAGCTCTGCCCAGGATGCCGTACTCCAGTTCCACGTCAACCTCTACGGTTGGGTTCCCACGCGAGTCCAGAATTTCTCGCGCATGGACGTTAGCAATTGTCATAATGAAAAAAATCTCCTCTTTCTTAACGCTTACTTACCCCAAAGTTCACTGTTATCGGTCAGAATCTCCGGTCCGTCAGAAAGGATAACGACGGTATGCTCAAAAAGCGCGGAGAGGCTACCGTCCGTAGTGACAGCGGTCCAGCCATCGTCGAGTACACGCATATCAGAGTTGCCCACATTGACCATCGCCTCAATGGCAAGTGTCATACCAGCCATCAGTCGCACACCTCTGCCCGCATCCCCGTAGGTAGGGACTTGCGGTTCTTCGTGCAGCTGCCGACCAATTCCGTGACCGGAGAAGTCCCGAACCACGGAGAATCCGTGCGATTCGGCACCGTCCTGCAACGCAAAACAGACATCCCCCAATCGGTTGCCGGGGCTCGCCGCCTCAATGGCGCGATAGAGAGACACTCTTGTAGTATCAAGCAGTTCTTGGGCATCGGGAGCAATCTCTCCAACGGAAAAGGTAAAAGCGTTATCTCCGTGATAGCCGTCCAAAAAAATGGCTGTGTCGATCCCAACGATATCCCCCTCGTTAAGCAGCACATCTTTGCTCGGAATACCGTGAACTATCTGCTCGTTGAGTGATACGCAGATTGTCGCAGGATACGGATTGTGTCCCGGAAACTGATAGCCTAAAAAGGATGAAGTGCCACCTAATTCTTCGATAGTTTGTCGCGAGATCTGATTTAATTCGTAGGTTGACACGCCGGGTTTAATCGCTTCCCCGATTCGCTGCAATATGGTTGATGCAGCTTTACCGCTGCGCCGCATCGCTTCGATTTCGGATTGGGATTTAATTCTAACTCTTGTCATGATTCGTAGCGCGTAATTTGTAATGCGTAGGGCCTGTCAAGTGTCAAGTCCTAAAATAGCTTTACATAAACAGTTACGGATTACGGTTGATTTATAGCAAGTTGCTTTTGACTTTTGTGATAAACAGTTTGAGGGGTTTGATACCCCAAACTGAGATGAGGTCGCTCATTGTTG
>JAJDUM010000099.1 GCA_022826645.1 Candidatus Poribacteria bacterium
CTATATACAACAATGAGCGACCTCATCTCAGTTTGGGGTATCAAACCCCTCAAACTGTTTATCACAAAAGTCAAAAGCAACTTGCTATAAATCAACCGTAATCCGTAACTGTTTATGTAAAGCTATTTTAGGACTTGACAACGTAAATACCTTATCGCTTACTCTCTATTCAGTTTCGCAACTGTCCCTCAACACTTGAGTTTCAATGCTCGTGGCACGTATAGCGCCGATGCGCATTATACCCTTACTTACAAAAGAGGGTCAACCGGAAAATAAGAGGATAAGAAAATGTTAAAACACGCCTATCACACACTTTCCTCCTCATCACCTTTCGCATTATGAGTAATGTACTTGTTATACCACGCCAACTGTCGTTTGAGCACATCCAACTGATGGCGCGGCTCCCCAATGCTATGCCCCTCGCGTGGATACTTGACAAACAGTGTCTCAACGCCAACAGCTGTAAGACCAGCGTAGAATTCCTCCGATTGTGGTAAGGGAACCCGGATATCTTCCTCGCCGTGCAGGATGAGGGTCGGGGTCTGGACGCGATCCACATGGTTAATCGGCGACCGGTCACGATATAAGTCTAAACTCTTTGATGGAGGACCTGCAAAGTAGAGCGACATAAAACTTGGAATATCAGTTTGTGCATAAAAACTGACCAGATTGATGACACCACACACATTACAAGCCGCTTTGAAGCGATCAGTATGAGTGATAACCCAGCCAGTCATGTACCCACCGTAGCTTGAACCACCGACAATTAGACGGTCGGGATCGACAATCCCCTGCTCAACCAGAAAATCGACACCCGTCATGATGTCCTGATAATCGCCGCCACCCCAGTCATTGTAGTTTGACGTGGCAAAGTCGTTCCCATACCCATCCCCACCCCGAAAGTTCGGGGCAAAGTAAGCAAAACCTTCGCCGCTGAAATAGTGCCATGTCGGCTTGAACCCCAAATCGCGTGAGCTACGGGGCCCGCCGTGCGGCTCGACAATGAGCGGATAGCTTTTATCCATCTCGTAGCCAACGGGTAAACAAAGCAATCCTTCGATCTCAAGCCCATCGCTGCTCTGCCACTGGATTACCCGCACTTCGCCAAGTGCAAAGTTTTCTATCTGCGGGTTGAGTGTCGTAAGCCGCTTCACTTCTCCCGTCTGGACAGACCCGACGTAAAGGTCCGCTGGAGCGTACGACTCACTGCGAGTACATAGGAATGTGTCGCCATTATCGGCGATGGAAATATCTCCGATAACGCAATCGCCACGAGTGATTTGACGAACCTCTCCCGCCGCTTTTGAAGTGGAATAAAGCTGCCAGCGAACCCGATCCATAGCGATGAAGTAGAGAGTTTTTCCATCCGGAGACCAAACCGGCAAGTCGGCGCTACGATCAAGCTGAGTGGCAGTCAGGTTTGTTGACGCGCCACCTTTCGCTGAGATAACGTGGAGATCTTTCTGACCATAACCCGCGGGGCTGTGTAGGTATGCAATCTGCCCCCCATCCGGTGACCACCGCGGCGTACTCTCTCCACCAGTGTGCACTGTCAACTTTTGGACGTTTTTAGTTTCGATGTCCACGACATGCACCGTCCCGTTAAACATCGTATCATCCGCCTTTGGGGAAGACGTAGCAATAAAGACAATCTGTTCTCCATCCGGCGACCAATCGGGGTCACTAACGTGGAAGTCCCCTGCTGTCAACCGCTGAGATTTGTCTACATCGGAATCCTCACCCGACCCCTCCTCAACCAAACGAAAGAGCAGCTCAGGTTCATCGTCCAGCGTTTCGATCTCAATAACCCACAAATGTTGCTGTTTGAAGTCATCTACCCCCATAACTATCCGGTCGTCTTGGGCTTTCTTTCGCCTCTCTTCAACCGTACTATCTTTCTCGTCCTTGAGAAATGCGATCCGTTTTCCATCAGATGACCATCGCGGATTTGAGGCACCGTTGCTTACATGGGTAAGTTGTTTTGCCTCACCACCCTCAATCGGAATAATCCAGATCTGTGCCTTGTCGTCCCCCCGTTTTGAGACAAAGGCAAGTCGCGTGCTGTCGGGTGACCATTGCGGATTGTTGTCCCCATTCGGACCGTTCGTCAATTGGAACGGTTCGCCGCCATCGGTCGAAACCAACCAAATATGGCCCCGGTGCTCGCTCTTTTCCGCTTCGAGGATTGGAACAGTTCGGACAAACGCTGCCCATTTTCCATCAGGCGAGATCGCTGCTCCACTGAGTCCCCTCAACCCAACAATATCTTCCGGTTGAAGTGTTGGCAGCCCTTGGCGTTTTTGAGTGTTCGCAGTCATGAGATTCTCTGCTCCTACCAATCGTGGTGTTTAGAGAATAGATGTGGGAAAGTTGGGGCAGTTGTGGTAAAATATCTTTTGACCCAATAATCTGAGTTTCGGTAGAGCAATATTATAAAACGAAAAGATTGCTCAAAACAAGCGAATCCGATAATACCCCATTTCCCACACATTTTCAAGTCCCTATTTCATCAAGGACTCCGAGAATCGGAGACCGTTTTGAAAGGGCTGAGACCTGCAATAGCGGCGATCACATCTGAGGACATTAAAAGAAGGAGAAGGGAGAGAACAGGCGTTCCGCCAATGGATATGAAAAACGTGGATGAAGACGCTCTTTTTGACCTCGCACAGCAAGAAAATGATCAGATAGATCTGGCGACGGGTGCCCTCCTCATTGCCAAAGACGCTTATATCGATCTGGACATTGAAGTGTATCTACAACGGTTGAATCAGATGGCTGAAGAACTCCAATCACAGATCGGAGAGGAAACGGATACTCGTGATCAGATTAACCACTTAAACCGCTATCTATTTGAGACACAGGAATTCGCCGGCAGCAGTCAAGAAAATTATTACGATGCACGGAATAGTTATCTTAACGAGGTGCTTGAGCGCAAAATTGGCATTCCTATTACGCTTTCAGTTGTGTACATGGAGATTGGTAAGCGAATTGGGTTGCCGTTGGTAGGAGTCGGTTTTCCCGGCCATTTTATCGTTAAACATCAAGACTTAGAGACCGTAATCGACCCCTTTGAGAAAGGGAAAATCTTGTCCGATGAAGCTCTCTCTGAAAGACTGACCCAGATTTTTCGTGAGCCCGTGCCGACGCATCCCCGTTTCCTGCAAGCGGTTACGCATAAAGAGATTCTCGCACGGATCCTGCGAAACCTAAGACAAATTCACTTCAGGGATGGCGAGTACGAGAAAGCAGCTAGGACCGCCGAGCAGATCACATGGCTCGCCCCTCAATCCGCACAAGACTACCGAGATCTCGGTTATCTATACTACCAAGTCAATGCATACGCCAAGTCTCTGGACTCCTTCAACGCCTATCTTCACCTATCGGAAGATCCCCCAGATCAGGAGGAAATTCATAGGAATATCCGTGTCCTGACCCAACAGCTTGCCAAGCTGAATTAACTCCACCCAACGCATGCACCCGAACCCTCCTGCGATTTAACCCGTCCCACATCAACGCATGAAGGGCGAGTAAAGTAAAATCAAGGAGCAACTGTATGGACCGTAAACTCCGTTTCGCCGTGATTGGTGCCGGTAGATTTGCCGAAGAATGTCAGATTCCCGGCTTGCAGCGCCACCCCAATGCAGAAGTTGTCGCACTGTGTCGACGCAACCGTGATTTGTGTGAACAAACCGCACTTAAATTCGGCGTCCCTAAAGTCTACACAGACTACGCAGACGTGATCGCCGATGATACGATCGATGCAGTGACAATCGTAACACCAAACGTCTTTCACCATCCCATTGCGGTAGAAGCACTCCAAGCGGGAAAGCACGTTTTCTGTGAGAAGCCCTTGGCAATGAATGCCGCCGAGGCACGTGAGATGTGTGACATCGCAGAAGCCAGCGGCAAAGTCCATCATGTCGCCTTCACATTCCGATATACACATTGCCTTTATAAACTGCGTCAAATGCTCAATAACGGGGTGATTGGCAAACCGCTTTATGTTCGTATTCAATGCGATGGTTGGAGCGCACTGCAATCATCGGCAACAGCAGCATGGCGCAACCAAAGAAGCCTTTCTGGAGCCGGTATGCTTGGCGATATGGGATCGCACTTTTTCGATGCCATCCGCTGGGTATGCGGCGATATTGCGCAGGTGTGTGGTGTATTACATAACGTGCCGCGCGTTCGTCCGCATGCCAGCACAGGTGAACCGACTGCAATTGATACCGATGATCTCGCTGCCGCTTGGTTTGAAACCGAATCTGGCTTGAAAGGGCAGTTCTTCGTCAGCAGCATCACGCCGCCACGCCCAGAAAATAAATACATTGAGGTCGTCGGCGAAGAGGGCGCACTGTTCGCTCACTTAAGTCGTGGGCATCAAGAGGGTCTACGGTTTCGCCATCGGGACGGTGACTGGGAAACGATCGATCTGCCGCCCGAAGCTGCTGAAGGCAAACCGCACGCGCTGGGACGAATGATGGGCAGTTATGTTGACGGAATTCTCAGGGGAAAACTTAATCCGGATCGAGATCCCTCTTTCCTCGATGGCTGGAAGGTACAGTTGGCAATCGATGCAGTTGCCGAATCTGCCGAACAAAAAAAGTGGATCGATGTAGGAAACAGAACAGCTGACCAATGATGCGCAATAACAAAGAATGTATTTTTTTCTTGACCGCATATACATATTGGCATACAATTAATAGTAATGTGTCGATAATATATAGAAATCTCTTAGTCGTTCAGGCGATTTCTGCGTTTTAACAGTGCGTGCAAGGTTAGGGCACGAGCATTTCACTTTTTGCAAGGTTTTCTGCGTGAACAATCGATGGATGACCGCTCGACGCTGGCTCTGTACATCTTTCCAGTCAGGAACTTACAGTGTGCGCGTCTCTCCATCGACTGGTAAATCGTCTACCACAGAAAGATACACTGCTTTAACATCTCATGCTAAGATAATACAAAAGATTATCCAACTGTTGACGCAAACTATTTTTGGAGGTAACAAATGAGCGCGAAAAAAACCTCAGGGGCTTTGATGACCTCGTTGATTGTTCACGGAGTCGCCTTCTTCGTCACGGGTATCTACCTTGTTACCCAAACCCAGCAGTTCAAAGATTTAGTCGGTGCCGAAGTGCTGCAGGCAAAGGAACCCCCTAAGCCACAAGTTCGGAAACCGGTCATCAAGCCGGTGGTTAAACCAACCGTTCCGACCACAAATACAGTGGTCGTCGAGCAGGTTCAGGTCCAACCTAGAGTGACGACAGCAGCCGTTGTGCGTCCGACCTCCGTGCAACCGCAAACCGTTTTGGAATTCTCCAATAAAGTGGTGAAGTTGGAAGCACCACTCAATCCTAACGTTCCCAAAGTAACAAGCCCGAATCAGCCCGTACCACAAGTCGTTACACACGCCGACCTGCCGGTTTCTGATGCGCCAGGGGCGTTGGCGTTCTCCGCACCCGTCGCAACAGCTCCAAGCGCCGCATCCGCTAACATTGGTCGTGGTATCGGCGGTATTGTGCAGGTGAAAGTCGCCTTTGCGCGTCCCAAGGGACTTGCCATGGTCGAAAATGTCGGTGCCGTTCGCGATGCTTTGAGCGATGTCGTTGAAAACATTACGCTCGGTAACGTCGAAGTGCCTCCACTGCCACGCGGTGAACCCGGTGGGCGTGTCGTTGGTCGTGGTGCCGATATTCGCGGGGTCTTCCGCTTTACCCGTGTCCGCCACAGTCTCGCTGACTGGTGGGCTGATGCCTCCTCGCTGAACGCTTTCACCAAATGGCTCAATGAACGTACCAAGATTAAGACAGACATGAACGTCGAAGGCGGCGCGTTGAAACTGAACGATGCTAACCTGATGAAATGTCCGTTAGTCTTCATGACGGGACATGATCCCGCACACGTTCGTTCCAAGAACCTAATGGGTCGCCAATATGGCGGCGGTAAGATGGACAGCCGATTCTCCGAGACAGAGATGGCGCAGTTGCGGCGATACCTTGTCGAAAAAGGCGGTCTCCTCGTCTTTGATGACTGCGGTATTGATGCGGCAGCGCAAGCGATGCCGCGTTTATTCTTGGCACAGATGCGATATGTGATGCCAGAATATCAAGTTCAACGGATCCCAAACAACCACGAAATGTACGATAACTTCTATGAGATGGGTGGTCCGCCAACCGGATTCGACATCTTCTGGTGGGGATCTCGTCCAGGAAGGCGGAACTTCCTCGAAGGGATTTCCGTTGGCGACAAAATCACGGTCATTTTGGTCCGCCGTGACTACATGTGCGCGATGGAATCGGTCAGCTTACCAACCCGTTCCGTCAAATACTCACCCGGCGTCTATCGTTTCATGACCAACGTCGCAGTTTATGCCCTGACGCACGGCGCGATTTCGGACTACTCTGGATATGTTCCAGAAGATAGACTGGCGCAGCAGAAACTACCAACCGAAGCGCCAGAAGCAGCAAAAATTGGGGCACTTGAATAGAATTTCTTGATTCGGACACCTATCGAATCAATCTAACATAAAAAGCAGCCATTTACTTGGCTGCTTTTTTTATTGCCTTCCCAGCCAAGAAGGAGATTTGTATGGACGCGTACAACGCACAGTTAGCATTTTCAGAGACACAGTTGCGCCCCCTTTATATCGAAGGGTATACCGACCAGCTCAGCTATGCACCGGGTGATGAGATCGGGTTTCATATTTCTACCAGTGCCTCGGAGTATTCACTGGAGATTGTGCGTGTTGGTGCAACCCGTGAGGTAGTCTGGAGCGAGAAAGAACTCCCCGGATCCGCGCACCCGATCCCAGAGGATGCCTCGTCGCACGGCTGTCGCTGGCCCACCAGTTTCAAGCTACCTGTGCCGGATACATGGCGGAGTGGCTACTATGAAGTATCAATGCGAGTAGAAGATAACGGCGGGGATTTCACGTACAGAAATCGTCGGATCGCCGAAGGCGCAATGCACTTCATCGTGCGGTCTGCGCAGCCGGGACGCGACACCAAGATCCTACTTCAACTCGCGACCAACACCTATAACGCCTATAATAACTGGGGTGGATATAGCGTCTACGGTTATCACGGTCACAGCAATCTACAAGGGCATCGAATCTCCTTCGACCGACCGATGGGCGGACTTTTTAGCAGATGGGAATCGTTCTTTGTGGAATGGGCAGAACAGAACGGCTATACACTCGATTACGCCGCTAACAGCGATCTTGAGTTTCACCCGGAAATTTTGGAGGGATATCGACTGGTGTTGAGCGTCGGGCACGACGAGTATTGGTCTGGCGGGATGCGAGACAATCTGGAAGCGTTCATCGCTAACGGCGGGAATGCTGCATTCTTTAGCGGGAATTCGGTTTGCTGGCAAGTCCGCAGCGAAGACGAAGGACGCGCGTTGACCTGCTGGAAGCAGTGGTACAACATGGACCCCATCTACAAGACAGGGGACTATCGAACTTTGAGTACCTTATGGAGCCATCACCTCGTTGATCGCCCTGAGAACGAATTGACCGGTGTAGGCTTTCTTCACGGTGGATATCATCTCAGTCACGGTCAGTTCATGGACGGCTCAGGTGAGTATACGGTCCACCGTCCAGAGCACTGGATTTTTGAGGGAGCAGACCTCAAGCAGGGAGACGCCTTTGGTGGCAAGCATACCATCGTAGGCTATGAGTGTGACGGCTGCGAGTTAAAAATTGTAGATGGACTTCCTGTCCCAACACATCGGGATGGTACGCCCGACAACTTCCTCATCCTCTGTACTGCCCCGGTACGCTGGCATCCAGACGATGCTGAATGGTACGAGCGTTGGGATAGAGGCCGCACCGGCGCTGCAACGATGGGGATTTATACCCGCGGGGGAACCGTTTTCACCGCCGCTACAACCGATTGGGCGCATGGATTGCAAGGCGGTGATCCGGTTGTGGAGCGCATCACACAAAATGTGTTAGATCGGTTATCTCGTTAAACCGAATCAGGTTCACAAACTCCCCCGATGTCCCTGCTCAATGGCTTCACACAGTTCCATCGTCTTCACCGCTTCCTCCATCGGGCTCCAAGGCGTGGTGTCGTTCAGGATGCAATCGGCAAAGTGGCGTGTCTCGTTGAAATCAGGTCCACCGACAGCGTCAAGGTCAAGCGGCTCTTCACACAACGCGCCGTCTAAGTAAAGGGCGATTTCTGGCGTGCGCGTCAGATCGAGATATGCAGACATATCCTCGGCGTGGACTTCTGCCGACTGAATCCGGTAGCCAACCCCATAGTGACTCATCATTGTCCCGTGGCAGCCGTTATCAAACGCAATGACGGCGTTGTAGCGAGGTGTGCCCTCACGCTCACCATCCCACGAATGGCCGTACACCTCTACAGCGGTTGCCGCTTCAGTCGGCGTACGGCCTGCCATCCAGCGTAGCAGATCGACATGGTGAATCGCATCGCAGATTATCTCCGGTGGTGCAACCTCTCGGCGTCCCGGGCGTTGTAACCCCGAGGGCGGTTTATGATAATTTGCCGCAACCTGTATCGCGCCACCACGTTCCTGCAATAACTTTCGCACCGCCAACACCTCCGGTTTGTAGCGGCGATTGACGGATAAAATCGCTTTGCCCCTACTCTTGTGGGCAGCGTCAAGCATCTGCCGTGTCTCTCCGAGGTTCATCCCCGGCGACTTCTCGACCGAGGTATGTAGGTCACGTCCCAAACACTCCACCACAATCGGCAGCAGATGACCGGGCATGGTAACAATGTAGACGACATCAAGGTCCACCCGATCTAGCATCTCGCGGTAGTCGCTGAACGCAGATTCAGGTTCATGGGTGAGTTTTGCCTGTTCCAACCGTTGGTCGTCAATCTCTGCGATCGAGATAAGATCCATCCGGGGCTCAGCTTTAACCATCGCAAAATGCCCCTGTGCGTGTCCACCGCAGCCGATAATACCGACTTTCAGATCCGCCATTATGCAACTTCCTCCCTCTTTGCTAACCGCCGCCCGTTTGTGTCTATTGTGTCTACCGCTGAGCGTTTCGGGATCTCTATTATCAATCCACACCTTAAGAAGCACGGGTGATTATTTACCCGCACCCGTTTTGGGACGAGTAGTAATCACCCGCGATTCACGGGCTAACCTTAAAAGAAAACTGGATTTGACCATGCCTTCTTGCCGGTCTCATCCGTAATCTCAACACGGACGTACTTAATGCCGCTCGGCAATTCATACGTTTCCTCAGTCAGTGCCTCGCCTTCGGGGGCAACGACACGTTTTCCACGACTGCGCTGCGCTTTGAATACGATAGACTGTGCGGGTGAACACTTGACGCTAACACTCCTCTTCTCTTCACCTTCATCTACCACATCCAGATCGATTATTTCTGGACCAAGGGTTGAATAGAAAGCCCCCGTGCGAAACGCTGTCATAATAGCATCGGTGGTCAGTTCAGGTGCCCGCACCATGACCCAACCGTGAAAGCAGTCGTGCTCCGTGCCGTGGGCATCATCTGAAGCAATACCAAAGACCGGGCGCCCCGCCTTATCTAACAAATCGTCCCACGCCTGTTCGGAAAAGCCTTTGCCAATGCCCATACAGGTGTCGTTATAGACTTCAACCGCAAAGTATCCACTCAACGGTAGATAGTCCAGTAGCGTGTGTCCACACCAATAGGGATGGCACAGCACCGCCTCACCGCCCTGCCGCTTGATCTCTTCGATTACCGCGTTGGGATGTAGCTCGGCGCAGTTGATGCGCTCATAGAGGTTTATAGCAACGATATGATATGTGTCGCCACCATAGGGGTTGCTGGGGTGGACTTCACTGCCAGAGATTGCCAAGAAGCCGTCCCTGCTGTGGGCGGAAACATCGTTGACCTTGCGATGGTCAGTCAGCACCAAGAAGTCGTAGCCCGCCTCATGGTAAGCTGCAAAGCGATCTGCCATCGGCAGTCTTCCGTCAGACTCAGTGCTATGGCTATGGGTATTGCCACGATACCACTGTCCGGACTGTTTGAAAGGATTAACGTTTGACATAAAAAGTCTCCTTGTTGGTTTCGAGGGTGTGGTTGGACTGCTGTATTCTATCACACCGCTTTCAAAACGAAAACAGAAAAAACAATCCAAAACCGCCGAAAAAAAGATTTACGATCCGGGTGCAGTCGTGTAAAATATAGTTGAGGAGATCAGCATAAATGAAGACGATTATTATCGGTGCCGGACGCGGCAGGCGGCTCATGCCGTTGACAGAAGATACCCCCAAATGCTTCGCAGCAGTTAAAGGAAAACGCATCTTGGATTGGATACTTGAAGCGTGGTACGCAGCGAATGTAGCGGACATTGTCTTCGTCGGCGGGTATCAAATTCAACGCATCCAAGGTGATTACCCTGCCTTCCGCTTTTACCATAACACCGATTGGCAGCAGAATAATATTTTAGCCTCGCTCTTTCGCGCCGAAGCCGAAATGAACGAGCCTTTTGCCTGTACTTATGCAGATATTATCTATCGACCTTGGGTGACGCAGAAGCTGATGGAGACCCCTTACGACATTACGCTTGTCGTCGATACCGCTTGGCGGGAGCGTTACGCAGCGCGTACACTTCACCCCGAAGATGATGGCGAAAAAGTCCTTGTAGACGGAGCACGAGTTACAAAAATCAGCCGCGATATAGCGTCCGAAGCTGCGCACGGTGAGTATATCGGTGTCGCGAAATTTAGCCAACGCGGGGCACGTCTCCTCCGAGATCATTTCCATCGGGCTTGTCATGAATATAACGGCACAACCTTTCAGGGAGCAGTCTCCGTCCAGAAAGCGTATCTGATCCAGCTCTTTCAGGAGATGGTTGAGCAGGGCGTAGAAATTCACAAATTAGATATTGCGGGCGGATATTACGAAATTGACACCACACAGGATTATGAGCTCGCAAACGAAGTTTGGTAGACTAAGGAAATGTGGCTGTGCCATAGCTCGAAATTTCGTCATCTCAGGATTAGCACGTGTGAGAAAAATTAGAACAGGAGAGTTCTTATGCAAATTCTGAATCTCGAATCAGGAACGCCTTTCCAGATGGGAAAGGGTAAAAATTGGCGGGTTGTCCATCCCGATATGGGAGCGACACAGATAACCCTCAACCACGGACAACATGCACCCGGTCAAGAGTTCACACAACACCTCCACGACGAATCGGAAGATATGATTGTGGTGCTTGAGGGCGGCGGTCATATCCGGCAGGGGGATGTCTATACGCCAATTATTGCGGGAGACGGAATCTTTGTGCCAGCGCGCGAGGTTCACGGCACCGTCAATACGACAGACCAACCAGCGCGGCTCATCAGTTTCCAATCCCCGCCGGACATGGCACTGTACCGCGGTGAACGGGATCACCCCAACAATTCACCCCAACCTGAATCGGGACACAGAAGCAATGTGCAAGTCATCCCAATGGTAAAATCGGGACCGGTGTTCGGCAAATCAGGAGATTGGCGTAGCGTTGTATCGCCACAGAAAGGGAGTCAACATCTATCGCTTGATTACGTCCAACTCAATACAGGTGAAGGGTTCACACACGAATCCACCGGAACGGAATCAGTCTATGTGCTGATTGATGGGAAAGCAGCAGTAACAACAAACGGGGATACATCATCACTTGGTCTGAGGGATGTTCTCTTTCTCAAGCCTGAAGATACCTTCTCGCTATCACAGGTTGGGAGCGAACCAACCACACTGCTTCACTGTTGGGCATTAGCAAAATAGACAATCTAAAGAATAGAAACAGGGAAACAGATTCATAATTTTGAGACAAATTTGCCTCAACGTCTATCAAACTTATGCAATTACGTTTCACGTCTTACGCACGGAGGCATATTACACATGAAAGAAGAAGCTGGTGATCTGACGGTCTCCAGACAAGGCAGTCAGGTCGTAGCAAAAAGCAATCTATTCCAAATTAATTTCGACCTTTCCAAAGGGACCTGGAACTACACTGATAAAACAGGCTATAACGTTATCAGAGACGCATATACAAAAGTTATCTTACAAGATGGAACAGCCCTGACAACACTCGATCCGGGAATTTCGGAGTTCATTACCAATCCTACCACCGAAGATGAGTTCGGCATCTACCAACCCGTAACATTTTCGCACCAACCCAAAGAGCATGGCGTACGGACCCAACTCCACCTGAGATGTTATCCCAGAAAATCTTATATTGTATTAACTGTCAGTGTAAAAAACACCAATGAAGAACCCATCGCGTTAGAACAGATTTCCACTATTGACATCTCCCCTCACAACGGTAAAGCCAAAGGCGGCATCTATCTCGGAGGCGCACCATCAGGCTATCACACTTTTCTGGATATGAATACGCCGATAGTATCGGGTCTTACAGAGATTCATGACGGCTTTCACATCAATGAAGACGGTTCCACCACCTCCTGCTACAATGGAGTTCTCTACGATACAGAAAGTAAGCGATCACTTGTCTTCGGCTTCCTGAGTTTTCAAAAGTGGTGGTCTGCGGTCCAAATGGGATATGATGGTGGCACACAACGGGGGAAGGAAGAGAACCACGGCGTGAATCACTGGGCGCTCTACCATAAATGTGAAAACCACATCTGCCGTCAAGGGGAAGAGGTGTACGCCGAACCTGTTTATCTGAACTTTGCACATCAAGGGTGGGAAGCATACAACCACTACGCCCAGATGTTAGGACACAGTGTTAAACCAAAATCGCTAAATCGTGTTTTCTCCGGCTGGTGTGCACAAGATAGTGAGGACGAATCCGTCAACGATGCCAAAATCTCCGAACAGATTGAACAAATCACCAAAAACCGACTATCTGACCCATCGCTTCCCGGCGGTTTTGAATACGTTCAGATTGGAAAGGGATGGGAAGCTTCAGCAGGCAGCTTTCAAGCAGACACGCAAAAGTTTCCAAAAGGAATGAAATCGGTCGCCGATCAGATTCATGCCAAAGGACTGAAAGCGGGGATCCTATTCACGCCGTTTTGCGTGGAGATCAACTCCAAGCTTTTGAGAACGCATCCAGAGTATTTCCTGCAAGAACGTAAAACAAAGAAACCGGCTTCCATCACTTTACCGGAAGACGGGAAAGAGGTTGCGGTACTTGATGTCTCTCAACCGGGGGCGCAGGCGCATATCCGCGAGAACACCCGAAAACTGATTGATGAGTGGGGATATGATCTGGTCAAAGCGGATTTACTCGCATACTCCACAGGGCCGTTGGCAGAACTGAACAACTTTGTGGCGCACGACGCATCGCTCACCACTGTTGAACTTTATCGACTTGGGGTTCAGTTACTGAATCAAATTATCAATGAGAATGATAAGGACGTTGTGCTTGCAGCCTGTAATACATGTCGGGGACCAAGCATCGGGAACTTTGTACTGAATGAAACAGCCTCAGGTTATAGCGGCTATATCGGCGAATCAGATTGGGAGAGCCCACAAGGGTTAAAGCCGATTGCCAATGCCCATGCCGCGCATCTTCCGATATATGGCAACGCATGGACAAACGAGTTTGGCAGCCTTACCGTCAATGAACCACTCCCTCTGAACGAAGCACTCATTGCAATGACAATGGCAGGTATGAGCGGCGGGGTAGTCACTTGCGGTGATGACTTCACAACACTCAAACCGGAGCGGGCAGAATTGCTCGCCAAGATTTTTCCACTAATAGGTGATTCCGCAATACCCGTTGACCTCTATGACAGTAAATTCCCGCAAATCTGGAATCTACCGGTGACATCTCCTAATGAATCCTACAATGTCGTTGGTGTGTTCAACTGGACGGATAGAATGGCAGATGTCGATTTTAATTTGGAATCGCTCGGCTTGGCTCGATCTCGGTACTACCTTGTGCACGATTTCTGGAACCGGGAATTCCTCGGAAATGTTCGAGAGCGGGTAGCGCTGTTCGATATTCCTTCCCGCTCTGTCAAACTGCTGTGTCTACGCGCAGAACAGAATGTCCCCCAACTACTCGCCACAGATATCCACCTCACACAGGGTGCCGTGGATGTTCTATCCGCCGGCTGGGATAAGCAAAGCCAAAGTTTCTTAGCGGTGTGCAAACCCCCAAGGCGCAGCAAAGCGACACTGTTCATTCATGTGCCTCAAGGTTTCGTTCCTGCCGCAATCGCGTGTTACGGCGCCGACTACCACTTTCGATGGGATAGACAGATCTATGAAATTGAATTCAATTCAAGCACACCACTCGTACAATTCAGCGTTCAATTTGCCAAAACATCGGGATAAAACAACCTTTTACGCCCCGATAGAATCGGGAGATTTTGTTGTGCTCAACACGACATAAGAGGAGGCTTTATGGACTACCCCCAAGTATTAAGGGAACTTGAGGATTTGGTTAACGAGACCTATAGCCTATGGGATCACAACCGCGTTGGATTCCAATGGCGACACTACACCTGGAACCACACAATGCGGGTGCGTGCCATGAGCATGGAACTCGGCAGGCGCGAGGGCGGCGATGTTGCCAAGCTCGAAGTAGCGGGTACGCTGCACGACATCACCAAACGGTATGACGGTGAAATCTTGTCGGATGAAAACGGTAAACGGGTCGTCAATCACGACGGACTTTGGCTGAATGAACAACTCATGCCGAGTCGAGAGAATCTCGTCACCCGCCTCTATGATGAACACGATCTCGGCGGCACCGTCCACCATGAATCCGGAGCAGTTGTCGCCGAAAAAATACTGGCGATGTACGATTTTGATCAGGATTTTATCGACGCTGTTCGCGCTATTGTGCTCGCACATCTGAAGCCGATGAACCTCACCGATGAACGCTACGATTTTCTCTACGGAAACGTCGAAAATCAGATCCTCTATGACGCGGATACAATGGACCCCAATGTCGGCTATACCGCATTTTTCCGCAATGTCCACATCCACAGCTACTCCGCTATCCGGCGCAACGGCAAGTTTGATCTTGAGGAGTATGCCCAAAGTTTACCTCGCTGGGTAAATTCCAAGCAGGCTTTCGTCGAACATCTGTTGACAGAATCGGCAAAGGAGGTCGGGCAGGCACGGCAGGATCGAAACGCGGAGTTAGTGGACAAGATTGCGGCGGAGGTCGGAGATATGGAGACGAATCGAAAATACGGGCTGCTCGGCGTCATCGAATACTTCGTCAGCGACACCGAAGATCCGCACTTCATGAACCAACTAGCACACCTCAAGGAGGGTTGGATCCCAGAACGTCAGAAATGGCTCGACGAGGAAGAGGCCACAAGCGCAGCTCGCGATCGTGCGAGTGAGGCGTTAGATCGGGTGATTGATTTCACGGATACCCTTGAGCGTGAGTATCTGGGCGAAATTTAAGGGGGAGCGGACGAGAAGATTTTTTTCAGGAACAACGATATTCTGTGTAACCGAGGGATTGAGGCAGCTCAATCCCTCAATCTCTCAAATCCTGTAAACACTACCTTACTTTTCAACCAACTGTCTTCCGGCAAATCCGGCATCAACCTCGTGCCAGTATAGGACCGCTTCTTCCCCGGCTCTCCAACAGAGGTAGACCTCCCTACCCTCCCGAAGGTGAGGGAAGTCAATTAGCCCCGGATTTATATCTTTTATCGTGCACCCATAAGACTGAATTTCTTCAATAGCGTCCCGGAACTTTCCTGTCAATTCGAGAAACTGCGGTGTTTTTCGATGCCCACCGTTGTGACGAATGACCTCAAAGAGTGGAGTCAATTCCGCCCCAAGCTCCTCTAACTCCTCCCGAAACTCCCTCAATTCTGACAGTTTCTGTTCCAACATTGGAATCAACCGGTTCGCTTCTTCTACCGTAAAATATCTCTTTCGTCTCATTATTCACCCAACCTTTGTACCAAGATAAACTATGATATTGTCTTCATATAATAACGATTTACAAAAGTGTAACCCATATTTGATAGAATGTCAAAAGAGTTAATCGGGTGTCAAAATTTACAAAGAAGCTTGGAGGCTTTTACTATTGCGTATTAACAGTTATCTGTTTCCCCTTGCCCATTTCCGTACATTCGTTGGCTCTTTTTTCGCCCTCAGTGCCATTGTTATTCTGATGTTCACCTTCTGTGGAGCAGGGGCAGCCGACCAAAATTCGACAGATACGCAACCATACGGAATCGATCGACGGATCCCGTGGGAAACATCTCGTGTCGTGGGCGCCCCTGATCCCACCGACGATCTCTCAATCTCAGCGCGCGAAACGGACCAGTTCGTAGAAGCAGGAAAGGCGATCTTTAACGGGAAAGGTTCGTGCTACTCCTGTCATACACTGAACCCCTCCGCACCACCGGGAAGGGGACCCGACCTCACTAATATTGGGGTGAGTGCTGTGACCCGAAAGCCGGGTATGGGTGCGAAAGCCTATCTCATCGAGTCCCTCTACGACCCAACCGCATTCCTCGTCCACGGGCACGGTAAGACCATGACGCCGGCGTGGAGACCACCGACCAGTCTATCGAATTTAGAGATCGAAGCTGTCATCGCATTCCTTCAGAGTCAAGGAGGCGCAGTAGACCTGACACCGTTTGAACCACCGGTGGATATACAAGCCGTTGCAAAGGAGATGGAGGCACGTCCGCTTATCCACGCCGCAGACGCCGAGCGCGGGGCGGATGTATTTGTCAATGTCGTCAAGTGCATCGCGTGCCACGATGTGGGTGGGATTGAGAAACCGGAGGGGCAAACCCTCGACGATGACGTTGAGGTTTTTCCGGGACCCGATCTAACCGATATCGCCGCACTAAACAGCATTGGCTATATTGAGGAATCCATTCTGAAGCCCAACGCAGAGATTGTGCGAGGGTACGGTGTGGCATCCATCGCAACCGGCGGCGTGGTGCTTCAGGGAACGCTCATCTCACAGGACAGCGAAAAAATCGTCCTGCATATCGAAGAATCAGCGGGACCGACGGAGAGGGCGCTTCCTTTGAGTGAGATTGATCCTGAACCCATCGAAGTGTTAACGGATCTGGCAGAGCAAGGATATTTTTGGGTTGAGATGAGGCCTAATAATTCGGAGCCGATCCGCGGAGATCTCATCCAAGAGGATGAAGAGACCCTGACGCTCAAGATCGAGGACTCCCCTAACGGGATCCAAACGGTATCAAAATCGAACCTGAAGATCTACGTCACTGTCACCTTATTTGACAGTGAGTCAATTATCGGGACATTAGTCTCTGAAAACGAGGAGCAGGTCGTTATAGAAATTGACGGTGCGAAACGTACTATCGACAAATTCGATATTGACGAGGGTCCAACCTACAGCCGTGCTTTTGGGAAGCGAATCAACGCCAAATCTGCAATGCCAGACAATTATGCGCAACTCCTGTCGGTCGATCAACATTACGACCTGCTCGCATTTCTATCCACGCTGACCGGCAAAACGTCAGGATCAGAATCCGGCCCGACCATATCGCTCCGTCCCAAACAAACATTCACCAGATTTCCGTTAAATCAACCGGTGTATATCGAGCCTGAACCGGGCACCGACCATCTCCTCGTCATCGAACTAGGCGGTAAGATCCGTCGCTTCAAAGACGACCCAGACGCGGGAAACGCCGAATTTCTACTTGATACAGGTCGTGAAACCTACGGCTTGACGTTCCACCCAAATTACGAAGAAAACGGCTACCTCTACGTGGTCAGCAACGGACCAATAGGAGGAAAAGTTACTGAGACCAGAAACTATGTTTCGCGCTTTACGGTAGATCGTCAACCGCCGTACGGCTGCGATCCGAACTCCGAACTGATTATCTTGGAATGGCTGTCAAACAACCACAACGGCGGTGATCTCGCGTTCGGTCCCGACGGATACCTCTACATCCCCGCCGGCGATGGCGCAATGGATTCCGATACCAACCTTACCGGTCTCCCCGGAAGTTACGATAGAGATCCAAAGGGGCAAGACCTCAGCAACCTGCCCGCGACTATCATGCGCATTGATGTCGATCATCCAGAGGCGGGACGTGCGTATTCGATTCCGAGCGATAATCCTTTCCTCCACCTTGAGGGAGCGCGTCCCGAAATTTGGGCCTACGGCATCCGCAACCCGTGGCGAATCACCTTCGACCGCGAGACTGGACATCTATGGGCAGGAAATGTCGGACAGGATCGGTGGGAGATGATCCATCTGGTGCAGCGCGGAGCCAACTACGGCTGGAGCCGTTACGAAGGTAGCCATCCCTTCTTCCTCAACCGCAAACAGGGTCCCACCCCTGCCGTCAAACCAACAGTCGAGCACCCCCACTCCGAGGCGCGTTCGATCACCGGGGGCGTTGTCTATTACGGCGCAAAGTTTCCGGAATTACGAGGTGCTTACGTCTACGGCGACTACGCCACCGGAAAAATGTGGGCACTGCGGCACGACGGGGAACAGCTTCTCTGGCATCGGGAAATCGGCGACACAACGCTACAGATCGTGAGCTTCGGTGTTGACCACAACGGCGAAATACTAATCGTAGATCTGGCGCGTGGTCTCTATCAATTAGAGCGCAAGCCCAAGTCCACAGAAAAGTTTCCAACCCGCTTGAGTGAAACGGGTATGTTCATATCGGTTAAAAATCATCAGACCGATCCGGGATTGATTCCCTATTCAGTTAATGCGCCGCTATGGGCGGACGGCACGTACGTAGAACGATTCATCGCGCTACCGGGGAAGTCCCAAATCGAGATGTCAGCCGCGGATGGGGTTGGTTGGACCTTCCCGGACGGAACCGCACTGATCCAAACCTTCGCGCTCGATTTGGAAGCAGGAAATCCCAACTCCACACACCGAATCGAAACGCGGATGCTGACTCGACAACAGGGGGAGTGGGTGGGATATTCTTACATCTGGAACGATGAACAAACCGACGCAACCCTTGTCGATGCCGCTGGGACAGATCGTGTCTTCACAATTCAGGATCCAAGTTCCCCCGGAGGTAGCAGAAAACAGTCTTGGCACTATCCCAGTCGGGAGGCGTGTATGGATTGCCACAGCCGTGCCGCCAACTACGTCTTGGGGCTCACCACACTCCAAATGAACAAGGTCCACAATTACGGGGTAGTTTCGGATAATCAGCTGCGGACGTTGAATCATATCGGTGCTTTCAAGAAGCCGCTGTCGAAGTCTCCGGAGGAGTATTCCAAGTTAGTTGATCCGTACAATTCCAAAGAACCGCTTGAGGAAAGAGCTCGGTCATATCTACACGCTGCCTGCGCAAACTGCCATGTCCACACAGGCGGCGGCAATGCCCGTATCGTGTTAGATTTCAAGACGGACATAGACCAAACCTACAGCGTCGGTTTCAGACCGCAGCACGACACTTACGGCATCCCCGACGCAATGCTCCTCACGCCCGGTGACCCAGAACGCTCAATCCTTTACCAGCGAGTCGCACGGAGTGGCAAGGGCAAAATGCCACCTCTCGTGACCTCACAGAAAGACGAACAAGCAGCGCAGCTGTTATTCGACTGGATCTCACAGATGAAACCAATCTCTGAAAACCGGGAGCACTAGGAGAACCCTTTTTCAGGAGACTGTTGTCCCTCGCTCAACGACCATATCACCAAGCGAAAAGATTTCGCTGATAACTGATACCAAAAGGAAGGATAAACATGGCAAATCAATACCGTGTCTGTATTGTAGGATGTGGCAGGATGGGTGGAACCATCGACGAAGAGGTAGGCAGGGGACCCAATAAACCTTTGCCCTATTCTCATGCCGCGGGGTATACAGCTTATGAACGAACAACCATTGTTGCCGCATCGGATGTCGTGGAAGAAAAGGCAAAATATGTCTGCTCAAAGTGGGATATCCCCAAACAGTATGCGGACTATCGGGAGATGATAGAGAAAGAGAAGCCCGATATCGTCAGCGTAGCGACCCGTCCGGGCAATCATGCGGAAATCACCATCTTCGCGGCGGAACACGGGGTAAAAGGGGTATACTGCGATAAGCCGTTGTGTGCTTCGATGGAGGAAGCCGATGCAATGGTCAAGACCTGTGAGCAGTATGACCTGAAGTTTAATCTGGGGACCCAACGTCGGTACACCCCCGGCTATCTCAAGATGCGAGAAATTGTGGAGAGTGGCGAAATCGGAGAGTGCCGTTCGGTCATCGCTTATTCTGGAGGTTCCGCGCTCTGGGGATACACACACGCCGCAGACATGCTCCTCTTTTTTGCAAGCGATTCCGAGGTCGAATACGTTCAAGGCAACGTCGCTGTCGACGACGCAGATTTTGATGATAACCGTACCGACGCAGATCCCTCTATCGTTATGGGATACGTCCGTTTCAAAAATGGCGTTCACGGGGTCAGTATCCCGGGCAGCGCTTACGAGTTTGAGGTCGATTGCAGCGACGGCACAGTGCGCTCGCTGAATAACGGAGCAGGTTTCCAACTGCGCAAACGGGGCGGAGAGTACGACCACATTGTGGATGTTGCTTTCCCGCCCTTTGAACGGAAAAGCGGCACCGTCGGTTGTATTGAGGACATCGTCGAAGCAATCGACACAGGTTGTGAAACAACGGGAAACATCCACCTAGCGCGTATCAGCACAGAAATTACGATCGGCATCGTCGATTCACAGCGTCAAAAAGGCGCACGGGTCGAAACACCGATGGAAAATAGGTCCCTATATCTGGGCAGATGGTAATCGAGGAATGCCCTAAGCAGTGAACTGAAACGCATAGAGTGTGCAATCATACATCTGAAAATGCAAACGGATCGGAACGCCTGCGAGTCCGCTGACATCTGATTTCCCTTGGAAACGAACTGGCATAGAGACCGAATTTCCATTGTGTTCGTCGGAATCCGCCAAGGTATAGCCCTCAATCGGCTTTCCATCAAGGGACCGAATCTCGGCACGGAGAATACCCCCCGCACCCGTATCCACATTCAGCACTAACCGATCGCCTTTAAATATCAACGACGGGGTAGTTAGCGTCCCACCCTCGTAAGGGGTATCCGCTGAAACGAAGCCGTCCAACCGAGAAACGGCTCGGAATAGCCCACTCCCTTTCGTCTCCGACCCCGGATCAACTTGGCTGGAATGGTCAAAATTCGATCCCTTGTAGTAGTGCCACAAGTCATCTCCCACCCTCACAACACCGGGCGCCGCGTAAATCATCCGCGATGAGAGACTTCCCCACCGCCCAAGTCGCAGAAACGGTTTCCGCTGCCCTGCGTGTCGCCAGTTGATCCCATCCCGGCTGGCCAACAACCGTACATCACAGGTGTCCGGAAAATTAATCTGCCGCTCATTCGGTATCTCCTTGCAGTCCCAGTGATACAGGAAACTCGGCAGCATAAAGTAGGCATCCTGCCCAAAAGGATACTTCATGCACGCGTTGGTATAGACATCCACATACGACCCAATCCGGTCACGACAAGCGGGTGGCACCGGCGCGCGAAAATCTTCCGGTGACGCTTCAAACACAATCTTAGTCTCTGACCAACCATGAAAATCGTCCGATTCAACACGTCCAATAGAACGACCTTGGTAGCCCTCCTTGTGTGTCCGTGAACGGACGTATCCAACATATTTTTGAAGCCGCTCGTCCCAGAAAGGAACGTTCTGCGTATCGCAGTGGCGGGTATCGACACGCTTGTCGTACACTTTCCAGTAGATTCCATCTTCGGAGTACATCGCCACCAAGCCTCCGGTCTTTCCGGCCTCAATATCCTCCGGCGGAATGCGCTGCATCTTGGTCCAAAGTTTGTAACGTTCTTCGGGCGGACAGGCGGGATTTGTATCTCTGAAAACGGTTGCACCTTCCATCTCACCGCGCGGTGCGTCGGGAAGACGCGGTGCAACGAGGTTGTTCTCTTTTGATCCCTGAAACTCAATGAGGTTCTGGTTCAGTTTCGTCCAGTGGACCCCGTCATCTGATTCCGCATAAGCAATACCTCGAAAGATTTCCGATGATCCTTCCGGCAGAATCACGTCATACCAGAGCCGAAATCGATCGCCTTCCTTCAACACGGTATTGTAGGCACCGATGACCCCTTCCCACGGTCGATCTACTTCCAAAACTGGTTCAGGAATCTGTTGCGGGGGATTCATCGTGAGGGTTACTCCATCGCTTTCAGCGATAAATTTCTCGTCAATAAACAGCTGCTTCTCCGAATTGACAACGATTGGCGCATCTCTATCTGCCATGCTTTGACCTCCGATTATGTGCTACCCTCCACACCATTAGGTGGTACATCCCGATTTATCGGGAGCGGGATTTAGGGGGTTCCGTTGTGGGTTGGAAGCGTCTAAGTAATTCTAAAATCTATCAATGATAGTCAGTCGTTCCCATCAATCATACCTGCAGCGCGAAGCACAGTCTCCTGAACGGTAAATTCATGGTCGAGAGAACGGTCCGGCGATTTCTCGCCGCGAATATCCGCAATGAATGCACGAAGGCTTTCGACATAACGTGGACGATTTTCCACCGGCACCGTCTGCCAACCTTCAGCATACCCATCCCGATCTTCGTCGAGGCACAGGCGTAATGCCGGCGGCTCCAGCGGCTCAAGGATCGCGCTGCCGCGCGTCCCGTAAACTTCCAACCGTCTTGACGCTCCCGACGAAACCTCCAACCCCGTTGACTCGATCACCGCCATTGCACTCGGATATTCAAAGACAGCCGTTGTGTTATCTTGATACCACGGGAAGTCCTTATCTTCGTTCTTCAAAAACGGTGTCACGCGCCCCGGACGCCCCAATAACGCGACAAAGATATCGATTAGATGGCAGGCAAGTATAAACATAATACCGCCCTCGCGTTCTCCACGAGAATCCCATAGCTTCCAAGCATCTTCTGTCGAACCACCGGACGCTATCCGTCCACGAACGGAGAAGATGTCCCCAAGCTTGCCCGACCACGCCCAATCGAGGATGAACTGAAACCCTGCGTTGTATCGGAACATATACCCGAGTTGCACCAGCAACCCTTTCTCACGTGCGAGATCTAAAACTGCGCGGAACGCCTCCAAATCATCACCGGCGGGTTTATCGAGCCAGACATGTTTGCCGTGCTCAAGTGCCTCCCGCGCAAAACTGAGGTTCTCCGAGACTTTCCCTTGGATAGCAATCCCAACAATCGTCTCATCCCCCAGCATCTCCTCTTTCGATGAAAACCAGTGAACACTATCATAGGGAGACCCGCTTCCGAGCGTATTACGAGTCTCCGGTGTCGGCTCAAAGATGCCGCAAAAATCGACCTCATCGTTCTCCTGCATCACCCGCGCTTTTCCTGACGCGTGATCGTGGGAAATACCGTACTGCGCAAGTTTAATCTTCATTGACACCCTCCTTTGAAATTCCAAGTCTTACGATGTGACTGCCTCCGGCGGCAGGTGGCTGATGTTGTTGAGATAATGTAGCTGTCTCCGCTCTGATGTAAACAATAATTTACTGACCCCTGTATTGTTGTGGGTGAAACGCGAATAGTTTACATCGGGTGGCAAGCCAAAGAAGGCATCGATCAAACTCCCACCGGAGCCACCGTGAGAGACAACGGCAATCCGTTGCTCTGTATCAACGTGATATTCGGTCAAATGGGCGATAAAAGCCAAGCCGTTCTCGTGCGCCAGTTGATATATAACTTCAGGGACCGCTCCCTCGTGAAACCGCCAGTCCTCGTGAAACCACCAACCTTGGTCGGTTACATCGTCGGGTAAAACGACATTGGGGCAGATTTCACGGATTTCGGAGCGGGTCAACCCGGGCAGTTGCGAGGTGATTTCATCTCCGCGGGGTTCCCAAACACCGCCCCACTCATGAAGCCCAACGAAGACGTGCGGGGAAAGGTCGAGAATCTCGCTGATAATCTGGGCGGTCTGCAAAGTTCTTAGCATCGGGCTACAGTAGAGCCGAGTTATGCCCTGATCTTTGAGGGATTCACCGGCCCAACGTGCCTGTTCTACCCCAAGATCTGTCAGTGGTGGATCTGGAACACGCGGGAGTATCCCTTCGTTGTTGGCGGATTGTCCGTGTCGAATTAGGTAAAGTTCCATGACGATTGATTTCCTCCAAATGAAATGATGTCTAGTGTCAGCTCAAAAATACCGTAAAAATCAACGTCATTGTTCTCCTGCATTACTCGCGCTTTGCCTGACGCATGGTCATGAGAGATACCGTATTGTGCAAGTTTGATCTTCATTGATCCCCTCTGAAATGCCGAACCTCACGACGTAACTGCCTCCGGTGGTAGATGGCTGATCCTGTTAAGACACTGCAGCTGCCTCCGCTCTGATGTAAATGATAATTTACTAACCCCCGTATTGTTTTGGGTAAAACGGGAATAACCCGCATCGGGTGACAAGCCAAAGAAGGCACTCATCAAGCTTCCGCCGGAACCACCGTGAGAGACAGCCGCAACTCGCTCGTCTGTATTACCGTGATGCTCTTCCAAATGGGCGATAAAAGCCAAGCCGTTCTCGTGCGATAGTTGACACATACTCTCAATATCCCCTGCAAACCCTTTGTGAAACCACCAGCCTTGGTCGGTTACATTGTCAGGTAAAACGACATCGGGGCAAACTTCACGCATTCCAGCACGATTTAATCCGGGCAATTGTACGGCAGTTCCATCTCCACGGGCTTCCCCGATGCCACCCCATTCATGAAGTCCAACGAAGACGTGGGGAGGCAAATCAAGACTATCGCTAACCATCTGAGCGGTCTGCAAAGTCCTTAACATCGGGCTACAGTAAAGCCGAGTGATACCCTCATCCTTGAGAGACTCACCCACCCAACGTGCCTGTTTCACTCCAATCTCTGTCAGCGGCGGATCCGCAATGCGTGGGAGTTTCCCCTCGTTGTTGGTGGACTGACCGTGTCGAATCAAGTAAAGTTCCATAATTATTCGTTCCCTCCAAATATCTCTTGTCCAAGTATCAATAAAACCAAACATCTTCAATCGGCATTGTAGTCAAGGTATTATACTACGTTTTAGCACTATCCGCATGATAATAGTCAGTTACCCCACCCTGAAGGGTTGAGACTTGTTTGAAGCCTCCGTCCCTTGGGATTTACAAGGTTCTGCGCTTCTTTCTCTTTCAAGAGTTTCGGGGGTGTTCGTTACCACCGCACCTCTCCCGATTCTCGGGATCCCGACAAGTCGGGACACGCAAGGCTACAGCAGCCTTTTTGATGTTTATCGCAGCGTTATGGTCTCTATCCAAAACCAGTCCACAATGGGGGCAGTCGTGGACACGATCCGACAACTGTTTAGGCACAATTTCATTACAACTTGAGCATTTCTGACTGGTATAGTGAGGTTTAATCTTCGTCAACTGCTTACCGGCACTTTCAGCCTTGCTTCGCAGTTTTAATAGAAAGCCGCCCCACGCAGCATCGGATATGCTCTTTGCGAGGTAGTGATTCT
>JAJDUM010000049.1 GCA_022826645.1 Candidatus Poribacteria bacterium
AAATCTTGTAGTCTTTGGAACAGGAAATTGATATAATCTAACGGGTCAGGATAGCTCATGTTATAACCCTCTCTTTCTTAGAGTGTTAGATAGGATTATAACCGTTATCCTGACTCAATCGCAATTATGAACCACCCTCAAGTAATTGGACACGCTGTAACGGCGCAGTTGGAAACAGCGCCTACCAAAATTGAGATTTCGCCGAAGTCGGGATTAGGAAATCCCTCCTACAGCAGAACTAAATCATGACCAAACGCTTCTCGGTAGTCGTCATTGACCATCTGCTCGTAGTTGGTGATTTCGGTGATCGGGAGATCAACGGGGGTCATGCCGCCGAGCGAGGATTCGTATAGGGCGATGCACATCTCGACATCTTTTCGTCCGCTGAGACCGTATTCGGGTTCGCGGTCATGTAGTGCGGCGTTGGCGATGCTCATGATCTCCTCGGCGGTCCCGACGTTCCAATCGTCTATCGCGTATTCTCGGAACGGGTTCTCGTAGACAATCTGCGGATCGGTATGGACGACTATCCTCGACAGGACATCGACCCCATCGACGGTATGGCGTTCCCTTTCGATTGGGATATCCTTCATCTCGCCGTCCACCATCGCACGGAGTGGGAAATCCGAAGTCCAGTAATTGGCATTGGTCATTACCCCTTTTGTTCCCATAACCTGATTGTATCGGATCGTTTCCTCACCGACCTGCGATGCCTCGTAGACACCGACCGCGCCGCTTTCAAAGTCGATTAATGCGTGTCCCCAATCTTCATACACCCTGTCGGTGTTCGTGACGAACTGCTTAGTGATTCCCGCTATCCGTTTCGGTTCGCTTTGGGCATAAAACCGAAGCTGAGACATCCGATGCACGCCCATGTCGATACAGACGCCGGAGTGGGAACCGAAGGTCGAAACGGGATGAGAGATCCCTTGCGGCTTGCCCGAACCGTGTGCAAACTGTCTGCCTCGTCCAGACGGTTCGATAAAGTGGACTCGCATGATGTCACCGAGCACCCCTTCGATAATTAGCTTGATGAGGATCCGATCGTTCGGCATCCGGAAGTAGTTTTCGGCGACTTCGAAATGGACGCCGTTTTGTTTGCAGGAATTTATGATTACATCGCAGCAGGGGAGGGTGGGTGCCATCGGTTTTTCGACCATCGGGTGCATCTTATGTTCCGCCGCGATCTTCGCCACTTTGTGGTGCTCATAGTCGCCGGTACAGATGTCCACGACATCGATGTCTTTGTGTGTGTTCAGCATCTGTTCGACATCGGTGTAGTATGGCACGCCGTACTGTTTTCCTGCTTCGCTCGCTGCGGCCTCGTCGCTATCGCACACAGCGATGAAGTTAATGTCGCCCTTTTTTGTTAGTTCGGCGATTGTCGGCAGGTGCCATCGTTTTGCGACGGTGCCACAACCGACGGTTGCAATGTTGGCTTTTCGCATGGATTCGGCTCCTTAAAAGAATAATACGTAACGCGTAAGGGGGTGAGCGAGGAAGCGTGGGAGCGAGGAGGCGAGCAAGGAACCCGTACGACTTCAGGGACTCACCATCTCAAGGGCTCTTCACACATCACGTTTCACTCAGTTGGTTCATTGGTTCATTGAGTGGACACCCCTATACGTTGCGCCCCTAGGGAACGGTTACGGCACACGGAGTGTGCCTACTACTATAAACAGTCGCCCCGCTGGGGCTATGTTGGTATATTGGGGCATGAGTTCATTGAATGCAGGGCACTCACATAGGGTACCGCAACAATAAATCGAAATGCACAAAAACGGGCGGGGAAACCCCGCCCCTACGCGAGAACTGATGGATCTTTCAGCCTTAATGATTGGTGTTATTACAACCAAAACTGGCACATGTCGCACCGCCCCGATTTATCGGGAGATTCAAGGCAACTAAGGCACTGGGTCGGGCAAGATGCCCGACCTACGGGTGTGGTGATTCGCTCTTCTGCAAGAAAAACTGTTTCGGCACCTTAACGGATGACACCGACCTGTTCGCGCCAGGTGTCCAGTAGGCGCATGTTTGAGAGTGTGTCGTCCCAAGACATAGCGGGGGCTTGTCGTGCGGCGATGTGATTCGCGACCGTGTCGACTTCGTATGTGAATAGGTCGCGGTCGACGGGCACCTCGATCTCTGTTGATTCGTCGGTTCCGGACTGGACGATGATCGTTGCTGATGGGAAGACGGTATCGAGCGGCAAGGGTTCTTTCGCACCACGACAGGGGGATGAGGGGAGCCACGGATTTGGGAGGGTGATCACGCCCTCTGAGCCGTGTATGGATACGCCTCGTCCAACGTTGCCTTCGACCGCGGCGACTATGTCTGCCACGATGTCATTCTCAAATTTGAGCGCGGCAGCAGCGATGTGGTCTACACCTGTGGGACCGACTTTCCCGGTCGCTTTCACCACAGTGGGATGGAGGAACGGCTTCCCTTCGGCGGCACCGGCGAAACGGCGGACGGCTGAGGCGGTATAGCACCCGAGATCGAGGATACCGCCGCCGCCCATTTCGCGGTTATAGATTCGGCTTTGCGGGTTGAAGGGGACGCGTCCACCGAACCTCGCTCGGATGATCTGGACATCGCCGATCGCGCCATCTTGTATGAGCTGGACCACCTTCTGGATTTGCGGGTGGCAACGATACATGAAGGCTTCCATCAGGAACACATCGTTCTCTCGTGCGGCTTCGACCATGGCTGCGGCTTCGGCGTGGTTCATGCTGATCGGTTTTTCGATGAGAACGTGCTTGCCGGCTTCGGCACATTTTATCGCCCACTCGGCGTGGAGAGGGTGGATTGTCGCGATATAGATGGCATCGATCTCCTCGTCGTCCAATAGCCCCTGGTAGTCGGTGTATTGTCGAGGGATCCCGAAATCGTTTACCAGTCGGTCCATACGGGATTGCGTTCGGCTTGCGACCGCGTGAATTTGTCCGGAGTCTGTGAAGCGCATCGCGTTGCAGAAGACGTAGGCGATGCCGCCGGCGCTCATGACGCCCCAGTTTAGCATGGGTTATCTCCTAAGTTGGTTCATTGGTTGATTAGTTCATTGGTTCATTGGATGCAAGTGTCGATTTTGGAACTGAGCTACAGCGGGCAACCACAAGGGTTGCCCCTACAGGGATCGAATTACCCGCCTAAATCCCTTCCCCGATTTTATCCTCGATGAATCGGGACAGGCGGGATGTACCACTTGTCAGGGGGACATGATAAGCAACCCCCTAAATCCCCCTTGTCAGGGGGACTTGATGCGCAACCCCTTAAAGTCCCTTTATCAGGGGGACTTTGGTAAATGTCTACTGTTTTGCTGCTGCTTCGCGTTCGTTTGTGAGTGGGTGCATGATGCCGGCGCCGGGGGGCCAGATGCCTGGCTCTGCTTTGATCCATTCGCACATTTTTTGGGCATGTGGGGTCATCGTTTCCCACATTTCATGGGGCATGACGACCTTAAATCCGTCCTGTGTGCGCCAAGGGGCGGCATACTCGACGTTTGGCAATGCCCTGACCACTTTGGACAGATTGGGGGTCGCGCCGTGCCACGCTCGGTTGTCACGAAAAACGCCCGCGCCCGCGGGTGCGCCGACGAGCGTTGAATGCCGCATCCAGTCGGGTTCGTCGTCGGTTATCGGTGGTGGTTGCTCCACGACGTGTGTCCCCGGAATCTGACGGATGGGACCGTTCTCCCACGTGAGGTCAGCCATCAGGAAGTTGATGGTTACCGTTGGCGGTGTCATCTCCATGATCAGCTTGAGTGTCGGCACGTCGAAGTTACCGGAGCTGTCCCTATTGAACTCGACGCCGACCCGTTTCGCCCCCTCGATACGCGCTTCTGAGAGGTGCTGTCCATCTCTGCCGTCGGAGTGTAGATGTTGATACTCGATCGCGCCCGGCAGACAGAGATCGCCGCCGGATCCCCACACGCGATAATCCGAAGAGCCGAAGATTTTCGTGACGATGGGGGTGGTTGTGGGCAGGTCGATCATGCTTGCCCACGCGGGATGGTGTAGCATCTGTCTGGAAGCGGAACAGGTGCCGTAACTGTATCGGTGTGGCAGGCGTCCGGTTTCGGTCATATATTTTCTCTCGCCCGGGCCGGGGGGTTCGAGGATCTGTCTTAGTGCCTCGGCGCAGCCCGCTCTCCAAAGTTCGAGCTGCTCTGCGTTGAGGAGGTCACGTACCACAACAAACCCGTCCCGCCGGAAGATCCGAGCGGCGCGTTCGACCTCGCTTGGATCGCAGATTTCGAGACCGCGGATGCCGTTATGTTCGCGTAGGTGTGCACGTAGGGCTTCGACGGTTGGATCGTCATAGACACGACGCTTGGGGGATCGGTTGTCTGGAACAGGGACTACACCCCGATTGCGTGCGAGGAGGTTACCGTATTGGTCTAAGGTTTCGTTGGGTGGGGTATTTTCGTCCCATCCCACGAGTGTTTCTTGATGGACGGTCAGGCTGTCGAGTTCTACTTGCAGTTGTTGTTTCCTTGCTTCGGTCATTGCTGACGCTCCTTCCCTCTACGAAAACATATATGCCGGTGAGATTAGTGGATTCTTATTAACTGATTATAACCGAAATTGTCACATGTCGCCCCGCTGGGGCTTAGTGTGGGAACTACCTTTGCTATAAACATATCGCCCCGCTGGGGCTATGAGTCGGGCAAGATGCCCGACCTACGGGGTTGAGGGAGCCCTGCCGGGATTATGTTAGTTTGGTCGTTCATCAGATTGATGACTGATGTATATTGCGATCCGCTGGAGCGCGGCTATCAAGGGCATCTGCATTCTATATACATTTTGCTCCGCTGGAGCGTTAAAATGAAAACTTGGCGGGCGGGGAAACCCCGCCCCTACGATTAGGCTCACAGTGGAATCCGTTGGGTGTCGTGCCGTGATTTGCACAAAGGTTGCGGCATACGGAGTATGCCTATTACTTTAACCCCGACCTACAGGAGCGCGAGGGACGGGCGACTGCCCCAGTATCAGAATTACCAAGACACGCCCAATGCAAAGCTAACCCCCTAAATCCCGCCCCCGATAAACCGGGATGCACCACTTGTCAGGGGGACTGGATGCGGCACGCGTCGAGGATAAGTTTTAGGACCTCTTGCTGGTGTAGCCATGTAACGGTATGCGTTTCGTAAGGTTGTGATGCGCCCGGATAGGGGGTTGGGTTCATTGCAACGACCAGTTGGTAGCTGGGGAACACGACCACGTAATGCCCGCCCGCGCCCCAAGCGGAATATCCCTCTCTCGGCAGGCTGGGCCAGAGTTTGCCTTTTTGGTTGGTCCAGAACCCGTGTCCGTATCGCCACAACTCCTCAGGGCTGTTCGCCAGAATGTCGGGGGCGACCCCGGTTGCCTCGCGTAGCCAGCTTTCGGGGATTACGGATTTGCCTTCCCAGTACCCCCAGTTGCACCAGAGCCATCCAAGTCGTGCCAGTGCTTCCAAACTGGTGAGAATTGCGGACCCCCACGCGAAAATGTGGAGCCGTGCTTTCTCGTGCATCCGCTGAGAACCCGATGTATATTCCCAATCAGCGCCGATCACACCGGCGATTTTTTCTTTGTAGAGCGGTGGGATTTTCGGGGACTGCTCTGGCTGGTTGATATCGTACAACCCATATGCTTTTTCGATACAGTGTGATAGCACACACATCCCGTTGGTCTGATAGTTGAAGACCTGCCCCGGCGTTTCGCCGGGTTTCATATAGCCGGACACATTGCAGATCAGGTGTCGCAGCGTGATCCCGCGATTCGCTTCAAACGCCCATCGTCCCTCTTTGGGGCCCTCGCCCTCTGGGACATCCATCAACTCGGGGTAGTAGTCCACAGCGAGATCGTCAGCACTCCCGATTTTGCCTTCGTCGACGGCGATGCCCAACATACTCGACAGGATGGACTTATTGGCAGAGGCGATACCGATCTTTTTGGTAGCTGGTATATTATGTGTCCATTCCGCCACGAGGTAGCCGTGCCGCACGATCGCCACGCGATAGGTATCGTTCGCAAACTTTGAATCGAGCCATGCCTTGGCGAGGTCCAATTTCGCTGCGTCCATCCCGACATCGGAGGGAACGGCGCCCTCCCATTCCGCTTTTGGAAATGTTTTAGATTTCATAGTACAACACCTTTTCGATCTTTGTCGCTGCGAGCGCGAACTATCCGAGCGTGATAACGCCTTTGATATAGCTTGGATCACCGGCTACCAAGTGCTGCATCAGGTCCGGGTACTCCTCCAGCGTCGCTGTGTGTGTGACCAGCGGTTCGAGGTCGAACACGCCTCTGTGGATCATGCGGATAGCGGCTTCGAAGGTGTCGCGGATCTTCGATGATGGGGAGGAATTGACGACTGTGAACCCGCCCATGTGCCACTTGGTTGGATCGAAGGTGGCGGTATCGCCCTTGAGCCATCCGAACAGGTTGATGCGTCCGCCTCGCTTGACGATATCGGTGGAGAGATCCAGCCCGCCCTGATGACCGGACGTATCGACAACGACATCGATCTCCCGTGCTTTTAGGTCTGCCGCAAGTTCGGTTGTATCGATCTCTGAGGTGTTATAAACTTCGTCCACGCCGAGTTGTTTTGCGAGATCCAGACGGTTTTGGACGACATCGATCGCGATAATTTGGTCGAGTGGGTGGTGCAGCAAGCCTTGGGTAATCAGCAAGCCCATGAACCCGCAGCCGACGACGGCAACCCGGTCGCCGCCTCTGAGCTGGCAGTGATCCACACCTGTGACCGCACACGAGACCGGTTCGACAATCCAGTATGCGTCGGGTTTTTCGGACTCCGGGATTTTATACAGTCTTTCTGCGGACAGATTTCGGACGGTTGCAAATCCGCCGCCTGCAACGCGGTCCCCTTCTTTTATGCCGGTGACTTCGGTGCCTATCTTGCTTACGTAGCCGACCCCTTCGTGCCCGGGCGGTGCCATGGGGTTCATCTTGCTGCCCATCTTGGCTGTGGCGAGGTCCCACGAACAGATCCCGCACGCTCCGCCTGTGACTTGGACTTCGTTTGCAGCGGGATCGGGGACATTTTGTCCGATAACTTCGACGCGACCGTCAGGCAAATACCGCATTGTTTGGCTCATGGTTGTGCTCCTTTGATCATGATTGGTTGATTAGTTCACTGGTTCATTGGTTCATTGATTCATCAGTTTCTATAAACATGTCGCCCCTGTGGGGCTGTGTTGGTTAATTAGTGCATCAGTTTATTAGTTCATTGAGCTAATGTTTCTTCTACATTGCGCGCCGCTGCGGTTACGGCATACGGAGTATGCCTACTACTTTCATTGGCCCATTGAGTTGGTGACGATTTGTCTGAATCGCGGATTAACACGGATTAACGGATTACGCGGATTGGGGAATCGTGATTGTTATGCCCTACCATCTGATTCAGTTGCGCCATACACATTGCGCTCTTTTGGAGCGAAAGCCGGGCAAGGGAACCTCGCCCCTACGAAGAGAGGTTTATGCGAATGGGCGAAGTTCAGCGTATATAGTACTGTACCGTCCATTATGGATACAATTTGTAAAGATTTTGGAAGTAGTTAGATACTCTCAGTGCAAAGACAACCCCCTAAATCCCACCCCCGATAGATCGGGATGTACCACTTGTCAGAGGGACTTCCGTTGGGTGTCAGATGGTCGTTCTATTGCGCAAACTAACAGTTTGCGCTACGGTTGAAGGCAATTTGATAGCATACCACACAAAAATTATCATATCACGGGGTTGGCTCTTTTTCAAGAGGGTATTTCGTATCGGTCGTGGGTGGTCGCGTGAATTATCCGGGTGTGACGTAAGAGAGGTCCCAATCGCCAAGTTTGCTTAGATCAGCACGGGGATCAGGCAGATCCGACTCGCCGGACGCCTGCCATGCGTCGATTTCGTCCCGGTGGCCGAGTCGACGCAGTGCGTTCCACATATCGCGATAGTTGGCACGCCCCGATCCGCCAGCACAGTCCCAGAAGAACATGTGCTCGGCACCGGCGTTATAGACTGTCGCGGCACGGCGTCGAAAATCCGCTGGGGTCATGTGGCGTGGCATGAGGTTCGGGGCAAGGATGCAGGACGTTCCGCGAACGAGATTCACGAAGAACTCGAGTTGTTGCGGATCTGTCCAAGCCGTCACGCTGCTGTCGTAGTTCTGTCCCGATGTGTAGGGGATGAGTGTGTCTACCAAGCCTTCGTTCACCCATGCTGGCAGGTCCATTCCGTTGATGAGGTTCTCTCGTTCGGTCCCACCTACGATCACCGATATTTCGATACGCTTACTCCGCCCCTGTGCACGCCCCTCTTGGTCCATTGCGGCCCGGACCTCTCGCATGAACTCTGTCAGAACGCCGGTCCGATATGACAGCCAGTGCGGATCGCCCGCATCTAACTTGTGTGGATCTTCGCCGAAGGTCTGTTTGAACCCTTCGACGACCGGCGGCTCGTACTCAACCAAGGGCATTCGTCGGTTGTAGAGTAGGCAGATACCGTCGATCGGTCGCTGTGCCATCTCGCGAAGCATCGAGATGACGAACTGACGTACCCTCGGAAAAGTGTACGCCATTCGTGGGGTGTGTTTGCCCATCCGGTCTACACCGCGCCACTCTGGATGTGACTTATAGAAGGTCTCTCCCGCATTGAAATGGTCGAGCGGTGGCGGGTAGTGAAAACCTGCCACCCTGTAACTGGCGTGGAACTGGAGTCCGATCTCGTGTGTATGTTCGAGGGCAACATCGAATGGGTCTATCCCCTGCTGTTGGAACTCGCGCCAGCTTTCGACGTGCAGACGGTCGCCGCGCCGACCGAAATCGGCGAGATCCAGTGTGTACATCCGCCCGATCTGGCTGAAATATGAGGTCTGGTCGCCGCCGCCCGCTTCCCAGTAGATGCGTGAGAAATCGGTGTTACGATATGGCTCAATCTCGCGCCTAACGTGTTCGGGCGTCGTCAAGCGATACAGGTAGTGGGGACCGTGGGCATCGTTGTGAGCAAACAGGCACCGGGTATCGGAATTCCCCTGGTCTGATTGGAAGGCTTGCGTCTCTGCGTCCGTGAGCGGCACGAGCTTGAGGTAAGCCACCCGTGCTGGCGAGCACTCGAATGAGCCGGCATTGTCATCCGGTGCGACCCGTGCGCCAACCTGCCCGATCTCCAGATTCTGGTCTGTCAAGTCAGTGATCCCCCAGAACATCTCGACGATCTCATGATGGTGGGGTCCGCCACTGGTTTGGGGTGGCAGTGAGAGTACCGTGAAAGTCTCATCCCCGCTGCGTTTGAGGAGCACTGCGAGCTGGTTACCCTCTTCGGAACTGGTGATCGGTAGGACTCCGATGGACACGGCGTATAAGCCGCGGACATTTAACGGATAGGTGATGGTGGGCGCTGCGGTTTCTGGTCCTGCCAGCAGCATCACGCCGGAGAGTGCGTCGGTCTCGTAGGGCAGCGTTCGCCATCGGCGCAGGCGTGGTTCGGCGGCGAGTGCGTCTCCGGGGGTACATCGGTCAAGATCGGTCCGATAGTGGGGTTGTTGGCTTAACCAACTGTCTCCGATACGGTCAATGATTCTTGTCTCCATTTATCGCCTCCTGTTTTTTTGGTTCATTGGTTCATCAGTGCATTAGTAGACTAGCAACGCGTGGTATTTCTCATCGGTGTCGTTGAACCCGACCTACGGACTGGCTTTAGTTCATTGGTTCACTCGTTCATTCGTTCATTAGTAGACCAGCAACGCATGGTACTTTTCATCGGTGTCGTTGAACCCAATCTACGGACTAGCTTTAGTTCATTGGTTCATTGGTCCAATAGTTCATTTCTCACGCTTCACATTTCGCAGATCCTTACAGGCGGAAGAAGCTGCCGGCGATGTGGCGTGTTCCGCCGAAGTTGACTCCGTCTTGTTCCATGTAGTAGTAGGCGGTGAAGATGCATCCGTCGTCGAGTTCGGTGGCAACGGGGTAGCCGAGATCCCAATCACTGGCATCAGCACGGACAATTGCCTCTGCGGACCAAGAAGCTCCGTCGTCCTCACTGACGATTACGCCGATCCCGAATGGTGCCTTGCGTCGACCGAACAGTACCACAATCCGTCCGTCGCGCAAGCGTAGGGACCACGGAGAGCGATAGTGGACCCCGGCACGCCTTGCCTCCGACCAGATGTGCTCTTCACGATACGCTGCTACCCACGGCGATTTGCCCCACGCCACAATCGGCTTTGGGCTGCTCCAACTGTAGCCGCCGTCATCGGAGTATGCCATTTGGATCGCGTTACGGATACCACCGATATTGAGCATGTAGCACTGTAACCGTCCGCTGGGCAGCAGAAGCAGGTTCGCGTAGGTGGGTCGGCCCGCACCTGTAGGATCCTGTGTAACCGTTGACAGGTACTCCCAAGTTAGCCCGTCGTCGTCGGTGCCGTAGACCCCCACGAAGTTGTTATCCACGCTGGGTCCCACGGTTGCTGCGGTCATCTGTGTACCGTCGGAGAACTGTATCAATGGGGCGCCATCCACATGCACATATTTGAGCGGCGGCGGTGGGGCTATGCGGGTAGGGACAGTCTCCCATGTGTGACCTCGATCTGCGGAACGGAAGGCAAAGCATTCTAGGGTGGGTTGACCGTCGGTATCTTCTGGGCCAGTCCGTGGACGGGCGAAGTAGATTGCCGTGTCCGGATTCGCGAGGTCGATCTGTTGGCGGGATGCGTCCGGCTCGTCAGCCCGCCACAAGACGGTGCGTTTCCTCTCTAAGGAGCGGGAGTCGTCCCAGATTATCACGTCGTTTTCGTGGAGCCAGGTCTGACCGTGGTCGAGCGATCGTTGGAGCAGGATCTTGGCTCGGCCTTTGTAGCCGGTTTGACCGTGCCGGATGCTATCCTGTGTCTGATAGGTGGCGGGCGCGTGATGGTGGATAACGACAATTTCGCCGTCGCCGTAGTTGTATATTGGGCATTGGCGGGGATGCCCACAGTAGGTGTCTTTGCTGTAGCAGAGTTTGGTATGATGAACGTCTGTGAGTTCCGGGGCAATGCGGTTCGTCATAAGTCCTCCTGTTGGTTCATTGGTTCATTAGTTCATTACGCCGATGACAACTTGTCTGAATCGCGGATTAACGCGGATTTAGGGATTACACGGATTTGGGAACAGCGATCGTTATCTCTTAAAATCTCCCGTAGCAACCATACAGATTGCGACACATTGCGCTCCTCCGGAGCGTGGGAATTGGGTATACTGTCTCCCTATAGACATATCGCTCCGCTGGAGCGAAAAACGGGCGGGGGAACCCCGCCCCTACGATCGGGAGTCAGTAGGAATCTATCAAGTTAAAAATAGGCATATATCCATATCTCGATACAGCAGCCTCAATTCTCCAAAATCGACCGACGGAGGGCAACCACAAGGGTTGCCCCTACAACAATCAAGCCAACCTCCTAAATCCGCTCCACGATTGGATATGCCTTGGGACCTGTTCATTACGGAGCAATGGTTATGTTGATGATCTCACTCTGGATGTTGGCGTGGGGGAACCGGGCTTGCAGCGCGTGGGAACCTGCCCGAAGTTTCCAGCGCGTTGCGTAGGGGTATGCCACTTTCTGAAACGGTTCTCCATCTACATACCAGACAATTTCTGGGACATTGGGGGTAACGCTGGCTCTGAGCGCAATGCTCTGTAGTTCTCGTGGTGCATCTGGATGGAACCGAAAGACGCTCCCGTTAACAGGCTCCTGAATGGCGATACTCGTGGACGGTGATTCGTTTGAGAAAGATGGTGGTAGACCGTAGCCGTGCAGTCCGCCCCACGCGATATACTGTGGGGGTAGGACGGCATAACTCCTGACTTCTATCCGCTCTGGGGGCGTTATGGGACCCGCTTGCGCGCCTGTTAGTCTATCAACTACAAACGATTGATGGACGCTGCAGGCGGTCCTCGGTTCGGTTCCGGGGGCGAGATACTCCAAGACGGTCTCCGCGCACAACCCCGTCGCAGGTTCTCCGGACAGTGGACAGAGTTTTATTGACTGATAGCCCGCAGCTCCCCCTGAATTGCCACTTAACCGGGGAAGTGGAAAAGGCGCTTCGTCCACACCTCGGCGTTGTTTTGGGTGCAACGAGAGCATGATTTCTTTCACTACCTGCGCTGCATCAAGCCCGCTTACCCGCTTCATCCGGTCATGGTCTGGGTGCCCAATCCACGCGCCTACGATGTATTCTGAACTGTAAGCCACCGCCCAAGCGTCTCGAAACCCCTGAGATGTCCCGGTTTTTACTGCCACCGGAAACGGATATTCTAACGGTCCCATACGACCGAAGATGGGCAGTCGTGCAAGCGGGTCAGAGAGGAAAAGCGTGATCTGACGGGCAACATCTTCGGGGATAAGTTGCGCTGGCGTTTCTTTATCGGCAGGTTCAGACCAGTGCAATCTAAACGCCTCTCCATCGTTCGCCAAGACCCCGTACGCGGCGACGAGATCCTCTAAGGTTACGTAGAGTCCACCAATTGCCAATCCGAGTCCGTAAGTGCTGGCGGATCTGTCGTCCTTTGCGAGTCCCAGTTGGTGGAACAGGTCGTATGCCTGCGCTAATCCGACCCTTTTCAGGACATGGACAGCTGGAACGTTTCGGCTGTTCGCAAGTGCCTTCCGGTAAAGGAGTGGTCCGAGGTATCGCTCATCGTAATTGGCGACGCTGTATTGGCCCCCGGCATAGGAGAGGTGGTACGGTAGGTCCCCCAAGACGCTGGCGGGAGAGAACGCCTCGGTTTCCAGACCCAGGGCGTAGATGAAGGGTTTGAGAGTGCTGCCTGCGGAACGTGGAGTTGTGGCATAATTGATGGCACCGGCGAAGTCTATATCGGCGTACAGGTCGGAGCCCAGATAACTCCGGATCGCGCCAGTCTCTTTCTCCGTTACGATGACAGCCAGATTGCCCGCGCCGCGCTGCCGGAGATTCTCCATCGCTTCCTCTGCAATGTTATCCACCACCTTCTGAATAGGAAGATCCAGCGTGGTAGATATCGGCTTTATATAGGAGGCAGCTCTGTCCACCGATTCTTGTAGACGCAGAATGGCGTGATAGCTGTGATAGGGTCGGGATTCCTTAACTGGGATCTTCAGGGAGTTCAGTTGGCGTTTACTGATTGCAAGGGTCCCCTCATCGAGCGTCCCATTTTCGTGGAGGAGGTTGAGAATCAGCCTGGCGCGTTGAAACGCTTTTTGGCGGCCCTCGAAGCGGTAAAGGTTCATCCTACCGGGTGCTCTGGGAAGGCTTGCGAGGACGGCGGCTTCCCCCCAGCTTAGATCCGCCAAGGGTTTTTGGAAATACCGTCTCGCTGCGTAGGCAACGCCGTGGATACGGTTGCCTTGGGGCACGATTTTGAGGTAGTGTCGGAGTACGTTTTCGTGGCCATATTTTCGGTTGAGCCACACCGCTGTCCCCATTTCGCACACCTTTCTCCAGAGCGTTCTTTTTTCGGGGCGTTGTAGTCGTGCGACTTGCATGGCAATCGTTGAGGCACCCTGTCGCGGTTTGCCGCTGAGGTTATTTATCAGTGCACGGAGGAGGGATCGGAGATCGACGCCGAGATGTTCGTAGTATCGTTTGTCTTCAATGACTAACAGGCAGGAGACGATTCGCTCGGGCAAGGTGTCGGGCGGGTCCCAAAAACCGAGTGGTGCGTTCTCGTCGGTCATTCCTTCTGCGAGGAATGTGCCGTATCGATCGGTAAAGATCGGTGCAGCGGGTGGTGAAACCAAGCTGCTCCTGTCTCGGACTTCGCCCAGTAGGAGTAAAGCGAGTGTTATGGTCAATAGACCTACAACGACAATGAGGCTTTTTGTGATGGGTTTGAGGTGTTTTGGGAGATTTGGCTTCATTGGTTCATTGAGTTGATGACGATTTGTCTGAATCGCGGATTAACACGGATTAAATACAAGAAACCCCTAAATCCCGCCCCCGATAGATCGGGATGTACCACTTGTCAGGGGGACTTGATGCAAAACCCTCTTCACCCTTGTCAGGGGGACGGAGATAATGTCTGCATAGCAGCTTGGTTCATATTTTATCATACCTAATCTAAATTGTGTATACGCCTGATTGATGGTGCTGAGTTTACAGATAGAATGCGCTACATTCTATGAATTTCTACCTTGCGAATATGCGGCGAATCGTTTATACTTAACACTTGAAAAAATCGTGCCAAACCTTATTCGGAAGGATTTTTTATGACCGATCTCCTCGAATCTTTGAATCCCGTTCAACGCGAAGCGGTACAACACACGGAAGGCCCGCTGCTTATCTTGTCAGTCGCGGGCAGCGGCAAAACTCGTGTGATTACCCATCGAATTGCTTACCTCATCCGGCATCATGGCGTTTCCCCGCTTGATATTCTCGCAGTCACATTTACGAACAAAGCCGCGGAAGAGATGAAGACCCGCCTCGAAAACCTCATCGGTGAAAAAAGCCAACTGCTCTGGGCATCCACCTTCCATTCTAGTTGTGCCCGTATCCTACGCAGAGAAATTCACCACCTCGACTATGATCGTTCATTCTCAATTTATGACACAACCGACCAGCAAACCGTGATTAAGGAACTGATCAAAACGCTTCAACTCTCGCTGAATAGCCCGGGGGCTGCCCTCAGCGAGATAAGTAGAGCCAAGAGTGACTTCGTCTCCCCTGAAGAGTATGTGAAGAGAGCAGAGGGATTCTTCGAGGCATCCGTGGCGCAAATCTATCCGATGTATCAGGACCTCCTCCGCCAAAATAACGCTCTCGATTTTGATGACCTGATCAAATTGACAGTCGAACTGTTTGCGGCAAACCCGAGTGTATTGGAATACTATCAGGACAAGTTTCGGTATATTCTAGTTGATGAGTATCAGGATACCAATCGTGGCCAGTATCTGCTGGTTCACGCATTGGCGCAGAAGCACCAGAATATCTGCGTCGTTGGCGACGACGATCAAAGCATTTATTCATTTAGAGGAGCAGACATCAATAATATCCTCGATTTCGAGAAGGACTATCCAAAAACAAAAGTCTTGCACTTAGAAAAAAACTATCGCTCACCCCAAAACATCCTCGACGCCGCCAATGCTGTGATTAGCAACAACCAAAAGCGTAAGGAAAAGGAACTCATATCGTTCAATAAAAAAATTGAAGGTAATCCAGTTACCTGTTACAAAGCGGACGACGAAAGGGACGAGGCGGACTATGTAGTGCAGCAAATTAGGGGATGGCGGGCACACGGGGTGAAATACGGTGCGTGTGTGATTTTTTATCGGATCAACGCCCAATCCCGTAGCTTTGAAGATGCGCTGCGTGACGCAAATATTCCGTATCAGATTGTGGGAGGCATTCGATTCTACGACCGGATGGAGGTCAAGGACATCATGGCGTATATGCGGATGATTGTGAATCCTGCCGACACGGTTAGCATCAAACGTGTCATCAACGTGCCACGCCGCGGGATCGGCGTTGCAACGGTACAGAAGATTGAGGATTTCGCCTACGACGAAGGTATCCCCCTATTTGAAGCGATTCAGCGTGTCGGAGAGGTGTCAACACTCAACAATGGCGCGAAAAACAAGGTGCGTGCATTTGCCAAATTGATCGCGTCGTTCCACCCAGATGATCCGCCGACGCGCACAGCGGAGGATTTACTTGATCGTACTGACTATCTCCGAGTCTTGCGGAGCGAAGGCACAATTGAGGCACAAAGCCGCGAAGAGAATCTCCGAGAGTTCATTTCTGCGGTTGCGGAGTACGAAGAGAGTGAGACAGAGCCGACATTGGCGGGTTTCTTGGAGAAGATTACGCTGTCTTCAGATATCGACAGTATGGAAGATAAGAGTGATCTGGTGACGATGATGACCCTACATAGTGCAAAAGGATTAGAGTTTGGCATCACTTTTATGGTTGGAATGGAGCAAGGGTTGCTACCGCATCAACGTTCTTTTAACAGTAAAGCCGAACTTGAGGAGGAGCGGAGACTGTGTTACGTTGGACTCACACGGGGTCAAAGCCAAGCTTACTTGACTCACGCTCGTCAACGTCGTTTGTTTCGAGATATCGATTCTTGCTTCCCCTCGCACTTCATTGGGGAGATCACTGAAGACCTCCTTGAACATGGAAGCACTGATCGGCTGCCTAAAACGCGTCCCGTCATAGATAATATTCGCCGTCAAAGCCCCGACCTGCTTGAACCTCCCAACGCTAGCCTGCGTGACATTGAGTATATTCCTCCTAGACTGCGCGATCAAGAGGTTTTCCATGAAGCCCCGCGGCGATCGGTGGTTTCGACCTACGATCCGGATGAACCGGATTTTGAGGATGACGTTTCGTTCCCTTATGATGTTGGGGACGTTGTGTTTCACGCGAAGTTCGGTAGAGGGAAGGTTACTGCGATAGATGGGCGTGGTTTTGATATGCGGATTACGGTGCGGTTTGAGCGCGGGTCGGAGAAGACTCTTGCTGCGGCGTATGCACGGTTGCAGCGGGTGGGTTGAAACAACCTAAGTTTTTCGTTGCGTTAGAATCCTATGCGGCTGTCGTCCGGATAGGGTTCATTGGTTCATTAGTTCATTAGTTCATTGCGTTGTTGACAGTTTATCTGAATCGCGGATTGACGCGGATTAAAGGATTACACGGATTAAAGGACAGCTGCCTATAGACATATCGCTTCGCTGGAGGACAAGATATACATGTCGCCCCGCTGGGGCTTAAAACCTTAAAATACCGATGGCTATAAACTGGCACCCTGATAGGGTTTATTGGTGCATTGGTTCATTGCGTTGTTGACAGCTTGTCTGAATCGCGGATTGACACGGATTAAAGGATTACGCGGATTAAAGAACAGTTTGGCGTACACCTTGCCCTCTGCTAAAGCGAAAGGTAGCACGCATAACGGGCGGGGAGACCCCGCCCCTACGGGAGAATCAATCGAGTTTTAATGGGCGGCACCGTGGCGCAGAAATGTCGATTTTGGAGAATCGAGCTATAGCTTATAGGTATGAGATAATCCGATAGTAAGGAGGAACAGATGGCAACGATTACAACGGATGATGCACAGCATGTTGCGACGCTTGCGCGGCTTGAATTCAGTGACGCGGATATTGAGCAGTTTACGCATCAGCTCGCGCGGATTTTGGACTATATCGGAAAGTTGAACGAATTGGATACGACGGACGTGCCGCCAACGTCACACCCGCTGACGCTCCGAAATGTTGTCAAGGAAGATGTCGCGAAATCCTCGTATGATCGAGATGTGGTTTTGGATGGGGCACCGCGTGCGGAGGAAGGGTATTTTGAGGTACCGAAGGTGATTGAGTAAACCGGAGGGAGTTTGAGGGCAACCACAAGTGCTTGCCCCTACGAAGCGGAAAGCCGCGAGTCATAAATGGCAAGCTTGGTTTGAGGGCAACCACAAGTGCTTGCATCCCGATTCATCGGGGGGTTGCCCCTACATTAGGACAATCCCTGTAGGGGTTGGCTTTCCCAACCCGTTGGGCGAGGAAACCTCGCCCCTACGATTGAGCACTTAAAGTGGTTGATGCGCTGCCGAAATGATCATCAGGGGATTCACACAACGTCGGGCAAGATGCCCGACCTACGGGGATTGTTTTCAGCCCTGAAGGAGTAAGTGTTTCATGCCGTTATATGAATTAACAGCCCACGAACTTCATGAGAAATTGAAAGCGCGGGAGATTACTGCCGTCGAATTGACGCAGTCTATGTACGATCGGATTGGCGAAGTTGAAGAACAGATAGATGGCTATCTGACGCTGACTGAAGAGGGTGCGCTTGAGAGTGCTGCGGCGGCGGATGAAGGCTTCCAGCGCGGGGATGAGATGCCTCCGTTGGCGGGAATCCCGATCGCGATTAAGGATGTAATTTGCACCAAAGGGGTGTTGACGACGTGCGGTTCTAAGATATTGGGGAGCTTTGTCTCCCCGTACGATGCAACTGTGATGACCAAGCTCCATCAACAGGGGGCTGTGATGCTCGGTAAGACGAACATGGACGAGTTCGCGATGGGGTCATCGACGGAAAATTCGGCGTATCAGACGACGCGGAATCCGTGGAATCTGGAGACTATCCCCGGTGGTTCGAGCGGTGGTTCCTCTGCCGTTGTCGCTGCGGACACAGCGATCTGCTCGCTTGGATCGGACACCGGCGGCTCGATCCGACAACCTGCTGCGTTGTGCGGTGTGGTGGGGATGAAGCCGACCTACGGGCGGATTTCGCGGTTCGGGTTGGTGGCGTTCGCATCGTCGTTGGATCAGATTGGACCGTTCTCGAAGGACATGACCGACTGCGCTCTGGTGCTCAACGCGATCTGCGGACATGATCCGATGGATTCGACCTCGGCAGATGTACCTGTTCCAGATTTTACGAAGTCACTGATTAATGATCTCGAAGGGGTTAAGGTTGGCATCCCGAAAGAGTATTTTACGGCGGGGATTGACCCGGAGGTAGAGGAGAGCGTTCGGGCGGCGATTGGGGTGCTTCAGGAAGCGGGTGCAACGATTGAGGAGGTGTCTCTGCCGCATACGGACTACGCTATGGCGACATATTACATTATCGCCCCGGCAGAGGCGAGCGCGAATTTGGCACGTTACGACGGCGTGCGCTACGGTTTCCGTGCAACAAACGCTGATGAACTGGGTGATATGTATAGACAGACGCGGAGCCAAGGTTTCGGGGAAGAGGTTAAGCGGCGCATTATGCTCGGCACTTACGCACTCAGTTCGGGCTACTACGACGCGTACTACCTGAAAGCGCAGAAAGTAAGGACACTGATCAAGTCCGATTTTGATGACGCCTTTGAGAAGGTTGATGTGGTTGTCACGCCGACCTCACCGACAGCGGCGTTCAAGATTGGGGAGCGGACCGCGGATCCGCTGCAGATGTACCTCTCCGATGTGCTGACAACACCGGCGAGCCTTGCGGGTTTGCCGGGGATTTCTATACCGTGTGGATTAACGTCGGACGATTTACCGATCGGCTTGCAGATCCTCGCTGCCCCGTTTGAGGAGGAGAAGATCCTGCGGGCGGCATATACCTTTGAGCAGAACACCGACCACCATCGAAAGCGCCCCAACCTGTCCTCAAAGTGAAACGTGAAAACAATGGGTTTATTAAAGAAGAGTTCATTGGTTCAAGAGTTCATTAGTACATTAATGAACCAACAAAATGGACCAAGGGCGGAAACAACATCCTCACCAGCTATCAACAAAGGTTATTAAGTGTGGAGGGAACCCATGGATACTGTAAACAGCTTTGATTCTAAGGGAAAGAAATATATGCCGGTCTTTCCAAGGGCGACCGGAAAGCCCACGGTTTACATCGAAGGCTATCCCTCGGAGGACGATGAGCCACTGGCTGCAACCGGATTCCACGGCGTACAGATTCGGACCTTCAGCGACCAACTTGCGCGCTATTTTAGCACTGAACAGTCTATCTACATCGGTATCGACAGTTTTATCTACTATTATGAAGGGGACCGAACGAAATTCGTCGCCCCTGACATCTACGTTGTCTTGGGAGCAGAGAAGTATCCAGAGCGGCGCAGTTTCTACACCTGGGCAGAGGGGGTTATGCCGACGGTCGTGTTTGAATTCCTCTCCGACTCTACTGCCGCTCAGGACCGTGGGGCAAAGTTGAGCCAATACCTCGTTGACATCGGGGTGGCGGAGTATTTCATCCACCAACCCGAAGGGGATAAGCCACCCGAATTTCATGGCTGGCGTCGAAGTCCCTCCGGTGAAATTGAGGGGATTCCACCGGACGCTGAGGGGGGATTATTTAGTCATAGCCTGAATCTATGGTTCCGTTGGGAGGATTACATCGGCAACGTGCGGCTTTTACGACCCTATCTGCCCGATGGGACACCCATCACTACTTCAGAGGAGGAGGTCCGGCTTCGACTGGAGGCACAAGCGTTGGCTCAAGCGGAAGCCGATCGCAGACGTGAGGCAGAACTGACAGCACAACGGGCAGAAACACGCGCTCAACAGGAAGCAGAACGCCGCCAACAGGTAGAGTCCGAATTAGAACAACTCCGTGCACAACTCGCTGCTTTAGAGGACGAAGGCAGCTAGATAAGTGAAACGGTAGATTTGCACATCTGCTTCTCTTCAGAAAGGTCAAGTCTAATGAACGACGCATACAGGTCTCCAAGGCATCTCCCCTTCGCACCCTTGGGTGGGTTAGCCGGCGCGTTGCTTGGGGGGGCGCTCTGGGCAAAATATATTGAGTGGACGGGGCTCACCGCTGGGTGGGTTGCACTTGCTATTGGTATTCTCGCAGGGATCGGTGTATTGTTGGTGGGCAGGTCGAGGCAGGTCTCTATCAGCCTTATTGCGGCGGTGTTCGCTGTGATCGGTATCCTTGTCGGGAAATATCTCGATGTCCAGTGGAATTACCCTGACACCGTCACAGTTGCAATTCTGGAGAAGCCTGATTCACCGTCAGATGATCCAGACAGTATCGACGAGATGATCGAGCTAAGGGGAGGCGGTATGTCGGTGTGGCAGTTGATGCACCAACGGATGCAGTGGATTGATCTGCTCTACTATGTGGTTTCGGCATACATTGCATTTCGCGTATCCTACAGCAAGCGTTTATATCACTTTTTTTTTAGGATGGGATGACGATTCTATGAAAGAGCAGAAGTCGTATCAACGTTATAGATTGGATTTACTGGGGTGCCTCGCGGTTTTGGCTTTCCTCCTACTATTACAACCCGCGGTCGGGCTAGCACAGGGGGAAAAGGACGGAGCCAAAGGCCCACTTGATGATGAACTATTAGAGAATATATCGTTGTTCTCAGAGGTGTTGGCGCATGTTGAACAGAGCCATTTGGATTCGCCTGATTCTGAACCACTCATGTATGGCGCGATTCGAGGGATGCTGCGGACACTGGATCCGTATAGCCAATTTTTCCCACCAGAGAACTATACGGACTTTCGTTCCGAGAGTCGTGGTACCTACGGGGGACTTGGCATGGAGATCGGCATGCGGGATGAGCGGCTCACAATTGTCTCGCCTTTCAAAGGAACGCCTGCCTATAAAGCGGGGCTTCAGAGTGGCGACATTATTAGCCAAATCGAGGGCAAGCCGACAACACACATGACAACGATGGACGCCGTTGAACTTCTGCGGGGCGAGCCGGGAACACAAGTCACCATTACGATTTTGCGCGAAGGTGAACCGAGACCGCTGGAGGTACCGTTGACACGCGATGTTATTCAATTCCCGAGTGTCGAATCAAAGATACTGAAGGGGGATATTGGATATATCCGGATTAACCAGTTCCGCGATAACACGGCTAACGATGTCGATACGGCGTTTGACACCTTCAGCCAGCAGGAGATAGCCGGGCTCATTTTGGATCTCCGATCCAATCCGGGCGGGTTACTTCGATCAGCGGTCGAGATTGCCAGCGATTTTTTGGCGCCGGGCGAATTGGTTGTTTATACACAGGGCAAAACCCCACGCGAAGAATACAGTGCGGAGGAAGGCAAACAGCAGAAACGTTACCCGCTTATCGTGCTTGTGAACGGTGGCAGCGCGAGCGCGTCCGAGATTGTCGCCGGTGCGATCAAAGATCATGGGCGTGGGTTGGTTATGGGGGAAAAGACTTTTGGTAAGGCGTCGGTTCAGCAGGTTTTTCCACTGCGCAGCGGAGCCGCTGTTAAGCTGACCGTGGCGCACTACTATAGCCCCAATGGGGTTGACATCGATAAAATTGGCATCGTCCCTGACATTGAAGATCCGTGGTTCAGTCGTTCCGAGATTCAGATGTTGCGGCAACTTCAAAACCATGAAGACATCAAGGACTTCATCGAAACAAATGGGGATGACATCCTCAGTCAGTTGGAAAAGGCGCAGCACGCCTCAAAAGAGGACACCGAGGCGGCGTCAACCCTGAGGAAATACCAACGGCTGGTCGATTCGTTCACAGAGGAAGGGATTATCTTGAGCGATGTCGGGCTGAAACTGGCAATCGCACGTCAGACTGAAAATGACCTTGATGAGTACGAATATGATCCGCGGATTATTCGGGCGATGGATCAGTTGCGTGTGTTCAAGATTTATCAGTCCTCCCTAAAAACTAACGAGTTAGAGTAGCCTAAGTTGCTAGGTTCTGTTGACATTTCAGTATAGCCAGATAACAGAGAGGCATAAATCGGTTTGCTGACCGGGAAACCGGAGAAAAGAAACCGAGTTTTGAAGAAAAAACTCGGTTTCCGAACGCTTTTCCATTGATTTAGCATTTTTCACAGTAACAAAATCAAAATGTCAACACGCCCTAGTTAACCATAGTCAAACCAGTCGCGATTCGGAGATCGCTCCTACCGTATGTTTTTTGTAGGAGGGAAGTCCAATTCCCGACTATTACGCCGGTTTCTGGTGCCTGGTTTATCGACTAGCAACTTGCGTTAGAGTAACCTATCGAGAATTGAGAATCGCTTCATGATTACGAAACGAATGATCCCGTGCCTCGATGTTCGAGCGGGCAAGGTTACAAAAGGGGTCGCTTTCCAAGGCAATATCGATGTCGGCGATCCGGTAGCGATGGCGCGCGCCTACTATGAGGGCGGGGTAGATGAACTTGTATTTTACGACATCACCGCGAGCAACGAGCGGCGTGACATTATGATTGATGTGGTCTCAGCGGTCGCTGCGGAGATCTTTATCCCTTTCTCGGTGGGCGGTGGGTTACGGACATTAGATGATATGCGCCGTGTCCTGCTCGCGGGAGCGGAGAAGGTGAGTATCGATTCCGGCGCGGTGAGGAATCCGCAACTCCTCGCGGAGGGGGCAAAGGCGTTTGGGAGTCAGTGCGTTGTGTTGAGTATGCAGGTGAAGCGGGTACCGAAAAGCGATGAGATTCCGAGTGGGTTCGAGATCTATATCGATGGCGGCCGTCGTCCGATGGGGTTAGATGCCCTTGCGTGGTCGCAACGTGGGGTGGAGTTGGGCGCTGGTGAGATTGTGGTCAACAGCATTGACCAAGACGGCACGAAAGCGGGATATGATATAGAGTTGACAAAGGCGATTGCCGATCTTGTTCCAGTTCCCGTGATAGCGTCTGGGGGTGCCGGGAATCCGGAGCATATCCGCGATGTGTTTGTCGAGAGCAATGCCGATGCAGCGATTGTTGCTTCGATCACCCATTACGGTGAGTTTTCGATTGAGCATATCAAGCGGTATCTTGAGACGGAAGGGGTGCCGATCCGCAATACGTGGTAGTTCATTGGTACATTGGTTCATTAGTTCATTGGTTCATTAGTTCATTAGCATGTAGGTTGAGGTTCATTTCTCAATGTCCAAGTCTAAGACGGGCAACCACAAGGGTTGCCCCTACAGGCACACCTTTAGGACAAGTCTTTAATTTGAGAAGGAAAGGGTTCCGATCCGCAATACCTAGTAGTTCATTGGTACATTAGGTGATTGGTTCATCGATTATGGTAGCGTTTAGAATTACTTAGATGCACCCAATGAATAACCCCCTAAATCCCGCCCCCGATTTTATCGGGATGTGCCACTTGTCAGGGGGACTTGATATGCAAACCCCCTAAATCCCCCTTGTCAGGGGGACTTTGTGGTGTTAGCCGTTCGCTCGGAATGTTGGTGCGGCGGCGGCTTCGATGGCGACATTGATGCAGGCGGGTAATCCGGAGGCCAGTGCCCGTTCAACCGCGGGGGTCAGGTCGTCTGGGTGCTGGACAAACTCGCCATGCCCTCCCAACCCTTCAATCATTTTGTCGTAGCGCGACGGCAACAACTCACATCCAATCGTGCGATCTCCCCCATAATTCTGAATCTGTAGTTGGTGTTCTGCATTCCAACGTGCATCATTTCCTACGATCGCGATGATAGGCAGATTGTAACGTAGCGCGGTATCGAACTCCAGCGCGTGGTAGCCGAATGTGCCATCCCCTAAGAAAACAAAGACGGGTTGATCCGGACATGTTAGTTTTGCTGCGACTCCCATCGGGATAGCGCTGCCGATTGAGCCTGCGGGACCGTTGATGAGACGGGGCTCCGCCTCCAATCCTGCTTGTACCCATTGTCCAAACTCCCCACCGTCGCTGACGAATATCGCGCCATCGTCGAGAAACGGTTGAAGTGCCTCACATACCCGTAAAGGATGAATGGGTTGGTCCGCAGATCGACGCAGTGCTTCCCATTCGGGCGGGGTAGTCTTTCGCGCTGCCACGACTTCCGCCCGCCAAGAATCGTGCCGTCTTACACTTTGTGAACCATCAAGGGCTTGTGCTGCGGCTGTCAACTGTCGTAGGATGTGCGTTGGTTCGGCGTGTATTGGTAGGACAGCTGGGTTTTCTGAACGCAGCTGCGCGGCGTCGGCATCAATCTGGATGAAGCGACACGCTTCGGAGAAAAATGGGGGCTGACCGAACCGCATGGAGAAGTCGAGTTTTTTGCCCCCCAACAGTACAACGTCCGCTCTGCCCAAGCAGTTTGTCGCCCCATGCAGCCATGGGTCGTTGACTCCGCGTGGGCTTTCCATCGGGAGGGCGGGGATACCTGTTGCTTGGGATAGCCGCTCCACCTCTGCCCATCGCACGGGACGTCCCATCGCGGGACCTACCAGAATGAGTGGGTGGTCTGCTTGGATCAGTTGACCGAGTATATCGTCCAGATCGCTCGTTGGAGGCATGGCTGTGGGGGTTGTATCTGTGTCCGCCGCTTGAGGGGAACGGGAAGCAATGGTAGTTTCAAGGATATCGGCGGGTAGACTTACGTGCACTGGACCGGGCCGACCTTCGCAAGCCAGCGAGAGGGCATCCGCGATTGTCTCGTCAAGACGGGAGGGATCTTTTGCCAGCCATGCTGCTTTTGTGACCGGCTTGGCGGTAGCGACCTGATCAATTTCCTGAAACGCGCCCTCCCCGATCTGTGCGTGCGGGGCGTGTCCGCTTAATAGCAGGACTGGCGACTCCGACATTAGCGCGCCGTAGAGTGCGGAGATTGCGTTGCAGTGACCGGGTCCCGCGGTCAGCAGTGCGACACCCGGTCCCTCGGTTAGGCGTCCCCACCCATCTGCCATGTGCACCGCTGCGGCCTCGTGGCGTGTGTGGATAATGTGGATGTCGCGTCCGATGCAGGCGTCGTATAGGGAGAGGATTTGGTTACCGGAGAGGGAGAAGAGGTGTCTAACACCTACGGAAACTAAGGATTCTATCAGCAGTTCTGCGCCGGTTTTTGACATTGGATTTATTACGTTTTCTCCATATTTAATCTATAGGGCTAGGCTGCAACTTCTCCGGTCAAAGACCGATATTAAAACGTAATGCGTAACGAGTAATACGTAATGAGAAAATTTCACGCATCACGTATTATTTCTTTGAAAGAAATAGGGCGGGTTGACATTTTGCTATCGCCAATCACGCAAACACTGTAAGAAAGACTGTCGATTTTGGAAAATCGACCTACAGCAGGGCAACCAAGTGGATGGCGAGATACACATGTCGCCCTACCCCGATAAATCCCCCGATAGGATCGGGGCAGGCCCGATGAATCGGGACAGGCGGGATTCAAAACCGGGGCTATGTTGGTTCAAAATACTGTCGAGATATGAATCTCGACCTACAGGCACACAACCCTGATACTATACACACTGTCTCGACGGGGTTGGATGGATCAATCTGTTATGATTACCGGGTCGTTATCTGCTCAAGCCCCAAGTACCGTGTTTCTGGAAATCCTGCCTCAAGGTCGTGCCAAAACTGGTTTTTCAGAACTGTAGGACGCACATCCAGTCCGTCCATGTCCATCTTGGAAAAGAAACGCGCATTGACGAGAAAGGTCTCATCGGACTCTCTATTGGCGAGGGTGGGGTGTCCATCGAACGTGTGACATCGAATGAAAAACTTGCAGAAGTGGTAGCCCGGTTCGGCATATTCGACGATATAGATGATACGATCTAACGCGACAGATAGCCCTGTTTCCTCCATCGTCTCGCGTTGTGCACAATCGAAGATGGATTCGTTTCCCTGTAATTTCCCGCCCGGTGGCACCCAAAAGTCGTACCGCCCGATTTTTTTGTGATTGACAAGGAGTAGTTCACGCTGTTGTATAATCAACGCGGCAGCACTGATTCCGTATCTCATCGGTTGGGTCTCTATAGCTGCACGATCCCGCTATATGGCTGGGGGGCGTCGCGGTGGCATGGGTTCAATAATGGCACGTCTTTCTGGGGTCAAACGGTCTAGCAGGGATTCTGTAGTCTGATAATTGAATCGCTCGCGCACATATTTTGGGGAGTAGCGGTAGACGATTGTTCGACGGTAACCGGGATTGGTGCGTTCCGCAGAGCCGTGTGTAATTGCATCGGTGAACATCACAACGTCTCCCGCTTTCAGATACATCTCCTTCATAGCCACGGCGGTTCCGGCGGGTTTGCCGCTCACGCCATCGTAGACCAAGCCCTTGCCGTCCACATTCAAGCGTGGGTGGATTTCGGTGCATTTGTGGCTGCCCGGTATGAGGACGGGCGGTCCGTCGCCTTCACCGATATCGTTGAGTGCCATCAGGACGTTGATCTGGCCGACCAGCCATTCACCGGTGTTGTTTTGACGGAATGTCAGATAGCTGAGCGGGACATGTCCACCGCAGTGGATGTGGATGAAACCGCCGGGACCGCGCATATTGAGAAAGTTTTCGTGGATGGAGAGACCGTTTACGGAGGAGTGGATGTACTTCTTGACCAGGTCAATCCAGGCGGGATAGTTTATCAGCCGCTCGAAAACGGCACCGCCCTCAATGATGTTTTGGAAATTGACCCCGTTTTCTTCGTTGTACGTGTGCGTTTCTATGTTCCCGATCCAGCGGCTCCGTTCACGGGGATTCTCATTTGCGGTCCACGGTTCTTCGACATAGGAGTCGTGGTCGTCGATCCATCGGTTCATCTCGTCGAGGTCTTCGGGTGAGATTGCATTTTCTAGGACTAGATAGCCTTGAAGGTCGAATAGATAGTCTTGCGTGCTTTCATCCATTTTTTGTTGCTCCAGAAGTGCGGAGATTCGGAAGGCTGTAGGGATTAGGGTGGATTTTAGCGTTATTTTGACGCTGCCAATGAAAAACCAACCCCCTAAATCCCGCTCCCGATACATCCCCGATGAATCCCCGATGAATCGGGACAGGCGGGACAGGCGGGATGTACCACTTGTCAGGGGGACTTTGGTAAATGTCTACGTATTGCTCTGATTCACAATAATTATCATGTAGGTCGAGGTTTATATCTTGATATGCAGGACATTGGGTTTCACTCTACCCATTCGCCAGCGAGTGTTGTTGAACAGCGGTGCTGCTACTGTAGTTGATAGGATTTCGTGTCTAACCGTTCAACCCAACCTACATGCTTGATTCTATATTGATGTATCTACTGATTCCCTTCGCAGATGCGCGGAAATTGGTAATTGAAAGAGGTCCTGACGTAATAATCGCGTAGAAAAAAATAGAACCTCAAGATTTTCGATTTCGTCGGTCTCAGGATTAAATCGTGCGATCACTTCATCTTCAAGTTCTTCGCTTTCCTGTTCTGGATATGGGGTGCAGGTATTTATGTATAGAATATCCGCTTCACGGTCATATTGAAATGTCAAGTGCGTTCCCATAGAAATAACCAAATATGTTCAAATTACGCAAGCTGCACATGTCGCCCCTCCCCGATAAATCGGGATTCCAAACTGGGGCTTTAGTTTCTGGTGTGTCGCGTGTGCTATAAACAGGCCGCCCCGCTGGGGCTAAAACGGAATCTGTGATTCAGACAACTTCTCGATGCTGCCCCGCCCCGATAAAGCGGGGCAAGGAGAGGGCTTGATGCATAACCCCCTAAACCCCGCCCCCGATACATCCCCGATGAATCCCCGATGAATCGGGACAGGCGGGACAGGCGGGATGTACCACTTGTCAGGGGGACTTAACATATAAAAGCCGTTTTTTCAGATACAATGTCGATTTTGGAAAATCGACCTACAATCGGGCAACCACAAGGGTTGCCCCTACAGGTTATGGGATATGCCCCGTAGGAAGTAGCTCCCCGAACCCATTACAGGAGGGCGAGAGCACCTCGCCCCTACGGGGAAATTGATGATTTTTCAATAGTCACTAGCTTGGGCAATTATAGTATGATAGTGAAGATTTAGTCAAGGAGATAAACGAAGGGAAGTTATTAAGAAATGCTACTCGACCCACTTTTCACGGAGCATACTCGTGACCGTAGCGGATGGTGTAGCGGTAGCCTTGTTCGGTGAGGAAGAGTTGGCGGTTGATTGCGAACTCTTGATCGCGTGAATCGCGGGTGACGATTGAGTAGAAGTGCGCGAGTGAGCCGTCGGTTTTGGGGCGGAGGATGCGTCCGAGCCGTTGGGCTTCCTCTTGGCGCGAACCGAAGGTGCCGGAGATCTGAATTGCGACGTTAGCATCGGGCAGGTCGATCGCGAAGTTGGCGACCTTGGAAACGACGAGGAGTTTAACCTCTCCCTGCCGGAACTGTTCGTAGAGTTTGCCTCGCTCAAGGTTGGGTGTTTGCCCCATAATCAGGGGCGCATTCAGACTGGTCGCTATCCCCTTGAGCTGCTCAATATACTGCCCAATAACGAGGATCTGATCCCCTTCGTGCCGTTTGATCAGTTCGCACACGATAGGGAATTTGTCCGGGTTCTCGGAAGCGATGCGGAACTTCTGCCTTGCACTGGCGACGGCGTAGCTCATGCGCAGGTGTTCGGGCAGGTCAACGCGGATTTCGGTGCATTCGGCGGTCGCGATCCAGCCCTGCGCTTCCAATTCTCGCCAAGGGACATCGTACTTCTTGGGACCAATTAGGCTAAACACATCGTCCTCCCTGCTATCTTCTCGGACGAGGGTCGCAGTCAATCCGAGGCGGCGTTTCCCCTGAATCTCCGCGGTCATCCGGAAGACGGGGGCGGGTAGCAGGTGAACCTCGTCATAGATGATTAAGCCCCAATCCATCTCGGAGAAGAGTCCGAGATGCACGAAGTCCTCGGACTTGCGCTTACGATAGGTCAGGATCTGGTAGGTGGTGACGGTGATCGGTCGGATCTCTTTTCGGTCGCCGGTGTATTCACCAATATCTTCGGGCGCAATCGTGGTCTTATCAAGGAATTCATCGATCCATTGGCGCACAGCGATTGTGTTTGTGGAAAGGATGAGCGTGTGGCATTGGGTCTCAAACAGGATACCGAGCCCGACAATGGTCTTCCCCGCACCACAGGGGAGGACGATCACCCCGCTGCCGCCGCGCACGTCGCCGCCCAGATGGAAAACGTCCGCTGCTTCACGTTGGTAGTCGCGTAGATCGAAGGGAGATCCGGATAGTGTTACGGGTCGGTGCGCGATTTCGAGATGGCTTCCGCTGACATAGCCCGCAAGATCTTCAACAGGGAAGCCGATCTTAATCAGTGCCTGCTTGATGTGTCCACGAACCTGATAGGGAACAGAGACAGTTTGGCGATCGATAGGCTTCCCCAACAGGTTTTTCACCGATTCATTGTGGGTAATTTCAGCCATGAGGACCGGGTCTTCGGCGTGCAGGACGAGGTCGTTATCGTCAGCGCGTCCGGGTTTCAGGTCGGTGCCCTTCATCAACTTCACCCGTCCGTAGCGTGAGACATAATCGGTTATCTCGGCGGTGATGTTCTGCGGCACATCGTATTTGGTGTACTCATCGAGTGCGGCCAAGATATCTCCGACTTCCATTCCCGCAGCGGCGGCATTCCACAGTGAAAGGGGTGTGATGCGGTAGGTGTGGATATGTTCGGGGCTCTTTTCCAACTCCGCAAAGGTGGCAAGCGCGTCCCTCGCCCGTTCATAGAGCGGGCTGTCAACTTCAAGGAGTACGGTTCGATCACTCTGGATGATCAACGGGTTTTGTGGGTTGTATGGCATTTAGTCAGATCCTTGCATCAATTTTTAGTGGGGGTGCGATGAGTTTGACGGTTTTCTGGTCATTTAGGTTGGAGAGGAGGGTTCGGATATTTTGTCCAAGGATTGGGTGGCGAACGTCCGGGGCAATTTCAGCGAACGGTACGAGGACAAAATTACGCTGGTGCATTTCGGGGTGTGGTACGGTTAGATCCGGCGTATTGATACAACATTGATCGTAGATTAGTAGATCCAGATCCACCTCTCGCGGTGCCCAGCGTGTCCGATCTCGCCGTCCAACAAGCCCTTCAATTGCTTTCAGTAATATTAACAACTGATGGGCCAACAGACGGGTTTCTACGGCGATGACACCGTTCAGAAACCAATCCTGTTCCTCATAGCCGACAGGCTCGGTCTCGTAGAGGGAGGAGATCTGTATTAGCGAGACGCTATCTGGTTCTAACAGCAGTCGTAACGCTTGGGTGATATAATAGAGGCGGTCGTCAATGTTGGATCCGAATCCGATGTATGCGTGTGCCATGGTCAAGAGTTCATTGGTTTATTGGTTCATTAATAGAACAGCGTGAAATGTGATGCGTAAGTAGAATAATGCGTAATACGTGATGCGTAAGTAGATAGTTGGGTTTCGCTATCGCTCTACCCAACCTACGGGATGACTACAGGAATCAATCCTATGTAGTGGGCAGGTCCCCGATGAGATCCCCGATAAATCGGGCGTCCGTTCCGAGACCAAGCAGGTCCCGACTCGTCGGGCGGCATGGAACGGCCCGGGATTCAAAGCAACCTGTGCCTGCCCACTGTTTTTATATTGTCCCTTGAGATATATCTTGTTATCATTTAGGTGTATGCAGAGGTCGCAGAAACGGAGGAATTGAGATGCTTAGTAAATATGTAAAGTGCGGTCTGGTCGTTGGTATGTTAGCCCTTGTGTTTCTTGTATTGACGTATCTCCTTAGTGTGAAGACATATGGGGGTTGGTTTAATAAAAAAGGCCCGTTCCAATTTTATCAGAGCACAAGTTTTGTTCATCCTGCGACGGCAACTTCCCGTGTTTCCTCTTTTGAATCCACCCTGAAAAAGTTACAACAGTTTGGAGGGGGTGAGGTGATTTTTGAAGGGGGAAAGGGATTTGTCCTTTTCCGAGTTCGCAAAGATGGTAGTCTTGTGGCAAAGGTCCCAGTTTTTGCATCGGTTCCACACATTTCGTCCACTACCTTGTTTAGACTTATTCTCCTATCAAAGCGATACTACACCATCAGGTTAACCTCTTGGGACAAGGAACAACTGGCGCAGATCGCGTCCTTCCGAGATGCAGTAGAGCGGGAGGTCCCATATCCGAAAACAGACCCGCATATATTCCTTGAGGCAGAACTGGGAACGGATACGTCGGCTGCCGCCGAGTTGGTGGAAGCAGTCTTGACAAAGGTTTTCGGTGTTAAGGAAGGCATGATAACTACCTTCGCTGGGGGTTACCGTGGATTCCGATCGTCTGCTCCGCTTGGTCGGTAGGGGACGGGGAGATGGTGATAAGCCTGTATTCATAACTAAACGAGGGTAAGAAAACCTTTAGCCATGCGAATATTCCGCCCCCAGTTGCTCGCCTATCGGTGAGAAATCGTGCTCGCTGAATACCAATCGAAAAATGCTGTTGGGCGATTCGCCCAGTCTTATCGTGCCGGCATCATTGAACGCCCCTTCAAGCGCTTTCAACACCTTCCGCTTGTAATCGGTGTCAGGGTTGCCGCTTAAGTGTTCGCCTTTTGTCTCGAAAATTAGTAGACGCTCTTCGTTCGCCATTGCAACGAAGTCGGGGTAAATGCGTCCCTTTTTCCAACCTTGCAGGTAATACTCACCTTGTTGACGCACTGCGACTCGATGCCACCATTGGACCGCTCTCTGCTCATCAAGATAGTACGCAAATTTCCGCTCCAATTCGGAATCGAAATCTCGTTCAAAGACCGGTTCAAACAGGGTGAGCTGCACAGGTTCATAATTTCGTAATAACGGCTTCTCATCGGAACTAACCTGTATTTCATAATGGTGTTTCATACGGAAATTTGGTTCTCCAACTTCCAAATCAAAGCGGATTTCGCCCTGTCTCAGTTTTTCGTGAAAAACCGCCTCCGCCTGCTCCTCCACTTCATTTTTGACATGCTCCCGCAGCAGATGCGCGAGATAAGCACGTCGGTCATAGATATCCGCATCGGTTTTGCCCTCCTGTTTCTGGCACTCAATCAGCTGCCCTGCAATGCGGGCGGCCTGCCACGGATTAGGTAAAATGTCGGATAGGTGGCGTGCGAAGTGGGAAACTTTGACTGTTTTGTCAATATCCAACGCTTGATCAGGGTGGAAAACTGGCAGTGTCTCATCGACGCCAACCGTAGCGGATTGCCGTCTTGCGCTATTGGGTGTAGACGCTTCTGGATCGGGGGGTTCGATTGCTGACCAATCTATATGAGGTAAGATATGTGATTGATAATCGAGTTGTACCCAATCGTTGCCATTTTTATGGGACACCACCGGCAGAAAAATATCCTGATCTCGAAACTGATCGCGGCGATACACAGTCTGTTGCTGCATCTCACCTTGTGATAAGGAATAACGATCGTTATTCCCTACGTCTGACCCGCCCATCACTTCGTCGCCCAAGCCTGTCAGCCCCTCCGCTTCCAGTCCATTTTTGACCTGCTCGACGACGGTGCCCACTTCGGCGTTATTGCAATAGACATAGCACTGATCCAGCAATTCTCTACCGGTAAGTTGTGCCTGCGGTTGGCGCATCACTCGTCCCACCAACTGCGTTATGGCTCGTTGCGCTTGCGTATTGTCGAGCATCACCAACAGATAGGCAAATGGGCAATCCCAGCCTTCCATCAGTGCGGATTTTGTGATGATCCATCGCACCTCTGAATATTCGGAGAGTAGATTTTCTCTGCCGAGCTCATCGTTTGCAGCAGATTTGACGCGAACCGCATCTGAAGGCACGTTTAAGTTTTGCGTGAGGTATTCCCGCACATCCTCTGCGTGGATATGCTCACCATCTCTCTGATCGTTACCGGTCCGCTCAACACGCACAACGGCAATCGGACGGATATAGCGTCCCGTGCTGTGCTCAAGGGACCTCGCTTCTGTCTCCAAGCGGTCCAGTTCCTCTGCCGCCTGTCCCAGCGTCGATTTCCATTCGGCATTGGGGAATGATGTCACCTGCACCGGCAGCTTGATCATCTCCTCTTTTTTCAAGTCAGGTCCTTCGATATCGACGAGCAGATTGCTTATACCGCGGTTCGGTGTCGCAGAGAGTTCGATAACCAACTGGGGATTCAGACGGTTGATAGAACGGGCAAATTCTTCGTTTGCCTCCCTCTTTTTTGATCCATACGCTTTATGTGCTTCGTCAAGAACAACGACAGGACGCAATATCTTGAAGGCATTAAATAGGCTGTGTTTGATAGTCCCACCTTCAACATTGCATTCCAAGTCAGGATATTTTTCCATCATGCGGCCGTCACTGAGGAGGTCATCGCCATCCGGGAAAAGACTCGGATAACGCCCTGAATTCTTAAACATACGGAGAAACTCTTTCCCCTTTTGGCGGTTGGTCGCCGGTAACATCAGCAACATGACGCACAGGTAGTTAGCAACATCGTCACTGTTGAATGTATCATCCTTTTCCAACATTTTGACGCGGCCCGCACTCGCCCGCTCCAACATTTGACGATAGGGATGCTCCCGATTCCATAGGGCGGTTTTCGTCTGTGCGTAGATCGCCTTGCTCGGCACAACCCACAACGTTAGTCCGGTCTGCCGATGGAGGCGTTCTAAGGCAGCAGCGGCGAGCAAGGTTTTACCGCCACCCGTTGGCACTTTGAAGCAGATATGCGGAATCGGACGATCCGCGCCATCGGTGCGGTTGATGTATTCCCCCGCACTTTCCGCGACCTCCCCGCTTTTCTTCAGTGTATCCCACACCGTTTGGGGATAATTCCGAATATCATTCGTAATGTCAAACCCTGCCTGTGTCAAGGTCTCTATCATTTTCTCGGATTTATCCCGTTCCGCGTTAAGGACTTCCAACCAATGACTAAAAGCGTCAAGGGCGCGGAGCTGATATGTTTTCAATTCCATCATGGCATCACCTTTTCATTTTCTGTTCCGGCGTGTGCCGTGGATTTGTCAATCCACGGCGAGCGATAGAGGACTCACCGCTCGGCTTGGATAGCCATGTCCAAGCCTTTTTATTTTTCGTGCAAGGCGTGGGGAAGTTGGCAGAATGTGATGCCCATCCCTGTGAGCTCCCGCTGACCGATGTATTTGCCCGGCGCGTAAATGATTGCCTTAACTCCATTCTGATAGTTGACATCGCGGATGCGTTCTGCTCTGTCTAAGTCAAGTATCGCCTCGTTGCTTTGTAAGTATTCAAGATCGGGTTTGTAGAGCAGGTAGTAGTCAATTCCATCACCGCTGTGAAAGAGACCGTCATCGTTTTTCTGTTCTAACGTATTCGTACCAACAGAAATCCCGGAGGCGGTAGACAGTAGACAGGCAGCGAGTGATTCATAAGCTGGAAGGGCGTTTCCGGTGAGCATTCCCTCTATTTCCATCGGTTCGCCCAATGTGCCGTAGGTGAAGGAGCCGCCCAAGCCTTCGCGTAGTGAAGCGTCACGGGCGTTGGGAACACCGTTGATGACACGGTGGACCCGCTCGGCGGTGATGGTGTCGGCGTAATCCTCGCACTCAATGAGGATAAACTTCCGATTGCCACCATCTTCCCTATTAAGTGCCAAGACAGCGTGGGCGGTGGTGCCGCTGCCAGCAAATGAGTCAAGAACGATGTCGTCGGGACCGACACCAGCGATACTGATCAGGTCAGCTAAGAAATGTGGAGATTTCGGATAATCAAATGTTCTGGTATTGTCAAAAATTTCTTTGACAGTAGTTGTAGCAGTAGTAGCAGAGTACTTAGGTGAATAAAATGTTGACTTGGGTTTTTTCGATGGGACAACCCCAACGGGTGGTCGTTGTTTCTTATGTAACGTCCAACCCATTCCTGATCGAATAGCAAGGATCTCATTTGGATTTGCTGCGACTGTCTCTCGACTCCAGCGCCAAGTCACTTCACGACCACCATCTGCGATCGGCCAAAGTTCTTCCGATGTATCAGATTGCGGTTCGACTCCAACAGTACCATCTTCATGTACATATATTGGATAAAATAGATTGGGTCTTCTTTCTCTGGGCGCGTTTTCACCACTATACTTTAGATTTGCGCCTTTTTTGTACCAACCCACATTGTCTTGGAGCCAGTCATCAGTGTCGTCATCACGCAAAGGTACTTCATGCAGGCTTGCTGATCTGGCGACCTTCTCATAAACAAGCACACTTTCATGTGTAGTGGTGAAACCTCGGTTGTCCCGACTCCCCTTTAGATTCAAAACTGCCGCAAGACAGGCAATAAATGTTTCAGCCCCAAATATTTCATCCATTATCATGCGCAAATGGTGCTGTTCATGGTCATCAATGGAGACAAAAATCACGCCATCGTCGGATAGCAGCTCTCGTAGCAGATGCAGGCGTGTCCACATCATACAGAGCCACTTGTCATGGCGTTCAAGGTCTTCACCATCAACCGGGCTATTTTGAGCAAACCACTCCTGCATCAACGGACTGTTCACGCGGTCGTTGTACACCCAAGCCTGACTACCTGTGTTATAGGGTGGGTCAATGTAGATGCACTTGATACGGTTCGCATAGCGGGGTAGTAAGGCTTTGAGGGCGTGTAGGTTATCACCATGAATAATGAGGTTGTCGTCGGCACCAGAGGGGTTGCAGGAGCGGCTTGCGTCGGTTTCAATCGGTCGGTAGGGGACGGTGAGGTGGTGGGCGTAGATGTGTTGTTTTCCTTTGAAGTCGAGTGTGGGCATAGTAGAAGTCTTTCGGGTCAGTGTGGAGATTTACAAATTTATCTGTTCTATAGAAGTTTTTCCGAATCAACTGGTAGTCCTGCTTGCTTCATTTCCTTCGCTAATTTCAGTTGCCATCCATTGAAATTGTCCATGGGCACATAGACTAACCCGTCAATATCTGAGGGTTTCTCTACTTCATCTTTGAGGAGTGGGCATACCCTTTCGCGCCCTAACTTTCCCATAAAATATCCAAGCTCTAAGACAACGTTCTGACGCGCTCTGGATTTGAATTCATCTTGCTTATCTTTTGGTGCACCAACATCGTCGGGTGTGAGCAAGACAATTGCAAAACCCACCTCGTCAGCGTTTTCTTCAAACTTCTCAATAATCGTTTGACCTTTGTTTGCCTGCTCGTCAAGTATAATTGGATTTAAGCCAAGCCTCCTCACGAACTCGGCGATGGCGTGTTTGGCTGCTTGGTCGTGTCCGTGTACGATGAATACATCATTGCCAAAGGTAGATTGAGGTGTATCTGATGGATCCTTGAATAGTTCAATCTGGTCACGAATCCCTCCTAGGCGTTTAATCTTCGTAGTTATTTCGCGTCGGTATTTTCTTATGTTGAAGTCCAAATCGTAAGAACTCCAACTGTTTTCGTTATTATAGGGTTCGTTGTACTCATCAACCATCAACGAGTTATCGAATAATAGCAACAAAAGTTTTATATTGTACTCTGACCAGTTGACGAAATCTGCTATAGCATCATCTAACTCATCGTCTGAATAAATCTCCCGGTCCCGGAATTGTTGCCCTTCCTGAATTCGTGCTTCTATTTGCTGGCGTGCTTCTTCTTTACTCACAAGTAACTTTGGCAGAGTTGTTTCAGTCATAATTTCCCTCCATTTTCATGCTGATGCAGTGCGGGGTTACAGAAACGGGAACTTAAATTCATTGTTTTTCGCGTTCATCCGCCTTAAGGGGTGAATCGAATTTTATAGACACAGTAAAATTTCCTTGGTTTAGCGCAGGGTTTTATAAGTTTATCTGTTCTATAGCAGTTTTTGAGGATCAACTGGTAGTCCTGCTTGCTTCATTTCTCTAGCTAATTTCAGTTTCCAGCCCTCCGAAATATCCATGGGCACGTAGAGTAGCCCCTGCATATCTGAGGGCAGTTCAACTCCTCCTTTGTAGAGTACACATACACGCCCACGTCCCAACCTACCCCAAAAATAGCCGAGTTCTAAGACAACGTTCTGACGTGCCCTCGGTTTGGGGGCGTCTGTCTCATCTTTTGACGCACCAACATCGTCAGGAGTTAGCAAGATAATTGCAAAACCCGCCTCACCAGCATGTTCTTCAAACTTTTCAGGAATTGTTTGACCTCTGTTTGCTTGTTCGTGAAGTATGGTTGCCTCAATGCCAAAATTCTCTACGAATCTAGCAACCGTTTCCTTAGCTTCATCGTCGTGCCCGTGCACTATAAACACCTCGTTCCCATAGGTAGACTGAGGCATAGCTGAAACCCCTTCGTTGCCGGAGATGGCCTGAGGCATTTCTGATGGTTCATCATATAGTTCAAGGCGGTCACGGATACTCTCTAGGCTATTGATGCTAGAGCTCATAGCGTTCTGATACCAGGGTAACTCATCTGATAAGGGTGTAGAACCGCTAGACGTAATCAGTATTGGGTGGCTATTATTAAAGTCAGTGTAGGAATCTTCTGCTATTGACGTATTATCAAACAACCGCAACAAAAGGGTTTTGTTATAATCCGACCATTTTTTGCTTTCCGCTTCGGCTTCCTCTAATTCATCGTCTGAATTTATCGGTTGGGTATGGAGTTGTTGCCCCTTCTCAATTTGTGCTTCTATTTGCTGATGTGCTTCATCTCTATTTACAAGTAACTTTGGCAGAGTTGTTTCAGCCATAATTTCCCTCCATTTTCACAATGACATAACGCGGGGTTGCAGTAACGGAATACTTAATTTATTGTCTTCGTAATTAGTAGATATCCACTCGGCTCGGTTGAGACAGCGAGGGTTATCCGTGATTCCATATCTTTTCTCCTTACTTACGATAATTTCCGATCAAACGAAGGTCTTCATAGATACGAGTTCCGTGCTCTACTAACACTTGACGGATTTTATCCCAATGATTTCTATCTTTGCGTCCTTTGTCTATTACTTTTATTGTAACAGTTACAGAATCGCCCCGGTTATGATACTCCCATTCATCAATAGGAGTTGGCAATTCGGGCATCATGTGCTTTATTATATTCATTTGAGATGATGAATGTTCTCCGTCAAACTTAACTCTGATGCTAGCATGGTCTCTACGAAGCTGAAGCCTTACATACATATTCGTGCCTTTTATCTTTTTCTCAATGCCGTAATTATTAGATGATGCCACAGGTTTACCTGCGAATATACAATTTTCATCATCTCGAATTGGTTGCCAAAAGATAGGATCAACTTGATCCATATTCCTCTGATCAGTAGTATTTAGTCCTTGGTGTTCACGGAGTGTTCGTGTAGGTTGGACAACTATATTAAAATGATGTTGTTCAAGTGAATCAATATAGACACTGATAAGATACCAGCCAATATCACTTGTATCGTTACGCCGTTGGCAAGCGTCAATCATTAGCTGTGGAAATTCATCGGCTATCAGCGCTGCCATAGTTGCATTATGGTAATATGCGTAGCATTCTAAACAGCCCCAATGACTCCAACCTGCCTGACCAAATTGGCTCTCTATTACTAATATTTGATTATCACCAGAGGCAACTATATCTGCCCTCATGTCAGCTGTAGGGACTTCACGCTCAACTACTCTGAAATTACCTAGCCCTATCTGTCTCAAAGATTCTCGTTCAGATAGTGCCTCCGATAAAGCTGACTCTCGTTCATAATACTGAGATAAAGGTATCCGTTTTGCGATTTTCATTTAGTTTTCCTTTCTTCAAAAACGTCTTGAAAATTGGATTGAATCTGATTCCTATTTATTTGTCTTTTTTGAATTGTTATGTATTATAGCAGCTCCACATTGTGTAGTCAAGTAAAAAATGCAGTGTGAGGCAAGTTTTAGCAAAATCCCTTCTGGGTTAGTATTATATCAAGTTCCATATTGTGTAGTCAAGTAAAAAAAATGCAGTGTGAGGCAAGTTTTAGCAAAATCCCTTCTAATGCCTACTGTCACTGATCATATTTGATTTTTTCCATTTTCAACTCAATCTATCAAAAAAAGCCCGACGCCGATGGATCTGGTGTCAGGCTTTCTTGTATAATGGATCCCAACATTCGGGCAAGGAGTTTGGATAAGAAACCCTCTGCGGCACACATTGCGTTCCTCCGGAGCGCGGGGGTTGGACTATCGCCCTTCTATAGACATATCGCTCCTCCGGAGCGAAAGACACACATGTCGTCCCGCTGGGGCTTTGGTGTGGGGATTCGGCATTGCTATAAACATGTCGCCCCGCTGGGGCTTTAAGACTTGGATAAGACAGCCTCTGCGGCACACATTGCGCCCCGCCCTGATAAATCCCCGATAAATCGGGATTCTGTGCCGAGACTAGGCAGGACAGTCCGTCCCCGCGATAAAATCGGGATGAAGGGGCGAGAGCAGGCCTGTGACCGGGGATGCCCGACCTACGGGTATAGGGGGTTGATTTCTATCGTGCCACACATAACCAGCAACTTGCGTTATTATAACCTATTTTCTGAACAAGTGCGTAAATCCTATGGCTTTTTATGGTGGATATTAGAATTAATGGGCCTCTCCAAACCGGTGCGGTTGGAAACCGCACCTACCGGGTTGGATTGAGTGTGGGACGGATTGACTGATGCAGTGCGTCAACGTCTTTATGGGTGAGATGTGGTGGTTTTTCCATCATCTTGATATGACGTTGTGCAATCGGATTCTTTCCCGTTGTTGGTTTGCGTTTTTGCTTTGATTCTATGTGAGATATTCTTTTAACTGTTCTGTCTCCCGTTCAGGTAGCCGTGATATGGTTTGGCGATTCATGCCTTTGCCCTAGACTACATTGGATAGAATCTCTTCAAAATAACACGATCTGTGTGATTATAGCGCGAATTCCCACATGTCGCCTCGCCCCGATAAATCCCCGATACATTGGGACTCCGTTCCGAGAGCAGGCAGGCGGGATTCAAAGCAACTAGGGCTTTGGTTGCTTGGGGGTGTCGCGGTTACTATAAACATGTCGCCCCGCTGGGGCTAAATACGTCCAAGTTTTCTTGCACGTTCTCCCTTCTTCCCTGTAATCCGTAAATCCCCGTAATCTGTGATTCCGACAATTTTGCCATGCCGATCCGCCCCGGTAAATTGGGAGATTCAACGGAACCGGGGATTTTAGATGACAGCTTGCACTATTTTAACACATCATCGGTAGATGCTGCGTTGGCATAATAGAAGCGATTTTGTGGTTGTGTCGAAGATGACGGGCAATAGATTGCCCTACTACGAACGAACGTCCGACAGAGCGCTACTTCTCAATGGATAATTGGATTGGCAGTTTGCCTTGCGCCTCCTGTGCGCCGAGAATTACGTCCACGGCTGCGGACACGGAGGCTTTGTGGATATCGTAGGTGGCGATGGACGCGGCGGCAGCGGGACAACTCTGGAGCGTGTAGGGCGAACTGAGCGCGATGACGATGACTGGGGTTTTTGTCGCTAAGCACATCTGTTGGACGAGCGCCCCTTGTTCATTGTTTATGATTCCGGCGATAACGACATCGGCGTTTTCCGCCTGCACTATCAGTTGTGGTAGGATATTCTCCACTTCCGATTTCTTTGGGATTCTCGCCTCAACTGTGCTCGGGTGATGCACTTTGAAGTTCTCAAATAAAGTCGATGATGCACTCAGGATCAGGACAGAGGTCTCCGGCTCTAATTTTAAGGGCAGTATGTTATCTCGGTTCCTCACTACGGTAATTGCTTGTGATGCGATTGTTTGTGCGAGTTGCTGATGTGATTCGTTCCTGACAATCGTTCCCACCGCATCGAGATCGACGAAACGCCGGTCAAACGCGGTTGTCCCCTTCGCCTTTAGAATACGCCTCACGGATTGGTCCAACCGGGTTTGAGAGATGCGTCCGCTTTTGACCGCGGATAGTAGTGCGTCAAAGACCTCGTTTTGCTTCGTTGGTGTCCAGAGTACCATCACGATGTCCGCACCGGCCTCAACTGCCATAACGGCGGCTTCGCCCGATTGATAGCGATCGTCTATGGCTTTCATCTCCATGTCATCGGTCACGAGCAAGCCGTCATAGCCGAGTTCGTCCCGCAAGAGATCTGTTAAGACAACCTGTGAGAGTGTGGCGGGCCGATCAGCATCAAAGGCGGGATAGATGATGTGCGCGGTCATAATGGCGGCAACATCGGCATCAATCGCAGCGCGAAAGGGCTGGAGTTCAAGGGTGTGGATGCGCTCTCGGTCATGGCTCACGGTTGGCAGGTCGAAGTGTGAATCGACGGTAGTGTCTCCGTGTCCGGGGAAGTGTTTAGCGGTCCCTAAGACCCCGTTGTGCTGTAACCCGCGGATGTAGGCAGCCCCCAAACGGGAAACGAGTTCCGGCGATCCACCGAAAGAGCGGCGACCGATAACGGGATTCTGGGGATTGTTGTTGACATCCATGACCGGCGCGAAGTTGAAGTTGACCCCCACCGCGGCGAGCTCAGCGGCGGTGATTTCTCCTGCACGCTCTGCCAATTCGGTCGAACCGGTCGCGCCCAACGCCATGTTGCCGGGCAGCACGGTCGCTCCCTCTTTCAAACGGATAACCCAACCGCCCTCCTGATCGATGCCAATAAACAGCGGGATCCGATGCGTGGTCGATTCTGTCAATCGCTGGAGTTGGTTCGTGAGTTCCGCGGTTTGTTTCGGGGATTGAATATTCCGGCTAAAGAGGACGATCCCACCGACAAACCGTTCACGGATATGGGCTTCGATTGCCGCGTTGGCTTGTGTCCCCTCGAACCCGACCATGATAAGCTGGCCGACTTTTTCTTCTATTGTCATTTCGGTTATCATTGTATTAATTTCTGAACTGGTGAGTGCAGAAGTTTGGGGACAGACGACCCCAATCAGAAGCACTGCAAATAGGTATGAGAGCGGTGTGTGGCATTGTGTTTGGTTCATTAGTTCATTGGTTCACTAGTTCATTGAACCGTTTTTTCGTCATGGCATTAAGATATGCTTGACGTATCACGCAAGGCCATGTCGCCCCGCCCCGATAAATCCCCCGATAGGATCGGGACTCCGACAAGCCGAGAGCAGGCAGGCGGGATTCAAAACTGGAGCGAAGGATAACAGCACTTAACCTTAATCGCGAACGGTTGGGTGTTTTAACAATAGGGCGTGTTGACATTTTGAAGTTGCGAATTCGCAAAACGCTGTAATCATCGGGCAATTTGGCATAAGTAGCGTAAACTGTTAGTTTGCGGCGTGAGATCACAATCTAACAGATTGTGCTACAAAAGGCTATTCTTACGACATAATTTTTTGAAAGGGAACGTTCCCGATGAAAAACTGAGTTGGCTCATGTAAAAACAGAGTGCAGTTACGGTGAAAGCGTTAAGAGCGGGGCAAGATGCCCCGCCTACGGTTGTTGAGGCAAGTCGGTGCTGTTGCACTAATTCTTAACATGAGCGACCGAGTTTTCCCGTCCGTTCCCCCGATTCATCGGGATTAAGAAACGAGACCAGGGAAAAAACTCGGTTTCTGTGAACGGGGATGCACTGATAACGCTACGAGTCGTCTTCATCGTCTTTGGCGGCGTAGGACTGACCAGCGAAAGCGGCTCGGACGTCCGCTGCGGTTTTCGCAGTTTTTAGTGCGTTTATCCGCGTCTCTTCCTCTTGCAGCAGCAGCTTGACGTTGGTTAGCACCGCTTCTGCCTTGTCAGCTGGGAACTTGCAGGCGCCATTCTCGTCCATGTGGATAAGCTCGCCGGGTGCAACATCCATCCCGCCTACTGAGACGGGGACATTGACCGCCTGGACCGCCATATCGCCGTGTCCTGCGGTGATGCCACTGAGCATATACTGAAATTTCATGGGCCGGATTTCATCGATATCGCGTGAGGGACCGTTGGATATGGCACCGACACAGCCGACAGCTTTCATCGCAGCGGTCATATTTCCGCCTGCGAGTCCGGCTTTGGCGTGGAGTTCGGGGGGCCATTTTTGCTCGAAGACGAGGATTGTGGGCTTCGGGGAGTCGTCGAGCGCATCAATGACATCCATGAAGCTCAGGCGTGAGTAGTTCGGGTCGGGCAGTCCATAGACGCATGTGACCGCATAGCCTACGAGCCTGCCCAGTTCGGGATACATACAGCGGATGGATTGGTCGGTGTACCAGTTCTCTGTCCACGGATTATAAAGCCCAAGGCAGAGCGGGTTCTTCGGATAGGTGGCAACAACGTTGGTGATAGAGGGTGTATCGTAGTTGCACAGTTCTTCTAAAATTTCAGCTTCGGTCAATTTTGGCATAGGTTAGTTCCTCGTAGGTACACTGTCAGGTGGATAGGGCTGAACCTGACAGCGGATTGTAGCACAATTCATTACACATCGGATAGATGTATCAGTTATGGTAGATTTTAGAATTATAGTAGATCTTGGAATTAATGAGCTACTCCAAACTGGTGCGGTTAGAAACCACACCTACCGGGACCGGGGTCAATGCGGTGCGGTTAGAAACCGCACCTACCGGGAGCGAAATAAATGCAAATGTTGAAACCGACTCGCTACGGATTTGGGGGTGAGGTGCAGATGAGTACCTCCATCGTCTCGTTCCCTGTGTTTTCAATGCCGTGTTCACACCATGGCGGCAGGTGAATAAAGGTGCCCTCCTGCACGTCGACTTTCTCGCCGGCGAGTGTCATGACGCCTTTTCCGCGCATAACGACGTAGCACTCTTCGGTGTGGTGGCTACCGGGTTCCAATACAACGTGCGGGGGAATATAAAACATGACCAACCCCAGATTTTCAGCGGGTGCTTTTGGGTTGGCGGGATGGACGACTCGCACTCCGATCCCTTCGCAATCGGGGTATTTCACCGGCACGCCATCCTGTGCGCTGACGACGTTTGGAAGTACCTTTTCTCTGGGTTTGGGGAATGGTGGCTCGCCTTGATAGCCTTTGAACATAGTAATTTTTGCCATTATTGATACCTCGCTTATTGGTTAATTAGTTCATTGGTGCATTGGTTCATTAGTTCATTAAACCAATAAATCCCATAACATTAGTGAAACGTGATGCGTCAAAAGAATAGTGCGTAATACGTGATGCGTAAGCGGATTGTTGGGTTTCGCTGTCGCTCTACTTAACTACGGGGAGGACGGCATACGGCGTATGCCTACTACAATGATTTATGGTAGCATAAAGCCGCGGTTTTTAGCAATATAAAGCGGTGGAATGTGGAACGTGATAGGTATTGGAACGCAGATTTGCGTTCCCTACGAATCAACGGCGTGGGTAAGTCTCAGAACAGTCCCTAGCAAGGGTTGTCGGATCTACAAGTAGTGCAAGTTGCGACATATGGAGTGCTAAGCGGATAGGGCCGCTTAACCTTTGATTGCAGACCAGAGGAGACATGCCCAACCGATGATGAAGGCGGCTCCACCGATGGGTGTTACCGCGCCGAGCCAGCGGACGCCGGTCAGTGAGAGAATGTAGAGGCTGCCTGAAAAAATGACGATGCCAGCCACAAACAACCATCCGGCGGCGGTGATCAACTGACTGCTCCACTGAGTTGACGCCCACGCCACGGCGATCAGTCCGAGTGCGTGATACATCTGATAGCGCACAGCGACCTCAAAAGTTTGGAACATATCGGGTGACAACCTTAATTTCAGTGCATGGGCAGCAAAGGCGCCTGTGATTACAGCGATCAGGGCAAAACCGGAGCCGAACGAAAGAAAAAGGCGATGCATATTTTATCCTCCTATAACTACGGATAGTTTTGATGCTTGACATCTAATTGACATGATCAAATTTGTGACGCACATGTCGCCCCGCCCCGATAAATCCCCCGATGAATCGGGACTCCGACAAGCCGAGAGCAGGCAGGGCAGGCGGGATTCAAAGCAATTGGGGCTTTAGGATAGGGCAATTCGGTTTTGGCTCATGTAAAAACAGAGTGCAATTACGATGAAACCGTTAAGGGCGGGGCAAGACGCCCCGCCTACGGTTTTTGAGGCAAGTTTTCTATAGACATGTCGCCCCGCTGGGGCTAAAAGACTCAAGACGATTCGACACATCTCATACAAATGTCTACGTGCCCTAAGCATCGTAGAGGAACCGAGTTTTGCCGAAAAAACTCGGTTTCCTGTTTCAACTAGGTTCTGTTGACATTTCACCATAACCAGATAATAGAGAGACATAAACCGGTTCACCGAGGTAGAATCCCCAGAAAAGAAACCGAGTTTTCAAGAAAAAACTCGGTTTCTGGCAGCGTTTCCAGTCATTTGACCGTTTTTCGCAATAGTAAAGCAAAATGTCAACACGCCCTAGCAACTTGCGTTATCCTAATACACTCGGATGTCGAGATATGGATCTCGTCCTACTTGAAGAGAGAGCCTGTTATAGCAACGGCTTTCAGAACAGTTTATCGGCTTCTGACTCCGCGTCGGCGGCCGGAGTCTCGGTCGATTTGGCGGGTTCTGAGGCAGCGTCAGCCGTATTGGGAGCTGGCTCAGGTGTTTCTGGAACCTCACTCGTTTGGGCTGCCGCGTCGAGTTGTTGGATGCGCCCCATCAACTCCTTGAACAGCTCTGGTGCGGAGGCAGCAGCTTGCAACTCGGCAGAGAGTTGGGTCCACTGCATCTCCGTCATATCGTTACGAGATTCAACGGCGTAACGACGCTTCACATAGTTCCAGAAATCGGCCTTTGTCACGTTCTGTGCTTCGAGTTTTCCTTCCAGTTTGGTAGCCATCGAAAACGCGGCTTTCTGTGCGTTGGAAATCGTACTGGTTGCAGCTGCACTGGGCAGCCCCATCTGAGCGGTTTCGCCTCCCGCTGCTTGTCGATGTAGGTAGTAGTTAAGCACCTCTTTGATGACCGTGACGGGGAGCAGTTGTTTAACAGCGTTTCGTTGCGCTTTGTGGATTGCTTTCGTGAAGGCGTGGGGATCGTCGCGATTGCCCATCCGTTTCGCCTGCTCAAATGCGCCGTAGCGCGATGAGCCGGTTACAGTATCTGTTGCCTTCGCTATGACCAACCAAGAGTGGTCTCGTTCTTCGTACTGCACATCATCGATCTGAATCCCGCCTCGTCGATTCGCGGCTTCGTTTATTCCGGCGAGCGTTAGCCCTTCGATGGTTTTTCCACCTTGTTTAAAGGAATAGACATAGTCTTGAATGGATTGTCCCGTCATCATTTCAACAATGGCTTGGTCATCGACCTGATCTAAGACCTCTAAGTTATCGACCGGAACAAGTTCATTTTTGGTATCTTCAGCCATTTTCATCCTCCAGTCTTTAGTGATATGCGTGCATATCGGATACCGAATTTCAGTAAAAGATATAATGCGTTAAAAGAATAGTGCGTAATATGTAATGCGTAAATGGATTGTTGTGACCCGTCCTAAATAAGCTTTACATGAATAGCTCTTGATTACTACACTATTATAGATGTAGAAAGGAGCATTCAGATGTCTGATCCATTGGCAAATCGTATCTTCAAGAGATATAGT
>JAJDUM010000062.1 GCA_022826645.1 Candidatus Poribacteria bacterium
CTTTTCGCCCAGTCTCCAATAAATCGCCTCTGTACACGCATAGACGAAGCGGTGGAGATTCGGCAACCCTTCTCGGATGCACTCCAAGATATTGAGCGTTCCCATCCCATTAATATTCAGATATTGCAGATTATCAAATGGACCACCAAACGCAGCCGCCAAGTGATAAATCGCATCCACCCCTTCAACCGCCTGCTTCACATCGTCAAAGTTTCGCAGATCCCCAACAACCGTCTCAACGCGATCATAATCATCAAGCTTGTCCGCACGGCTCGAATCACCGGGATAGACAAAACTACGAATGTCGTGCCCTTTGTCAAGCAGACGCTTCACGAGGTTTGCCCCGATTCTGCCTGTACCTCCTGTGACTAAAATTTTCATTCATGATTCTCCTTGAGTTATCTTCACTCATTATGGACTGATTCGTGCAATCAATATTGCTTTTGTTTTCGATTCATCAGAAGTTTTTTGGGTAATTAATCTGCGCTGAACTACCAATGTTGAACTGATGGAAACTTCCATGCACCCGTGCATCGGGACCAATGACTGATCGGTTGATGAGAATATCTTCTACCTCTGCATTCGGGTGAATAATCGTATCTTTGATGATCGCATTGATCACCCGCGCTCCATCTCCAATCGAAGCGTAGGGACCGATAATGGCACCCTCAACCATTGCACCTTCTCCGATGAAAACAGGTGGGATAATCACACTGTTGGGAAAACGATAATTCTGCGCCCCCCGTTTTTGTAAAATAGATCGATTCGTTTCCAACAGTTGGTCTGGTGTACCGCAATGTAGGGAGTTAATGAACTCAATCTTCATCTGTTCGCCATATTCTAACATCAACTGTAACCCATCTGTCAACTGATATTCGTTGCGGGTGCGGATGTCTTTTTCAATAATCTCATCTAAGCAGTGGAACAGTAGATCGCTATTTCGGATGTAATACATACCCTCAATAACAAGATTTGTCGATGGATTTTCAGGCTTCTCAATGAGTCGCGTAATAACTCGCCATCGGTCTCAACGATGCCAACCCCCTGCGGGTTCTCGACCGTCTTAACACCGATAACCGTGTAAGGATTCTGGAGGATCTTTTGGTAGCCGCCCCGATAAGATCGGGATTCAAAGCAACATCCAAAGATCTTATCACCGAGCAGAATCAGAAGGGATTCTCCGTTGTCGCGTGCTTTCGCCAGTGAGATAGCGTGTCCAAGTCCCTTCTGTTCATTTTGCCAGAGGTACGCTGTCGGTAAACTGTAATGGGTTTCGACATGTTCACGAATCTGTTCCCCGCTATCACCAACGATGAAAATCAGTTCGGATAGATCGGGAAGTTGAAGGAGCGGTTCGAGGAGATAGTCGAGGATAGGACGTCCCGCGACATGTAGCAGTGTCTTAGGGGAGGTGAAAGTGTGGGGTCTGAGTCGTGTACCGTTGCCTGCGGTGGGGATTTTGTCGATAGCGGTACTGATGACCTCGCCCCATGTTCTCGATAAAAGTTGGATCGGTCAAGATAGTTTTAGAGACTTTTTATGATAAAGTAGTTGAAGGCAGGGCTGTTGTTCTGGATGATTATTGGAGATCGCCTGGCTGCCGCGAGGCAGTAACAGATTACCTCAAAGAACATCAGATTCAAGAGGTCGTATTGAAACAGGCGGATCTACACGGCGTTTATTTTCAAAAACCGCCCCGATGCAAGGGGAAACAACCGATAATTGATGTTATTGGTCGATCTGTTTGAGCCAACCCCACATTGTAAACTTTTTGCCGGCGGGAGAAACCGAAAAAGGAGAGTTAAGCCATGTAGGCTCCCAATCATCATCGGGATGATTAGTGAGGTTTTGAGGATTATCCCCATCATTGTCCATCACGTAGATTTCCGGGTTCCCGTCCCTCTCCGACATGAAGGCAATCCGCTCACCGTCCGGAGACCATGAGGGAGACCAGTCATACTCGCGATTTTCAGTGAGCCGTTGTAGATTGCCCCCATCGGCGTCCATCACGTAGATTTCAAAGTTTTCAAAATCACCCTTTCTATCAGACGAGAAGGCAATCCAGTTACTGTCCGGAGACCATACGGGAAACCAGTCATTCTTTCGATTTTCAGTGAGCCGTTGTAGATTCCCTCCATCGGCGTCCATCACGTAGATTTCAGCAGTGATTTTAAACTCGTTTTCAAAGTGCTCCTTCCTAACAGACGAGAAGGCAATCCGTTTACCGTCGGGGGACCAGGAGGGATCCTCGTCCTCATCGGGATTTTCAGTGAGTTTTTCTTCATTCTTCCCATCGGCGTCTATTACGCAGATTTCAGTGTTCTGAGGATTATCCCAATCCCTATTAGACTGGAAGGCAATCCGTTTACCGTCGGGGGACCACGAGGGAGACCTGTCATCACCAGGATTGTTAGTGAGGTTTTGAGGATTCCCCCCATCAGCGTCTATCACGTAGATTTCATAAGTGGACCAACCGTGTTTAGCGTGAACGTGCCCATCCCTATTAGACTGGAAGACAATCTGTTTACCGTCGGGGGACCACGAGGGAGCCCAGTCCTCATGGCGATTATTGGTGAGTCTACGCTGATTGTTCCCATTGATGTCCATCAGGTAGATTTCAGGGTTCCCATCCCTCTCAGACACGAAGGCAATCTGTGCCTGTGCGTCAACGCACACCATCAGCAGTGTCAGCACCAACACGACAACGCCGGCTAAAATGAAATATGCGAAATTGTCTCTCCATTGCATTTGTCTTTCCTCCTCTGCTGTCAAATCGGTTTTTTGTCCTTAAACACTGCTCTGTCAATAATGGCAGTTATTGGACGCCTTGTTTAAGCCCTCCCCACATTGTAAACTTCTTGCCGGCAGGAGCAACTGAAAAAGAAGAGTTAAACCATGCAGGATCTTCTTCATCCTCGGGATGATTGGTCAGGTTTCGAGGATTATTCCCATCGGCATCTATTACGTAGATGTCCGGATTCAAATCCCTCGTCCTATTCGACACGAAGGCAATCCGTTTACCGTCAGGAGACCATGAGGGATTATAGTCCCTATCGGGATGATTGGTCAGGTTTCGCTTGTTATTTCCATTGGCGTCCATCGCGTAGATGTCCCAACTTCCCTCCCTACTAGAGGTAAAGGCAATGCGCTTGCCGTTAGGAGACCATGAGGGATTATAGTCAGAACTTTCATGATGGGTGAGCCTCCGGTGATTCCTCCCATCGGCGTCCATCACGTAGATGTCTAGGTTCCCACCGCTACTGGAAACAAAGACGATGCGTTTACCATCGGGTGACCATGAGGGATCCTCGTCAAAACGGTTATTATTGGTGAGGTTTTTAGGGTTGCCCCCATCGGTGTCCATCATGTAGATTTCACTGCGTCCCTTCCTATCAGACACGAAGACAATCTGTTTACTGTCCGGTGACCATGAAGGGTCCCATTCATCAAAGTCATTGTTAGAGAGGTTTCGCTGATTATCCCCATTGGCGTCCATCACGTAGATTTCCCAGCACCAATCCCTATCATTCCTATCAGCGGTAAAGACAATCTGTTTACCGTCAGGAGACCATGAGGGATGCTTGTCATCACCGGGATTGTTAGAGAGGTTCCGCTGATTGCCCCCATCGGCGTCCATCACGTAGATTTCCCAGCACCAATCCCTATCAGACGAGAAAGCAATCCGTGCCTGTGCATCAATGGCTACCATCAGCGGTGTCAGCACCAAGACTACAACGCTAGCTAAAATCAAATAGGCAAGATTGTATCTCCGTTGCATCTGTTACTCCTTCTCTGTTTTCAAATCGGTTTATTATTCTTTAGAGTGAATTGGAGGTCAGCTTGTGTTGGCAACCCCTTTACAATTAAAGTGAAGTGTCGGGATTCGGAGATCCCTCCTACAGGCAGAATTAAATGCCCCTACCGAAACAAGGTATCAAATAAACAAAACCATTAACATATTCCATCGCGAAACATTATGCACACCCCTTAATTATAAAGTATATCAACCAATAACCTCAAAATGTCAGCCAAATTGAAAGGGTCTGGACATAATAAGTCATAACTCTCTGGAAAAATGGTTGAGATTAGATGCAAGAACATTTATATTTTTATATTGTATAAAATAACGCGAGTCTCAACCTTCATAGAAGAATGAATTACATAGGAGGACAACCATGTCAAAACATGTGGCAACCTGTATTTTTGTTGCAACTTTTTTTACTGCCGTGATTACACCGGTCTTGGGGCACGAGCAGCAGTGGATATTGCCCAACTTTTTCTATATAAACCATGAATCCCCTTGGTTGGGTATGGAGCACACAGCGGGAGATCAACGGTTTGTCCCTGGACATGGGTTAGGAAGCCCTTTATGGATTATCCATCCGGAAGGATGGCGTATGGGACGACCATCATCTATTTTTGTTGGTCAGACGAGGACTGTCGGGGAGATGGAACTACGAGAGCCGGGCACCTATCGAATCGAAACAGATCATCCAGTCCAATATGTGACGGAATTTGAGGTAGATGGCAAGAAGAGGTGGATTGGCAAATCGAAAGATCAGCTACCCGGCAAAAAGATTCTCCAGTCCGCACACCGATGGTCTCAGACCACCACTTTCGTGACAGTGAAGAAATATACGAAACGTGTTCTGGAACCTACCGGCGCATTTTTAGAAATCGTGCCAGTAACACATCCGAACAAGATCTTCGTGGGAAAGGGGTTTGCAGTTCGCGTTCTGTCGAGAGGTCAATTAGTTCCGGGACAAGAGGTCCACGCTTATCCGGAGATGGGCAGCGGACACAACGCAACGCTGGCAGCAGTTACCAACGCCGACGGTGAATGTGAATTAACCTTTCCATCTCCCGGCAAGTATCTACTAACCACCAATCTCCGTCAGGATGCCAAAGATTCGTCCCGTGCGAATATTGATGTATTTAATGTGTCAGTGCTGGTCGAGGCTAGGAAGAGAAACTAAGGGTATTGATGTGTCTGCTGTCGGTTTGGTAGGTTGGCAACGCGCTGTTTTGGATTCTTGAGTTTTGGTGGGGTGGTTATTTTGGTTACAACTAGTGTTCTGTCATATAAATCATGAGGCTCATGTAAAAAGAAAGTGCAAAACGCGAATCGAAATCGTAGGGGCGGGGTTTCCCCGTCCGCAGTCCGTAAGGGTTGGGGGACCCAACCCCTACGAAGATTCAGTTGCTGTTGCACTAATTCTTAACATGAACCAATCATGATAAGGCACTCACGGATCGGCTCCGTTCCGCCTGTCCCGATCTTATCGGGGAGAGTCCGAGACTTGGATAGCCATATCCAAGCCCGATTTGCGGCGGTGTTGTGGATTTGTCAATCCACAAAGAGCAGGGGCATTAACAATTATCTGACAATAGTACTAGGTACTGCCTACTTTTTTTCAAGCAGATGATATTTTTTCAATTTCCGATGAATAGTAACCCGACTGATCCCCAAAGCCTTAGCAGCTTTTGTAATGTTATTGTCGGTCACTTTAAGGGCATGAACCAGCGCGTGTTTCTCGATCTCTTCAAGGGAGAGGATCTCAGTTGAAGCTGAAGGGTGGAAGGGCAGACTCTTACCATCGCTATCAAAAGTATTCATTTCGCTCGTCGAAGACAGACTGCTCAGAGCCGGATTGTCCACCTGCAACACATCTGACATCTCCAAAAGTACAGCCCGCTCAATTGTGTTCTCTAATTCTCGGACATTGCCGGGCCAATCATGGCTCATCAATAACTGCAACGCACCCGTGGAAAATCCTGAAATAGATTTATCGTTCGCCCCAGCATATTTCCGCAAAAAATGGTGTCCTAACAGGGGGATATCCTCACGCCGTCCTTTGAGAGACGGAATCGGTATCGGAAAACCAGCAATCCGATAAAAAAGGTCTTCTCGAAACTCACCGACTTTCACCGCCGCTTCGAGATCTTTATTCGTCGCTGCAATCACCCGGACATTGATCGGAATATTGCCCGTGCCACCAACACGCTGAATCTCCCGCTCTTGCAGCACACGCAGCAATTTGGCTTGAACCAACGGCTGCATGTCAGCAATCTCATCGAGAAAGATAGTACCCCCATCCGCACTCTCAAATTTCCCAATCCTTTGCACCGTCGCCCCCGTGAAGGCACCGCGCTCATGCCCAAAAAGCTCGCTTTCAATAAGGGGTTCAGGAATAGCAGCGCAGTTGACATCAACAAATGGTCCCGCCTTTCGCGGACTGTTAAAATGAATGGCTCTTGCAACCAGTTCCTTACCCGTGCCGCTTTCTCCCTGAATCAGAACAGTAATATTGCTTTCAATCGCCTGCTGCATCAGCGCGTAAACCGCCTTCATCTCTTTGCTCTTGCCGACAATCCTATCAAACGCATACTTCATTTCCAGCTCAGTACGCAAACGGGACACTTCGACCTTCATCTGGTTAATTTCGATCTCCTTGGAAATGTCCCGAAAAACGATAATACGCCCGATAACATTCTCTTGGATATCGTGCACCGGTGCTGTAAATCGATAGAGCATTTTGCGTTCTGGACGGCGAACCTCTGCAACCTCTTCAAACACCCTCTCAGGCTCTGCCAGAAGTAGAGTTTCCGTCTCTTCAAAGCGCTCAGGTTCTTGGAAGTACTGCTTGGTATGCTCACCGAGCTCTTCAGGAGACATCTGCTTTAGTGCATCTGTCGTCAATTCAAACATCTCTTCATATCCCCGATTAGCGAACTGCAAACACCCCGTGACGTCAAACATTGCAATCGCATCTCCGGTAGAATCGAGAACGGATTCAAGCCTTTGATTGCTCACTTCGAGTTGTCGGTGTTTGTCCCCCAACTCGCTTTCAACATTCCACTTCTCCGCAAGCGAAAGTGTTATCTGCTGAATTTCCTCACGAGCAAATGGCTTCCTGATATAGAGCAGTTTATGAAGCAGCTGCATCTCGTGGACAATCTCACCGAGCGATTTGTCCGTATACGCAGACATGAGAACAATCTCAATATTTGGGTCAACCGTTCGAATCCGTCGCGTCGTCTCAATCCCATCCATACCCGGCGGCATTCTTATATCTATGTATGCAACAGCAATTGGATCGCCCGTTTCGACTGCCGTCCTTACAGTGTTATAAGCCTCTGAACCGCTTCTCGCATGGAGGAGCTCAAATTTTGGGAGAAAACTCTCATCCACTTCTGAAGCAAATGCTTCCGCCAAATCATCTGTTGACGCACCCGCGAAACCGGGCGTGAGCATCTCCTCAAAATCGTGATGTATCTCCGGCTGGTCATCGACAACCAAGATACGATAGTTCCAGTCCTGTTTGAATTCCATAACACGTATCTATTAACCACTGGTGCTGGGTTGGAAGTGAAACCCGTAAAAGCAGAAAGTAAGGAAATAACAATTTTGCCCTTTGCTCTGCGTTTTCCGCGTTTCTGCTGTAGGTGCCTTTTTTACTTTCGGAATTTGATTTTCTTGTATCACGTTTCACGCTTCATCACGGGGTAATAGAAGAAATCGGGAGGATGACCCGCATCGTCGCTCCCTTGCCGATACCATCGCTTAACGGGTAAATCTTCCCGTCCAATCCATCGACGAAGTTTGCTATCGAATGCAGACCCAGGCCACTACCCGACTCTTTGGTTGTATAATCGCCGCCAAAAATCGTCGTGAATTTCTCCTTTTCAATCCCGATACCGTTATCAACGACTTCGAGAATAAAAGAGGTCAATTTAACATTGCATCGGATTTTGATGGCGGGAGGCTCACTGAGACCTATTGATGCAGCAAGTTCGTCTATCGCTTCAACCGAATTTTTGATGAGATTGACCAACATTTGATGAAATTGACTCTCTTGCGTCCGAATTTCTTCCGGTGTATTATTGCAATCGACATGCACTTCAATATCTCTTTTCCTGATCGACTCCGCTAACACCGTGATGGCATCATCTATCGCCTGGCGAAGATTGATGTCTTTGCGATATACACTACCTTTGCCAAGTGACTTCTGCATTCTAACAATATCAGCGATATGCTCAGCTCTATCCTGCACTCGACTGACCGTCTCCGCCAACTTTTTGTCCTGACTCATAAAGTCATCTGCGAGACCAATAATGAAAGGCGCGACCTTTTGACCCTGTGGATGATTTGTGACATAATCGCCAAAGTCATCTTGATGTCCCTCGATTGCATCTGCCAATGCCCTGAGACGGCTTGTCAGCCGATTCTTCACTAAATTTTCGTAAACGGTCCCAATCCCTATCGTCACGCTATTGATAGCGTTCCCGATGTTGTGGAGCAATGTATCGACAATTTCCAACCTGCCCTGCGTATAAGCACGCGCGAGGGCTTCGTCCGTGCGCTTGCGCTCGGTAACATCGCGAAAAACGATTACGCCTCCTCGTCGTTCACCTGATTCATCCTGTAACGGCCTGCCAGCAACTTCAATATAGACACCCTGTGGCACCTTCTCATTCCGAATAAACATCTCAACGTTGTCTGAAAACTCCCCGTGGATCGCGCGTGTCAGTGGCAGGTCTCCTGAGGGAAATGGAGTGATAGTATCGGGAAGGAATAAGCCGTATGTTTCAGGTGAGTCATCAAGCGGTGTATTCATTGCAATATCAATAAGCCCTTCAGCCTCAGGGTTGAAAAACAGGATTCTCCCCGTTTCATCGGCAACAATCACGCCATCACCCATACTATCCAGAATAGATTGCAAGATTCGCGTCTGACTCTGCAAGGCATCCGCCGTCAATATCAGTGCTTCTTCCGCCTCCTTACGTCTCGTGATGTTACGGAAGACCAGGACAACGCCGGTTGTACTTTTCTTATCATTTCTGATGGGTGCAGCACTGTAATCAATCGGAGTCTCTCTGCCATCACGGGCAGCGAGTATATTTGGTTCCGCCAGACCAACAATAATCCCTCTCTCAAGTGCTTCCATGATATGTGTCTTGATGGGAGCATCCGTTTCTTCACTGATAACATTAAAGACCTCACCCAGATCTTTGCCAAAGGCATCCTCCTGCTGCCAACCTGTCAAATCTTCGGCAACAGAATTAATGAATTGGACACGCCCATTTTCATCGGTAGCGATTACCCCCTCACCGATACTTCTCAGAATCGTCGAAAGCCACTGTTCGCTCTCCTTAAATTTCCGCTCCATCTCATGCCTGTAAAGCGCAATCTCAATATTAAGGTGTAATCTCCTCTCAGCGAACGGTTTGAGGACATAGCCAAAGGGTTCGGCTATCTTCGCTCGTCGGAGCAAGCGTTGATCTACATAAGCTGTCAGGTATACCACAGGAATATTGAAACGGGCGCGCATCTGTTCAGCGACCGCAATCCCGTCCATATCCCCTGCCAACATCATATCTATTAACGCCACATCTGGGTGCGCCTGCTCCGCCTTCAGCATCGCTGCCTCTCCGGACGAAACGATAGCACAAACGCCATATCCCAAACTTTTCAACAGATGTTCAATATAGCCAACGACATCGCTATCATCTTCAACAATCAGTATCTGTTTTGCCATTGTTGTATGTACCCTTTGCTTTTAATATCACTACGGAACGACGCCACTCCTATTCCCAGAATCATCACGAAAAATGGCTTGCCTCTGACCAAACTTTCTGATACACTTGATAGTGTTAACGCACGATTAAGTGCTTACGGGGTGCGAAATTAGACAGACCCGTTCTGCTACAGGTTTAATTAAATTTCACAATTGCGACAAAAATGCGTATGACGCTGCAGGAAGTACACCCTTATCATGCTCACCTGCCGGTTTCCACCCCGATAGGCTATGCTTCCCAAGCCTTTAACGGTTGAACCAGTGATTTGACCTTTTCAGGCTGGTTCGGCGAATTCCCCACAAATGCGTTTTACGTCCCGTTTCATGAAAGGAACTGAGACGAAATGCCTGAAGGACAACAAGAACAACGAATCCTAGCGATGTTTGTTGACTTTGAAAATCTCGCTATCGGATTTGAGGAGAAACAGAAGGAGAAAAAAAGGCGCGAAGAGCAGGCTGCTTTTGATGTCCAAAAAGTTTTGGGACGCCTAGTCGAAAAAGGAAACGTTGTTGTAAAAACTGCCTACGCCGACTGGCACCGCTTTTTTAAGCACCGACAATCACTTCACGAAGCTGGCATCGAGTTAATTGAAATCCCAAGGCGTTCACGGAGCGGTAAGAATTCAGCGGATATTCGCCTCTGCGTTGATGCCATTGATTTGTGCTACTCAAAGGAACATATCGACACCTTTGTCGTTATTTCGGGAGATAGTGACTTTGCACCGCTTGTTTCTAAGCTCAAGGAAAACGGCAAGTATGTCATCGGAATGGGACTGAAAGAATCCACCTCAAGTCTCTTGAGCGAAAATTGTGACGAGTTCATCTATTATGAGGAGCTTGAGCAAGATGACACCACAGATCGTCGAGCTGAACAGAATATCCCAAGAGAGCTACGGGAGGTCTTCGATCTGCTATTCAGCACCATCCGGGGATTGATCCGTGAAAACCATGAGGTGCTATGGTCTTCAATGATTAAAGACACAATAAAGCGGAAGCGTCCCTCCTTTAGCGAATCTTCTTATGGATTCAAATCCTTTAGCGAACTGTTAGAGGATGCAGAGCGAAGGGGATTTATCACACTCGAGAAGAATCAGCGTAGCGGCACCTATGTCGTTGTGGGCTTTACCGAGAAAATGAGGTAATTGATCTAAGCCTTTCAGACACCCTGAACTTTTGAGATAAGAGATTGCGAAAAATGGGCGAGGCTTTAGATTTCTCCAACATATCACCTCATATTCACCGCCTATTGCAAGAGATTGGGATGTTTGGGGAGGAGACCGCCCAACCCGCCTATGTCGTTGGAGGTTTTGTGCGAGACCTCCTCATCGGACGCGAGAATCTGGATATCGATATTGTCATAGAGGGCGACGCGGTCGACTTTGCAGGTCAACTTGCTAAAGTGTGGAAAGGACAAGTACACACACATCATCAGTTCAAGACCGCAGTAATCACGCGACTCGACGGGTTGAAACTCGATTTCGTCAGCGCACGCAGCGAAACTTATCCGAGCCCCGGTGCGTTACCATCGGTTGAGTATGGTACAATTGTAGAGGATCTTCTTCGGCGCGATTTCTCAATCAATGCCCTCGCTATTCAACTTCTGCCCGACACCTTTGGCGAGCTCGTTGATTGTACGGATGGACTGCGGGATTTACGCGCTGGGCACATTCGCACCCTACACGAACAGAGTTTTGTTGATGACCCAACCCGAATTTTCCGGGCAATACGGTATGAAGGGCGTTACAATTTTCAGATCACCGCAGGCGATCAGAAGCGGATACTTGATACAATCGAGCAGGGAGTACTGAACCTCATCAGTGGGCAACGCATCCGAAACGAAATTGACCACATATTGTCAGAAGAAGCCGCACCACAAATGATCAATCGGATGTGCGAATTTGACCTCTTGGGAGCCATCCACCCAAGTTGGAAAGTCCCACCAGACTTCGATATACTCTGGACTGTCGCCGATCAAGCGATCGAATGGGCATCAATATCCCTTCCAAATGAGTCAATTAACACAGGGGCGATGCTTTGGATGACGCTGCTGACTTCCCCGGACACAGTTGAAGCTGTTAGCAGTCGATTGGCACTGGAAAACCAGTTGTACGCCAAACTTAACGCTCAAACGCAGCTGGAACACGATTTGAAGGCGCTCTCGGCATTTTCCAAACCGAGTGAGGTTTATCAGCTATTAAACCCATATCCTCCAGAGCCACTCGCTTTTGGGATGATGCGATCGAACCAACCGGATTGGCGCGTGGAAAAGATAGAGGATCATCTGACACACCTGATGCGTGTTCAGCCCTTAGTTACCGGTGAGGATCTCATTCAAAGGGGCTTAAAACCGAGCCGAGCATTTTCAGATTTGCTGTGGAAGGCATTCGCCGCGCAGCTAAATGGACAAGTATCAACCGCACAGGAGATCTACCAACTTCTGGATATTGAAAAATAATGTTTAACATCGATCCTTATCAAGCCATCCTTCGCGTCTGCCAGTTTATCGTCTTGCTCACTTTTCATGAATGGGGACATGCGAAATCAGCCAACATGCTCGGAGACCCAACAGCCGAAGATGAAGGTAGGATGTCATTCAACCCCGCGGTACATATCGATCTAATTGGCACAATTATTTTGCCACTGCTCGGCACCTTATTTGGCGGCGCCTTTTTTGGTTGGGCGAAACCAGTGCCCGTCAACCCGCGCAACTTGAGAAACCCCAAACGCGATCTCATGATTATTGCCGCAGCGGGACCAATCATGAATATTGTCTGTACCATCATCCTCTTGGGGATCGCTAAACTGTTGAGGGTGACAATTGGATTTCCTGATTCACCCACACAATTGCAAATCGACATAATCCTCCTACGCCAGAGTGCGATTATCAGTATCTTTCTGGCAGTATTCAACATGCTTCCGCTGTTCCCTCTCGATGGATTTAGTGTCGTATACGGGTTGCTGCCGTGGCGGCAGGCACAAGCGTTTGCCAGGTTGCGCCCCTACGGGATGATAATTCTAATGTGCATTATTTTTCTGCCCAGCCTACTAAACATCCCGAACCCGGTCTTCTGGTTTATCGTAACAGTTTCCTACGGTATATTTGACTTGGTCGCAATCCTTGTGGGTTTGAGATGAGTATGAGAGAAAAATGAATTTGGAGGCAACAACAGAAATGCAAAAAACGCGGTTAGTGACTGGAATTCGTCCAACAGGACTGTTACATATCGGGCATCTTGAAGGGATGTTGAAGAACACAGCAAGTCTGCAAGACAAATACGAGTGTTATCCGTTTATCGCGGACTGGCACTCGCTCACCGATGTAGCTGACACCTCAAACCTTCCCGAATACACACTGCAAGCAGCGATCGATTGGTTGAGTGCGGGAATCGATCCAGAAAAGAGCACCCTATTCGTGCAATCGCACGTTCCCGAACACGCAGAACTCTCTACCCTACTCACGATGGTTACACCGGTAGCTTGGCTGGAGCGGTGCCCAACATATAAAGACAAAGTCCAAGACATCACGCTGCGGGAGGGACCTTCTGCTGGTTTATTAGAATATCCGGTACTGATGACCGCGGATATCATTGTTTACAAAGCAGAGATGGTGCCGGTTGGAGCGGATCAGATTGCCCACCTGGAAATTTCGAGGGAAATCGTTCGCCGATTCAACCACATTTACGGTGAGGTTTTCCCAGAACCGCAGCCGATGCTCACGGAAGCGTCAGGATTACCAGGCCTCGATGGCCGCAAGATGAGTAAAAGCTACGGTAACGCCATCCAGTTATCAGATCCACCGGAAGCGACACAGCAAAACCTAATGAAGATGGTAACGGATCCAGGAAGGGTACGTCGTAATGACCCCGGGAATCCCGATGTCTGTCCAGTCTTCGCATATCACCAGATCTATAACCCCGACGAAATACCACAAATTGACAAGGATTGCCGTTCCGCCGCAATCGGCTGTGTTGACTGCAAGCGGAATCTCAGCGAAAAGTTAATCACTAAATTGACCCCGTTCTACGAAAGACGTGCAAAGTGGGCATCGAAGCCGAAAAATGTTCGGGAGGTCCTCGCTGATGGCGCGAGACGGGCAAAAAAGGTCGCCCAAGATACGATGGCGGAAGTTCGATCCGCAATGAAGTTAGCGTAAAACTGGAGGCTGAAGCAAACGAGTTTGGGAGGAAAACAGATGGCATCTGTAAAAACTACCATTGTCCAGATTGGGGACTCTCAAGGCGTTCTTATACCAAAATACCTATTACTAAAGTTTGGACAATTTGTTTTGGTATCAAGCAGCCTCGTCAAGGCTGTGTTGAATATTGTGCGAGTATGCGTCTTGATAGCTTGTCTGCGAAAAAACAGGTCTCTCAATTAAGACCGCGATATATTGGCTCATCA
>JAJDUM010000036.1 GCA_022826645.1 Candidatus Poribacteria bacterium
AATCAGCGCAGATACGGAAAAGCCAATCCACAGAAGAGGGCGAAACATCGTGCGCGGCGCAGTCAACTCAATCGGGACTTGAATAATCGGATAACTCAATTTATCCTGTTCCGTCCATTGCTTGCGTATGATGATGTTTACACAGATGAATGTGAAGAAAATGGCGAATATAATCCCCGTCCATACAAGCACGGGAATCAGCCAGGTGTTGAGATGCACTGCGGTGTGGAAGCTTTCGCCTCCTTCAAAGAAACCCCTTAACACCCGCTTATCGGAAACAGTAAACCACGAGGGAATATACCTATGGAAGAGTGCAGCATATTCATTTTCTGGTGTGGCAAACCAAAACGGATGTGTCAGGCCGCCGATAACGAAACTCATCATCGTGTACCCGCAGACAGTTGATAGCATCACGAGCATCACATAGATGGTGAGGAGTTCGGTTCGCGAAAAAGCGAAGTTAGGCAGGAATTTTCGGAGAGGGAGATTGATAAGTATCAGGAAGAAGAGATTGAAGACCGCGTTGAAGAACAATGATGTTGCGTTCATGCCTACCGCCGTAGCCCAAAGCTCGCTGACAATGGTTATCCAATAGGCATTTATCGGGATAAGGATTAGGCCGATGAGAATGGCTCTGGCGGGAATGAATGCGGTTTTGTTTGCACCGTTCAATATGCTGGGTAAATTCCTAATACTGCTGACGACAGATTCGGAAGGCTGGAGACTGGAAGAGAATTCATCGAGATGCGCTTGTTCTCAGGGCATCAAAAGCACGTTGTCCTTGCAGCGCCCATGCGCACGAACCCCTGCCTCCTCATCTTTCAATGCCTGTATGTAACCGTTCAGGTTGTACATCTCAACCTGGCCACCCCCGAAGGGGAGACTGAGAAGGAGTAGTGCGACCGCATACCATTCCCCTCTGCTCCTTCCTATTTCAAAATGAGCATTCGCCGCGTGGCTTGGTACGAGCCAGTGTGGAGGGTGTAGAAATAGACGCCGCTGGAAACCGTTTCTCCGACGTGGTCCCTGCCATCCCAATAGGCGGCGGTTTCTCGGGTCAGATAGCCACCCGCTTTTTGCACCCCGAGATTCAACTCCCGCATCAGTTGTCCCCGGACGTTGTAGATGCCAAGGGTTACGGGCGCATCGGCCGCTAACCGATATGGTAGCCACGTGTCAGGGTTAAACGGATTGGGGAAGTTTTGGAGCAGTGCCGTGCGCTTGACCCGACCCAACGTCGTCACTCTCAAACCAAACGGCTCGACCGCCAAGAAAGGCGGTGTGCCGAAATCTTCTACGCTATTATAGACATACGCTGCTGTGCCGCGACCCCTGTTTGTCGCCGGCGCATCGGGGTTGGGGGCGTTATGAGCCGAGACAACGACCGTGTCGGCGCTTATAGCCACCCAAGCGCCGAACTTGATTCTTGGTCCCTCGTCCTCGGGCTGGACTTTCTTCTTCTCCTCCCAGACGCCGTCAACACGTGCGAAGCCATAGGCGGCACCTGAGCCCACTCCGGCGTCTTCCACTCCGGCGGCCCCAACGATGGCGATGTTCCCGGCGACGGCGACACCGGATCCGAACTGATCGCCTTTCCCCTCGGCTTTACGGATTAGCTTCACCTTCTGTTTCCAGGTGTCGCCCTCGCGCGCGAAGACATAGGCCGCACCGGCATCTTTCTTGCCCTCAACATCAGCCACTGGCGCCCCGACGATGATGGTGTCGTTGAACAGGGCAACAGATTTTCCGAAACTATCGCTGGATGCCGCGTCGTCGGCCGTGAGTTTGGCTTGTTCCACCCACGTTGTCCCTTCGCGTACAAAGACGTAGGCGGCACCGGGGAATCTTAAGCCGTTATGTGAGTGCCCATTTGCCCCGACGATAGCGGTGTTCCCATGGACGAAGACGGCGCCTCCGAAAGCGTCGAATCCCACCAAATCTTGGGGGACGAGCTTCGCCTGCTGTTTCCAGGCGTTGCCATCGCGAACGAAGATATAGGCTGCCCCCGCGTCCCTGCCGGCATCATCGTCCATTGGTACGCCAACGATGGCCGTGTTCCGGTAGATGGACACGGCAAATCCGAAAGCGTCCTCGTCTTCCGGATCCGGAGCCACAAGTTTCGCCTGTTGTTTCCAGGTGTCCCCGCTGCGGACGAAAATATAGGCTGCGCCCTTCATTCCCGTGGTCTTGAGAAATCCATCCGCCGCTTCAACGGGGTCTGCGCCATGAAGGTCCTGCGGTGCCCCGACGATGGCAGTGTTCGCGCTGGCCCGATCATGGTGACCGGTGAGGGAGACAGCCCATCCGAAGCGTGCAGCGTCCGGACGGTCTGCATTGAGGTCTTTGGTAGTAAGTTCCGCCTGCTCTTTCCACTTTTTGCCACCGCCTACATAGATTTTCGCGATGCCCACCCTATGTGCTCCGACGACCACGGAGTCCCCGATAACATCGGCGCACAAATGATCATTGTTTAGTCCGTCCTCTACACCGATAAGCTTGACTTCGTCTTCGAGCGCGAGGGTGGGGCGACTGACGGACCCCAGTCCAATACCGAGGGCTAGACTGACGAGGATAAACGGTATCGATTTCATGAGGTTCTCCTTTTGATGTTGGTTCATGTTAAAAAAACGTCAAGAACGGTTTATTTTCGACCGAGCCGCTCCCTGTGTCAGTTCGTGACTTGTTGCCCAACATCGGAGGGAGACCGAGCGGACGGCGGAGTGGCCGCGTCAGAATTCGAGGGCTGCACTTAATTTTGACATCAGCCAGTAATTCTATCCGGAATGTTTGTCTGTCGGATGAGATTATACCAATTTCCAAGTTTGTGTGAACCAAAATCTGAAGCCCTTCAGGTAACGGCATCACGTTTCAATAAAACCTCCGTATTTCTGAAAGTACGAAAAAATCGCCCGTTTTCACCAAAGGTTCGTTATACTATAAACTCAAAAGTATAGAGAGTAGAGAAATGAACGAACATGAGAGGTATTGTTTGACTTGCACGGCTACATCGTTGTGAGGAATGCTATCATTACTGCACAGATAGACGATTTATCAACGCGGTTGGAGTTGCATCGTACCGAGCAAAATCACTTATTTGGGTCCAATCAGGCCCGGTTTAATACAGAAGAGGATCTCGCTTGGACCGCCTCATCATTGCTGGAATGGGATGGCTGTTATATAGATTTGATAGACCTTCCTACCATTCGTCCATCTCGGTTACTCCGCCATGAATTCTCACCCCTTTCTGAAAGCCTGTGATGGCGCGAAGACGGGGATCAATAGCCCGAGTCACGCTGGCTTGTATGGAGTGATAGCGGTTTACCGGCGCTGGATTGGAGGCATGTGCCATACTTCATGAACGGTGTCGCTAGCGACCGGCAATGGCACTACAGTGAAAGGGCGGGTAAAAACTACTCGGTAAAATGGAAGGGCGAGCATTCTGATGTCAACATACCGCAATTCAATTTCGGTCAGACGGCGTGGCAGGAGGAATGTCGGGGGGTTATCCGTTTCCGGATGGACACGGGAATCGACGGTATGGTCGTAGATGCCGTCAACTGGTACACAAATGGAATATGGAATAGGTGAGAAAAGTGGGCAAACGATCCGACTCAATCGAGATGACAGCTCGGTTCACTATCGACGGATCCTATCTGATGATACCGCAATCTTTGAATCCGACGATTTTCCCGTTTGACAGGGCAAAAGCGTGGACAAGGGTTAACGAGGAGAAACGTGCCGAGCTCACGGTTCGGGTTGAGAATCGTACGCTGTTTCAACAGGAAATAGCACTGAACGACGCGGGGCCGATGTGGTGGGCGGCACTAGACGTGTCCGGGTGGGAAGGCAGGACGATGGAGGTCGTAGGGATCATCCCAACCGACGCGCAGGCAGCATTTCAATCGATCCATCTCGTTTCTGATGTGAGTGAGATAGTCGATCTCTACACCGAAGCCAACCGGCCGCAATACCATTTTACGTATCGGCACGGGGCTCTCGGCGACCCTACCGCGATGGTGTATTATGCGCCTCGACGTGAGTGGCACTTGTTTACCATCCATAATCCGCTCCGCGGCCAGGAGATCTGTTGGGGACACGCAGTATCGACGGACCTGTTGCATTGGGAGGAACGCGCACCGATTTTCCACCACCCTCATATGGTGTTTAACGGGGTGGGGTTTACCGATTCAGGGAACCTTTTTGGTCTCAACACTGAAAGCGAGCAGGCCATGGTTCTTCTCACTCCGATAATGGGTCGAGAAGGTGGATTTGTCTCGATGACGATAAGTGTTGATGGGGGTGAGACGTTCTGGGATCTCAACGATCTGAGGGATAGGCTCGGCCGGTACGATCTACCCACCAATCCGATCGTCCCCGGCTGGGGCGACGCCCCTCGAATCCACTGGAATCCCGTCGCACGGAAGTTCTTCCTTACCCATTGCGTCTGGGAGGCAGCCGCAGCACGCCACGCTGGCGTGATCGTAGAGGGAACAAAGAAATGGTCTCTTGCGTCGCTTCAATACACGTCGAGTGATTTGAGGAGATGGACAAGGATCGACGATTTTCCCCTCCTAATCTACGACAATTGGCCCGGGGAAGGCGATGCAACCGATGTGATCGAGTTACCCGTGGATGGCGACAAAGACAATGTGGTTCTTCTCATTATGTGCGGGCTCCATGGCTATGCATTGGGCCGCTACTCCGAAACCGGTCTGAATAATCTGGATGGAGTCCCGCTCTCGCCAGCCGATACGATCGCTACCCAACACTGTGGGTTTCCTGTCATCTTCTCCGGTGCCCCCGAGGGAAGAGGCGTGATCATGTACAACGTAGGAAACGATCGAGTTGCCGGGATTCCGAACTACGAGATTGACTTCCGGCCCAATATGTCGTTTCCGTTGGAGCTTTCGTTACGCCGGACTCCCGATGGCATCAGGCTCTTTCAGAATCCGGTATCGGAGATCAAACAACTCTATCGAAAGACACACACAATTCGCGAGCTGACCGTGGACAATACCGGAGTGAGTGTTGACGGCCTTTCTGACGGCCGCTACAGGATACAGGCACGGATCGATCCCGGGAGTGCCGAAGCCGTCGATATTGTGATCCTCGGATACGAGATAACCTACAATGCCAGGGAAAGCACGATTGGGGGCAAGCCAGACAGTTTTGGCGATGAAGCCCTTGACTATCTCAGGCACAATGCAAAGCCTGCCTACCGTATCGCCCGATGCGAGGACGGGATACAATTTGACGCTCTGGTGGACAGAACCTCGATCGAGCTATTTCCAAACGACGGTGAGGGCTACATCTTCTACAGCAGGCTCAAGCTCTACGAGCACAATGGAGACCATCTCACCTTCAAGACCCGCGGCGGAGTGTCCTTCATCCACGACCTTACCGTGATAGAGATTGCTCCCACGGTCGGTGGCAGGTGAGATTGTGGCGGCAAGCACCGCCCTTTTTTACGTTGGAACTCTACCGATAAGGAGTCTAACCGATGAATACCCAAGATTTTCAGAGAATAGTTTGGTTCTTCAGAGTTAAGTGTGGGAAAAAACTTGCGACAGGCACGTACGTTTTTTCCTATGAATTTAAGTAGCTTTTAATAGTACCCGATCTGGTTCTGGAGACTCCAATGTATGCACTTTTGACGCAATGGATTTATACTGGGTGTGTGCGTAATTCGGGGTAAGACGCCCAACGGGTTGGGAGACCCGACCACCAACTGAGCGCATAGATCGATCGAGCGATTAGCGAGTGCGATAGAGATCTTAAGGCGGTAGAGATCCCCCTACGAATGCCGGTGAAAGCCTAACGAGGGCACTCGTTAATTCCTTAAACGGGTCAAGTTGTGGTCCGCAAGTCAAAAGAAGGAGTAACGCACAAAGAGAACCCGTAGGGGATCAAATGAGCGATTAGCGAATGCGATAGGGATTTGGCTACCCCCGCCCTGACTTAACACAAACTCGCTGGCTTTTCTCAATTTGCTTATATGAGCAACCTATTTATGCCTCCCTTGATAATTTGGTGACGATGAGATGCTAACAGACCCCGGTTTGTTTCCACACTTAAGTCTGAAGAGCCAATGTACCTCGTCGAGGGGGCATGCGAAACACCCCGTTATGTAGGTACGCGGTTACGTAGATTCTGCCGTGTACGTCCACGTCGGATTTGAAAATCGTCCCAAAAATCCAACTCGCCATCGAACCGGTAACCCTTGGTAGGCGAACAATCCTGAAAGGTATACTATACCGTGTTAGATAAAGTAATCCTCGATCCACACTACCGCTCTCTTGGAAATATCTTCGACCCCGAAGATTTAGAACGTCTCAACTCTATTGCCGATGTCATCTGGGCAAAGGACGATCCGATACCCGAGGGAGAAATCGAAGCAGTCCGCGAGCAAGTCGTGGCTATCATCACCGGGCGGTGGCGCTATGGAGATGTTTCGCGCTTTCCGCAACTGCGCGCGATTTTAGAGGTCGGCGGTGTATTCCCTTCGCCGAATCAGTTGGACTACAAATACTGTTTTTCAAACTGTATCCGCGTTCTCAGTTGCGCGCCAGCATTCGGCCCGGGAGTCGCGGAGATGGCGTTGGGGTTGGCGATTTCGGCCGCGCGGCACATCGTTTGGAACGATGCAGCGTTTCGCCGCGGCGAGGCAAATTGGAGTCACACAACGTTCGGCGAGACAGTTACCCTGTATGACAAGCCCGCGGGATTCATCGGCTTTGGTGGGCTGGCGCGTTCACTCAAGCTGCTGCTTGAGCCGTTCCGATGCCCGATTCAAGTTTACGATCCGTGGCTGACCGATAACTATCTGCGATCACAAGGCGTTGAGCCAGTTGGTCTGGAAACGCTGCTGGAAACGTCTCGATTTATCTATGTTCTTGCCGTCCCAACGACGTCCAATCGGACATTACTTGCCCGTGAGAAACTCGAAAAAATCTCGTCCGATTCAGTATTCCTGTTAATGAGTCGAGCACATGTGGTGGACTTTGACGCGCTGACAGAATTGCTGGCGGCAGGGTGTTTCAAAGCCGGAATCGACGTGTATCCCGAAGAACCACTTCCCCTGAAGCACCCGATTCGGAAGCTGTCCAACGTTGTTCTTTCATCGCACCGAGCCGGGGCTATCAGCGAAGCGTTCCTCAATATCGGACGGATTGTTACGCGTGATATGGAAGCCATAATGCAGGGACTAATGCCACAGGAAATGCAGCGAGCACAACCAGAGTATATTCGGTTGCGAGGCTAAAACACCCAATTCAAGCGGACGTAAAAAGAAATCTGAACGTTCACTAGCTGACACTTTTTTCTAAACTCCTAGGATCCAATATTCATAGGGCTTCCCGGATTCAACTCCGCACACAAAAATCATGATGCTACTGCGGTTACCAAGTAACACTCGACATTGCACTCCTCTGGAGTGCAGACGCGATGAGGAATCATGTTCTATTGACATGTCACTCCTCTGGAGTGAAAATCCTTCTACGAAGGTCACCTTCTCAAAGCCTGTCATAGAGCGAAAGACGAGTGTTACCTGCTGAATGAATTATTCCGACAGGGATAATGGGGTGCTATCGATATACCGCTCCCCTCGAGCGGAAGACTCAAAGCCAACGAGGTACATAGAGAACTGCTGGATTTTTCAATCCATCAGGCGCGGTCGGGCCTCCGGGGCGCCGTTGTGTTTGTCAAAATGCAAGATGCATTGTTGAATACTGCTTAAAGGCGCGAATGTGCAGGAAGAGTTACAATTTTTGTTGACCTGGCAGCAGAGCTGTGATAGGCTGCTGACAGTGAGAGTTTTCAAGATTTACAGCGAAAGCTGTATAGTTTGAATTAGTGCTGTTGTTGAGTTACTCAACTTTAAAAGAGGAGAAAGTAAAATGAGAATAAAATTGAATAGGTCTTTGACTATAGTCCTTAGCACAACGGTTCTGGTAACAATACCCTGGCTAACGGGTACTGCAGAAGGTGGAGTCGCTACAGATGGTCTGCTCACCCATTGGACCTTTGATAACGCGCATATAGATGGCTTTACTGTTATGGACGTTGTGGGAGAGCGTCATGGAACCTTTATTGGACCTGCGGAGATAGTTGATGGAGGCAAATTTGGCGAAGCGCTGGATCCTATTCCTGGCCATGTTGAATTCCCTAACACAGGTCTGCCGGCTGGAAACGATCCCAGGACTCTGGCCGCATGGGTTAAACTTGATTCAGTCCCCGACGCGTGTTCATCAGCTTTTCAGTGGGGTGAGCTCGCTGACGCGGCCATTTCTGGTATGATGGTATGCAATGGGGGAACGGGCTTTTTCGTGGGTGGGCTGGCTGATATAATGTCAGATGGCACCGTGGAACAAAATGTGTGGAGTTACATCGCCATTACGTATGACGGCGAGTTTTTGCGAGTATACATAAATGGCGAATTGGATAAGGAAGCCCATCCCGGTCTTCAATGGGGAGATCAGGCAAGGGAACTGGCTACTGTGTTGGGAAACGGAGGAATTGGGACGATAGGTGCTCTCATGAACGGAGATGAGGCTGAGGAGGCTTTTATCTTTGGTGTCCTCGACGAAGTCAGCATCTACGATAGAGCTCTGAGCGCAGATGAAGTCAAACAGAATAACGATACCACTACCCAAGCATCGGGAGTAGTGGCTGTCGACACAGCCGGCAAGCTAGCTCTCACCTGGGGCGGAATAAAGCTCGCAAGATAGCATGCTATGCAGTGATAAGTATAACGAGTTGTGCTAGTTAGTTGTTTTTTTGAACGCCTATGAAGACTGAGTTCTAGGCTCAAGTTGAGGAAAAAACCTTGGTCTAAGCCCCAGCCTGAGCCTTTAGTGATGAGGGTTCAAGATTAACTCGCACCAGTCGTTATATTATGTAGTGGACATCTTTCCTAATTAAGTCACGGAGATACAGAGGCTCGAAGCAGAATAGTGAAGGGGCAAGCGGCTAAATAGGCATACAGGGACATCTCCTCAATCTCTTGACTAGCCATTTGTTCCTTTGGTCACTCAACGCTGTGAAGAAAGCCCGACACGACTGGCATTATTTTGGAAAGATGTCTATTGCCATCTCATCCAACCCCATCTCCAATGCAACAACTTCAGGCGGTATGCTCCCGCAAATTGCCCCACCAATCGCTCCAGTAGTTCCCCCGAGGTCGCGTTATATATCCACTCTCTGTGACAGGGTTTTGAATCTCGCATAAACCAGCGGTCGTTTTTCTCTGAACTTTCGACTATACAGAAAAGACTCCGGATTAACGCTCTCTCAAGTAACACTCCACATTGCACTCCTCTGGAGTGAAACCATTCTACGAAGGAACGCTTTTTTAAAACCTGTCATAGAGCGAAAAATGAGTGTTGCTTGCTGAATGAATTATTCCGACAGGGATAATGGCGTGCTACCAATTGACACTTTTTCAATGCCAGCCATAGAGCGAAAAATGAGTGTCATTTGATGATGCGTTATACACATTGCGCTCCGCTGGAGCGCGGAGATTGGACGCATTACGGTTCTATTGACATCGCACTCCGCTGGAGTGAAACCATTCTACGAAGGAACGCTTTTTCAAAATCTGTCATAGATCGAAAAACGAGTGTTACTTGCTGAAAGAATTATTCCGACAGGGATAATGGCGCGCTCTCAAGCATCTAAATCATCCTCTTACAACCAAGCCGATCGGAGTTCATAAACATCTAGGGAGATGATTTCGGCTTTCCCACCGGGAGCGTACATGGCGATGTTTGTGTTCTCCAAGTCAGGGAGGAAGCAGGAACACATCGACACGCGACCATCATTGCCGCACACTTCAATCGAGGTGCGGTCAACGAGAATCTGCGGGTAATTCGGTTGTCAATTGGAGAAATCGAAGCAGATATTTCGAGGCAGGATGGCTTTGCCTCAGCGACATTGTATTGGATTTTCTCCCCTCGTATTGTGAATCCGACCTGTGCTGCATTTCCAAGCTCGATCTCGGTCCGAATATCCAAAAGCTCCCCGCGAATGCCTTCAAGCAGATTGCCCTCCTTTGATAATCTCTGGTCTTGCTAGGAGTGCGCTTGCCGGTCCTCGATTTCCCGTACTGGTTGACGAAACAGCTAGGCCGCTCAAAAAAAGCGTGTGCCCGGGATGTCCCTTCTGTCCACCCCGCTTTCGTCCCTGTCTTCGCCGTAAACTTCGGGTGCGGATTTTCGCGGACCATCACTTGAGGGCGGCTTACTGCTGTTCTGGCTATGCTTTGCCAATTGGTCATCAAACCGCCTGGTGAGTCTGGTTTGTTGGTGAACCTCGGTTGGGTTCCAATCGTATCAACATTTTTTACTTTGTACCAATGCCTGAATAGTTACTGATCATCTGACAAAATGCATCACGGCCAATACGGTCTTTGTAACTCATAATTTGTACAGGAGATTCCACATGCGCAATACGAATCGGCAGTGGCACCTGGTGTCTTACCCAGAAGGCATGCCCACAGAAAGCAACTGGGCAATGTCTCAAAGCTCCATCCCTCAACCGGGCGATGATGAGATGCTCGTCCGTGCTATTTATCTTGATGTGGCGCCATATATGCGCGGACGCATCAGTCCGCAGCAGAATTATACAGCCGGTGTCAGCCCTGGTGATTTGATGGTCGGCGGAGCCATAGGTGAGGTCGTCCAGTCTAACGACCCAAGCTATAAACAGGGTGATATCGTGGTTAGCGGTGCCTTCGGTTGGCAGGACTTCGGCGTGGTAAAACCTGCGATGGTACGTCGGATCGACGCCGATGTCGCCCCGCTCCCCTGTTGGATGGATTTTCTCGGTACAAACGGTGTGACTGCGTATTTCGGTTTAGTCGCTGCAGCCGAGATGAAACCCGGCGATACTGTGGTCATCTCCGCCGCCGCGGGCTCAGTGGGTCAAATCGCTGGTCAAATCGCCAAGCTCGCAGGCTGTCGCGCCATCGCGATCACCAGTTCCGAGAAAAAGATTGCCCGGTGTCGTGAGTTAGGCTATGATGGCGGCATCAACTACCGTACCGAATCAGACCTGCCAGCGGCCATTGCCCGAGTCTGTCCTGATGGCGTCGATGTGTACTTCGACAATACCGCCGGTCCTATCCTTGATGCGGTATTGCAGAATCTGGCACCCCATGCCCGCATCACGGTTTGCGGTACAGTGAGCCTCGCCGATAGATTCGATAAGCCGGATATCGGTGAACGTTTCATGCGCCGAATCTTGGTTTCTCGTGCCCGTATTCAGGGTTTTTTGGTCAGCGATTATCAGGGACATTACGAAGAGGCGTGGGCACGTCTTCTCAACTGGTACCGCACCGGCGCTCTGAAATGCGAATATGATATCATAGAGGGGTTCGAAAACACCCCCAAGGCGTTTTTACGGTTGTTGACGAGCCAAAATCTCGGGAAACAACTGGTCAAGGTGGATCAAGAGACATAGAAATATCCAATCAAGCAATCGAGCCGACAGTTGCCAAGAGACAGGGGCGCCCAGACGGAAAATCATTGCGAATTTTCAAGCGAAATAATAAATGGTTAATGAACTGCAACCCGTCGTTTGTCGTTCCGATAATTCTAATACTCTACACTCCGCACCTCATAAGTGCTAATTTGGGTATTTTTTGGTATCGTTCCAGCGATTAATGGTGATAGCATATACTGTATTCTAATTAAATAGAACGTACTATATATTGAAATTACAATGCAAGACTGATATGAACATCACCAATCAAGTAATACCCGCCAAAAGCTAGTTATAGGGTGAAAAACGAGGGTTTATTGACAAAAGAACTGTACCACTAGGAATAATGGCGTAATACCCACATTGCGCTCCGCTGGAGCGCGGGAATATGGACATATCGCATTCTATTGACATTGAAGATCCCTATCGCGTTCCCTATTCAGTCACTTGATCTCCTCTGGAGCGAGTTACTTGCGGAAAGAGTTATTCCGCCAGGGATAATAGGGGGCTACCAATTAATTCTTTAAACCCGAAAAATGGGTGCGGAGAGTAGGTAATACAATTTCAAAATCTAAATGTTACAGCCGATACGAGACGCGCAATGAATTGCGCTACTACGAACCCCTGGTTTTGTAACTTGTGGATTGCGAATTAGTATAAATCTTCAATCCGTAATCCTTACCTTCGGGGCGTCCTTCGCCACGGTATACATACTTAGTAATTGTTTGGTTCAGCGCAGAACTTACTCGCCAACAGGAAATCGCGACCTGGAGATCGCTCCTACTTTACGTTCATGGTGTAGGAACAAGGATTAAACTGCAGTACGACCAACATTCCCAAAACAGATTGATAGACTATACAGTTACCATACTTAGTATAAACCCAAAGCGTGGAGAGGAGAAAAATGAACCAACATGAGAAGTATTTGTTTGACTTGCGCGGCTACATCGTTGTGAGGAATGCTATCACTACTGCACAGGTAGACGATCTATCAACGCGGTTGGAGATGCATCGTACCGAGCAAAGTTACATTCTTGGGTCCGATCGGACCGTGATGAATGCAACCGAGGATCGCGCTTGGACCGCCTCATCATTGTTGGAATGGGGTGGCTGTTATATTGATTTGTTAGACCTTCCTACCATTCGTCCGTACCTCGAAACCCTTTTAGGCCGAAACTACCGACTAGATCATGACTACATCAAGATAGACAATGCAAAACACAGCTACGAGCTTTATCTACATGGCGGCGGTCAGGGCGCAGGCGGCGCTAGTGACCTGGTAGGACCGACGGACGGAGGACAGTGTTATTACCGATTCAGTAACGGCAGATTCTTCAACGGTCTAGTCGCAGTCGCGTTTGAGTTGGATACCGTCCTCCCAGGTCAAGGTGGTTTCGCCTGTATCCCCGGAAGCCACAAAGTTAATTTCGAATTGCCAAGCGACTGGAAACGCAGCAGTACGCAAGCGGAAATCCCTGAATGCGTCGACCGGGTCGCTGCGTCGGCGGGAGATGCCATCATCTTTACAGAGGCGTGTGCTCACGGCACCGTACCGTGGTGTGGAGAAGGTGAGCGTCGCACTATCTATTACAAATACTGCCCACACGCAGTCGCATGGAGTCCCGGTTACTACAATTCGGACAATTATCCAGGTCTCACGGAGAGCCAGAAGGCACTACTGATGCCGCCAAGCGCATTCGGCCCAGCTCCCGAGATCAGAGCCATCTGGGAGAAAGCACAGGCGGAACAGCAGGAGTTGATTCGACTTCGCAAAGCTCAAGACTGAATATGTATTCCAATGGTCTCTTTAATATCTAGTAGCGGCCTGTAACGCGCACATTAAAGTCGAAGATGCCCCGTCCCTACTTCCGAACCCCGCAGCTTAAACAACACACCGAATCAACCCATATACTACCTGAACGCCTACCCCGAACAAGAAGGTGGAAAAATGAAAAAAGCATACCGGGTTATGTTTCCCGAGAAGCTGCGCGTTGTATTGGATACTTACGAATTCGATGATAGCCCACCCGGCGAATCTGAACTGGTGATAGAGACATTATATTCGGGTGTCAGTTCGGGTACGGAATTGGCCCGGTTGACAAATAACCAGGATATAGGTCACTGGAAGGGCGAGCCATACCCCGCTGGTTCAGGATATGCTGCGGTAGGAAAGATAGTAGCGGCGGGGGATGAAGTAACGGGCTTCCGGGTCGGAGACGCAGTATTTTCACCAGTGGGGCACGCTTCTCATCACCGTGTGGATAGCAAACGCGCGCTTCTTGTGAAAGTTCCTGACTCTGTTCCGCCAGAGGATGCTGTTTACGTTAGATTTTGCAGCGTAAGTATGACAACTCTCCGCACCACAACTGCACGACCCGGTGATGGTGTGGCGGTTTTCGGATTGGGAGTTGTGGGCAACACGGCAGCGCAGGTATTTCAGGCATCAGGATATGAGGTGATAGGTATCGAACCTATGGAACTGCGCCGAAATCTGGCTGAAGCTTGTGGTCTGCGGCACACGCTCTCGCCAGATGGTGACTTGGCGGCGGGATGGAGTGAGGAACTTGGATCAGTGCCGTGCAAGCTGGTGGTGGATACAAGTGGCACAGCCAGCGCGGTGAAAGGTGCTACCGACATCGCAGCCATCGGAGCTGAGATAGTTCTCGTTGGTGTGCCATGGCTTAGTAGTACCAAGTTTAGTATGTCGGAACTGTTACAACCTGTTTTCAACAACACTTTGCATATACGGGGCGGCTCGGAATGGGAGGTACCCACACGCCCAACCAATTTCACACGTGGAAGTGTCTTACAGAACCTCCAACATGCAATGAACCTCCTGGCACGAAAGCAGATCAATGTCACCCCACTGCGTAGTCATCTGCTGTCCCCAGAAGATGCAGAATCGGGATATCTTGGCCTTTTGAATGAGAAAGAAAAATATCAGAGCGTCGTTTTTGATTGGACGAGAATCTCATGAATTTCAGAAGAGCAAGCGGCTGCTCGTCCGGATTAGGGTGCCGTTTTCCGTCCCTGCGACAGTCGCAGCATATTAGACGAGGAGGTGGTAACATGTGGCGGAGGAACTCAACATTTGGACTATTGGCAGCAGGACTGGTACGGTGATTCTTATCTTGCATTCAAATGCTCTTGCCCAGATTGCCCTGCTGGGGTAGTGTGCGTGATGGTGGACCACTTCATCTAGCTAGTAGGGAGGGCGGATGGCGGTATATCCTCATGGACACTGGAACTGATGCCGCTATGGATCCACAGGGCGGGATGAGTATTACTGGCCCAGATAAACTCGAACTGGAGGAGTGGTATCACATCGCCGCTACTTACCATAAAGACGAAGGAGGGGAGCTGTACGTAAACGGGGAGCTTGTTGGTGAAAAGGAACATGAAGGAGAGATATGGGTCAGTGGTGGCAAGGGAGCCAGAGGAACTGAGCCCTAACCTCATAAGCGTAATCTGTAAAACATAAGGTGCAAAACGAATGACTAGGTTATCCCCCGAAGAAATCAGATTTTTCAAAAAGAATGGCTATCTTATCAAACGCAGGGTTATGGATGAAAATCTCATGGCTCGGGCACGGGAAAGATTGTGGGAAAATGCACCGCCTGAAGTTGACTGCAATAACCCCGACACATGGGTCGGACCAATTAAAAGGTATAATGAGGAGGGTACGGGGAATGTTGGAGGCGAGTATAGCTGGAAGTATAAAGGAATCGGTGGTGAAGATTGGATTGTACGAATGCTTGCGACTGATCCTTCAATTTGGGGAATGGCCGAGCAGCTTCTGGGTGAAGGTAATCTCGTCGTCCCGGAACGAATTCGTGGCATTTATTGCCTTCTTCCCGAAGGCAATATTCCACAGAGACCTGTGACCTGCCATACTGATGCTCACCCATTCCACCTCGGTGTGGTCGGATATATCGATGATGTAGCTCCAAACGGCGGTGGATTTTGGGTCTGGCCCAAGAGCCATCGGATGTTCTATTATGATTATCACACCCAACATGGAAACGAACAGACCGAGCAATATGAGAAACATGTTGCCTTCTTCAACCAGCAACCTTATGTCGATTGTCATGGTGGAGCGGGCGACATCATCTTTTGGCATCACCGGTTGGGCCATTCAGCGGGTCACAATCGGTCGAAGCGCATCCGAAAAGCGGTGTTGTGCGACTTCTGCAAAAAAGACCTCGAAAAAACAACCGACGAGCCCCCTTGTGAGGATATGTGGAGGGATTGGCATGGAATCCACCAGATAGACGCTGACTGTTGATAATCTCTTGTTCTTTACGTCACTCAAATTCCATTTCGTGAAGACTGTCAAGATCGCGCACCTGCACTCCTAAATGATTGGCACAATTGACACAATCTGGTATACTCTAGCTGTCATTTATTCGTGACACCTCGTCAGGTCAATTTTCCCGTTCTGTGAGCGGAGAAAATCCTGAGAATAAGGTGTTGCAGCATGTTCTCGATTTGCTTTTCCCCCGGCTCCGGGTGGAACACGATGCAACACCGACTGAAGTTTTAAAGCTGTTCGCCCCGGGATCCTCGTAGAAGCATCTGCAACATATCATCGACCCTTACAAATTGCCGTAAAATAGGTCGTAATTTGTTCAACCAAGGAGACAACGGTAGACGCTCAAGTTTAATATTTGCCGTCGCTCAATAGGTTAATAATTGAGGAATCGAGCATCGTGACGTCGTATGCTGGCGATGGCACATCGAAAGGAGACTCTCATGAAACCCTTCAGGTTTATTCTCTTCAGTCTGGTCGTCGGTATTGTATCGGGGTCCATCAATCACACGGCCTTCGCGCGCGAAGACGAAGTCAAGCTTGTCGTCCATGAAATAGAGGGGGCACACCACTTGTCTTGTGATATTAGTGGAGAATTCGTGATCGTTGGGGGCCCTCTCCTCAATAAACCTCGCAATGACAACGCCGTAATCTTCAAATACGATGGCAAAAAGTGGGAAAAGCAGGTGGAACTCTTCCCCAAAGTAGGCGATCCACCCGAGACCTTCGGATGGTCGGTCGGCGTCAGCGGGACCACCGCCATCATTGGACAACCATTTGCCAGTTCGGTTACTATCTTTACCGAGGGCAGGAACAACTGGGAAGGTCGGGTGAAACTTTCTGGCGAAGACACAAAAGCAGCCGACTCGTTCGGAAAAGCTGTTTACATCGACAGGAACACTGTCATCGTTGGGTCACCCAAGGACGATGATGCGGGCAGCAACTCGGGTTCTGCCTATATCTTTGAAATTGATGAGGGCATTTGGAGACAGCAGGCGAAGCTGGTCGCGAGAGATTTAGCAAAAAGAGATTCTTTCGGAGAAGCCGTCGTCCTCCGTGGGGGCACCATCGTCGTCGGGGCGCCTGCGCACGCGCATAGTGGAAAGACATCCGCCGGCGCCGCCTATGTCTTCGTACGCGAGGGTGAGAGATGGGTACAACAAGCCAAACTCACGGCCGACGACCCCGGACAGGGCGACGGTTTCGGAACTTCTCTTGCCTTAAGCGGGGACACCATCTTCGTTGGGGCACCATTTCATGATGCTGGCGGGAAGGAAGATGCAGGTGCCGCCTATATCTTTGTGCCGAACGGAGCCACCTGGAAACAGCACGCAAAGCTGAGTGCTAAAGACGCAGGGAAAGACCATAACTTCGGCTCTGGTGTCGCCGTCGATGGGAACATCGCCATCGTTGGGGCCGGAGGAGCCAAAGAAGCCGCACCGAGCTCAGGTGCCGCCTATGGCTTTGCACGTGTTGACGGAGTCTGGGAGGCGAGGAAAAAGGTCGTGCCCAAAGAAGGGGGCGAAAATTTCCGCTTCGGCCTTGCGGTTGCTATGAGCACCAACACGGTCGTTGTCTCGTCTCATGGTGTGGAGATGGACCGTGGCAAAAATAAGCGCCATAGTGACGGCGCGGTGGCGTATGTCTATAATAGCGTAACGGATTTTGGCACACCGCCCTTCGCCGTTGAGCCGTTTGGATTGAGAGTCACAACGTTGGGCCAGGTCAAGCACACAGCCCTGCTTCAGAACTTCCCGAACCCGTTTAACCCTGAAACCTGGCTGCCGTATCACCTAGCAAGCGAAGCCCATGTCACTTTTCGCGTCTACAACGTACAAGGGCAACTGACCCGCGAGTTAGATCTCGGTATCCAAGAAGCAGCCGGCTATCTGACCCGAGAAACCGCTGCCTATTGGGACGGTAGGGACCAAGTCGGAGAGACCGTTTCCAGTGGCGTCTATTTCTACACCCTCCAGGCGGGCCCCTTCCAGGCCACCCGCAGAATGCTCATCCTGAAATAGCACCTGCGGTCGACCGGAAATAGTGGCGGGTCGCAGTAGCAGGGAAGGTGATAGAAAATGGGGAAAGGTCGGGCGAAGTCCGCCTCAAAGGGGAGATTTCGAAGGATTCAGCGATGAAAGCTGTGGAAGAGCTCGGGGGCGTTGATATTTCCGTTCAAAACGCCGGTATCATCACCATCGCGACAATCGAGTAAATGACCGAGGATGAATGGGACAGGTTCTTCGTCAGAGCGTCGCAAATTGAAAATCGTCAAAAAAGGTGGTCTTTTTACTGCACCATATTCGTGACTAATACAATATCATTGAAAATTAAGATAGCGTCGGGAGCAGTAGAAGTTTGCTCTAACGCAGAAAATGAAGGAAAGTGCTTGACTAAGATGGCAAAGAGTTCTATAGTTACGGCGAAATGCAATGAGAAAAGCGGAAGCATGAGGAGGATTCTGCCCGGTTGGATTTCCTGTCTGCGCTGGGGGTGGCGGCATAAATGAGAAAGTGGATGGAAAGAAAGGGGGTCTATTGGGCTCAAAGAGAAGGTGGGAGTTGACAAATCGGATCGCCAATGTTGTTCATTTTCAAGGAGCGTTGTATAATACAGTGCCGTCTTGAAATGTGGTGTCAAAATGAAAATTACCGCTCGATAGAAGCCAAGTTGATTTAGCCGTTCGCTTGATTCCGGATCAACCCGGGGAGGTAGTGTATAGGCAGTCCAAACCCAATTATAGAAGTGAGGTAATTGTTTAGTTCAGCCAAAACAAGTGGCAATATTAGTTTGGCAATGTATCGCGCCGCAAGGAGTCAATGTACTAAACAATTATAGAAGTGAGTATACTTTGTTCACTGGCAAATGTGACAGTGCCACAATGAAAAAGAGTGAGATCAAAGATGTATAACAAGATTTTGACCGTAGCCTCTGTTCTTACGACTATAGTAACTTTTTTTGTGTATGCCAATGTGGCAAAAGCCCAATTCGTTACTGAAGGACTGGTTAGTTACTGGAGCTTTGAGGCAGAGACCATAGAAGGTAAAACGGTAAGGGACGTTTGGGGGAAGAATGATGGAACCATCGTCGGTGATGCCAAAAGAAAAGTCGGGAAAGTCGGTAGTGCACTGGAGTTTGATGGCGATGGCGATTCTGTTGATTGTGGAAACGATGAGAGTTTGAATTTTGATACGGAAGACCCCTTTAGTATTTGTGCCTGGGTTAAAGCAGACGAAGAAGGACTGACCGTGCTGGAACCTTGGCAGGAGTGGGGGCAGTCTGTTGCTGGCAAGGTGGATGATGGTTGGCACGGCTATATACTCACTATTACAGGTGCTGGTCATAATAATGAGCCGTATACTTTAAACGCTGTCTTGTCCAATACACTTGGAGGCAATGATATTAATTGTAGTACTCCGGACAATTCTATGACTATAGCCACGGATTGGACTTACGTCTGTATGAGCTATGAGGGAACATCTAATGTTGCTGGTATACATCTCTCTATTAATGGAGTAAATCAACCAGTTTCCACGCAAAGAGATGGTTTAACAGCTTCTATATCAAGTAGAGCAAGGTTCACCATTGGACAAGTAACGGTTACTGACTGGCCAATATGGTTCGACGGTCTCATCGACGAGGTCGCCGTTTATGATCGAGCTCTAAGTGACGACGAAATATCGCAGAACTTTGCTGAAAACGGGCTTGCCGTACAACCTACTGACAAGCTACCTCAAACTTGGGGAGCGATAAAGATTTCAAAGTAGGCGTTTTCACCGACTAATTCACAACAATCTGGGTCAGGACTATGACTTTTCGAATACTCTCAGCCAGAGAATGGGGGTGGTTAAATTGATCCGATAAAACGGGTTTTATGGATTTATATTTTTGGTCCGCTTGTTTACATAGGTTTATCTCGATTCCGGACCAACCCGCTGATGTAGTGCATAAGCAGTCCAAACCCAATTATAGAAGTGAGTATACTTTGTTCACTGGCAGATGTGATAGTGCCACAATGAAAAGGAGATTAAAAATGTTTAACAAGGTTTTGGTTCTAGCGGCTATAGCAACCGTTTTTGCGTATGCAAATGTGGCGAAAGCCCAATTTGTTACTGATGGACTGGTTAGTTACTGGAACTTTGAGAGTGTAGAAAATGGAACGGTCGCAGACGGTTGGGGGAATAATGATGGAACCCTCGTCGGTGATGCCAAATTAGCCACTGGAAAAGTCGGTAATGCAGTGGAGTTTGATGGCGATGGTGATGCTGTTAATTGTGGAAACGATGAGAGTTTGAATTTTGATACAGCAGACCCTTTTACTATTTGTGCATGGATTAAATGTAACCCGGGAAGGCTGGAAATCTTGGAACCTTGGGAGTTGTGGGGCCAGGCTATTGTTGGGAAGATCGATACAAATTGGCACGGCTATTTACTCACTGTTACAGGCGCCGGTCATCCCGATGAGCCATATACTTTGAACGGTGTCTTGTCCCATGAACTTGGAGGCAATGATATTAATAGTAGTACTCCAGACGATTCTATGAAAATAGCCACGGATTGGACTTACGTCTGTATGAGCTATGAGGGAACATCTGATGTTGCTGGCATACATCTCTCTATTAATGGAGAAGATCAACCAGTTTCCTCACAAAGAGATAATTTAACAGCTACTATAGCAAATGCATCAGATCTCTACATTGGACATGTAGCGGCTCTTGATACGTGGCCAGTATGGTTCGACGGTTACATCGACGAGGTCGCCATTTACAATCGAGATCTAAGTGAAGACGAAGTGGCGGCGAACTTTGATGCGGAGGGGGCTGCTACTGCAGTACAACCTTCCGACAAGCTAGCTCATACTTGGGGAGCGATAAAGGTTTCAAAGTAGACCGTTTTTACCGGCAAACTCACAACAACCCGGGGTCGGGATAGAGATTCTCAACAGGATCGCCTAGATACCCATCAACACAATCCCGCATGGTTTCTACAATGTGGGAGGAAATTCGCGCCGCCATGGGCGCGAATTTCCTCATGGTGATACTTATCAAATGCTGGTATCATGCGGTTCTTGGCGATCATGTCTCAGACCTTTGTCGCCGCTTTCGGTGAGAATTCCTCGGGTCAGGACTATGAGCGGGAGGTAGCCGTGCAGGCGCAACCTTGAAGCACCTCAAGTTTTTAGAAATCTCTTGAGGAAAAAAGAGTGAGAGGATCAATGGGTTTGAAAATTGGCATTTCAGCGTGGTCCTTTTACAGGCGGTTTCTGGCTAAACCGTCGACCATGAATTACCCTCAATTCTTCGCCGCGGTGCGTGGGTTAGGTGTAGATGCCGTAGAATTAAACTCACCCTTTTTCGATTCTCAAGAACATGATTATATTGCCTTCCTGAAAGGGGCCGCCGATAGTTACGGTGTGCATATTAACAACATCGCTATTGACGACGGGGGTTATGATCTTTCATCTGCGGATTCGTCCAACCGCGAGGAAGCCATAAATCGCACCGTCCGTTGGATGGACAGCGCCGTGATACTTGGTTCTCCAAACGTACGAAATAATACAGGCGGGCAAGGGGGCGGTGCTCCGGAGGCGTTAGAGCTTTGCATCGATAGCTTTGCGCGTCTGACTGCCGAGGCTGAAAAGCGCGGTTTGAACATGGTCATAGAGAACCATGGCGGGATCTCGGCAAACCCGGACGAGTTGGTCACGCTTATTAAGAGAGTTAATAGTGATCACATCGGAACGGTGCCCGACTTCGGCAATTTTCAGGCAGATATTCGCTATGAAGCGATAGAAAAAGTGGCTCCTTTTGCCAAGCAGATCCACCCGAAGATGCATGACTTCGACGAGAATGGTGAACAACCGGAATGGGATACCGCCAGGCTCGTGAACATAGTAAAGAAGACAGGCTTCGGTGGCTACTGGATGATAGAGTTCGAAGGTAGAGAAGAGGAGTTCTCGGGTTTGCGAAAGAGTATTGCCTTCCTTTCAAGATGCTTGAGGGGATAGAGGCCGGTAGGGAATAAACCCCTGATCCCTATGCCCTTACCCGAACAAGGATGAAGGAGATATTATATGGAAAAGAGAAGACTTGGAAAAACAGAGCTTATGACTTCGATAGTCACTTTCGGCGGTGCAAGTCTCGGCGCTGTTTCCCAGAAGGAGGCGGATAAAGCTATTGATTTAGCAATTGAACATGGTGTCAATCACTTTGATGTTGCACCTGCTTATGAGGAGGCAGAACTGAGGATTGGTTCATGGATACGAAGACATAAAGAATGCAGAAGTTTAATCACCCTTGGAGGCAAGACCACCAAAAGGAAAAAGAAGGAATCGCGTGAAGAGTTTCATCGCTCTTTGGAGCGATTGGAGATAGACTATTTTGATCTTTATCAACTTCATGGGGTTCACGCTCTCAACGAATTGGACACTGTAACAGGCCCGGGTGGGGTAGTTGAAGGTATTCTTGAGGCGCGTGAGAAGGGGTTGACTCGATATATTGGGATTTCAGGCCATCAACTTAGCACGCATATTGAGGCGCTTAATCGCTTCGATTTCGACACTATTATGTTTCCACTAAACTTCATTCTTTATGCAAATCCCAAATATTACAGACATTACGAATCATTCCGAAAGCTAGCAAAGGAAAAAGACGTAGGGCTGTTGGTAATCAAGACGATAGCCAAAAGGCCTTGGGGTGATAAAATTCAGAGCCAATCACCAACTGGACAGATTTATGAAACTGGTTACGAACCTTTTGATGAACAGGAAGAAACAGATAATTGTCTGCGGTTTGTACTTTCTCAGGACGTAACAACAGCAGTCACTGCTTCGGATGTACGTCTTGTTCCAAAACTGTTAGATGCGGCAGAACGGTTCAAACCTCTCAGTGATGCTGAACAGAAAGCGTTGACCTCAAAGGAGAACCTGTTTTTTCTCGTGGCTCCTACTATCTTTGGCTGGTACTAATACCATTTCTATATATTAGCAGTGCATTGTTAGCGTCAATCGAGTCTGTCCAAAGCGGGGCAAGATGCCCCGCCTACGGGGTTTGGTGTGAACGGAACAGTTGTCATAATAGTATATGGAAAGCACTATATGCACTGTTATTCAAGCGAAATGGTATAATTCTAGAGTGCAACACTCTAAGGTGTACCAACAGATCGGAAAGTTGCAAAGCTAGTTATCAAATTAGACGTGCAGGGAAAAGTAAGCACCGTGCAGTGCGCCGCGTAACTATTGGTAAGAAGTGTCAACGAAATTGACGGGAACTGCCACAGACGTCTCATAGGCTCCCTGAATACGCATCACTGTTTCCTCCTCACTATAACCGGTCACCTTAATAATGTTGGTAGCACCCCATTATTCCGATCGGGATAATTTATTCAGCAAGTAACGCTCTTGTACCGCAAACTGTTAGTTTGCGGATCACAATCTAACAGATTGTGGTACAGAGCACGCCATTATGCGTGACGATACGAATCCCTCATTTCGTAACTCGTTTTTCGCT
>JAJDUM010000055.1 GCA_022826645.1 Candidatus Poribacteria bacterium
CTCAACATTCATGTGATGGCTGCCGATGGAAACAACGTAAGGCAACTGACCCGCTTGCCGTTTGCCACAGCTCCTAAGTGGTCCCCCGATGGTCAACAGATTGCGTTTGAAGCGATGTTGGGGTTGGGTCACGGTCGGCAGATCTATATGATAAATGCCGATGGCACCCATCGGTGGCAGGTGAGTCAACCCGTTCCCAATGCGGCAATGTTTTTGGACGGTTGGTCTCCGGAGGGCACTCGGATTTTGTATACAGAGGCCATTAACTCCTCCGTAAAAAATTCGTTTCCGATCATCGCCACGTTGCATCCAACAAGGCGGGGGGTTGTGACGCATGAGCGGGTGCCGCTTCCTAAGATGGATCTTAACACCTCTGCGTGGGGTGCAGATGGAAAGTCTATTCTTGTAACTCTGAGAAAGGAGGGCGGTGCATGGAATATCTACCGGTTCCGCCTTCGGGGCCGTCAACTCATCCGGTTGACAGATCATCCTGCTAGTGACGCCGCTCCTCACGAATGGAATAGCCGATTGCCGGTATCACCGCAGGGACTAATTCCAAAGTTATGGGGGGATATCAAATCTAACTCGTAACAGAATTGAGGGATTGGGATTGTTCCAATCCCTCAACCCCCGTCGGATACACCTCGCCAAGGCGAGTATCAATCCTCGTTTTCTCCTCTTTTCCAAACTCCCTCATTTCGCCCTACTCGCTCCCGCCAAAGGCAGATTTAGCGCTTGACGCCCTTCATAGTGCGTGATATAGTTTTTTTTACCAATTGCCGTCACTTCTACGCCCGCAGACAGAGAGAAAACCGATGCCCCTTATGGCTGAACCGAACCTCAAGACCGCCCGCCTCGGTGGCGTGGATGTCCCCTCCGCCGATACTCTCAAAACAAGGCACCACAGTTCCTACATTCTCCATGCTCGTGCCGGCAAGTTGAGTGAAATTCTGGTCGAAAAGGTTTTGCTGCCGCCAGATCGCGAGACAAATCCACAAGCAATTCAACTTGTTAAAGCACCTGACAGCACCGTATGCGCCAACCTCGGCAATATCATCTGCAAGGGCAGCGATGGCGGAAGAAGCTGGACGGCGCCCGATAAGGGTTACTTCCGCGGCGTTTTTGAAGTTCTCAAGGACGGTACGTTCATCGGCTTAGAGAGCGAAGGGGAGCATCCGAACACGAAGGCATAAGGATGAGCCAATTAAATCAGGCGATCGAACAGACCGTCAGTGAAACTCGTTTTTCAGGCGTGATTTTCGTTAAACTCGGCGGAAGCATAGAATTCAAAAATGCCTACGGTTATGCGGATAGGAGCAATAAAATCCCGAATACGGTTGATACCCGTTTTGGGGTAGCGTCAGGAACCAAATTCTTGACTGCGCTTGGAATCGGAAAGCTGATTGACAGTGGTGAACTCGCTTTAACCTCAAGATTGTGCGACTGCGTAAATATTGATTTTCCACATATATCAGAAGATGTTACGATCGACCATCTCCTAACCCATACCTCTGGGGTCTACGACTATTACGATGAGGAGCTTATTGAGGATATTGATAATTTTCAGTTGGCTATTCCCTGTTTTGAGCTAAAAGGTCCGAAGGACTACATACCGTTATTTCGTGATGGGGAGATGAAGTTTAATCCGGGGGAGCGGTTTTCCTATTCAAATGGGGGATTTATTCTATTGGGAATCGTCATTGAGGAAGTCTCCGGCGTTCCCTATATCGACTTTATACAAAACAATATCCTTGAGTTATGCGGCATGAGCGATTCGGGATTTTTTGCCATGGATCGTCTGCCAGAACGTACAGCGTTCGGCTATATTGACGAGGAGGACGGGTGGAGAACCAACATTTTTACCTTACCGATCGTCGGATCATCTGATGCGGGGGTTTTCACGACCGTGGGAGATATGGACAAGTTGTGGGCCGCTTTTTTTAAAGGAAAGATCCTTTCGAAAGAGTTGACCAATCTGTTCTTGAAGAAGACCGTTAAAGACAAAGACAATAGATTTTATGGGCGTGGTATCTGGATTCACCATGAGGAGGGCAAAGATCCAGTTCACTCTCTCATGGGGTGGGACGCTGGCGTTTCTTTCAAGAGCACATGTCCGTCGAGGGATTCAGTTATAACGGTGATCTCTAATACGTCCGCTGGTGCATGGGCGGTAGATCGTGAAATCATGAAACAGTTGAAAATACTGGAATGAGGGTTACCCTTCGTAGAGTTTACGGGGATTGTGAGCAAAGGATGGGAAAATCCGGGCTATCACCCCGGTAGGTGCGGTTTCTAACCGCACCTACCAAACATGGGGAGCGGTGCTTGGGTGCATTTAGCCCCAGCGGGGCGACATGTTTATAGCAATGTCGAATCCCTACACACCCAAAGCCCCAGCGGGGCAACATGTTTATAGCCTGAACAAAACAGATGAACACCGAAGAAATCAGAAAAAAAGAAGAAATCGAATCCGCCCTGGCGGTCCTATCTACCGGCGATTTTTCGGAAAACGCAAAGCACCTGTTAGCCATCTTGGGCTACTGTAGCGAGCGGACCGTGGAACTGCCGGGAACGGCACAGGACTTTATTCAGCGATTCCCTGCTCAGAACCAAAACACCGAAACAGAACAGGAATTCCTCAACAGCGTGGAATCCGTTAAACTGGTGTTTCAAGTGACAAGCGAGGAAATTGCCCCCACTAACCAGCCAACACTGTTTGAATCACCTGCCTTTGATGCGGGATATGTCAGAAGTTTTCTGTTCTTTGCAATCGAATTGACCGATAAAGACTACCCACGCGGCACATACGCACAGTTTACACGGGAGGTCAACAAACGGTTTATGATGCCGATTGTGGTCCTCTTTCGCGTTGGGAACCGTCTGACCATCGGCTTTGTTGGTCGCCGTCAACACCAGTATGACCCGGACCGCGATGTGCTGGAACAGGTTACGCTGATTAAGGACATCCGTTTGGATGATCCGCACCGGGCGCATATAGAGGTTCTATATGAACTAGCACTATGGGAGTGCGCGAAGTGGGTGAACGCCAATAACCGATCAGAAAACTTTGATGGTTTACTTGCGGCGTGGCTTACCCGATTGGACACCGAAGAACTCAACAAGAAATTCTACCGGGAACTGTTCGCTTGGTTTGAATGGGCGATTGCTGAAGGGACATTCCCCACAGACAAAAATCGCACCTTGAAGTCGGAGGAGCATATCATCCGCTTAATCACGCGCCTACTGTTCGTCTGGTTTATCAAAGAGAAGGGACTAATCGCCGATGCACTGTTCAACGAGGCGCAAATTTCCCCGTTGCTGAAGGACTACGACCACGACACCGGCGATTCCTACTATCGCGCCGTGCTACAGAACCTGTTTTTTGCTACGCTGAACACCGAGATAGAGAAGCGTCGGTTTAGTAAAGGCGGAAACACAGGGCATCGCAATTTCTCGCTGTATCGCTACAAGGATCAGATAACCGCCCCCGATACACTGTTGACGCTATTTGAGAAAACGCCATTTATCAACGGCGGCTTATTCGACTGCCTCGACAGCGAGGCGGCGACACGCGACGGCGGCTACCGGGTTGACTGCTTCTCCGATGAACACTACAGAAAGTTGAGCCTCCCCAACCGTCTCTTCTTTGATGAACACCGCGGTCTGATTCCCTTGCTGAAAGGCTACAAGTTCACCGTTGAGGAAAACACACCGATAGAGCAGGAGGTCGCTTTGGATCCGGAGCTGCTCGGCAAGGTGTTTGAAAACCTACTCGCCGCATATAACCCCGAAACCGGCGCGACGGCCCGGAAACAGACCGGCTCCTACTACACCCCGCGCCCCATTGTGGACTATATGGTGGAGGAGGCGTTAGTGGCAGCCTTAGCAGCGCAAGTATCGCCAACGGACGGAGATGTGCAGTTTTGGGGGGAGCGGTTGCGCTACCTGTTCGACTACGCAAAGGCGTTTGACGATGCGAGCGAATGGTTCAATAGCCGCGAATCGGATGAGGTGGTGCGGGCGATTTCGGAGTTGAAGATACTCGATCCGGCGGTCGGTTCGGGTGCATTTCCGATGGGGGCACTGCACAAACTGACCCTCGCACTGCGGCGGCTTGACCCCGATAACACCCGATGGGAGCAGCTACAGAAGGAACGCGCCATCGAACGGGCGGCGGCCGCGTTTGATACGAAGGATAGACAAACCCGCGACGAGGAGCTCACGGAAATTAGCAGAATCTTTGAGAACTATTCGGGGGACTTCGGACGGAAACTGTACCTGATCCAAAACAGCATCTTCGGCTTGGACATTCAATCCATCGCCTGCCAAATCGCCAAACTCCGCTTCTTTATCTCGCTTGCCATTGAGCAGGAACCGGATAGAGCCGCAGATAACTTTGGGATTAAGCCGCTGCCGAATCTGGAGACACGGTTTATCGCAGCGAACACGCTCATCGGTCTTGAGGGGGAACGAACCCTGACCAGCCCCAAAGCGAAGGCGTTAGAGGTGGAATTGGGCGATAACCGCGAGCGGCATTTCCACGCCACAACACGACCACAGAAACTGGCGTGTAAGCGAGCGGACAAAAAATTGCGGCGAGCCTTAGCGACGGAATTAAAGCATATCGGGATGCCCGCCGATGATGCGAATAAAGTCGCCGCATGGGACCCCTACGATCAGAACGCAAGCGCCGATTGGTTTGATCCGGAATGGATGTTTGGTATTGCAGACGGGTTTGATGTGGTGATTGGGAACCCGCCGTATGTCCGCCAAGAAAAAATTAAAGAGCTTAAGCCAACGCTGAAGGATCAATACGACTGTTACACCGGCACGGCAGATCTCTATGTCTATTTCTATGAGCGCGGTTTTCAGATGCTTCGAGGCGATGGGGTCTTGACCTACATCTCCTCAAACAAGTATTTCCGGTCCGCATACGGTAAGAAACTTCGTGATTTTCTCGCCCGTCAGGCTACTCTATCTCAACTCATCGACTTTGGCGACGCGCCTGTTTTTACGTCCATTGCGTATCCGAGCATTATCACAGCGTCCAAAACCCTCGCTCAAGGGAACCACCTCCGCGCCCTGAATTGGGAGCCGGGCCCCTCTATTGACGAATTCGGAACAGTTTTTCGGACAAAGGGGTTCACCATGCCGCAAAACGCCTTGACCGTTGACGGATGGCGACTCGCATCTCCCCCTGTGTTGAACCTGTTGGAAAAACTCCGCAACGCAGGGACGCCGCTAGGGGAGTATGTCAAAGGACAGCTTTATTCCGGGATCAAAACGGGTTTGAACGAGGCATTTGTCGTAGACAGGGAGACGCGGGATAGACTTATTGCAGAGCACTCATCATCAGAAGTGTTGAAGCCATTTCTACGTGGGCGCGATGTGAAACGGTGGCAGGTGAATTTCGCCGAGCAGTACCTCATCAAAATTGAATCGTCGGAAAACCGAACGCACCCATGGTCAGGGCAGCCTGTGACAGAAGCAGAGCAGCTTTTCGCTGATACTTATCCCGCCATCCACGCACACTTTAAACCCTTTCGAGAGCCTCTGATCAAGCGATTCGATCAGGGAAAATACTTTTGGGAGTTGCGGTCATGTGCTTATTGGGAGGAGTTTAAGCAACCGAAGATTGTTTACCCTGATATAGCACAAGGAACGGAGTTTTCCTTTGATGATGGCGGTCATTTTTTAGGTAACACTTCGTATCTCTTACCAACAAAGGAAATATGGCTTCTCGGCTTACTCAACAGCAAAGCCGTTTTCTGGTTTTACACAAAGACAAGCACACAGATTCGGGGTGGGTTTGTAAGGTTTATTGCTCAATATGTGTCTCAAATCCCTATTCCCACTATCAAAACAGCGCAGAAAACATCTATCAGTGAAATGGTTAATCAAATCCTTGCTGCCAAACGCACCGACCCGGACGCGGATGTATCCAAACTTGAAAATGAGATCGATCAGATAGTATACTTGTTATACGACTTGACGCCTGAAGAAATTGATATTGTGGAGGAAGCGGAAAGTGTCTGAATCACGATTTTCAGGATAAGAGCGGATGCCTTCAAAAATCCTGAGAATCCTTGAATCCAGTGAATCCAGATTCTGACGGTAAGGAAACTAGGGAAATGAATAAAGTTTTTATCTCCTATGTTAGTGAAAATATAGAAATAGTCGAGCGACTCTATCAAGCACTCAAATCACACGGGATCGAAGTCTGGCGAGACCGGAATGATATTGCTCCCGGACTCCGATGGAAACGCGAAATTCGGCAGGCTATTCAACAAGGAGCTTTTTTCATTGCGTGTTTCTCAAAAGAATATGACGAGCGTGATAAGACCTACATGAACGAGGAGCTGACAATTGCAATTGAGGAGTTACGTCAGCGGTCTACTGACCAAGCTTGGTTTATCCCCGTCAAGTTAAACGAATGCGAAATTCCTGATCGAGACATTGGTGGAGGCGAAACCTTACGCGATCTTCAGTATGTTAATCTCTATGAAGACTGGGAGTCTAACCTCCAAGATATCCTTAAAGTTGTTCAACCTGCATCATCTAAAACTATAAATGCAGTTACTATCGAATGGTCAGACGATTTAAGGGCCGTGGCGGAGTTTTTCAAAGGTCTGACCTATCAAAATAGAAGAAATTATGAAAAAGCCATTGGGCGTTATACAGAAGCATTAAGGTTAAATCCACAGATGGTTGAGGCCTATATTAATCGTGGTAATGTATACAGCAGTAGAGGTGAACATAATTTTGCTATTGTCGACTATAACAAAGCGATAGCCTTGAATTCTGATGATGCCGACACCTATTACAATCGTGGTTTGGCTCATGGGCAAAAAGGTGATTGTGACCGTGCCATTGCAGATTTTAACATGGCGATACAACTCAAACCGGATTATGTTGATACCTATTACAACCGCGGTCTAGCTTACGGGCATAAGAGCGATTCTGAGGCTGCCATTGCAGACTTTACTAAGGTGATACAGCTAAAACCAGATCATGCAAGTGCTTATAATGGTCGTGGTGTTTCTTACCAACAAAAAGGCGATTATGACCGTGCCTTCACAGATTTTAACACGGTGATACAACTCAAACAAAACGATGCCATAGCTTACAACAATCGGGGTGGTGTTTACATCAAAAGAGGCGACTATGATCGTGCCATTGCAGACTGTACCAAGGCGATACAACTCGAACCGGATTGTGTTGATACCTATTACAACCGCGGTCTAGCTTACGGGCATAAGAGCGATTCTGAGGCTGCCATTGCAGACTTTACCAAGGTGATACAGCTAAAACCAGATCATGCAAGTGCCTATAATGGTCGTGGTATTTCTTACCAAAAAAGAGGCGACTATGACCGTGCCATCGCAGACTATACCAAGGCGATACAACTGAATCCCAATTATACTGAAGCATATTACAAGCGCGGTCGAACTTACTATGCTAAAAGAGATTATGATCGCGCCATCGCAGACTATACTAAGGCAATACAACTAAGACCGGATGATATCGGCACCTATTACAATCGTGGTCTAGCTTATGGGCAAAAAGACAATTCTGATGCTGCCATTGCAGATTATAGCAAGGTGATACAACTCAAACCCAATTATGCCGAAGCCTACAATAATCGTGGGGTGACTTATGACGCAACGGGCGATTATAATCGTGCCATTGCAGATTATAGCAAGGCGATACAACTGAATCCCGATTATGCCGATGCCTATAATAATCGCGGTGCAGCTTATCACGATAAAGGCGAGCATGCATGGGCCATTGAAGATTTGGATATGGCGATACAACTTCAACCAGACAATGCTGATGCTTATAAAAATCGCGGGATCATGTGGTTACAGCTGGGAGAACAGGAAAAAGCGAAAGCAGATCTAACGGCTGCCAGAAACATGGGGGTAAAACTACCGGCAGACCTCGCTGCAATGTTGCGCTGACACCCCCACAATAAGCATCACCGCCGACGGGTCTTTGTGAATCCGTGTAATTCCTGAATCCGTGCCAATCCGCAATTACGACAATAAAGGGCAAACAGAACAAAAGAGGGAATACCATGCGAAAAGTAGACCTACAACAGCAGGCGGTTGAACTAATCAAACAACTCTCAACAGAAAAACTGAAAGTAGTCGTTGACTATCTGACCTATCTTCAGAATCCAGAAGACTGCGAAGCCGCGCCCGAATCAGCGAGTGATTTTGAAATCGCCTTAGACGAGATACTAAGAAACTACGATCGAGCATGGAAAGCTCTGGCAAAAGCACCTCAGATAGAAGGAAGTGCTGTTCACATAGATTTAGATGACTTTGCCCCAAAGAATATAGAGGAGGGGCTGCAAGATATACGGACAGAGGCGGAAGAGGAGAGGAGGCTTGATCAGGAGCTAGATGCCATCCCAGAAACGGCTTACAAAGATGTGGAACGGTTTTTGAAAATGATTAACAAATTTGTGCCCCTACCCGATATGATGCCCTTAGACAACGGTGAAATCTGTCTCGAATGGCGAGAAGAACAAAAGATATTTACCTTGAGTTTTGGTGGGGACGGGCACATTGTTTTTGCTGGAATCTTTGGCGCGAATCATCAAGCACGTGGGATACTAACCTTCTCAATGCCTCACCTTATCGCCATTATTGGCATGATTACAAGTCTGTACCTCCACTATGATTATTGATTCAAATGAACGCCTCAGTCGTTTTGTACTGAGCAGAAGTGAGTTTCGGCCGTCTGATCAGACCGTTAAGCCTAAAGCATTTGTCCCACCAAAAAACAAAAGAGGTTCATGTTAAGAAAGCGTGCAACAGCAACTGAATCTTCGTAGGGGTTGGGTTCCCCAACCCTTACGGGCTGCGGGCGGGGAGACCCCGCCCCTACGATTTCGATTCGCGTTTTGCGCTTTCTTTTTACATAAGCCACAAAAGATTGTCCGTTTACCGCACTTCAACACTGACCGAAGACGAGGTTTGGTCCATTGGTAATGAGTTCGTCGCTCAACCGAGGGGTAGAACCTTGTACGGCCGATCGGATCTTTTTGATATTATACCGTTAGAATAAAAGGGGAACATCATGCAAAGAGTATCTCTACAACAACAAGCGGTAGAGCTAATAGAACAACTTTCGACAGAAAAACTGAAAGCAGTCATTGACTATCTGAGCTATCTGCAAGATAAAGAAGCGTGGGAGGCGACCCAAGAATTAATGGGCGATCCAGAAATCGCTAAGAGCTTAAAACGTGCAGAAGCGGATGTGAAAGCAGGAAGGCTAAAGCGTTGGGAGGATGTTAGACAGGACGTTTGATGTACAACTCACTAATGAGGCAGCGACACATTTATGTTAAAATAATGATCACATATTGACTGGAGAGCGATTAGGGCGTGTTGACATTTCTAAAGCTATCCGCAATCGTAGGGGCGAGGTTCCCTCGCCCATCGAACAATGTGGGTTGGAAAACCCAAACCATACAGGTTGAATCAATGGTAGATTGTAGGTCGAGATTCATATCTCGACGCTGAAGCGTCAATTTTGGAAAAATCGACCTACAGAAACCCGATCTCATTCGTGGTCTCGGAACGGACCCTGACGTGTGAACAAAGGGTTGGGAAACCCAACCCCTACGAAGAATCATGTGTTTGTGCGCCCTCTTGATTGTCTGGTTGCAATGAAATGTCAACAGAACCTAGCTGTAATCCTGAGCCTCCTGATTCAGACAATATGCGTGCCTCTACATAAACACACCACCTCACTAAAACGCACTAAAACGCACACTCAGATAAAAAATATGTGAGGATATGTGATAATACATGAGGATATGTGACATCCTCATCAAGATCAAAGCTAATGCTCATCAACGTCCTGCGACCAGACTTACGAAAATATGCAAAATATGTGAGAATATGTGACATATTGTGACATCAGGGCGATAAATCGCCCGTCCGGACGCGCAATGAATTGCGCTACTACGAACTGAAGGGTGTAACTCCTATATTTCTTAACATGAGCGAACATATTTACGGTCCTTAAAATAAGGAGTGCAGTTTCCTCCCCGCTAAAAGCAACTGATGAGAGGGGAAGAAAGTGGGCAAAGACAATCGCGTGTTTCCGTTGTTTTTCCCGCTTTCAGTTTTACGCCCCCTCATACTTTCTTACTTACAGTCTTTAAGGTAAGAACGGGGTTTCCACTGCGAAGATTTTGATGAAGATTGCAGTATTAGCCTCCGGCAGCGGCACCAATTTACAGGCATTAATCGACCAACTCCACCATGACGAAAATAGTGGGGTTGAAATCGCTGTAGTGATTAGTGACCGAAGAAAGGCTTACGCGCTCACCCGTGCCGAGGAAGTGGGTATTCCCACCCGTGTGGTGAGGGTGCGAGATTTTCCGGATCGGGATGCGTTTGATACGGGAATTTCAGAAATCCTTGACGGATATGGCGTGGAGCTAATCGTTCTGGCGGGTTTTATGAAGTTGTTCCAACCGGCGTTTGTGCGGAAGTATCGGAACCGTATCATCAATATCCATCCCTCCCTACTGCCCGCGTTTCAGGGGGCGCACGCAGTACCCGATACGCTGGCGTATGGCGTTAAGGTCAGCGGTGTGAGCGTTTTTTTTGTGGATGAAGGGATGGATACGGGACCTATCATCGCCCAAGCCTCGGTGCCTGTATTCGACGATGATAATGAAAAAAGCCTGCTCAAGCGGATTCATATTGAAGAACATAAACTGTATCCACAGGTCGTTCGATGGTACGCTGAAGGCAAAATCGAAATTGTTGACAGAAAGGTCTTGGTAAAGGGTTCGTGAGATGATAGCAATTTCGACGATGTGGAACGCGCTGAGGCAGCCTGATGGCGCTGCACTGCTTGACGAAATCAAGGAGCTTGGATTTGATGCCATCGAACTCAGCCGACACCTGACGCGGGGACAGGTTGAGCAGATTAAGCCTCACTTGGCGACGACACAGATCTGTTCTATCCACAACTTTTGTCCCGTTCTGTTCGATCTTCCGCAATCACAGGCGGAGACTGATCCCGTTCACTTAGCAAGTTTGGATGCGGATGCGCGGAACGAAGCGGTTAAACAAACGATTCAGACGATGGAGCTGGCAGTCGAACTCGAAGTCCCCACCGTTGTGCTTCACTTAGGTGAGGTGGATACCTACGATCGCTCCTATCTGATGTACGATTTCTACGAATATGGCGAGCGGGAGTTTGAGGCATTCGGGGCAAAGGTTGAGGAAGCCACTGAGTGGCGTAAACGCAAGGAGGCGAAGCATCAAGACGCTGTGCTGTTTAGCCTTGATAGACTGAACGAGATGGCTTTGCGGTTGGAGGTCTACTTGGCGATCGAGAACCGTCCGCGTTACCATCAAATCCCCAATTTTGACGAGGTCGGGTTGTTCTTGGAGAAGTTCGAGGGGAGCAATATGCGGTATTGGCACGATGTCGGACATGCCATGCTTCAGGAGCGGGTGGGACTCTGTTGGTCGCATCGCTGGTTGGAGAATTATATAGACCATCTGATCGGTGTGAACTTGCACGATCTCAAGGACCTTGAAGCGTACCACCCGCCGGGATCTGGGGACCTTGATTTCCAGGAAATCTTAGCGCGGATTCCACCGGATACGCCAACTGTTTTGGAGGTCCGTGATGCGCCAGCGGAGCAGCTTATTGAGGTGCGGGAAGAGTGGCAATTGTGGAGTAGACCTGAACAACCGGATGGAGAAGAGGGACGCAGTTAGAAATATAAAACATAAGATAAACGAGGTAACTCGAAAACATGTGGCTATTCCGATACACCAATTTTAGCCCAAACTCCCCCGTAAAGGCTACAACGAAACGATTTTTTGCTTGGCATCGTTGATGCATATAGACTTCATGGATCTGTTCTGAGTAATTTATTTTACAGATTGGCGTGGGGTTAAACGGAAGAACAAGGTTCGCGGAATATCGGGGTAATGCTTCAAAATATGAAATCATATTACATGATCCCCTCCTCTCAACCTACGCCTAATTAAAAACAGGTTTCTACGTTAGGAGAATTCATCATGGATAGACTAATCATCAACGGTGGCAAGCAGCTTGAAGGTGCAATTTCAGTCAGTGGATCCAAAAATGCAACGCTTCCTATTGCTGTTGCGGCATCGATTTTGGCAGATAGTTCCAGCGTTATTCACAACGTTCCCAATCTGAATGATATTGATAGTCTATGTGCAGTGCTTGAGGTGCTCGGGGCGACAACGAAGCTTGAAAACTCGACACTCTATATCGAGCCAGGAGATCGGGTCGCTTACGAAGCTCCCTACGACCTCGTCCGGAAGATGCGGGCATCAATTTATGTGCTGGGTCCCCTTGTTGCGCGTTTAGGCATGGCAAAGGTCTCCTTCCCCGGTGGTTGTGCCATCGGTCCGCGCCCGGTAGACTTGCATCTGAAAGGGTTGCAACAACTTGGTGCAGACATTGAGGTTGACAGTGGTTATATCATAGCACAGGCGGATCGGTTAGCGGGTACAGAGATGTATCTGAGAGGTCCGCACGGCTCCAGCGTCGGTGCAACTGCGAATGTCATGATGGCTGCAACGTTGGCGGAAGGCACAACAATAATTCGCGGTGCTGCCTGCGAACCGGAGGTTGCTGATCTCGCGAACTTCCTGAACGCGATGGGTGCAGACATTGAAGGGATTGGCACTTCCAGCTTGACGATACAGGGTGTACGACAGCTTCACGGCACGGAGTATACCGTCATACCAGATCGCATCGAAGCGGGGACATTCATGGTTGCAGGTGCGATCACAAAGGGAGACGTTTTTGTGAAAGACGCCCCCGCTCAACACCTCGGCGCGACCTCCGAAAAATTAATTGAGGTGGGTGTTCAATTGGATTGGGCGGATGATGGAGTCCGGGTGAGTGCGCCCGGGGAACTCCATGCGGTCAATATTGCCACTGATACATATCCGGGCTTTCCCACGGACATGCAGGCTCAGATGATGGGGCTTCTCAGTATCGCGCAAGGGGTTAGCAATATTACGGAAGGCATCTACTTAGATCGCTTCATGCACGCGAGCGAGCTCAATCGAATGGGAGCAGATATTCGCGTTGAAGGAAATCATGCAGTGGTACGCGGTAAGCCGAGACTCAGTGGTGCGCCTGTTATGGCGTCGGATCTCCGTGCGGGTGCGGTCCTTGTCCTTGCCGGTATGGCAGCGGTGGGCGAAACGGCTGTTTCACGCATCTATCATATCGATCGTGGGTACGAAGGTATTGAGAAGAAATTAGCGGGTATCGGGGCGGATATCGTCCGGGTGAGGGATTAAACAGTCCGTAGAGACTTTGATAAGAAATGAGGAATTTTCTGTGATCGCCATTCTTGATGCCTGTTCGGACGAAGCAGCAGCTTTTATCGACAAACTGAATCAGCGTGGGGGATTAGAGGATCCAAACATTCTGAGGACTGTCCGTAGGACCCTGCAAGATGTCCAAAGAGATGGCGATCGAGCTGTCATTAAGTATACGCGCAAGCTTGACGCTCCACGGATCTCTGTGGAAGAGTTACGGGTTACAGATATAGAGATTGATGACGCTGCATCGCAGGTTGATTCAGAGTTTCACGATGCAATTGGTCTGGCGCGAACGAACATTGAGCGGTTTCATCAGAAGCAACTACGGAATTCATGGCTATCCACCGAAGCGGATGGCGTCGTTTTAGGGCACATCATCCGTCCGTTAAGACGGGTCGGTGTATGTGTCCCATCTGTGAGTCAACTGTTGGTTTCTTCGCTGATAATGAATCTTGTTCCCGCGAAGATCGCGGGTGTTGAGGAGATTGCGGTCTTCATGGGTCCGATGCGAAATCGGAAGATTGACCCGCACATGCTTGTCGCTGCGGCGGCATGCGGCGTCCGCGAGATTTACAAGTGCGGTGGTGCACAAGCGGTCGCTGCGATGGCTTATGGAACGGACACCATCCCGAAAGTTGATAAAATCGTGGGTCCGGGCAATCTGTATGTCCAACTTGCGAAGAAAGAGGTCTACGGTCCCGTCGATATCGATAAATTAGCGGGTCCGAGCGAAGTCCTTATTATTGCCGACCACACCGCAAATCCCGCCTATGTTGCAGCAGACCTTATCTCACAAGCGGAACACAGCGAGGAATGTTCTGCCATCCTCATCACAACATCAAGAGAAGTCGCGGAGCAAGTTTATACAGAGATTGAAGGACAAGCGCAAAAACTCCCCCGCCAATCTGAGCTGACCGGTGCTTTTGAAAACTACGGGGTGGCGTTCATCGTCCCAGATTTAGCCGAAGCGGTCGAGATCACCAACGAAATCGCCCCTGAACATGTCGAGTTAGAGGTAGAAAATCCAATCGAGTGGGTCGGTGCCATCCGTAATGCGGGAGCGATTATGCTGGGACCTTACACCCCCGAATCTGTTGGCGACTACATCGCCGGTCCCAGTCACATCCTGCCTACAGGCGGAGCAGCGAAATACGCATCGCCGTTGAGTGTTGATGATTTCTTGAAAAAGACAAGTGTTATCTCCTACACCAAAACCGCCTTAGAAAAGGTCACGCCGGCTGTCGTCAAACTCGCCCAGATTGAGGGACTTCAAGGACATGCGGAGGCGATGAAAATCCGATCTAATAAACATTAGGACGGGTTCGACGTCAAACGCTAACGGTTGGAAGAGGAGGGAGCGGGGAAACCTTCCGATTATCTACCCCTTGAACCCCCTGCCTCCCGTTTCAAGCATCACGTAGAGGAGATCCTGCATGTTACCCCTCCGGCTTGTCTGTGCGACCATCTATACCGGCTTCCTTGCTATCGCCGGCACGGAATCGGACCAACCCAATTCTAAAGTGAATGATCTCCTTGTCACAACCTTTTCGATTGTGGGGCGTGATCCGGAGAATGGAGATCTTGGGGTTGCCGTTCAGTCGAAGTTTTTCGCTGTGGGTGCTGTTGTCCCTTGGGCAAAGGCGGGTGTCGGTGCGGTGGCGACCCAATCGTGGACAAATACGACGTATGGATCGAAAGGGTTGGAACTTCTGGAAAACGGACTCTCTGCCCAACAAACATTGGATCGCCTAATTGCCGAGGACGATGGAAGATCACAGCGTCAGGTCGGAATTATTGATGCAGATGGCAACGTCGCGAATCACACCGGTGGTGAATGTCTCGAATGGGCGGGCGCACGTAGCGGTGAAAATTACACGGCGCAGGGCAACTTGCTTGCTGGCGAAGCGGTCGTTGACGCGATGGCTGAGGCATTTGAGGAAACAGACGGGGAACTGGCAGAGAAACTGATGGCAGCACTCATCGCGGGGCAGGAGAACGGGGGAGACCGCCGGGGGCAGCAGGCGGCCGCGTTACTTGTTGTACGTGATGGGGGAGGAGAGGGCGGTTTTAATGATCGGTATATCGACTTGCGAGTTGATGACCATAAGCAGCCAATTAAAGAGCTGCATCGTCTGCTGAAGATACAGTTAAGTATGCGATGAGATTATGGAAATATAAAGTTGTTGGTATGTACTTAAATTTGTAACGATTCTCCACATGAAAAAAGCACTATCCCCTGTAGCCTTTGGGCGAATTGACGAAACCGATGATCACCTGTTTTATGCAGAACCGCGTATCGTCACCCATATTGACGACAACGCGATCGCCGCGATCCAGGACTTTTTTGATCGAACCCTTCCGAGAAATGCTGTCATATTAGACCTCATGAGCAGTGCCTTTTCTCACCTCCCCGAAGGATTTCCTACTGAACGCATGGTCGGATTGGGCTTAAACGCGGTGGAACTCCAAGTCAATCCGGTGCTTGATGAATACGTAATTCATGACCTCAATGCCAATCCAACCCTCCCGTTTGACGATGGAGAATTTGCGGCGGTAATCATGACTGTTTCGATGCAGTATCTAACGAAGCCGGTCGAGGTTTTTCGTGAGGTGCATCGCATTCTTCAGTTAGATGGTCAGTTTATCGTCATTTTCTCGAATCGTCTATTCCCAACGAAAGCGGTGTACATCTGGCGTGTAACCTCTGATGCTGAACACGCAGAATTGGTGCAGCACTATTTCTGTTTAGCGGGTGGCTATGCGAAGATCACCTTTTTGGATTGCACCCCACAGACCGATGAGTATACGGATCCGGTGTATATCGTTATGGCGAATAAGGGCGAGGTCCCTTAGATGCGGCAGACAAGAAACATCTTTTACATTCGATGATTTCGTGAAACTATAACGAAAGGAGAATTTTGAATCATGGCTGATAGCAACACCACCGAAGAAATTCAAGAATTTGAGTATAAGGCAGAGATGAAGCAGCTCTTGCATCTCATTGTTCACTCGCTTTATACTCGCCCCGAAGTCGCCATCCGCGAACTAATTTCCAACGCTTCCGATGCCTTGCACAAAATCCGCTTCCGGCAATTGACGGATAAGGATATCCTAAATCCTGAAGCACCTTTGCGGATTGACATTACCGTTGATTCCGATGCACAGACATTCTCGATCACCGATACGGGTGTCGGTATGACCAAGGAAGATTTGACCGAAAGGATCGGCACCGTTGCCAGTTCGGGAACGCTGGAGTTTTTGGAGCAGATGAAAGAGGGAGACAAACCTTTCGACGCTAACCTGATCGGTCAGTTCGGTATCGGTTTCTATTCGGTATTCATGATTACGAATGAAGTCACCATTGAAACACGCCACGCAGATGCCGACTCAAAAGGATTCCGGTGGCAGTCGACGGGTGAAGGGAAGTTTAGCGTCAAGGAGATTGAACGTCCACAGCGGGGCACCCAAATCACCTTTAAGCTCAAAGATGAGTCCAAGGAATTCAGCGAGTCCTATCGCGTTGAACAGGTCATCACGAAATATTCCAATTTTGTCGATTTTCCCGTTTCGGTCAATGGGAAGCAGGTGAATACTGTCAGTGCGTTGTGGCATAAGAACAGGAATGAAGTGACGGAAGAGGAGCGGAATGAGTTCTATAAATTTATATCAAACGACCTCAATCTGCCGCTCGGTCACCTGCACCTCTCTCTCGAAGGCCGCGTGAATTTCAAAGCGTTGATGTTTATACCGGAAACACCGCCGCTCAGATTTCTCAGGGAAGAGGATCTGAACTCGTTACACCTGTATTCGAGCAAGGTTTTTATCCAAGATGATTGCAAAGAACTCCTTCCCGAATACCTTCGATTTATGTCAGGGGTGGTGGATACCGAAGATCTGCCTTTGAATGTGTCACGTGAGGTAACACAATCGAGTCCCGTCATGGCACGCATCCGTGAAACCTTAACGGGCAGGGTGCTCTCTCTGTTGGAAGATTGGGTGGAAAAAGACTCAGAGAGATACGAAAAATTCTTCAGGAATTTCGGTTTGCTCTTTAAGGCAGGGCTCAGTTCAGATTTCGTTAACCGAGATCGAGTACTTGATCTCTTGCGGTTTGAGTCGACCAAAACCGAAAGCGGCAAGTTCACTTCCTTGAAGGATTATGTCGCCGGGATGTCGGAAGATCAGCAGGAGATTTATTACCTAGCAGGTGATCACAGGGAGGCTGTCGAACGGAATCCAAACTTGGAATATTTCAGGAAACAAGGGATTGAGGTGCTGTTTTTTATCGATCCCGTTGATCTATTCAATATTCCCCACCTGCTTGAATATGACGAAAAACCGCTGAAAAGCATCGAAAAGGCGGATATAGATCTGAAGACCGAGGAAGACAGCCAAGAGGAGGCTTTAACTGAAGATGCGACGCTGATTTCTGTTTTCAAGGAGACCCTCGGCGATAAGGTGGAAGATGTAGTTGCTTCCAAAAGGCTGGTTGATTCAGCGGTAACCTTGGTGGTTGGGGCGGATGGTATGGACGCGCATATGGAACGGATGATGAAAATGATGAATCAGGACTTTGCTGGATCCAAGCGCATCTTGGAGCTCAATTTTTCTCATCCGTTGATTAAGAATCTCGCGCAGCTTAACCAGAATCAAGGCGATGAGCCCCTTATCAAGAACTGTATTTTACAGCTTTATGAAGGTGCGTCACTGGTTGATGGAAATCCCGTGGACCCGCCTACGTTTGTCGCTCGGATGACAGAGATTATGGAACGCGCAACGGGTTGATCCGGGTTCTGATTTGTAAGAAGTGTCCCAATCCATTGGGGCAATATTTAATTTATTAGGAGGCTTTGAAAGAGAAATTAATGGACACAAAAATAACCGTAATCCCCGGAGATGGAATTGGTCAAGAGGTCACAGCCGAGGCTATTCGGGTATTAGATACTATCCAAGACGAATATGGACATCGATTTGAGTATGAATATGGACTTCTCGGCGGCTGCGCGATTGATGAAACAGGTACAGCCCTGCCACAAGAGACGTTAGACTTATGCCGGAGATCCAACGCAATTTTGTTCGGCGCAGCGGGCGGACCGGAATGGGAAGATGTTCCGAGTGCGGAGCGCCCCGAACGCGCGGTCGGGACAATTCGCAAAGAACTCGACCTTTTTGTGAACCTACGTCCCATTCGTGGGAGGAAAGCATTGGCACCCGTCATGCCGGTGAAAGACGAGATCGTCGGCGAGGGGTTGGACTTTATCGTGATTCGTGAGTTGGCTGGCGGTTTATACTATGGAGAACCACGCGGCATTGAACCACACGCCGATGGAGAGCGGGGCTGCAATACACTTGCTTACACAACACGAGAGATTGACCGTGTCGTGCGCGCTGGCTTTGAACTCGCACGAAAGCGATCCCAAAGACTCACCTCTGTGGCGAAGGAAAACATGCTGGAAAGTTCAAAACTCTGGCGCGAAGTTGCGACAAAGGTCAGCCAAGATTATCCGGACGTTGAGTTGAATCATATTTTAGTGGACGCGTGTGCGTATCATATCATCCGGAATCCGAGCCAATTTGATGTTATGGTAACGGGAAATATCTTTGGCGACATCCTCACTGACGAAGCAGCTGTGTTGGTCGGCTCACTCGGCATGTGCCCATCGGCGAGTTACGGTAACGCTAAGCAGGGCTTCTACGAACCCATTCACGGTACCGCACCGGATATCACCGGGCAGGGGATTGCCAATCCGATAGGAGAGATTTTGTCCGCAGCCCTTTTGCTTCGACACTCCTTCGATCTTGATACGGAGGCTGCGGCTATTGAAAACGCCGTTGACCGTGCAATCGACAAAGGATTCCGCACCGTTGATATCCAGCAGCCGGGACTGAAAACAGTCGGTACCATTGAAATGACGGATGCGATTATTGCAGAACTTCGATCCGACTCGTGAAGCGTAAAATGTGAAAGAAGTTCGACATTTTACCCGATTAGCTCGCAGGTTTTACCTATCGGCTGCGTAAATCCCTAAGTTACCAATAAACGTTGGTCGTGAGGAGATCTATAGATATGGATAAGCTTCGCAGAGAATATACCGACGCTGGCTTGGACGAACGAGACGTAGACGCGAATCCCTTTAAGCAATTCGAGCAGTGGTTTCAAGAGGCTATTGATGCGAAAATTGATCTGCCGGACGCAATGACGTTGGCAACAGCAACGAGGGAGGGCATGCCTTCGGCAAGGATTGTGCTCCTCCGGGGGCATGATGAGCGGGGTTTTGTTTTTTATACGGACTACAAGAGCCAAAAAGGGGAGGAACTTGCAGAGAATCCGAACGCAGCACTGGTTTTTTACTGGCGCGAACTGGATCGGCAGGTGCGCATCACCGGACAGGTAAGCAAGGTTTCCCGTGAAAACTCCAACAACTATTTTCAGACCCGCCCTGTCGATAGCCGTTTGGCTGCGTTGGCGTCAAAACAGAGCGAAGTTATCCCGAATCGAGCCGTACTGGAAGAACGGTTCAAACAGCTAGCAGCCCAGTACCAAGATGAAGAGATTCCGCTGCCCTCAGATTGGGGAGGGTACCGTTTATCCCCAAACATGATTGAGTTCTGGGGTGGTCGTCCAAGCCGTCTGCATGATCGGCTGCGTTACACCCGGCAATCCGATGATAATTGGCGAATTGAACGAATTTCGCCGTGACGCTTTCTCTCGAACAGGTTTCGTAGGTTAAATGACTACGTCGGATTTTTTAGCCTTTTCGGTTGTCTGGCCGGAGATGTCATCGCCAGCTTGTCGAAGTTGGTCGAAGTCGCGTTGGAAACCTTCGTGTAGTGCGCCCACGTCGGTTTTGTGGAGGACAAACCGTACCCCTTCTTGAATCCATTTTTTTGACAACTCGACGGATTGCAGATGGACAGCGACAGGAATATTTCGTGCAGCGGCTGTACGAATGACAAAACGGAGCATCTCCTCAAAATCCGGGTGATCGTACTGATCTGGGATACCCATTGTGATGCTCATGTCGTTGGGACCTACGAAAATTGCATCAATCCCGCCAACATCCAAGATTTTCTCCAAATTCTCAGCTGCAGGCACACTCTCAATCCCAATCATGACAACGGTATTGCGGTTTCTTTCCTGCAAATACTCTTTTGTTGTTTCGCTTGGGAACTCCCCTGTATCCATCACGTTGTCCACGAGTGCGCCCTTTAATGGACGCCATCTGGCTGCCGCGATCACCTCTTTGACTTCCGCGACGGTTTCACAGTATGGGACAAGAACGCCGTGTGCACCGGCATCAAGCGCCATGGTTACGTAATGAGACGAAGGAATTGGGACGCGGATGATTGATGTCGTTCCCGTTGTGTTGATTGCTGCTATGAAATCGGCTACCTCTCCCCGGCTATATGCCGAATGCTCGTTATCGATAATGACATAATCGAACTGGAGCTGACCAATAGCTCTTGCCCAGCGGGGATTCCGCGATAGACTTAGCATTGTGCCGTATACAATGCCACCATTTTCTAATTTTTCTCGTAGATCTATACCAGCCATTTATGTCTCCGTATCGGTTTTGCTTGGTGGTAGGGTGTACTTATCAGAGCCAAGCGATATGGGTTCACGAATTGGTTTATGAGTTGATAGACTGTGCCGTCATTCAGATCTGGGATTTATGTTGATCTGTTCCTGTATCTGCTGCCGAATGGTGAAGTCATCGGGGGCAACAATCCCACCCGAGATCAGCATTTTCATAGCTGTTTCAACTTTCAGGTTTGTCTCGTAGAGAATCTCTGGTTCACAGAAGAGCAAAACGCCTGTTGTCGGATTTGGACTGGTTGGTACAAAAACAGAGACGAGTGGGACAGGATTGCCTTCCTCGCGGAACTCTCCAGTAACCAAGCCGATGACACGCATCGGCGATCCGGGAGTCCGAACCGCGACCACTCGCGTAAATTTGCTAGCATCTGAGGGGAGCAAAGCCATTTGCACCACCTGTTTGACGGGGGCATAGACCTCGCGCACGAGCGGAATTTTTGTTAAGATTTTCTCACCCGCTCCAAGTAGCTTTTGCCCCAAAAAATTAGAGACAACCAAACCGACTAGGTAGACAAGCAAAATTGTTACCAGTAGCCCCATGCCGACGTGATATCTGCCACCCAAAACCTCTGCCACTATTGGCGCAAGCCAACCGTCGATCGTAGTGAAAAGGAAGCGCAGCACAAAGAAGGTGACACCCAACGGTATCAGCGTCAAAATTCCTGTGATTAATGTACTCCTGAAATGCCTTCTGATTCTCATTTTTGTTTGTTTTGATAGAATAAGGCTAAACGACCTCAAATACCTGTCGTTGGTCGTTAATCACGCAAGCTGCACATATAAGATAGATTACAACTTGGATGAATGAAAGCCAGTGAGAAGATCGGTGCCCTCGGTAAACAATTTTATCTCCATTTACCCTGAATGGATTAGAGATGTCTATTCAAGCCGAGCGAGGTAGTACATACAACGCAAGGCGAAAAAAAAAGATGCAGCTTATTCCAATTTGCAAGGGGTAATAACTTACACCTTAATATGCCAAATATGATAGCATATAGTAGGCGTGTCGTCAATCAGGTTGCTCCGCTCCACGGTCAAACTGAATTGTCTTCTCAGGACTTACGCGCTTCGATTGTAGTTGCCCGTTTTTTAATCCCGTGCCGTTCCGTGCCTCCCGACGAGTCGGGACCTGCCTGCTCTCGGCTTGTCGGAGTCCCGATTCATCGGGGATCCTATCGGGGCGGCGATGAATCCCCGAACTACAGGGCTTTAACCGTTTAGCTGCGTAAGTCCTACTTTTGTGAGATACATGGAAGTTGTTGTCATCGGGATCTGGTCGGGTTAAAATACGGCTGGTTCAACACAAAGATTGATTGAGGGAAGGTATATCGTGAAAATTACTAAAATTGAGACACTTCGAGCCAGTCGATTCATGTACGTCAAAGTTGAGACGGATGCGGGTATTACGGGGGTTGGCGAACTCCATCCTGCAAGCGGCACCAGCGGTACGCCATTTCTGCCAATCGCAGGGGTCGAATATTGTGCTGAATATCTTGTCGGTAAAGACCCGCTGCATATCGAGCGGCACTGGCAGCATATGTTCCGTCGCTGTCTATTCCGTGGCGGGTCGGATGCTATGTCCGCCATCGGTGCAATTGACATCGCTTTGTGGGACATCAAAGGCAAAGTGTTTGGTGCACCCGTTTATGAGTTGATCGGGGGACCAACACGGGAAAAGGTTCGTCTTTATACACATCTGGGTGGGACCACGCCCGAAGAGCTGGCAGAGCAGGCAGCTGCGCGTGTTGAAGAGGGGTTCACCGCCGTTAGGTTGTATCCGTTCGGTGATTTTGGTGTTTTCGATTTTGAAGAGGGATGCGGGCTGGAGAGCATGAGCTATACCGCGATGATTCGCAATGCAGAGCAGCGGGTCGGAGCAGTTCGAGATGCCGTGGGTCCAGATGTGGATGTTATGATCGACGTCGTCAACCGGCTCACACCAGCAGAAGCCATCGCTGTGGGACGTGCACTTGAGCCGTATGATCTGTATTTTTTTGAGGATCCGATTGAACCTGAGAACATGGACGCGTGGGAATACGTTGCGGCGAGCGTCCCTATGCCGATTGCCATGGGCGAACGGCTCTACACCATTTATCAGTTCCGAGATCTGTTGAACCACAACGGTGCTGCATTCGTTCGCCCTGACTTGTCGCTTGCCGGGGGCATCACAAATGTCAAGAAAATTGCAACGCTTGCAGAGGCGGGTTACATCGGTGTGGTGCCGCACAACCCGTTGAGCTGTGTTCTCACCGCTGCGTGTGTGCAGATTGATGGTGCCATTCACAACCTTGCTGTGCAAGAGTATCCGCTGGGTGAAGATAATGCCCCGAAGCGCGATCTTGTCAAAGAGCCGATCAAACGGGAGGGCGGCTATTTAACTCTTCCGGACACGCCGGGAATCGGGATTGAGCTCAACGAGGAGGCGTTCGAGCATTATCCTCCAGAGCCGTATGTGCGTCCACCACTCATTGCCCCGGATGGGGGATTAAAGGAGTATTAATTGCTTCAGACCTGTACGCTGCCCAAGCCGCGCCGGATAGTTTATTTTTTACCGAGGTAAGTGAATGTGATGTGTTTTGCCATCGTTATCTACAATAGACATCGAACGCGGCTTACCTTCTACGCGCTATTGAGTCCTCGTTTGGGATTAGAATTACCTTTCTTTGGATTTTGGGATCATTAGTCCTCATATTCGCCATTTTCATTTAAAATCTGTTTCGCTCGTTCCATCAAACTATCGGCAAGCGTTTGTGACAGATTGTTGTCAGAGCCAGTGCGTTGGCGAATTGCATTTTTAAGTTCTACCTCTAACTCAATCATTGCATCTTTGTCCTTAATGGCAGCCTTAGACAATTGAACCGTTAAATCTATCGGCACCCGAATCGATTTTAATTTATCGTTCTCCATGGCATAGAGCAGCGACACTTTGTCGTCTTTGATTCGCTTCTTGCCATATATGCCACGATAAAATGCGAGCTGATCGTAAGGATAGTTGGCGTAATAGCTATCTGTCGAGTTCACCATAAACAGTAACACCTCGTCGTTTATCGCAAACTTCGGAACCTCGGTAACGAACAGTCTCTGTGTTTTACCCGTAGCAGGATTAACAGCTGCGCCTCCCTCAATCATAAACTTTACCTGGGTTTTATTGATGTTGGGAGTGCCTTTAATCGTTTCGGTAACAGCGATAGTCACATCGGTCGTGATCTTGACTCTAATGTTTTCACGGAACACACCCTCAAGCGCAATGACCCGACCCTTAACAATTAAATGGGATTTTTCAACTGATGTTGAGAGAGCAAAGCCTTGCCTGTACTCTGAATCCCAACCGAACGTATCTGACATACACAAAACAAACAACACAACTGCAAGTGCTACTAACCGTTGAGGTTGCATTCTTGTAAACTCCTGTAGTTGTGGGTGAAAGTCTCTAAAACTGTGCTAATTGGGTGTAATCGTAAACTGAATCATATCCGATGAATGCCGGTCACTATCCGCAATCAACTGCGAATCAAAGACACGCTGTTCATACAAAGAGGAGTAACATTTAAGAAAGGATATGGAGCACAGACAGACATATCTGATAACTTTTCAACCCCGCTTGCCTTTGTTGGGATAACAATAGTAAACCCGCTTTGAATGATTGTCTTAACCGGGTTTACGCACTGCCCTTAATTTTTTGGTATCGGGAACCACGCCCCGCCGGTTTTTCTCGCCAGTGCTTTCTGCTCACGTTCGGCTTTGAGCGGATCGTCAGTTTCGGCCCTATCAGTTACACCTCCGATTATGTCCAACGTTATTCCTGCGTCCCAACATCGTTGCAGTACCTCTTGGATTGTATAGGGACCTGTGCACGGCGCATCGGTAATGAGGATAAATCGGCGGCGCGCCTCCGGCCGGAATTTTATCCTTGTAATCGATTTGACAATTGCATGATAAGCCTGTTCAGCGCCACCGCACTCGATGTTTTCCAACAGACGTTCATACCTCTCATAGTCCTTCGTTGGTTGATGGAAGTGCTGTACCAGATACTTAAACGGTACCACTGCCATCGTAAAATCCAACTGTTCTGCTCGGAAGATTTCTACCATATCAATCAGATGCCTTCCCACCGCGCGGATGTTATCTTCCATGCTGCCACTGGTATCCAATAAAAAGACAATATCCGCGGTTGGCGAACTCTTTCCGCTCGCGATACCGCTGGCGATCGTTTGAAGAACCGATCCAATCTGTGCATCGCGATCAAGCGATTGCTTCTCAACACTATCAGTTTGGGATTTCTGTGTTTTTGAGATATTACGCTCGACTTCAGTGGGCATTGGCTGGGGAAGTTCTGTTACAGCTTCCAGAGGTTTGCCGATTGATTCCTGCAAATCCCAATCATCTTTGGACGCTGCTCCAAACGGCGTATCTGATGTGGGGAATAGGTCGGCAGCCGTACTCAGCGGTTGAGCCGATGCCTGACTTGGTGGTGTCACCTGATCTATCTGCACCGCCAAAGCTTTTGGAGACACTAGCGGTGTGGTGGGGGAAACGCTTGCGTGGGGTTGAGTGGGGGTGTTTACATGAAAGATCGGTTTTTTGACATCTACGGGGTGGAGGCGTTGGGAATGAAGTTCGATCTCGATGAACTCCGCGATAATCGGTTCCAGTGGGGGCGGCGGTCGATACCATCTTGGCAAATTAATGCTAACTATGACAACTACCATCACGTGTATCAGCAAGGCGGTAAGAAACGATAAACGGGCGCGTCGACGCATTCGGACTCGATTGACTATCGGCGACCAGTGATGATATGTGGATGTGGGGTGGGAAGCGTGCGGTTTGCGTTGTAAAAAAACGAGCAGAGCGCCCCCTTTGTAAAACTTGGAATGTGATGTGCGATGCGTAAATATAGTCCGCCAATTCATTGGATGTCCTCGTTCACCGATGAGTTCGCTGCGATTCTATCACCAAACGTTTTGGATGTCAAAGAAAACGCCCTTGAAATCAAGCCAGTCAAGGGATGAAGGAGTGGATATTTTGCTTGCAGGTTCAAAGATAGGTGTGTTACAATTATTTCAATTTTCATGTTTTCGGTAATTTAGGCTTCGTGATTGGAACGGGAACCATGGACGCAAATGTGCTGGTATTAAATGCGAGCTATGAAGCGATTAACGTTTGCAACCTGAGGCGTGCAATGAAGATGCTTGTCAAGGGTGTGGCGTGCATGGAGGAAGTTTCTGATCTGGAGATTCGTTCGCCGACTGTTTCGATGAAGATACCGTTGGTAATCCGTTTGGTGAACTATGTTCATATCCCTCACTGTGTTGTGAAATTTTCGCGTAAGAATGTTTTGGTCCGCGATCAATACACATGTCAATATTGCGATGAACATTTTCCGCCATCAACGCTAACGATTGATCACGTCAAACCTCGTTCGAGAGGAGGTACGACCGTTTGGGAAAATGTGGCGACAGCGTGTAAAAAGTGTAATGCTGAGAAAGGCGATCGTACCCCTCATGAAGCGCGTATGTTCCCCAAACGTTCCCCCAAAGCTCCCTCAATTATCTCGTATCTACACCTGAGCCGCAATGGTCGATCCTATGACGAAGCCTGGAAAAAATACCTTTACATCAACTGAAACTGTGTCTTGATAGAAGTTGACAGGACACGCCGAAAACGGCAGGTATCATCTCGGTGGAGAGAAAATTGTATCTATTGAGAAAAATCACAAAAACTCGTCGATGCTTTTCTGTTCTTTTGCTTATGTACTCGTATATTCGTATGTATATTTCTAATTTCTTGATATTGAGTCTTCCATTCCTACTGCTAGCTTGTACGTTACACGCTCCAGAAGATTACTACTATGAGTTTGCCCTGATGGAGGGTTGGGGAAACACCAACCGACAGAATACTGGACGACAACTTCATGAAGTTATACGCCATCCAGAGAACAGTGAACCACTTGTGATCGCATTTGAAGTCGGTAGACCGCCTGCAGCCCTGATCGGTTTTGTGCCGTACGATGTTCCAGATCTACCGAAGGTAGATCAACCACCTATTGTTAAAGTCCCCAAGGTGCCAATTTCGCTACGGGGTGAGGTGTTGCGGCAGCTTTTTGTGGAGAAACAGATCCGGGTTGTTCATTGGCGATTGAAGAATGGTCGTCTAAAAGACGATCAGAACGTAGTGCTACTAAACTTTATCCCGCGTGCATTCTCCGAACGCGCAATCAAGGAAGAATTCCTGATAATTTTTGCACTTGTGCATGCGGTGCAGATACAAGCAGACACAATTGATGCGATACGGGTGATGGCAGAGGACGAGAACGGTATACCACAGATGAGTTTGGAGGCTCAGGTTGTAAATTATACGGCGTATTTGCAAGGACAAATTGACGGACAGCAGTGGGAGCAGCGGCTTCGACTCCAGAGATTTTAATATGGCGCGCAAAGTCCATCCAGATAGACTGACACAACGTTGGGAGTTTCAACGGGGGTATAAAAAAGGGAAGAAATACTGGAATCGCCATCTTGTTATCTATGTTTTCAAGCAATCTTTATACTCCACCCGCTTGGGCATTACTGTCAGTAAAAAAATCGGAAACAGTGTTAAACGGAACCGCCTCAAACGCCTGATTCGAGAATCTTTTAGGTTATCACAACAGCAGATATCTCAAGGATATGATATTGTCGCTGTTGGCAGGGGTGCGGCGGTCGGCGTGAAATGTCAGCAAATTCAAGCGTCATTCTTGCAACTGCTACAGCGAGCTAAGGTTTGCAAATCCGAGTAATGTAGCATGTGTAGACCTAATAGCTCTGAAATTTATGAGCCGTTGGGTCAATACCATGAAAATCTTACTCATCTGTGCCATACACTGTTATCGTAAACTGATTTCACCTCTCTTTCCGCCAACCTGCCGTTTTTATCCCACGTGCTCTCAATATGCCCTTGAAGCCATTACAAAGTATGGAACTTTGAAAGGAGGGTGGCTTGCGCTTAAACGGCTATCCAAGTGTCACCCTTACCACCCCGGCGGGTACCACCCCCTCAAGTAATTCTATTATTGATGAAATTGTCACGAGGAGATTCTTTAAATGGAGAAACGTTATGTCATAGCCCTTGTACTCATGGTTGCGGTGATGTTCGGCTGGAGTTGGTTTTATGGTCGAAACCTTCCCGAACCCCCGGAAACAACTGAGCAAGGGACTGAGCAATCGAGGGAGGCCTTACCCCTCTCACCGGATTCATCGTCATCTTCCAGTGGAGAAACAGTTGATACGACTCAATTAGAGCAAGTAGAGGCGCCATCACGTTCCCGTCAACCGGTTAGGGAGCGTGAAACGGTTCAGGTTGAAACCGGGAAGTATTATATTATATTTTCAGTTGGACGATTCGCTTACGCACATGAATGGGCACTTAAAGGCTATCCCGACAGGTCCGGTTTGCATGGATCGTTGTTTAACTTGATTCCGGAAACGGCTCAGAACTGTTTGTCAGTCCACTTTCTTAATCCGGGTTTGACGGTTGATGCTATGGACACATTCTGGGAAGCGGACAAAACGGAGCTCATTCTCACAAATCAAAATCCGCAAGATACCCTTACATTCAGCAAGCAGATTGGAGACAGCCTCAGGGTCCTCAAGAAATTTACGTTTTACCATGATAGGTATTACGTTGACCTCGAGTTAATGTTCCAAAATTTATCCAATCAACCCTTAATTTCTCTTGATACAATGAGCGATAACCGTAACGGATATAAACTCCGTTGGGGTCCTGGGATCAATGCTGACCTGCTTCCACATGAAATCAAGAATGGCAATCGTGGGCGACACAACCCGAAAAGTGAAGGCGCCAGAGTCTTGAGCAGTGGCTCTAGTAAGCCTGAAAAAGAACTTGATGACGCTCAAAGTACGAATCCAGTCTTATGGGCAGGTATGAATAATAAGTATTTTGCTGCACTCATGATCCCAGATGGAATGCTCAGTGCAACATACGAATTGGAAACCCTTTCAGATAACGGAGCAACGGTGCCGGTGGCTATTACTGCCCCATCGGAAGCCGCAAGCCTCATTGTTCCTGGATTTTCATTAGATTCCAACGATAGCCGGGCAGATCAATTCCGCATTTATGTCGGTCCAAAGGAATACACGGCTCTAAAGGCAATCGAGGCACCGGGAGTTCAGGCAGCAGACCTCCAACTCGCTGATATTATCGACTTCGGTTTCTTTTGGTATATTGCTTGGGTCATGCTTTGGCTCCTGAATTTCTTCTACGGTATCATCAATAATTATGGAGTTGCCATTATTCTTTTGACTTTATTGGTAAAAGTGGTCTCATACCCACTGACCCGTAAAGGTTACAAATCTATGCAGGCGATGCAAAAACTGCAACCCCTGCTTACAGAACTCCGTGAAAAGCATCGGGATGATCCGCAAAAACTTAATAAGGCGACGATGCAGCTGTACAAAGAACATGGCGTTAATCCATTCGGGGGTTGCATCCCATGGATCCCACAGATCCCGGTCTTCATTGCACTATTTGCACTGCTTGGCAACGCAGTTGAACTACGGGGCGCGCCTTTCGTCTCATGGATAGATGATCTTTCCGCCCCTGACGTGTTATTCACCCTTCCCTTTTCGATTCCATTCATTGGAGATGCATTTCGATTATTACCGATTGTCAACGGTTTCACTACTTGGTTACAGCAGAAAACGTCGGGTGGTATGGCACCTACGACCGACAATGTACAAGCAAAGATTATGCAATTTATGCCTTTGCTCTTTGTTTTTATCCTTTATAATTTTGCCTCAGGGTTGGCACTCTATTGGCTATGCAACAATATTTTTACCATCGGTCAACAATACTTACCCAAATTATGGCAATCCGATGAAGAGGAAGAAGCCACCCCTGTTGGAGCCTCATCGAGAAGAAAACAACCTCAATCCAGGAAACGACAGTCCCCAAACGCGGGTCGCAAGGCGTGAGATGCGGAACGCGAATCATAGATCTCAATGACACCACTCAACTATAGATATTATGCGGTTATTCGGGAGGACATTGTATCGTGCACCAATATATTGAAGTTGAAGAAAATACAACGGAAGAGGCCTTGGAAGCTGCGCTTAAGGAACTTGGCGTTAGTCGTGAGCAGGTGAGTGTGAGGGTTTTACATGAACCTACGAAGGGTATCCTTGGCTTGGGGGCAAAACTCGCTAAGATCCGCGTGACCCTAAAGGAGGATATTTCTTCGACGCCAGAGGCGATACTTCATGAAATTCTGAGTCATATGGGGCTCGAGGCGGAGATTGAATCTCAAATTATCAATGGAAGTGTACATCTCACGGTGAGCACTGATAATCCCGGCATACTAATCGGTAAACACGGGCAGACACTAAACGCTGTCGAATATTTGTTGAATTGTATATTAAATAGGTCTTCACTCGTAAAGAAGAAGGTCTTCGTTGATGCGGAAGGATACCGTGAACGCCGTGAGCAGACGCTGGTAGATCTGGCTCATCGTGCTGCCGCCAAGGTCAAACAGACCCATCAAGAAATCGTTTTAGAGCCGATGCCTCCTCGTGACCGCCGAATTATTCACGTTACCTTACAATCGGATGAGGATATTCGCACGCATAGCCGAGGTGAGGGAATGATGCGGCGCGTTGCTGTCACCATGCGCGAAGGATATGAGCCAAACGCAAAGCAGTATGATTGAATGGGATACGATCGCAGCCATTGCGACACCGCGGGGCGAGGGTGGTGTTGGTATTGTCCGAGTGAGCGGTAGTCTTGCTATTCCCATTGCCTGCCAGATTTTTCGTTCGTCTCGCCACATTTCCGCGGCTGAGTTGCCGAGCCACACGCTGAATTACGGGCATGTTATCCGGTCATCGTCAGGCGAGGTTATCGATGAAGTAATGCTCGGTATCATGCGGGCTCCAAAATCGTATACAGCCGAGGATGTGGTTGAGTTTAACTGCCACGGCGGTATTGTCCCTCTCAGAGGTGTGCTTGAACTAACGCTAAAAGCCGGAGCACGTCTTGCGGCACCGGGGGAATTTACCAAACGCGCTTTTCTCAATGGTCGGCTAGACCTAGCGCAGGCAGAAGCGGTCGTAGATTTAATTCGTTCAAAGACTGACCTCTCCCGTCAAATTGCGATAGACCAACTGTCCGGCAGGTTGTCCCAAACGATTAACGCACTCAACGATCGGCTTGCAAATTTGCTTGCGGAAGTCGAAGCCTCTATCGATTTTCCCGAAGAAGAACTCGATTTCATGGATTTAAGGGCTATGAGGCAGACCGCCCAAGACATCCTTGATGATTTGGATCGGCTGATTGCGAGCGCATCGGACGGCAAACTCCTGCGAGAGGGGGTTAACATCGCAATTCTCGGACGACCAAACGTTGGGAAATCGAGCTTGCTGAACACTTTGTTGCAGGAAGACCGAGCGATAGTTACGGAAATACCGGGGACGACACGGGATACAATTGAAGCGCCATTGAACCTCGGTGGGATTCCGCTCCAGCTGATAGATACCGCCGGGATACATCAGACAACGGATATTGTTGAACAGCAAGGCGTCGAACGAAGTAAAGCCTATCTTGACAGTGCTGACCTGCTCCTAATAATGTTCGATTCATCTCGGTCCTTAACTGACGAGGATCGAGAACTACTCCACGCGGCGAAGATTCGTAAATCCGTCCTAATTCTAAACAAAATCGACCTACCTATCGTTACAACTGTTGCAGACTTACACATTGATGCGCCTCAGAAACCTGTGGTTCAGATTTCTCTCCTCGATGGCAGAGGGATCGAAGAGTTGAAATCCGCAGTTCACCAAGAACTCCTTGAGGGTGACGTGATATGGGGCGATTCTCCAATTGTAACAAATGTGCGTCATCACGATGCGCTGTGTCGCGGAAGGCTCGCGCTTGGGCATGCGATAGAGAGTTTCACCCAACAGATGCCTCCAGACCTGGTGGCGGTTGACCTCCACATCAGTTTAGATTGCCTCGGTGAAATTGTTGGGAAAACAACGACAGAAGATATCTTGGGTAGAATTTTTTCTCAATTCTGTGTTGGGAAGTGAAATGAAGCGGCAGAAAGCGCACGCGCTAACACCCCGTCGTGGAAAGTATTGAACCGCAGTCTTTTAAGATGCGGTTGGACGATTGATCTCTGATTCAGGATAGTGAAGGAGGGATGTAAGATGTTAACACAGCAACAGCAGTGGTGTCCTCAATGCAAACGCTACGTTGAGACGGAACAGCAGCAGAATAAATTGGGTAGGCGCGGCAATCTGATAAAGCTTACCACAACCTGCCAGAAGTGTCGGACAACATTGGGTAGCAAAACAGTTAGTGCCGCAACTCTTGAGCAGATGCAAACGGAATCTACTGCTGACCAGTCGACTTCTGGAGACAACCAATAACTAATTTGCAATACAAACTACACTTTTTTTAGATCTATCCGTTTAAGATATTGATGGACTTTTTTGGAATCTTTAATTTCTATCCCTAAATTCGTTACAAAGGAGAAAAATGATGTTACGTTTTGTTTGGAAACAAAACCAGCTTATTGTACTTGCTGCGCTGCTGTTGGTCGTTGCTGCAAGTCCGATAGTGCTGGCAGAGGAGAAGATTCAGTGGGCAGGGACAATCGAGGAAGGGTTGGCAGAAGCGAAAAAAACAGACAAGCCAATCATGATGGATTTCTACACCGATTGGTGAGGTTGGTGTAAACGGCTGGATGCCGAAACGTTTACGGATCCCCAAGTTGTTGAGCTATCGAAAGACTTTGTCAACCTCAAGGTCAATCCTGAAGATACGGACTACCCTGAAAATGAGGAAGCTCGAGTCAAATATGGTATCAATGGGTACCCGGTAGTTGCATTTCTCACTTCCGAGGGGGATTTGATCCGTCTCAACCACGGATATAGCCCGCCCGACGAGTTTTTTGGAGTGATGGAAGGTATCTTCAAAGAGGAAGAAGCATTTAAGGAACTGAAAGTAGCGGTTCAGAAGAACCCAGATGATTCGAAGGCTAATGCTGGACTTGCACTGATTTACATCAAGCGCGGTAAATTTGAGCAGGGGAAGCCCCTATTTGATAAAGCGGTAAAACAGGATCCAAACAATGAAACGGGTCTTTTACCGGAGTTGTATGTGAATGTTGCGCTCCATTATGGAAATAACGCTGCCGGCGACAATGCGAATGACAATTTCCAGACAGCGGAAGAGCTATTCCAAAAGGTCATTGATACCTATCCGGACAGCAAGTTCTATGAAGACGCTCAATATTACTTAGGGATTACCTACGCAATTCAGCAGAAGTCTGAACTGGCAATTGCAACGCTTGAGAAATTACGTGACGCTAAAGATGAGGAGATCCGTCAGCAGACGACACTACTTCTTGAGCGTCTCAAAATGTCGACGAAATAGTCCCTTACCAACTTGAACGTATCCACGAAGAAAGCCCATGTCCGATGAAAATTGGTGTGGGCTTTTTCATTTTTGGTGGGCTGGAATTCTCATATTTTAATGCGCTGACTGTGCTACCTCATCCCTAAACTGGGGACGCATGATTATCCCACAGGAGATGGTACAATCACCGCTTGTCAACCCAGCCTGCTTCATGCTATAATACCGCCCAATTTGATGGCTCAATAATAGGAATCTAACGGATTCCCACAGCTTCCCACCTTCAGAAATGGTCAACGATGAACACTTCCACCAAACTATGGGGCGGTCGATTTCGCTCCGAGTTGTCAACTGAAACTGAGGACTTTACACAATCCATTGATGTCGATTCCCGCTTGGTCCCATACGACATTTGGGCGAGCCAGGTCCATGCGATCATGTTGGCACGGCAGCGTATCATCTCTGATGACGATCTCCGGCAGATCCTGCCTTGGTTGCGCAAGGCGGAGTCGGATTTCCGTGATGGAAAATTTGTCCTCAAGCCGGAAAAGGAAGATGTCCACATGAATGTGGAATCCTACCTCATTGAGGGGGCCGGAAATGAGTATGGTGGAAAACTTCATACCGCTCGCTCTCGGAATGATCAGGTGCTTGTCGATGCGCATCTCTATATCCGGGAGCAGCTTCTCGACACGCAGCAGGGCGTGTCGCGCTTGTGCCGTGTGTTTCTGTCTATAGCACAGGAACACACCGAAACGGTAATGCCAGGCTATACACACACGCAGCACGCGCAGCCAATCAGCCTCGGTTTTTGGGCGACAGCCTACATCAGCATGTTCCTTCGAGATCAGAAGCGGTTGAGCGCCGCTTACGACCTCGCTAATCTCAATCCACTTGGTGCTTGTGCGCTTGCGGGAACCTCCTTCCCAATTGATCGGGATTTGACAACCGAGTTGCTCGGCTTTGATGGGGCGCATGAACATGCGTTGGACGTGATCAGCTCCCGTGATTTTATCGCTGAACCCCTTTTTGCGCTGACGATGCTGATGACTACCCTCTCACGGTTCGGTGAAGAGGTTGTCTACTGGACCACGTATGAGTTTAATATTGCAAGACTTGACGATGCGTATGCAACAGGCAGCTCGATCATGCCTCAGAAAAAGAACGCTGATATTGCGGAACTGACACGTGGACGGACAGGGAAGGTGTATGCAGCGCTGATGGATCTGTTGACGAATCTGAAAGGGTTGCCTACGGGATATAATCGCGATCTCCAAGAGGATAAACCGCCGCTGTGGGGTGCTTTTGATGTAGTTCAATCCTGCTTGGGGATTCTGCCCGGTTTGCTTGAGACGCTCGACTTTAACACGGATCGGTTGGAACTGCTCGCCAACGCAAACTTTGCAACAGCGACAGAGTTAGCCAACTTCCTCGTGAGTGAACAGGGGTTACCATTCAGAAAATGTCATGAGATAGTCGGGAGCGTTGTCGGTGGTCTGGCGAAAAAAGAGAAGACTTTTGAGGATTGGGCTGATACGCAGAAGCTGTTACAATCCGAAGGTATTGACCTATCCATCCCGCAACTCCAACGTATTCTTGATCCGAAACTGTCTCTCCGCAATAACCGGAGTCTTGGCGGTACATCGCCCACGGAGGTGAAGCGGATGGTGGGTGAATTTGAGGCAAAATTGAACGAGATTGATGCCCAGATCCGTTCACGCCAGGAACGGATCGATACTGCTTATCAGCAGACGCTTCGGGTCATTGAACAGGTGCTGGACGGTAAGACGATTTCAGAAGTTCACATTTATAGTAGATCTTAGAATCAATGGGACATGTCAAACCGAACCGCATTGCCCCCAGGCCCGGTAGGTGCGGTTTCTAACCGCACCGCATCCCGACGAGTCCCCGATTACATTGGGAGCAGGTCCCGATTCGTCGGGATGCACGGAACGGCACGGGACAGGACACGAGGAGCGAAAGCATCTATCTGTTTTTAGGATTTACTATAATTAGGGGGAGTAGAAGATGAGAATTGGTGTTGCCAGTCTCTGGCATGAGACGAATACCTTCGCTGTCGAACAGAACGATACCATGGATACTGTCCATATCCAGCGTGGAGACGCACTTTTGGGGTCACAGCCTAAGAGTTTTATCGGCGGTTTTGTGGAAGGTGCCAAGCGAGCCGATATAGAACTAATTCCCACCGTCGGAATTGGCTTTGCCCATGGCGGGATCATCCACGCTGAAGTTTACCAACGCTGTCGTGATATGATTGTGACCGGCTTGCAGGAGGCGGAACCGCTGGATGGTGTCTATTTCGCGCTTCACGGAGCGATGGTCGCGGAAGCTCCCTATACCGATGCCGAAGGCGAGTTGGTGCAGGACGCACGGCGGGTACTGGGAAATATCCCTATGGTCGGTACTTACGACTTTCATACTATCATGAGTGATAAAGAGGCTGAAGCACTGGTCCCGTTCCCCAATAACACCAATCCCCATATTGACGGCTACGAACGGGGATTGGAGGCGGCGGAATGTCTGCTTCAGATGCTGGATGGCAAGATTAATCCTGTTACTCATCGGGTATTCGTGCCAATCATCGGTCCCAATATCGGTCAGAGCACTTGGTCGCATCTGCCGCAGGAGGAACAAGGACTGCTGCTCTATCAGTTAAATGAAAAGCGAGCGGAGATGGAAAAGATTTCCAAAGTTATCAATATCACCATTCTCGGTGGCTATGGGTACGGAGATTCTCCCGATGCGGGTATGTCGATTGTAGCGACAACTGACGACGATCCAGAACTCGCCAAGCGATTGGCTCAAGAGTTGGCGCAGGACCTGTGGGAGCAACGGGAGCAACTGAAAACAGTGCGCCCGATACACCCCATTGATGCGGGGGTGAAAATGGCGATGGCTGACCCGCGAAAGCCGATTCTCTTGGTAGATTTGGGCGATGATCCCGGCAGCGCCTGCCCCGCCGATAGTCCGGCGGTGCTGGAAAGTCTGCTCCGTTGTGGAGCACAGGATTGCGCGCTCACTATCCGCGATGCGGAAGTAGTGCGTGCAGGTTTAGCGGCTGGGGTGGGTGCAGAGCTCAACATCACGGTCGGAGGTAAGATTGATCAACGCTTCTACCAACCGCTGAAGGTGACGGGTCAGGTCAAGTCCATCGACGATGGTAGGTACATGATATGTGGACCGACCCATGGCGGTTGGGGTCGTGAAGTCAACGAGGACACATTTCGTGAGGCGAATGTAGGTAATCGGGTCGTGCTGCGTATCGGGAATAAAATCGACGTTATCTTCTCCCAACGGCGGACCGGCAAGGACCGCGACTTTTTCAAGAGTGCCGGCATCCTGTTAGAGGAGAAACAGATCCTCGTTGTCAAGTCTAATCAGGCGCATCGTGCCTCCTTTGATCCGGTTGTCGCTGGCACCGTTGAACTGGCTACCCCCGGTGTCAGTACTGTGGACTATGCTAGTCTCCCCTATCGCCATCTGCGTCGACCGATCTGGCCCATTGATGAGACGATGCACTGGACGTTGTCTGCGTAGTGTCTAGGGAGAATTTACTATCATTTATGGTGGATTTTAGAATTACTTGGACACTGCCAATCGGCGAGGTGAGCAAACCTCGACTACTGGGGTTAGAAAAATCTGGACTACCACCCGGTAGGTGCGGTTTCTAACCGCACCGAATAGGCACGTCCCGATAAATCGGAATCCCGACCTGTCGGGAGAACCAGCGCCTACCAAACATGAGGAGCGAAAGTGTCTATTTATTTTTGTAATCTACCATAATTGGTTCTGTTTGCTGCATTACGGAAATTACCTAGAGTTTACACTTTTGCGATGTCTGTTTTCAGTTCCGATACGGATGCTAACAGATTGGTTGTCGGATGGACTGCGAACCCTTCCAATCAGAACAGGAGATTGCTGATGGAACAGCAACCACGAGAAAAATATGAACTCACCCTCGATCAGCGGCGCTTCTTTGGGACCCAAGGCTATCTGAAGGTCGAAGGATTGCTGAGTAACGAAGATCTGCGTGAACTTGATCGCCATTCAATGGATATGGCGATGGGGAAGGTCGACTTCAGCGAACTGGAGGGGGTTACACCGAGAGGTGAGGGCAACACGCCCGCGGATATGGAGGACAAGTTTTTCCGTTTCATTCAATTCCACCGTCATCTGGAGGTCCATGAACGGTATCTACTCCATCTCCGCATCCTTGATGTGCTTGAAACCTTGATTGGACCCGATGTGATGGCAATGCAGTCGATGCTTTTCCTTAAGCCGCCGAAAAAATCTGGTCAAGCGTATCATCAGGATTCCTTTTACATCAAGACTGCCCCCGATACGCTGTGCGGGGCTTGGATAGCCATTGACGATTGCGACGAGGAGAATGGCTGCATGTATGTTGTTCCCGGGTCCCACCTGCATCCCATCTACGAGGAGGTGGCGCTGCCGGACAATACCGATGATTTTCAAGACAGGTTGACCGAGATTGTAGGTGTGAACGAAAGTAGTGAGGTGCCAGCGACCGCCAGTGCTGGAGATGTGATCTTCTTCCACGGTCACCTCATCCATAGATCTAAACAGAATCGCTCTAAAGATCGATTTCGGCGGTCATACGTCTGCCACTATGCCAACGCCCGCTCTTATACCGAATGGGGCGAAGGCAATCAGAATCATATCCTTGCGCGTGGGGCAACGCATATGCCGTTTGCTGCGCCTCGCTTTGTTACGCATGATCCGCTTGGGTAGTGTCCAATTTAGTGTTTATGGTGAATTAGACAAATAAGTGGACATTTGCCGACAACTTCGACCTTCGAGCAGTTTCTGAAGTCCCCCTGACAAGGGGGTTAGCCGTACATTGGAAGTGTCTAAGTAATTGTAAAACCTACCATAGTTTCGGTTTTTAAGAGTGTCAGTTCGTTACGCTGAAACTTGGAAAGGAGATTTAGATGAAAGATCAAGATTTCAAACTGACGGATCAGCAGATCAATTTTTTTCAGACCTTCGGTTATCTGAGTTTTCCCGGACTTCTGGCAGACCGTAGCGACGAAATCATCGACGCCTTTGAAGCGGTTTGGACAGAACGTGGGGGAGGTCATGACGGGAAACCCCACGAGGGAACAGCGCGCTCGTGCATCGTTCCGTTCATTGATCAAAGCGAATACCTATCTTCGCTGTTGGACGAGCCCCGTATCTTGGGGATAGCAACTACTCTCCTCGGTGATGACTTCAACTATATGGGTAGCGATGGAAACTACTACGTCGGGGATACGCGCTGGCATTCTGACGGGGGACACAAGCCGGAGGATCCTACCCACCTCAAAATTGCATTTTACCTCGATCATTTAACCCGTGATAGTGGTGCCCTGCGGGTCATCCCCGGGAGTCATCTTTTTGGGGATGGCTATGCGGATCGGCTTCAGGAGGAGATCCGGGAGAGTGAGGCAGATTGGGGTGTCCACGGCAAGGATGTACCGGCAATCGCATTCGAGACCCGTCCGGGGGATGTGGTTTGCTTCAATCACAATACCAAACACGCTGCGTTTGGTGGTGGCACACGCCGACGGATGTTCACTATGAACCTCTGCGAACGCTATCCTGAAGACCGATTGGAAGATCTACGCACCTACATCGGTGGCTCAGCGCGTTTCTGGATTGACCGAAAATACGGTCCGAAAATGGTAGGTACTGCGGGATCTGGACGGATGGTGCACCTGGAGCAGGTGATGGCTAACGATGGTCATCTCGCAGAGCTTGCCCAAAAAGCGCGGGAAACAATGAGCGAGCCTTCGCGTGGTTAAGTGCACTCCCCGTGCAACTTGTCTATTCCCTTACTTTGGGTGATTCCTGTTTGGATTCGGGGGTTCGATGCGTTCTTGAGCCCCTGAATCTGTAGTAGCGATTATGGATCCGCTAAAACGCTGATTGCACCCCTTCCATTTTTCCACTGCTTGCGGACCGCTCACACGCGTCCAGTACCGCGATGACCTTTGTGCCGACCTCTGCGTTGATCAGCGGCTGTTTGTCGTGCTTGAGGCAGTCTTCAAAATGTAGCATATAACGCACAACTTCCCCGATATGCCCGATATCGCCGATCTCATCTGTTTCCATAGAGGCAGCTTCTTCGACAGGGATCACGCTGTGATGGTCATCATCGAAAATTGCCTGCCCATTGACAACGCTGCCAGCAGTCCCATAGATCGATAGGCCCAGCATTGGCATCGGTGCATGACAGAGACCGTAAAGCCCAAGCACACGTCCGAGCCGTCCATCTTCGTAGATTAGGTTGACCATCCAGTTATCGTTGAAATGTCCCTCGCCTGCCGGATATCGACTATCAATTCCACTTTCGTGGGCAATTGCATGTACGGCATTGGGGAAACCGAGAAACCAGATAATGAGATCCATCGGATGACACAGTCCACCGTAAAGCGTTTTCTGAGGCATCTGGTGTCTCCAAGGAGTTGCTGTGAGGACGCTGCGCATATCGTGCACGTAATGCGCTTCAGCTGCAACGATGCTGCCAAGCCTACCAGAATTCGCGAGTCGGTGCGTGTGCATGAAATCTGGTCGAAAACGACAGGTCTGTCCAATCATAAGTTTCAAACCGGTTTCCCGCGTTTTCTGTAATACACGAACTGCATCGTCGAGGCTGTCAACAAAACCTTTTGTACAGATCACATGCTTACCGCAATCGAGCGCGTCAAGGCAGTGCTGTGCATGAAGTGGATCCGGTGTGTATATACCGACGATATCAATGTCGTCTCGCCGGAGAATTTCCCGATAGTCCGTCGTTGTGAACGGGACATTATGTTCTGCACGGATGCTCTCAAGCCGGTCTGTATCTGTATCACAAATTCCCCGAACTTCCAGAGTAGTATCAGGAATCTGTTTAATCCCGAACATCGACTTACCCATCCCTAAGCCAATAATACCGACGCCAATTTTCCCCATGTTGTTATCCTCTCCTGTCTATGCGTAGGAACTACACATTTTACACGCAAAGATACGAGAATGGTTCCATCGCAGCATTGCGGGCTTTGTCATAGTCTGTCAATTGTATTGCAAAGAATTATAAATAATAGGAGTTACGCAGTTGGGTGCTCAACCCCTCCGTTCCGAGGGTCTTTGACTTGTAGTTCGGCGATTTATCGCCGCTAGACACCCTTCTCAATCCTGGTCTCCCCGATGGAATCGGGACAGGCGGAACGGACGCCCGTTTCTTAATTCCGATTTATCGGGGATGAATCGGGCAACTACAATAGAGGATCTATCAAGGGTTCGTAGGGAATAACGATCCTCCGTTCCGAGAGTCCGAGAGTGGTTCCCTACTGAAGTGCGTAAGTCCTAAATAATTACGAATCATTACATTACTCGCATCGCATAAGTTGCTAAATAGCTTGTAGGTTGTGTTCCCATCTTCTATATCTGCTCGAAAAAAAACAGATTTGCGTACGATGAGAATTCAGAGTGATATGCTGTAGTCCTTATGAACGGTGGTTACAGCGGTTCGGAGGAGGTCTGCTACTCGCAATTTGGGTTAATTTAACGGATTTTCGGGGAAAAGGCAAGGCGATTGAGATAATTGGTCTGAACAATCTGATATTGACCCGTAACCAATTATGAGATAGAATTCAAAAGCAAATCCTTCCCCAAGTATAGTATATAATTTTGCTTGTATAAAAAAATGGTTTGTGCTACAATATGGCAAACTTATGGAAATTGTCATACGATAAACCATATTTGTTCACTTTAGAATGGATCTTTTCCGAGGAGGTAACAATGAGAAATATAGCAGGAATAGCGATTGTTAGCATTTTTGTTTTTAGCATCGTCCTCAGCGGCTGCGGCAAATTGAGCAAAGAAGAATTTGCTATGGAGATGGATAAATACAACCAGGAAAATACAGCGTCACACACCGATTTGAGCAACAAAGTTGCTGAGGTCAGTGGTAAGGTTGATGCGCAGGGGGATGCTTTGAGGTCGGAGGTGTCTATGGCAAAGGAAGCTGCCATTACTGCCTCTCAACAGGGTGATGCGGATACAATAACAGCCGCCAAAGAGGCAGCTGAAAGTGGAGACGCTAAACTGCGCGAGGAGCTCATGCAGACTACAGATATGGTTGGCGCAAAGGCACAGGAAGCCGCCGAATCTGGAGATAAGATGCTGCAAGAACAGATTGCTGCAGTTAAAGATACGAACAAAATGCAAGCCCAACAGATATCCGACTTGGAAGCTGCGCTTATGGCGACGAAAAAGGATCTTGCTGCGACTGCGGAGATGGCTGCTGCCAAGCCAATGATGGCGGCTACAGTTCAATTCCCCAGTGGTAAGGTCGGCTTGACTGCGGCTGCCATGGAAGCCCTTGATAAAGCAGTGGCAAAGATTCAAGCAGATGCTGGGGCGTCGGTACTCGTCAAAGGGCACGCGGATGGCAGTCCCGTACTCAGGGGGAGATACCGCAGCAACTGGGATCTTTCTCAAGCCCGCGCAGATTCGGTTGCGCAATATCTCAAGAGCAAAGGTGTAACCAACACAATTAGGTCTCGTGGACTTGGACATACAGAACCTGTTGCGCCAGTCAATACAAAAGCGGGACGCGCCCAGAACCGGCGAGCAGAGGTCATTATCGTGCCTGCTGGCTCGATGATGTAGTACTTCGCACTGTATCTACTCTCAAGGGAAATTGGGTGGAATCGGTTTCATCCCAATTTCCCTTTTTTTATGATAATTCAAGCTGCTGTCTGAAAAGTGCATGGCGAGCAAGAACCAACTATTTGAGGCGAAAACAGAATTTATCGGTACGCGCGGTGTCAGGGAGTATCGCGAGACCATCCCTGTTTGGGTGAATGCCAGTGACGTTGTGCTCGAAATCGGTTGTGAGTGGGGAACGACGACCGCTTTGATTGCACCGCATTGTAAGAAGGTCATTGGTACTGACATCAGCCCTAAGTGTATCGAACGTGCACGGGAAATGCATCCTGACTTGCATTTTGAAGTCTTAGATGGATTTGATGTCAAGGCTGCACTTGATTTCGGTGAACCGTTCAACAAGATCTATATTGACATATCTGGTTTATCTGGCTACCGGTCTCTGCTTGATACGATTTCGCTGCTTATGATGTACGCAACTGTGCTGCAACCGGAAGCGATTATCGTCAAAAGCGGTGCGCTCAAACGTTTTGCTGCACACTGCATCCCTTGGCGATCAGGGGCATCTCAATCGTCAAATTAGGGGACTTTCCATTCACTGGCTTCAGACTGACCGATTGCAGCTGCGCGCACCATGCACCTCCCACAAGGTCCCGTCACTTACAAATATATTGAGGTTGGCAAAACACTCTATCAAGCCGTTTCAACGCGAACCCCTCGATTTCCGCCTCGTGTTGCCTATGTGATGCTTAACTCACTATTCGAGGAGGATCGGGAGCCGATTGCGGTCTATGATCCGTTCTGCGGTAACGGTGTCATCCTCTGTACAGCGTACCTTCTTTTTTGGCAGAAGATAAAAAAAATAATTGGGGCAGACCTGCATCCGGTTGTGTTAGAAACGGCGCGGCGAAATTTTCAGTGGCTGAAGGAACAAAACGCGCTTGAGGAGCGATTACGCGCAATCCGAGCGTACAAAACTGAGAATGATGAACTGAAGACCTCCTATCAGGAGCGGTGTCGGTTGATGTTCAATCATGCGCAGCAAGTTCACCTTGATGTGGAACTCTTGCAGCGTGATGCAACTCAGATTCAGGAGCATTTAGCATCGATTGATGGGGAGGTTGCCCTCATCACAGATCCGCCTTATGCTCATAACGATCATTGGGATCCGAGAGATGGGCTTAAATCAGCGGATTTTGGTCCTCTTGAGCCGTTCCTGCAGGGGGTTGCAGAAGCACCGAATGTGGATACACTCCTGATCTGTTACCGAGTCGATCAGCCGATTCGGAAATTGTTGGAGATGTATTTTGCAGTAACACCACTCGGCGGAACAAAGGGCAGAGCTATCTATCGATGCGAGCGGCAATGAAGTGTGATGTCTGAGGTGTGGTGAAACCGAAAACAGGGCAGGAGAATTAACGAGAAATGGGCAAGTCGTATAGGATTCTTTCGGTGCTGTTCATAGGGGTTATCGGCTGTTTCGTGGGAAATATCTCGCTTGGATCAACGGTCGTTCCAGAGACGGCGATTGAACGTGAGCAATCAAACGTATTGTCGGATTTTATGAGTCGTGGCGTTGAATCCACATCGTTCCACCTCTCTTTCTTTTCCTACAAGCCAAACTTGGGACAGCTCACGGCACTATTAACCAGTCTCGGTGTTCCAGCACTCGATGCCGGCTTGATGCCCGTTGTTTCCGTGAAGTTGGAACACATGCCGCAGTTATCTTCCCAGATAGCACTTGGGTACTGGACGAATAGCACCGCGTTACCGCCGCCGACCGCTGCAGATCTTTCCGCTACCTTTATCCCGATTTCATTCAATTTGCTGTACCAGCCGCTGCTGCTTAGTGACCTCTTTCCGCTTTATTTCGGTGGTGGGGTTGGGTATTCGCACCTAAGCGTTGCTGGTAGTGCCCTTCCTTTATTAGCGGCAGAGGGGGTGGCTCTTGATAGCGGGAATTCTGGTTTAACCGGATATGCGCAAATAGGGTTAACGTATCTGCTTCTCGAAGATCAACTGACCCTTACCCTGGAGGCAAAGCGCATCCTCAAGACGTTTGGGGGGAGCGGCACAGTGCCCTTCGAACTTGATTTTGATGGTACAGCGATTGGCGTTGGGATTGGATTACACTTCTGAGGAGAATGAAGTTGAAGACGAATTTCTTGCAAGACAAAGCAGTAAGAAAAATTTTGCCTTGGCTCGCTTGTGGATGTCTAATTGCAATTTTAGGCTGTGAGACCGGCATAATAGACAATTTCGCAGGTATTAAGGTTGAAACTACTTTTCGGCCCAATGAGATTGAGTTCGACATCTTTCTACTGAATGAGAATGGTCGTCCCTTAATTCAGCATGGAAGTATCTTGACACCGGGAACTGGTCCCAGGAGCCTCTCAGAATCCAAATTCACGCATCATGTCGAGATCTACTCGATGCGAAATGGTACGAGAAGCAAAAAAGTCTACGATGGGCGCCTCATCGGTTTGGTATGGGGAGCGGTCGGTGGAAACCGTAGAGTCCTTTTCGGGGAGATCCCGCATCGGCTTATTGACAAAGATGAACAAAGTGACACGGACATGGGCGTGATTATTGTCACATTGCAAACAGAAAAGCAGGGACCGTTTAAGGATACACTGGAAAACAGGCGAATTTATAGGCGAACCTTCTGATTGGAGTCGCAATCTCCAATATCTTTCCCTCTCATGATAACTCAAATTGACCTACCCGAATTCTTATCACACAATTTTGGTTAATCCCTTCCTCTCCTTTTTCGTCATTCTAATGTCTATATATAACACAGTTCAATATCTAACAGCTAAAAAAAGAAAATATGAGGTTTAATTTGTATCAATCCTCTGAAATCAGAAGATATCTGTGTGTTTTGAGTTTTATATTCATATTTCCAATCTGTGTAGGTGCTGCCTCCGAACCAATGGAGTACCGAGCCGAGGCATATCGAACTTTCCAAAGCATTGAAATTGACGGGGATTTCAGTGAAGCAGACTGGCAACATGCCAAACCCATAAACCAGTTTGTCCAAACTGAGCCCGACGAAGGGGTACCAGTAACCGAATCTACTGAAGTCCGCATCCTTTACGACGAGAAAAACGTCTACTTCGGTTTTACCTGTTCAAGTTCACGTCGTGATCACATTGTCGCCAACGAAATGCGTCGAGACGCAGAGGGTTTGCGCGAGAACGATAATGTGTTCATCCTGTTGGATACCTACAACGATAAACGTAATGGAGTTTTCTTCCGCATCAATCCATTGGGTGCGATGCAGGATATTGCGTTGACGAACAGCGGAGATACCCGAAATACGAGTTGGGATGCTGTATGGGACTGCCGCTCCAAGATTCACGATACCCATTGGACTACAGAGATTGCTATCCCTTTCAGTCAACTCCGTTTCAAGAGAACCGATTCGATGGTTTGGGGCGTCAATTTCGGACGAACCCTCCGACGAAAAAATGAGGAAGCAACGTGGTTCCCCGTATCCAGACAGTATGGCAGTCTGTCGAAATATCGAACTGCTAATCTTGGCAGCCTCGTTGGTTTAGCGGGCATCACTCCGTCAAGGCGTCTTGAATTTCTGCCTTATGTTTTACCGGGGATGAGTCGAATTGAAGAAGATGCGAGCACCGATGGGGTATTCGACGCTGGCTTGGATGTCAAGTACGGTCTAACGTCGAACCTCACCGCAGATCTGACGCTTAATACCGACTTTGCCCAAGTTGAAGCGGATCAAGAACAGGTCAACTTGTCGCGCTTTAGCTTATACTTTCCGGAGAAGCGTCCCTTCTTCTTGGAAGGGGCGGGAATGTTTGATTTTGGTATTCCCAGTCCGACTTTCTTTGCTCCTCCTCCGTTGATTCTGTTTTATAGTCGTCGCATCGGTCTTGAAGAAGGCTACGCCATCCCGATCATTGGTGGGGGTAAGATTACTGGGAAAGTGGGACCTTACGGGGTTGGTCTGTTGAATGTGGCGACAGATGAATTTCACACCGATCCAGCGGATACGGATGAAGATGATATGGTCGATCTGTCGAGGACAAACTACTCCGTGCTGCGTGTCAGGCGGGATCTCTTTAGTGGCTCCAGCATTGGAGCGATTGCGATTAATAAACAGGATACGGATACCTATAATCGCGCGGGTGGCTTGGATTTCGCGTATCGTCCAAACGACAGCATTGATGTGCGTGGACTTTGGGCGCAGACTTATGAAAAAGATGTCTCTGACGAAAACGATGCGATGTACTTTGGCGGTACTTGGCGCAACAGCTTACTGCGATTCAACGGCGCATATACCTTCATTGGAGAGGATTTCAACCCCGAAGTTGGATTCGTCCGCCGTCAGGGTAGTAGACGACTTCGTGGGCAGATACGTTTCACCCCGTGGCCCAGAAAATTCGGTGTTCGGCGCATCTTCATGGGACCGGACGTTGACTATATTCTCAACCAAGATGATGAGTTGGAAACGCGAGAATTTTCACTCACCAATTGGATTCAACTTGAACAGGGGAATTGGATCAATCTTGAAATCCGGCGAACCTCTGAATTCCTCGACGAGGACTTTGAAATCCGTGACGACGTTATCATACCGGTCGGCGATTATGATTTGACCTCCATCAGAACTATGATTGATATGGATGAGGGACGAAAAATTTCGGGCGGATTCGGGGCAAATTACGGCACCTTCTTCAAGGGAACGAGGCGCGGTTTTGATGTCCGAGCGAACTTCAAACCGAGCGGACGCCTCGCTTTTGAAACACGATACCAATTTAACCGGGTGAATCTACCGAACGAAACCCCGTTCAATGTGAATGTTTTCGGGAGTCGCATTGTCTATTCTTTTGCTACAACGCTCTATGCGAAGTTGTTTGCGCAATGGAACAGCGACGATGAGGTGATCTCCACCAACTTTCTGCTCAACTACATCTACCGTCCCGGCAGCGATTTCTACCTCGTTTTCAACCAGGTCTATGATAGTGATGGTACAAACACAGCGCTTGAGGAATCGACGGTTGTAGCAAAGATGACTTATTGGTGGAACCCGTAACGCGTGAAATATGGTACATCTTGTGATATTGCTTTCTAAAAGGAGGTCATCTATGATTTGCCATCTCAACAGAGTGCCCACAACGTCGTGGTGCGGCAAATCTCTTTTTATTCTGTCTATGTACTATCTTCTGTTGCCGCTCATCGCGAGTGCCGATTCTGGGGCTGTAGAAACCCAAGCCGAGGCGTACCGGACTTACCAGAGTATTGAGATCGATGGAGAGTTCAACGAGGAAGACTGGCAGAACGCAAAGACCATCACTCAATTCATCCAGTATGAACCTGTTGAGGGAGAACTGATCTCGCAACCCACAGAGGTACGGATTCTTTATGATGCTAACGAGATCTACTTCGGGTTTACCTGTTTTGACAGCGATATGTCCAAAATGGTCGCCAACGAGATGCGCCGCGATGGCAGCGGTCAGGACGGGTTGCGTGAAAACGACCATGTTTCTATCCTTCTGGATACTTATAACGACCGGCGCAACGGATTTTTCTTCCGCGTCAATCCGTTAGGAGCGATGGAAGACATGGCCTTAATAAACAGCGGAGAGAGCCGGAATCAGGCTTGGGATGCGATCTGGACATGTGGCACCAAGGTCAATGACGATCATTGGACCGCAGAGATTGGTATTCCTTTCAGCCAACTCCGTTTCAGTAAGAGCGATGAGATGACTTGGGGGATGAATTTGGGACGGAGCCTCATGCGAAACCAAGAGGACGCAACGTGGGCACCGCTTTCCAAAGCACATGGGTTCTTTGCGAGATACCGCACCGATGTCATCGGTAATTTAGTCGGCCTGAAAGGGATTACTCCTCCTCGGAACTTGGAACTGTTGCCTTATGTCTTGCCGGGGGCGAATCGTATTGAGGAAGAAGATAAGACCGATGGGGTATTCGATGTCGGGTTGGATCTTAAGTATGGCATTACCTCCAATCTCACAGCGGATGTGACGTATAACACCGATTTTGCGCAGGTCGAGGCGGATCAGGAGCAGGTCAACCTTACCCGCTTCAGCCTGTTTTTCCCGGAGAAACGACCGTTTTTCTTGGAGGGTGCAGGACTGTTCGATTTCGGCATCCCACGCACCAGTTTCCGCCGACCACCTCCTTTGCTCCTGTTTTATAGTCGCCGTATTGGTTTGGCTGAAGGACGTGCTGTCCCGATTATCGGTGGGGCTAAGATTACAGGCAAAGCAGGACCTTACGGCATCGGTTTGCTGAATGTGTTGACAAATGAATTTTACGATGAGAGCGATCCGGAGGAGATTATCGATGTACCGCGTACCAACTATTCTGTGTTGAGGTTGACGCGGGACCTTTTCAGTGGTTCACGCATCGGGTTAATCGGCATCAACAAGCAAGACGTCGACGACTACAATCGAGCAACTGGACTTGACTTCACGTATCGCCCAAGCGATAGCCTTGATATGCGTGGTCTCTGGGCTCGCACGTTTGAAGCGGATGTTTCCGATGACAATAACGCCTTATACCTTGGCAGCACTTGGCGGAACCGGGATTTTCGCGTGGAGGGCTCATATACGGACATCGATGAAAACTTTAACCCTGATGCCGGATTTATCCGGCGAGAGGGAATCCGTCGAATCAACGGTCAAATGCGTTATAGCCCACGGCTTGGCAAGTTTAAGATTCGCCAAATCTATACCGGACCGGAGTTTGATTTTATCCTCAATCAAAACAACGAGTTAGAAACTCAAGAAATCACACTGACCAACTATTTTCGGTTTGAAAGCGGAAGCTACATTGGTTTCCTACCTAAACGAACTGTAGAACACCTCGACGAGGATTTTGAAATCCGCGATGGGATTATCATCCCTCAGGGCGAATACACCTTTACTGAAATAATGATTAGGGGTTCTACCGATGATACGAAAGCGCTTACAGGGCAGTATAGTATGAATTTTGGAAACTTTTACAATGGAAGTAAGTGGGGCTTCACCCTCAATGCTGGTTTCAAGCCGAATGGGCGTCTCAATGTTGAGCCTATATTTCAATTTAACCGCGTAACGCTTCCCGGCGACGCATTCAATGCGAGCATTTTTGGCGCTCGTGTGGGCTACTCCTTTTCGACAACGCTTTTTGCAAAGATATTCGCCCAATGGAACAGCGATGACGACATAATCGCCACCAACTTTCTGCTCAATTACATCTACCGTCCCGGCAGCGATTTCTACCTTGTTTTCAACCAGATTTATGATAGTGGTGGTACAAACACAGCACTTGAGGAATCGACAGTTGTCGCAAAAATGACCTACTGGTGGAACCCGTAAATGTGAAGCGCATGATCAATGTGCTACCTTCCGAGCAAACGACTTGAAACGACTGGTATACTCGCATGAACACAGATCCCTGACCTTAGAATCCATTCTGGAGCCATTTTGAAAGGAGACCGTTTGTGATTTATCATCTCAATTTTTGGTGTCAGTTTTCAAGTGGTAGCATTCTACAATACGGAAGATGTCTTCTTCTGTTGGCTATCTGCTATCTGCTATTTCCGCTCACGGTGAATGCTGATCTTGGTCCCGTAGAGTACAAGATTGAAGCATACCGAACGTTTCAGAGCATTGAGGTTGATGGTGATTTCAATGAATCTGATTGGCAGCAGGCGAGTCCAATTAATCAGTTTTTCCAAATTGAGCCTGATGAAGGTAAATCAATAAGCGAACCAACGGAAGTTCGCATCCTGTACGATGACAAAAACATCTACTTTGGTTTTACCTGCTTTGAATCAGATATGTCCAAGCTGGTTGCCAACGACATGCGCCATGACGCACAAGATCTGCATGAAAACGACAACGTCTTTCTGATTCTGGATACTTATAACGACAAGCGGAATGGATTCGCCTTCCGTATCAACCCTTTGGGAGCGTATCAGGACAGAGCCTTAACGAACGGTGGGGATAGCTTGAATCGGAGTTGGGATGTAGTCGTTGAATGTCAAGCTAAGGTTAATTCAGATCACTGGACAGCTGAATTCGGTATTCCGTTCAGCCAACTCCGCTTCGACAAAAACGATCAGATGACTTGGGGTATGAATGTGGGACGGGGAGTCCGCAAGAACAATGAGGAGGCGATATGGGTGCCGGTGCCTCGGCAGTATGGGGGGATGGCGAAATACCGTCTCGGTAATCTCGGCAGCCTTACCGGTTTAGAAGGGATTGCTCCATCTCGGCGCTTGGAACTGCTGCCTTATGTTTTGCCGGGGATGAGCCGAACGGAAGGAAATACCGCTGATACGGATGGGGTGTTCGATATCGGTTTGGATCTCAAGTACGGGATTAACTCAAACCTTACCACTGACCTAACCTTTAATACCGACTTTGCACAGGTCGAAGCTGACGAAGAGCAGGTCAACCTCAGTCGTTTTAGCCTATTCTTTCCTGAGAAACGTCCCTTTTTCTTAGAAGGGGCGGGATTGTTTGATTTCGGCATTGGTCGCTCCAGCTTCCGCCGTCCACCGCCGCTGCTTCTGTTTTATAGTCGTCGTATCGGTCTTGAAGAGGGACGCTCCATCCCGATTATCACTGGTGGTAAGATCACCGGCAAAATGGGACCTTATGGCGTCGGTATGCTAAACGTGCTGACGAACGAATTTCTTGATGAGACGGATCCAGATGAGATTGTTGATGTGCCCCGCACCAATTACTCCGTGCTAAGGTTGACGCGAGATCTTTTCAGCGGTTCACGCGTCGGGTTAATTGGTATAAATAAGCAGGATGGAGATGCCTACAATCGCGCTGGTGGGTTGGACTTCACATACCGTCCGGTAGACAATTTTGATGTGCGTGGGTTGTGGGCGCGCACTGCTGATTCGGACGAGGATGATGGGACTGGCAATGCGTGGTATGTCGGCAGCACTTGGCGAAATGATAAGCTTCGATTGGGCGGATCATATACCGATATTGGTGAGGATTTTAACCCCAAAGTGGGATACATCCGACGGAAGGGTGTGCGCCAAATCCGGAGCGACGTGCGCTATACCCCTTGGCCCAGGAGATTTGGGATTCGGCGCATTTGGACAGGACCTGAATTCGACCTTGTCCTCAACCAGAACGGTGACTTAGAGACCCGATCCATCCGGTTCAGTAACTGGTTTGAACTGGAAAAAGGTGGTCGCCTGCAAGTTGAGATTCGGCAGACTGCTGAGCACCTCGACGAGGATTTTGAAATCCGAGATGACGTCATCATACCCATTGATGAGTATAGTTTTACATCTGTAAGGGCAGGGGTTCAGACCGATGAAAGTAAAATGATTGCTATGGAGTTTGATGTGGATTTTGGTGAGTTCTACAACGGTGATAGGCGAGGGTTTGACATTGGAGGAACGTTCAAACCGAGTGGACGTTTTGCCCTTGAATCTCAGTATCAATTTAACCGAGTGTCTCTTCCCGGAGAAGACCCCTTCAATGTGAATGTGTTTGGAGGTCGCTTCGCCTATTCCTTCTCGACCCAACTCTTTGCGAAATTGTTTGCCCAATGGAACAGCAGCGACGAGGTGATATCCACCAACTTCCTGCTCAACTACATCTATCGTCCGGGTAGCGACTTCTACCTTGTTTTCAACCAGATTTATGATGGTAACGGTGGAGGAATCAGTCTTGAGGAATCCACACTTGTTGGAAAGCTAACGTATTGGTGGAATCCGTAAATTCAGTATATTGGACGATTAAGGAACGAGTGTACTGACATATTTCCGGAAAGGAGCGTTTCCCATGAGTCAAGAGACTGTTTGGTTACTTTCAGAAGAGGGCATCTTAGACTTCAACGGCGAGCCGATTAACGATGTTCCATTTCAGCCTGCATCGGTCATTGCAGGGGATGCGGGGCACGATCGGTTATCCGTGATTGTCAACAACCAGGACGTGTGGACGTATGCTTCGGGGCTGTGGGATCAGCAGATATTAGCGGATGTCACGCTGAACTGCATTTGCTGGACACCCGATAATCGGCTACTCGTGGGCACAGAATGTGCTCGGCTCGCGTGGGTCGCCGATGGTGAACTGGATTTTATCGACAGTTTTGACGCAGTGCCAGGACGCAAACTTTGGAAGACACCGTGGGGAGGTCCCCCGGATGTGCGCTCTTTGGCGGTCTCCGCGGATGGAACCATCTACGCAAACATCCATGTCGGTTGGATTGTTCGCTCTTGCGATGGTGGGGAAACGTGGGAAAACCTTCAGGAAGGATTGGAGATGGACGTGCATCAGGTCTCCACTCACCCGTCCGATCCAGCGATCGTCTTTGCCGCGACCGCAAGGGGATTCTATCTGAGTCGAGATTATGGCGATACGTTTATGCACCAGCGAAATGGCATGCCTTACTACTATCAACGAGCGTGTACCTGCTTTCCTGAGAGTGACGTCTACTTAGTTTCTACATCGCGGGGTCCCCACAGCAGGGTAGATGCCCAACTCTATAGAAGCGAGGACGCGGGTGAAAATTGGGCGTTGGTCAATGGCCTGCCGAAACAGATCGGTGAGAATATTGACACCTTTCAGATTATTACGGTTGACGGAGCGAAGGCGTTAGTTGTCGTGGACGACACCACCCTATACCAAACAGATGATTTAGGGCTAAACTGGCAGAAGGTCGCCGATTATCCGAGGTTGTTTGGCGGACTTGTGGTACAAATGCCGCAAGCAGCGTAAGATTCAGTTTTCTGCTGTTTAGCAATCACACATCCACCCGTAGGAGAAATTAGTACCATTGGCACATCAAGAGATATTAGATACGTTGTCTCCCTCAATGGAAGCAGCTTTGCGGGAGGCAGACATTCCTTTAGACAAAGTGCGGTTCGCGGCGCAGAGCGATCTCAATCCCGACGGGCTGTTCGGTGAAAGTTGGTTCGTCCTGACCGATGTGGAGGTTTTGGCACTTGATACAGAAGGCGCTGTCCTCCACCGTGTGCCGTACGGCGAAGTGGTAGAGGTGCGTTCAGAGGCGGTTGTTGACGGCGGGATTCTCGTTTTAGAGATGATGGGCGATACCTTAGATCTCATCCGTTACTCAAACGGCCTGATGCCGAAGTTCGGGTATATAGCGAAATTTCTCAGCGAAGAGATTGAGCATCGTCAGGGGAAACGCGACGAAGCGCCAATATGGGAGTACGAAGAGGAGCAGAAGTTCTGCCAGACGTGTGGCTTGCCCCTGCCTGATATGTTTTTGCCGTGTCCAGCGTGCACCAAAAAGCATCGGGTCATGTTGCGGGTCCTCTCTTATCTCAAACCGCATAAGGCGCGCGCGGCTGTGGTAGCGCTTCTCATGCTTATCTCGACACTAATTGCACTCGTGCCTCCCTATTTTACGCGCATCCTTATTGACGATGTCCTGAAGCTAAACGAAGATCTCGCAGCAGCACAAAGTCTAGCGACAACGGCGATAGGTCGAATCTTCCGGTCGTTCGAGACGGCAACGCTTGCGTTGGGGATTGCCATGGTGTGTCTAGTGGCAGCGCATATTCTCACCCATATCCTTGACATTTTTCGTGGGCGTTTAGCCGCTTGGTTGACCTTCCGCATGACAGCGGACATCCGCGATCAGATCTACGAACGACTACACGGGCTTTCCCTTCGGTTCTTCGATAAACGCAAGACTGGGACAGTTATCTCCCACATCACCGAAGACAGTACGCGTCTTCAGTGGTTTCTGTTGGATGGGCTTCAATTCCTTGTTATCGACGTGCTGATGCTTTTTGGAATCGGTGCTTTCTTGTTCTCGATGAACTGGCAATTGGCGTGCTTTATCCTAATTCCTATTCCGCTGGTTGTCCTCGGCGCGCGATGGTTTTGGAAGAAGGTTCGTGGACTGTGGCATCGGGCGTGGCGGCGAAGATCGAAGTTGTACGACATTGTGAACGATTCTGTCTCCGGTATTCGCGTTGTTCGAGCGTTTGGTCAGCAGCGGAGTGAGGTGGGACGATTTTCCGATACGAACGAGGATGCCCGGAATTACGATACGGTTGCCGAGAAGGTCTGGGCAACCTACTATCCCCTACTGGGGTTTTCCGTTCAGTTGGGGACGCTTATCGTCTGGTACGCCGGTGGTCTGCAGATCATCACGGGTGATATGACCTTTGGTACGTTGATGGCGTTCCATAGTTACTTGGCAATGTTCTACGGTCCGTTACGGCATCTGAGCCCAATGGTTAACTGGGCATCGCGAGCGATGACCGCGGCAGAACGAATTTTTGAGGTGATTGACTCCGAGCCAGAGCAGTCAGATGACAGTGCTCTCATCTCGAAATCGGAACTCCAAGGAGAGGTCAAATTTCACAATATGACCTTCGGCTATGATTCGCATAAGCCTGTTCTCCGAGATATCAACCTCCATGTTAAGCCGGGCGAGATGATCGGCTTAGTTGGGCATTCTGGGGCAGGAAAATCGACGCTGATTAACCTGATTTGCCGGTTTTACATACCGGATTCGGGGAGTATTACCATTGATGGCGTAGATATAACGGAGATTCGCCCTGAGGACCTACGGCAGCAGATTGGTGTCGTGCTCCAGGAACCGTACTTATTCAATGGGACCATTGCAGAAAACATCGCCTACGCAAAGCCGGGAGCCGGGATGGAGGCGGTTATTGCTTCCGCGAAAGCTGCCAACGCTCATGAGTTCATCGTGAAGTTTCCCGATGGATACGACACAGAAGTTGGTGAACGGGGTGGCAGATTGTCCGGTGGGGAACGGCAGCGCATATCAATTGCGCGGGCAATCCTGCATAACCCACGTATTCTAATTCTTGATGAAGCAACTTCGTCCGTTGACGTTCAGACGGAACGCAAAATCCAGCAGGCGATTGACCGACTTGTGCAGAACCGAACCACTTTTGCCATTGCGCATCGGTTATCGACGCTGCGAAATGCAGATCGCCTCTTCGTCATAGATAAAGGGCGTGGTGTCGAGTGTGGGTCCCATGAAGAATTGATGGAGAAGAAAGGGATTTACTACAATCTCGTTGAGACACAACGACAAGCTTCCGAGATTCGCTCAGAAGCGCAGGCTGTCGAGAGCTGAACATGAACACAGACAAAGAAAATATATCCAAAGGTATCGCCGCTTTGGAATCGGGTCCGCCGCTTCCGGTCTCAGTTGATGGCAATGACTTCACGCCGAGATATTTGAACCCAGAGGAGATACGTCTATTCCGGTCGCCGATGGGTGCTCCCCGTTTGGAGATTCTGGAGGAGGTCTGCTACACTCGTGTGACAGTGCGCCGAATCCTTCCGTTGAGTGATCCAAATCGCTACATCTCACTTGGAGTTGGGGAGGAGATGGAAATCGGTATCATTGAGGACCCAGCGCGACTCGACTCCGAAAGCCTCAAAATCCTTCGTGAGGAGCTCGATAAACGGTATTTTACGCCCATCATTCAGAAAGTTATCCGCGTCAAGGAGCGGTTTGGTATCCATGACTGGGAGGTCGAAACGTCGCGTGGTCGGATAACTTTCTCTGTGCAGGGGCTTCATCAGAACGTCAGACAGTTTCCACCTGCCCGGCTGCTCGTGACAGACGTGCGTGGGAATCGGTACGATATTCCCGACTATCACAGGCTCGATTTGCACAGCTTTAATCAGATTCAGCGGCATCTGTAGGTTGGCACGACTGCTATCAGCAAATTCCAAGGTTCCGACCGCCAAAAAGTTAGTCGGTTGCTTGCCTACCTTCGATGCAATGCGAACGCTCAGGCAAAACGCCTTATCTGAAAGTTAGAACTCATCACGGGAGACAAACTATGATTGATCGTTTACCATTATGTGGAATTACTCGAAACAGAAAACTGTTTCTCTGTCTGGTTATTTGTTGTTTGTTATTTCCCTCAATCGTGGATGCAAGTCCGGACTCTACAGATTACAAAGCCGAGGCGTATCGAACTTTTCAAGCCATTGAGGTTGACGGCGATCTTACAGAACCGGATTGGCAAAACGCGAAGCGCCTCCGTCAGTTTGTCCAAATGGAACCGGACACCGGTCAGTCGATGACAGAGACAACGGAGGTCCGCATCCTTTATGATGAGAAAAATATCTATTTCGGTTTCACCTGCTTTGATTCGGATATTTCTAAGATTACTGCCAAAGAGATGCGCCGTGACGGCAATCTGTGGGATAATGACAACGTTTTTGTGCTTTTGGATACTTATGACGATCAGCGAAGCGGGTTCTTCTTCCGCGTCAATCCGTTGGGAGCAATGGAAGATGTTGCTATAATGGATGCTGGGGACAGCCGGAACGAGAACTGGGATGCGGTCTGGGACTGTCGTACACAAACCAACGAGAAATACTGGACAGCAGAAATTGGTATTCCCTTCAGCCAACTCCGTTTCAATCGGAGTGATACGATGACCTGGGGACTCAATGTAGGACGAAGTCTCATGCGAAACCAGGAGGAAGGGCTATGGGCACCAGTCTCCAGAGCGCACGGGTGGCGAGCCAGATATCGCACCGCGAACATTGGTCGTTTGATAGGGTTGAAAGGACTTGCCCCGTCCCGTAATTTGGAGCTACTGCCTTACGTTTTGCCGGGAGTGAGCCGAATTGAGGCAGATGATGATACGAGCGGAAAGTTTGAGTTCGGGCTTGATGCCAAGTATGGACTTACCTCAAATCTGACCGCCGATATGACTTTCAACACCGATTTTGCACAGGTCGAAGCCGATGAAGAGCAGGTCAATTTAACCCGCTTCAGTCTATTTTTCCCAGAGAAACGTCCTTTCTTCTTAGAGGGGGCTGGGCTGTTTGATTTCGGTATCCCGCGCACCAGTTTCCGGCGGCCACCTCCATTACTTCTCTTTTACAGTCGTCGTATCGGTCTTGCGGAAGGACATGCTGTCCCAATTATCACCGGTGGAAAGATTACCGGTAAGGTGGGACCTTACGGTATTGGTCTATTGAATGTTTTTACGGACCAATTTCACACCGATGCTTCTGTGACTGATCCGGATGACATTGTTGATGAACCACGCACAAACTACTCAGTGTTACGCATGAGACGGGATTTCTTCAGTGGTTCCACTGTTGGACTGATTGCAGTCAATAAACAGAATGCTGATGCCTACAACCGTGCGGGCGGATTTGACATTGCGTACCGTCCCGCTGACAATATCAACCTACGTGGCCTCTGGGCGCGCACGTTTGAAGATGGTGTAGGAGATCAAAGGGATGCCATGTACTTTGGGGGCGATTGGCGGAATGAGAACGTGCGTCTTGTAGGGTCATACATAGATATCGGCGAGAACTTCCAGCCCGAAGTTGGATTTGTCCGGCGGCAAGATGTCCGTCGCCTCCGGGGCGAAGTGCGCCTTACGCCGATGCTTAGTAAATTTGGGATTCGTCAAATCTGGGCGGGACCGGAATTTGACTTAGTCCTCAATCGGGATAATGAACTGACGACCCGAGAGTTTACATACGTGAACTGGTTTGAACTGGAGGGCGGCGGGTGGTTTGGTTTTCAGGCACAACGAACCTTTGAACGGCTCGACGAGGATTTCGAAATTCGAGACGATATCACGATTCCGATTGACGAGTATCAGTTTAATTCCTATCGGGCTTCGATCAACACCGATGATACAAAGACGTTTTCCCTCGAATTAGGTACTAATTTTGGCGGTTTCTTCGATGGACAAAGGGTCGGTTTTGATATCGGACCCGACTTCAAACCAAATGGTCACTTCAGCCTTGAACCGCGTTTCCAATTTAATCGGATCACCCTTCCAGCAGGTTCATTCAATGCGAGCATTTTTGGTGCCCGTATGAGCTATTCTTTTTCCACCAGATTCTTTACTAAACTGTTTGCCCAATGGAACAGCGATAGCCATGTGATTTCCACCAACTTTCTGCTCAACTATATCTACCGTCCCGGCAGCGATTTCTACCTTGTTTTCAACCAAATCTATGATGCTAGTGGCTCCAGTACTAAGCTGGAGGAATCCACCTTTGTCGGAAAAATGACTTATTGGTGGAATCCCTAACATGAAGCTTGATATTTGGTAGATTCTCACGCTCAAACCAGCTACCCTCCTTTCCAACCCGCAAATTCCTGACACCTCCCCAGCGTGTTTTCGTGGTTGACAATTTATGTTGGCATAAATTATGCTTGCATTAAAAGATGTATTTGTACTCTTGACATTTTCGAGGGATACCATGAAGCGCTTGGTTTTATCGTTTGCAATCTTTTTTCTTATTCTGTTATGCGTAAATAGTTACGCGGAGTTCCCTCACCAATTTCTGTTAGGGCACACTGGACGTGTGCTCGCAGTTGGGTATAGCCTTGATGGGAAGTGGCTTGCTTCTGGTGGCGCGAATGAAATTCGCATCTGGGAGGCCAATGTCAATGAACCTATGTACACCCTGACGGGACATAGGGGAAAAGTTGAAGATCTTGCGTTCCGCCCTAATGGTGACCTCGTATCTGCCTCTATTGATGGAACGATTAGATTGTGGGAGGTTCGGACACAGCGGGAAATTCGTGCGTTTGAAGGACATCTTGGACAGGTCACATCTGTAGATTTTAATTCCAACGGAAACCGCATCATTTCCGGATCAAGGGATCGAACGCTCAAGCTGTGGGAAGCAAATACCGGTAAGCTTCTGGCGACGCTTGAAGGGCATACAGACGTTGTTTGGTCTGTTGCATTCAGTCCTGATGGCAGTATGATCGCCTCCGGATCCGAGGATGGCACGGTGCGTGTCTGGAATGCATCGGATGGTTCACCGCTCCACGAATTGATTGGGCATGCGCAAGGGGTTCTTTCTGTGGCATTCCATCCCGATGGCAACCTCATCGCGTCAGGCGGTAGAGATGGAACCGTCCAACTCTGGGACCTCAATTCGGCGGAGCCCGAAGGCACTATCGGGGAGACGGAACCGTTTGCAACCTATGACCGGCAAGTGATGTCAGTTAGTTTTAATCCAAATGGGCGCCTCCTCGCTGTTGGACTACTTAATTCGCTGGTTGATAACACTCTTAAACTGTGGGATGTCTTGACCCGCTCAGAACTCCAGTCTTTCGATACACAGCTCATACACGATCTATCGTTCAGTCCAACGCGTCCCCAACTCGCAGTCGCGGGGGCAGCCGAAGGAACAATCACTATTTGGAGTTCAAGTCATGTAAGACCGGCGCTCCTTGCGCCGCAAGCTGGCGAGTCTGTCAGACCCTCGCAGATCAACTTAAAGTGGGAAACCGTTGAGAATGCAGTCTATTATGATATCGAAATTTCAAGCACTTCAAACTTTATCGCAGAGAACACACAGTTAATAACTGTTACTGCGGATGAGCTATCCTTTGAGCCTGAGAACAATATCTCCCATTATTGGTGGCGTGTTCGTGCTGGCAGCTTCGATGGAGTCAGTAACTGGTCGGCGGTCCGGGATTTTCGAGCCCTGGGGTGCGTGGTCAGGATAGCATCGTCCGTTCGACGGATCAATTTAGGAGAGGAATTTGCCATAGATATTTTCGTTGATTCTGTTATTGACTTGCAAGGATTTAGCTTCGATTTGCGGTGGACTAATCCTGACGTGCTTACATTTGTAACTGTCACCAGGTTCCGAGATATCTTTGGCGAATCTGGGCTTGGACACCAGCCGACGTCGCCGCCCGACCAAATAAATGGGATATACAAGAACATCAGCGCCGCTAAGACCGGGACTAGCGGAATAACTGGTAGTGGTATCGTGTTAGGTGCCTCATTTCGGGCAAAAGCTGCTGGAATGAGCACAATTCAGTTGCAGAATCTTATTCTTGTTAATTCAAATCAAGAACAGATCGACTGTGAAATCCACGAGTTGAAAGTGCTGGTCGAAGAACTTGGCCGACCTTGGGATGTCAACGTTGATGGGATTGTGAATATTTTCGATCTTAGTACTGTTGTGCGATACTTAGGGCAGCCAGTTCCGACAGATTTGGATGTCTATCCGGATGTCAACGGTGACGGTGTTGTTGATTTTAATGACACCGTGCTGGTGGGTGCACATTTTGGAGAATCTTATCAGGTTGATGAAGCCCCTGCTGCACCGCAAGCCGCTGTTGAATCTCTGCACTTAATCTCACCAACCTTGCGCAAGCAGCTTGAATCGATTTACCACGAACTCCTGTTGTTACCTGAAAATTCCCCAGAGCTTATTCGTACCAGACAGGTTTTACAACAGCTCCTCTTTTCATCAATTCCGACATATAATCAGCTGCTTCAAAACTATCCTAACCCGTTCAACCCGGAGACGTGGATCCCCTTCCACCTTGCTTCAGCCGGTCAGGTTAGTATCGAAATTTATGATGCTACTGGGATGCTTATCCGTCAGATTGACTTGGGATACCTGATACCCGGTCGCTATCTGAATCGGACAAACGCAGCGTACTGGGATGGGAAGAATCTATATGGCGAGCCTGTCGCCAGCGGCATATATTTCTACACGCTCTCCACTCCCTCCTTCCGTGCAACCCGGAAAATGATTATCAGCAAATAGGAGGGGCATACCATTTCAATGCAAAATAAGTCTCACTCTCTATTGCTTGCAGAGCAATATCTCGGTGAGGAGGTGTCAATTATCATTGACAGACCTCTCGGCAGCACCCTAAACACGGTTTTCTCTACGAGGTCAATTACGGCTATGTTCCCGGAACACAATCCGCTGACGGTGAGGAATTAGGCGCGTATTACTTAGGCGTCAGTCTACCTCTACACACCGCACAGGGCAAATGTATTGCCATTATCCACCGACTAAACGACGACGATGGCAAGCTAGTTATAGGTCCCGGAACCCAGATAAATCTAAGTGACGATGAAATCGCCAAGGCTGTCAACTTCCAGGAACAATGGTTCGATAGTGAAATTCTTCGGACACGCACTTTAAACTGCTGTTGACTAAGACAACAAATGCTAACAACGCGATCAGCGTTTTTAGTTTGGACATATAGACAATGAGCGCATTTCTATATTTCTCCCGATCTTCTCATCTACACATCCCCATATCTTCCAAATATATTTTTCGCTTTCCATTTTACCTTTCACTTTTTGTCTTCTGTCTTACGTTTTTCCTTTTAACGCCTGATATTACACTTGCCCAGCAAAATTTCCAGTGGCGAAATTTCACACGGATTGGTGATAATCTCAGCAGCAACAATATTAGAACTATCACCGAGGATCGATTTGGGCAAATCTGGTTGGGGACAGACAAGGGATTAAATCGTTTAGACGGGTTCTGGCGCGAAGCCGGTAGGTCGAATGGGGGTCCGCAAGAGACTGAGATTTTCAAGGTTCTTGAAGACACCGCGGGTTTCATCTGGGTTGCTGCAGATACAGGAGTGTATCGAGGGGTATGGGAGGGTTCGCGAGGGCAGATTGATTGGTTGCAGCATTATACCCAAGGAGCGGGACTGGTCGATATCGGTGCGCGTGTTGTGACGATAATTCAAGACCAAAATGGAGGGATCTGGATCGGGACACCGCTTGGAGTCAACCGATTTGATGGCACAGTTTGGCATACTGTGGACGGCGCAGAAATTGGACAACTCAATCAAGGAGTACAGACTATCTATGAGGATAGGACTGGGGTTCTCTGGTTTGGGCTTTCACAGAACAATCGCCGCCAAAGTGGCAATCTTATCAGTCGTTTCGATGGTGTAGGTTGGGAAATTTTTAGCGTAAACGACGGTTTGCCGAACGGCGATGTTCAGGCGATTTTAGAGGATAGGTTCGGCAATCTTTGGGTCGGTACAACAGCTGGCGTGGCAATTTACGACGGTTCAGTTTGGCATGTTGTAACGACGCAGGATAGACTTCTGGTTGGGAACAATGTGCAGTCCATGATGAGTGATGGGGAGGAGATGATCTGGGTTGGGACTACGGCTGGTATCAGTCAATTTCGTCTCCCTGCACAACTCTCAGCTACAACACTGCGCGACGTAGGACGCTGGCGTCATCTAACAAGAGCAAATGGCTTGGCAAGCAACAATATTCAAGCCCTGTTTGAAACACAGGACGGTGAGATCTGGATTGGAACACGCGATAATGGAGTCAATTTTTCAGATCGATCATGGAAGTCGATTACGACAGATAACGGCCTGAGTCACAATAGTGTGACAGCAATGCTGAAAGACCGACAGGATAGGCTCTGGGTCGGAACGCGCGATGGATTGAGCCTCTATACTCGGAATGGGGTTAAATTGATTAGCGGGGTTCCAGGAAACGAGATTCGTGGGTTAGCCGAGGATCTTCAGGAGCGAATCTGGGTTGGGACGAACGCTGGTATTGGTATTTTTGATGGATCCTCATGGGAAATTTTCCGGATTCCAGATATTAACGTCAATAGCGTTCAATCCATTGTTGTTGATTCGTCTGGCGATGTTTGGGCTGGAACGGGATTTTTACCCACAGATGATCTCCCCGGTTTAGACCGTTACGACGGACGACAGTGGGAAAGAAATCAGTTTCTGGAGATTGGTCGGACAATCGTGGCAATGTTTGTAGACTCGCTGGGGCGGGTCTACTTCGGCACTGTTGGCAACGAAGAACGGGGCAGCGATCTGTGGGTTTACGACGGATTGAATTTAAAACCAATCTATAGCCTGCCTGAACCATTCTCTATTCACACGATTTTAGAAGTGCCCAGCGGCGAGATCTGGGCGGGGACAGATACCGGTATTCAGATTTTTGACAGAGTGACGTTGAGACACATTGTTTCCCTGACAACTGCCGATGGATTGGCGGATAATCGTGTGCAGGCACTTTACCGTGATGAAGATAACCGAATTTGGATTGGAACCGCTGACGGCGTGAGCTTATTCCAAAGCGACCGATTTGAACGAACACTGACAGCAAGTGATGGGCTTAACAGTAACAACATCTCCGCAATTGTCAAAGTGAACGATGTGCTCTGGTTTGGTAGTGAGGACAGTGGTGGGCTAAGCGTCTTTAGTCCAGAGAGGACTCCGCCTCGTACACAGATTAACGACGGTCCGAAAAACGGCGAAATTGTTGGAGAGACAAGTTTTGTCTTTAAGTTTGAAGGAGGTGATGCCAGCACGCCAACTGGGGACCTTCGTTATCTTTACCAACTTGACGATGGACCGCTAATCCCCACTGATAATGGAGGCAGAGATAGACGTGCAGTATTATCAAGACTCACAGAGGGACCGCATCGTTTTGCGGTTTATGCCATTGATAGGGAAGGCAACCGGGATTTGACAGGGGCAAGCAGGGAATTTGTGGTTGATTCCCTCGCTCCGATTGTGAGCATTACCGCACCAAAAGAGAACGCTGTGATTGGTGATGTTTATGAAATCAAAGGCACTGCGAAGGATGAAACGGATTTTCTGGATTACCAGATCCGGATTTTTCCCGGTGATTCTACGTCAGGTGAATCCCTGCCTCCTTTTATTTCAACAGTGCCTGTCGAAGACGACACACTTTATCGTTGGGATACGCGAACGGTCGCCGCCGGTTTATACACGATTGAGTTGGTGGCGAGAGATACTCCGAATGGTGATTACGATAGGGAACATTTTGCCGATATATCGGTCACGGTTGAGGTTGATAGGCTTCGTCCGCAGGTTGAAATCCTTTCTCCCGCTGAGAACGAACAAGTGTCACAGAGCATTGAGATTCGCGGCACCGCAAATGATCGAAATTTCAAGGAATATGTTATTGAATACGGTTCCGGAGACTCGCCTGATACTTGGTTGCCTATATCGAAACCGCCAGCGTTTCCAAGTCCTGTCACCGATGATATATTGGCATTATGGGAGGTGCCAAGTTTATCGGGTCGATACACTTTGCGACTTATTGTGGCAGATACAGCGGGGCATAGAGAAGTTGATCAGGTGCATATATTTTTCAACCCGACTGTAAATCATGAAACTGGTGGTATGGTGGAAAGCCATGACAATCGCGCCAGAATCACGTTTCCGCCCAACAGCTTGCCACGGACAACCGTTGTGACAGTGAATCCGGTAGTAACGGAGTCAACGCCCTCGGTTTCCTCTATTCCGATCCAGGCTTACGAGTTTGCACCTGAAAATCTGCGGTTACACCGGTTGAAACCGGCGGTCATTGAATTGTCTATCGAGAGTACAGCAGGATTTTCGCGCTCTACACCAAAAGAAATCCTGACGGTTGCTCACTGGGATGGCAAAACATGGCTTCCTATTGGGGGGACAATTGATGCACGGCGCGGAACCATCTCAACAGTGGTTTCGGGACTCGGACGGTATGCCATCATAACAAGACCTGCTGCAGAGACGGAAGAGACCACAGTTATCTCCGATCTAACATGCCAGCCGCGCGTATTCTCGGCTAGCCGGGAATCAACTTGGATCTCGTTTCGATTAAATCGCCCCGATGACATAACGATTAAGATCTATAATGAAGCTGGACGATTGCGACGGCTACTAAGAGAATCAGAACCGTTGTCCGTCGGAGGACATGTTTTCGAGTGGGACGGTCACGACGATGAGGATCGGCGGGTGGTCAGCAACTTTTACTTCGTCACCGTTGAGGGCGACGGAGCGTTGGGAACGAAGGTTGTTGTGGTACAGAATGATTGACGTACTCCCAACCCTAAAGGATTGGGATTCTTATCCGCTGTTTTTAGCCGGATTTACATAGGTGCGGGTGAAACCTTACACCTATCGGGGACGCCATAACCCCAACTACAGGGCTGTCACTTCGCCCTGATACTTTTCGCCATAAGTTGATTGCACCAACG